>CAWEEG010000001.1:0-21820 GCA_963808015.1 uncultured Actinomycetota bacterium
CATGAGTCGAGTCTTCTGCATTGGGCTCCACGCGCTGGAGCAGCTAGTGAACCGCCTCGAGAGGACAACATGAGTGGAACTGCGGTGATTGTCGGAGCATCGTCGGGCATCGGCGAGGCGCTGGCTCGACGTCTCCATGCCGATGGCTGGCGGGTGCACGTGCTGGCGCGTCGTGGAGAACAGCTCAACGCCGTCGCTGCGTCGCTCGGCGATCGCGCAACGGCACAGGTCATCGACTGTCTGAGATCGGGCCCACCCGAAACACGTTCGCTGCTCTTCTCGGGGACATCGGTGACGTTGACCTGGTCGTGGTGTCCGCAGGCACGGGCGACGAGAATCCAGACCTCGATTGGGCGATCGAGCAGCGCACCTTCGACATCAACGTGGTCGGTTTCGCCGCCGTCGCCGACGCTTCGCAACGCCAGCCATTCCGCGGGCTCACGGCGCCGCATACGGGGTGGAGAACCCTGGGTTCGCATCGCCGGCCATTCCGCGGGCTGGGGACACCAAATAGGACGTCTACAACCCTGGGTTCGCGGGTTCGCTGCGGACCAGCGCGACCGCGTTCTCGTAGGAGCCAACGTAGACGTAGTAGTCGGCGGGAGTCGCCGCATTCTCGAGGTTCACGTAGACCCGGCCGTCGGACGGCCGATAGACGGCCACGGTGTCGTCTCCGTCGCCGTCCCAGTCGCCGGCCATGATCACATCGCCGGGATTCCCATAAAAGAACTCGAAGTCAGCGACCCCGGTCGTCAGCGAGTTTCGGAAGTACACGAAACCCGTCGACTGGCGATACAAGCCGACGGTGTCGATGCCGTCGCCGTTGAAATCGCCCACAAACGGAACATCGCCCGGGTTCCCGAAGAGGAAATCGAAGTCAGCCGCGCCCAGGCCGCCGCCATCCTCGCCAAGCCGATTGATCACATACACCCGCGCTTCGGACTCGCGGAAGATCGAGACCGAGTCCTTGCCGTCGCCGTCGAAATCGCCGACCAACGGCCAGTCGCCGGGATTCCCGAAGAAGAACTCTGAATCGGCGACCCCTTCGGTGTTCGAGTTCCGCACGTAGACAAAGCCGTCTGACTGTCGGTAGAGGCCCGGCGTCGCGATTCCGTTGCCGTCCCAGTCCCCCATGAACGGAAGGTCGCCGGGATTCCCGAAGAAGAAGCCGTCCATGCCGTCGTCGATTTCGAGGCCGTCCCACAACGTCCACTCGCCGCCCTCATCGATGAGCCCGACCGAATCGCAGACGCCATCCGCGGACGGAGCCGGGCGCGAATCCGGGAGCGGAACATCGGCTGCGGAAGCATGCGGCGTCGGGTTGATCGCCTGGTGGCGGTCCCGCCAACTATCAGCGTCGAGATCAACCGGTGCCCACAGCTCCCAGTGGAGATGTGGACTGACGTACTCGGCGTTACCGGAGTCGCCGACCCAGCCGATGAGTTGTCCCGCCTCGACGTGAGAACCCGACACGAGGCCGTCGGCGATACCCCAGCCCTGACCGTCGTCCGTACCGGGCGTGTCGTTGTTGAGGTGGATGTAGTAGCTCTTCCAGCCGTCGTCGTGCTCGATCGAGATGGCGCAACACGTGCTGCTGACCCAGCCGATCGTGCCGGCCGCGGCAGCGACCACCGGAACACCCTTGACCCCGTAGGTCAGAATGTCGACGCCGAGGTGCCCACGGCTGCAACCGCTCCGGCATGCGCCCCACGTGTCGGAGAAGTAGTTGTCGCCCTGGACGGGGAAGATCATCGGGTACAGGCCGTCCTCGGCCGGTGCCGGGAGCGGGTCGGGTTGCGCCGGCATCGGGTAGTCGGCCCAGGCCGGAATTGCGGTGAATGCGACGACGAGCGCGACTGCAGTCACCGCCAGGCGCAGGAGGCGGCGCGGGTGGTCAGAGGGAAAACACCCATAGGGAGTTTTCGGCGTACGGAAGAGAAACCTTGAGTCATCGTGTCCGTGAAGTCGTTGGTGACAGTTGGTGAGCCGGGTATCAAGGCTGGCCGCTTGACGAATCCCCGGCTCGTACCACCCGAGCATAGGAGCCGATCACGTATTCGTAGTCGGCGACCCCTTGGCTGTTCTCTAGCTTGACGTACAGGATCTCCGTGGATGGCCGGTATACCGCGATCGTGTCGATGGTGTCATCGTTCCAGTCACCGGCAAGGATCCGGTCGCCGGGATCGCCGAAGACGAACGACGCGTCGGCTACTCCCGCGGAGTGGGCGTTGCGGAAATAGACGAGGCCCGTGGATTCGCGGTGAAGTCCCACCGTATCGATTCCATCACCATCGAAGTCCCCAGCGAAGGGCTTGTCGCCTGGGTCGCCGAAGTAGTAGTCGAGCTCTGCTGCTCCGAGTCCCCCGCCGTCCTCGCCGAGGCGGTTGATCATGTAGACGCGGCCTTCGGAGGCGCGGTACACGGAGACGGTGTCGCAACCGTCTCCGTTGAAGTCGCCTGCGATCGGGACATCTCCGGGATCACCGAAGTAGAACTCAAGATCGGCGATCCCTTCGATGTTCGAATTCCTGAGGTAGACAAAACCGTCGGATTGCCGATAGAGACCGGGGGTTCGCTCACCGTCGCAGTCCCAATCACCCGAGAACGCGACATCCCCCGGATTGCCGTAGTAGAACTCAGCTTTCGGGGCATGTGGGAGCGTCGTTCTGAGGGACCAGACGCCCGACGAATCGATCGTGTAGGCGCCGTCGCAGGTTTGGCCGGCCGGGCAGGGATCGCCTGGGACGTGTCGGATTCCTTCGACGGCCGCCGCAGCATCGATGATTCCAAAGCCGGTCATTTCATCCCGTCCAGGTTCTCCTAGATCGACGGCTGTCGCCGCGAGCACATCGCGCACGCGCTCGGGTGTCGCCGCTGGATTCACCGACTTCATGAGGGCCACGGTCCCGGTCACGTGTGGTGCCGCCATCGACGTCCCCATCCACGAGTGGTAACCCCAGACGCCGGAAGCATCAAACGTCTCCTGCCAGATCCCTGCAAACCTCGAACCGCCCGGTGCCATCACATCAAGCGCGGGACCGTAGGCGCTGTATTCCGCCCTCTCGTCAGAGATCGTCGTTCCGCCAACGGCGATGGTTGACGGATGGTTTGCGGGCGACGACACACGGGAACTGCCGTCATTGCCACTCGAGACCACAACGGCGATCCCGGCTTCGAGCGCCCTATCTGCCAGGTAGTCGACGATGGGATCGGAGCACAGCGGCCACGGGTCGAGACAGTCCATGCCGAGTGAGAGGTTGATGACGTCGGCGTCGTGATCGATTGCCCAGATCATGCCCCGGTAGAGCGTCAGCGTCGTGGCTTGCGCGTGGTTGTCCATCACCTTGACCGGCATGATCGTGGAACCCGGGGCGACACCCGCGGTCCCGATGCCGTTGTTCGTGCACTGGGCGATGGTGCCGGTCACATGGGTTCCGTGGCCGTTGTCGTCCGTGGCGGAGAGAAGGCCTTCCTCGTCGGTGATGGCGTTGTACGGATCGGCGTATTCGTGACACGCGAGATCCTCGCCGAGCGTTCCCACGCCCGAGTCGAGGACCGCCACAGTGACACCCGACCCGTAGCCCCGGTCCCACGCCTCCGCTGTATTGATTCTCGCGAGGTTCCATTGAGAATCGAAGAGCGGGTCGTCCGGTGATCCGTGGGCCTCGTAGAGATAGTTGAATGCCACGTCCTTGACGTCGGGTGCGCGGGTGAGCCGATCGTACGCGTCTTCAATGGATTCGCCGAGAGCGGGGGTCTCCGCCACCCATTCCTCCCCCGCCGCGGCCGAGGAGCGCAACCAGCCATCACCGTAGGAAACGAGGAGCGGTTCGTCCGCCAGGACACTTGGGGGAGGGATCTCCGGCGAGCCGGCATCGTGCCCCTGGGCGCCAGGAACAACCGAAATCGGCACCGCAGCGACGACCAATAGGGAAACGAGCACGGACGCGGCTCGCCGGAGCGGTGTTGACTCGACCATCGTGAAGTGGCTTCAGCTCAGTTGCGCCGCCATGTGACGGCGCTGGGATAGTGCCCAACATAGACGTAGTAGTCAGCCACCGTTGGCGCATTCCGCAGATTCACGTAAACCCGACCGTCCGACGGTCGGTAGACGGCAACCGTGTCGTCGCCATCGCCGTCCCAATCTCCGGCGAGGATCACGTCGCCCGGATTCCCGTAGAAGAACTCCAAGTCCGCAACCCCGGTCGACAGCGAGTTTCGGAAGTACACGAAACCGGTCGACTGTCGATACAACCCAACTGAATCGACACCGTTGCCGTCGAAGTCACCCACGAACGGTAGGTCGCCTGGATTCCCGAACATGAACGAATAGTCTGCGGCCCCGAGTCCGGCATCGTTCGATCCCAATTGGTTGATGACGTAGATTGTCTGGTTGGACGGCCGGTAGATCGAGACCGTGTCCTTGCCGTCTCCGTTGAAGTCGCCGGCGATCGGGATGTCGCCGGGATTCCCGAAGTAGAACTTGATGTCTGCGACTCCTTGCGAGTTGCTGTTCTGCAGGTACACGTAGCCATCGGACCGGCGATACAGGCCCGGTGTCGCGACACCGTCGCCGTCCCAGTCGCCCATGAACGCTACGTCGCCGGGATTGCCGAAGTAGAACCCGCCCAGCCCCGAACCAACGTCCAGCCCGTCCCAGAGGAACCACTGGCTGCCCGCATCGACCAGGCCGACGGAGTCACAGGTCCCGACTCCGCACGGTGCAGGCCGCAGGTCGGGCAGCGGCTCCGACTCGAACTCGACCCATACGTTCTGCGATCCCATCGCCGCCGACGTGCGCATGATGTTCGGCAGACCACCACCGGAGGCCGTGACCCCCCACGTCCCCGGGCTAATCGGGATCGACCACCCGCCGCCAAGGTTGGTCTGTACCGTCGCAGATCCCGCACTGACCGAGACACCGGGAATACCCTCACCGAGGTCCATCCGATTGTTGTTGTTCTTATCGTCGTAGACCACGCCGGTGAGCGCCGGTTCCGTGTTCCCCGGCCGGGCGAGGATGACGGTCCAAAGGTTGTCGTAGTACGGGTCGCCGGTGCTCTTGCGGTTGCCGACACCAATTTCACGGAACGTCCTCGCAGTCGAACCCTGACCCATCACCGACTCGCGATGCCCTGAATTCGATTGCAGGAAGCCAATCAGCATTGCCATCGGTGTGCGGTACCCAAGACCGATATTCTCCCCCGAACTCCACGCCTCGTAGCCAACCTGCGACAGAGCATCTTGCCAGTTAAGTAACGTTGTCGGGTTCACGTGAGCGAAGTACCGATATGTCAGCATGTCGTCTGTTCGCGCTTGAGCGGCGTCGCTGAGCCGAGATTCAACAGCGACCGGTGGCCGCGCCTCGAAGCTCGCGACAAGGGTGGCCACGGGACCGGACAGGTGGGTCGATGCGAAGGCTGCAGGATCGCGTCTCGCTTCATTCAGGTCGTAGACGAACTGCTGCTCTTCGGCCGTCACCTCACCAGCGAGAGCCGGTGCCACCGACAGTACCAGGACAAACCCAACGATCAGGGCCGGCAGGAGCAGAAGTCGGCGCACCGCCATGCCCTAGCGGCCCCGCGACCAGGTTACGGCGTTGGGGTAGGAGCCCACGTAGACGTAGTAGTCGGCCGCCGTTGGTGCGTTCTTGAGATTCACATACACGCGGCCGTCCGAGGGTCGGAAGACTGCCACCGTGTCGTCACCATTGCCGTCCCAGTCGCCGGCAAGGATCACGTCGCCCGGGTTGCCGTAGAAGAACTCCAGGTGGGCTATGCCGGTCGAAAGCGAGTTGCGGAAGTAGACGAAGCCGGACGACTGGCGATAGAGGCCCACCGAATCGACCCTGTTGCCGTCGAAGTCACCGACAAACGGCACGTCGCCGGGGTTCCCGAAGTAGAAGTCGTAGTCGGCCGCGCCCAACCCGCCGCCGTTGACACCCAGCCGGTTGACCACATACACACGCGCCTCGGATTCGCGGAAGATCGAGACGGTGTCCTTGCCATCTCCGTTGAAGTCGCCAACCAGCGGCCGGTCACCCGGATTCCCGAAGAAGAATGTCGTATCTGCGATTCCCTGAGTATTCGAATTCCTCAGGTACACAAAACCGTCAGAGCGCCGATAGAGGCCTGGTGTCGCCACTCCATCGCCGTCCCAATCCCCCATGAACGGGACGTCACCGGGGTTGCCGAAGTAGAAGCCGTCCATCTCGGATCCAGCGCCCAGTCCGTCCCACAACAGCCACTCGCCGCCCGCGTCGACCAACCCGACCGAATCACACAATCCGTTCGGGCAGGGCGGAGTCTGCGGCGTCGGCGGGGCGATCACGAGCGGGCCCGGAGCGAACCAGTCGCTGAGCGGCCACTGGTAGCTCGCTGATCTGGTGCCGTCCCGCCACCCTGGAGAGAAGAACCACTCTGGCGAACCGGTCCAGACGCGCCAATCGGTCTCCTTGTTGATGTTGAACCAAACGAAACCGAAGACGTTCGACTTGGCCTTCAAGTGGGCAAAGAGGTCGCGTACCCACTGAGCCTGATCGCCGCCGCAACTTCGACCGGCCGCCGTCTGCGCGACGAGGATCGGCTTGTCGGGGTTGAGCGTTGTCAGCTCGGCAATCGCACCATCAACGACCTCCGCGACACTCGCCCACCCCGTCCATTTGGAAAGGCAGGTGCCTTGGTTGTATCCAGAGAATGCTAGAACGTCGACATAGTCATCACTGGGCTTGGTGTTGGGGTAGTAGTCACTGATCGATCTGCAACCCGGCGTTGTCCACCCATTTGGAGCAAACGCCCAGCGGACCTTCGTCTCGTCGAGTCCGCGGCTGCGGAAGATGTCAACGAATCTCTTGTAGGAGTCAACGAAGTTGATCGGGTCGCATCCGTATGGGACCCAGTCTCCATTCGCCTCCTGAAGCGGGGCAATGATGAGGGTGCGACCTGAACCGAGATCGAGATACTGCTCAACGTGTGACGCCCACTCGTGGATCTTCGCGTCGAAGTCGCCGCGAGCGATCCGGTATGCGGGCGCATCCACGATCACGTTCGCGAACGGAGTCGCCTTGCCCAGCCAGACTTCGTTGAGAAGGTGCCGTGTATTGGAGAAGTCCACAAGATCATCGTTCTCCGTGATGTTGTGAAACGTCCCACCAAATGTTGCACGACCGCCGGCAGCGGCAGCGAGAGAGTCAAAGTCAGCCTCGCGATACCACTCGTTCGAGTAGATCCCGCTGTGGACCTCGTCTTCGATGACGATCTCACCGGCACCGGCGGCGGGCGCGACCGATACGATCAGCCCGACGAGCGCGAGTACCACGGTCCAGCGACGAAGACCCCTCATCACGTAGTTATCGGCGCGTTTCAGGCGTCGCTTGAACGAACTTTTGACCGATCGAGTCCGGCTTTTCCGAGATAGAGAGCACCGGAAAACCATAAGGTCGGTTCAAAGAAAACGGTCTGGGTCATCGCAGTGGACGCAACAACGACGAGAGCGATTGCCCCGATCGTCCCTCCACCCCATCGAACGACCACGTAGGCGACGGCGGCGAAGGCGAACAGGCCAAGCAGGCCGGTCTCGCCGAGGAGTTGCAGAACCAGGTTGTGCGGTTCTTGCATGTCGGGCGTTGCCCAGCCCACGCCGAGACCGATGCCCGAGATCGGGTGGGTTTGGTAGGCGTTGACGTATCGGGGCCACACAACTGATCTTGTGTCCTGCAATCCGATACCTTCTTCGACGAAACCCTCGATCGGTGCGCCGAGCGAGGCTCCCTGCGTGAGCCGGTATTCGACGGCGTCGGCAAGGTCGGTTCCGACCCCGGGCCGGTCCGCAACCCAGAACGCGCCGACGAGGAGCACACCGACGGCGAAGGCCACCGCAAGTATCCGCAGGAGGTGCAGCCACGGAATGCGGTCGCGGTAGTGGACGAAGAGTGTCGCCGCTCCCACAGCGACCACGAACCCGAGCCATCCGGTACGGCTCAACGTCATGAACGTCCCGGCGCCGAGACCGCCTACGACCGCAGCGTTCAGCCACCACCGGCTGAACGCCCACCCCCGGGCCCACGCCGCAATGACGAGTGCGGCCCACAGGTTCATCCATGCCGCGGCGTAGCCCGGGTCCTGGTGCCAGTTCGTCAACGCGACGAAACCCTCGGTCAGGTACGTCGGCTTTCCGACGCGGTCGATTCCGGGAACGTCATCGATAGCCTCGATCACTTCGGCCCCGAACGTTCCGACAATCGCGAACGAGAGCACGGCTGCGGTGGCTGCCATGGCGACCGCCGACCAGAGGATGGCTCTCATGACCGGCCGGTCGAGGCCGAACTCTCGAAGCGACCGCTCGACGACAAGAAGCAGCAGGGTCCCCGCGAGGAGCGCAAGCCACAGCCGTGCCCCACGGGCCTCCGGAAGACCGGACCACCCCACGGTCGTCGCTACGAGGAGGAGACCGACCGCGACGGACGCTCGGGGGTCCCAGGGCCACGCCCGATCGCGGACACCGTCGGCTGCGTCCCACACCACGAGACCGATGAGGATGAGGAGATAGGGCTTCCAGGAGATCCCGGCCGGGACGAAGACGGTGTGCAGCGGTAGCAGGAACACGAGCGCCACAACCATCCATCGTCGCACGTCGGTCGACCGAATCTCACGACGCCTTTCGAGCAGCGACATCACGCCCGATCCCGCCGATGCGCGAGGGTTCCAACGCCGGCAAGCAAGACCATGGCCGTCGCTTCACCCGCCAGAAACGCCGTCCCAACCCTGATCACCGGCTCAGTAGTGGTCACGGCCAGAACCGCCCCGGCCACCAGAAGGCTCGAAACCCAAACAAGAGCCATGCGGCCGGTCTCACCACGAGCGATGTAGATCTGGTTGAGGAACAGGGCGATCAACGCGGCACCCACACCCGCAGCACCGAGTGCGGCAAGTTGGGAGGACGGTCGGAACTCGCCGCCGTAGAGGAAGTCAACAACGGTGGGCCCCAGGATCCACCCGGATACGCCGAACACCACCATCGTGGCCACGCCGATCAAGCCCAGCTTCCCCGCCCACGCGCTCAGCCGGTGCTGCTCACCGCGAGCCGCCAACGCGGTGAAGTCGGGGAGCACGCGGGCCACGATGTTGTACGACGAGGTGACGGGTCCACGAAAGAGCGTGAATGTGATGAAGAAGACACTGATCGCTGCCGCCGTTCCACCGACGAATCCCACGACGATCGGCCCGACCGACAGAACAAGCTGCGACGCGCCCGTTGCGATGATCAGCGGACCGAGGAATCCAATTCCTTGCGACGTTGCCTCCCGCAGCGGCTCGCTGCGATGGCCTCCGGAAAACGGGCGGACGAGCAGCACCGACAGCGGCCCAAGGCTCATCGCGATCCGCGAATGCCAGCGTTGTTGGGCTGACGGCGGCCACGAACAGAGAGAGAATCACGAGCGCAACCCCCTCGATCGCAATCGCTCCGCCGTATGCATGGAACCTCCGCCGGCCGGCGAGGTACCCACGGGCAATCGCAAGCATGCTGCGGCCTGCGAGGTTGACGAACATCACCACGCCATAGACGGCAGCTCCATCGAAGAACCGATCGCGAGTGGCCAGCACGAACCCAACACCCAGCACGATGCCGATGGCAATAGTTCCCGCCACCAGCATGATGCCGGTACGGTCTCCCGCGGTTCGTCCCCCGGTGATCGTCAGATGACGTGTGACGTACTGCTCGACCGGCAGCAACAGCACCGTGAAGACGAGGAACATCACCGTCCACATCACGCCGATGGGCGCGAATCCGTCCGTCCCCAGCATCCGCCCGGCAATCACCTGGTAGACGTAGACCGAGAACGGCGCTCACCATCGTTCCGAGGATCATTGCGGCGGTGCCCGATATCTTCGGACGTGTGGCAGCGCTCGGTTGGGACGGGGAGGGCTCCATACATGCGGCACGATAACGACGTGACCGCCGTGCCGGTAACCTTCAGGAGCAATGCCACAACCGCCCGTGACCATCATCCTCCCGGTCTTCAACGAGGTCGGGACAATCGACGGGACCCTCACATCCCTCATCGGGCAGGACTACGCAGGGCCCCTCGACGTGATCATCGCCGACGGTGGCTCCATCGACGGCACGCGAGAGAAGCTCGAACACTGGGCAGATACGACGCCGAACATCACTGTGATCAACAACGGCCGCCGGTTTCAGTCATACGGTTTGAATGCGGCCGCCGAGGCGTCCGACGCGCCATTCTTGGTTCGCGCCGACGGCCATACCCACTACGCACCCGACTACGTGCGCCAGTCGGTCAACACCGTTCTAGAGACCGGGTCGGCGGCCGGCGGTCGGATGAACCCGGTCGGCACCAACCCGTTTGGGCGCGCCGTCGCCGCGGCGATGAACAGCCGCCTCACCATGGGCCCGGCCCGCTTCCATCACGCGAACCGCCGCGAGGTGGTCGACACGGTCTACCTCGGCGCGTTCCCGACGGGAGGACTTCCTCGACCTCGGTGGTTTCCGAGCTTTCCCATCGGGCGCGGCAGAGGATGCCGACTTCTACCACCGCTGGAACCGCACGGGTCGGACGGTCGTCGTCGACCCGGTGATCCACTCCGAATACACACCAAGGCAGGATCCGGGATCGTTGTGGAATCAGTACTTCCGATACGGGCTCGGCAAGTCGGAGATGCTGTGGATCAACGGTCGCCTTCCGTCACCGCGCCCGTTGGCACCCGCCATCCTCGTCGTCGGGCTGACCAGCACCGGATTGGCCGGGATCATCACCAAGAAGTGGTGGCCGTTCCTCCTCGGCCTCGGGTCGTGGCTGGCCATTGTCGGCACGGTGGCGATCCGATCCCGCGAGTCGATCGCCCGCGTGATGGCAGCCGCCATGATCATGCACACGTCATACGGCCTCGGCGTGCTGCACGGCCTGGTGAGGGGACCAGGTGCTGTGGCGTATTTGAAGGAAGACAGCCGCTAGCGGCTCTCCTCGCCTTGCCAACATCGTCACGGCACGTGTCTTCGTCTCCCCCACCGTCACGGTGCGCTTCTTCGTCTCCCCCACCGTCACGGTGGGGGAGACGCGGCCGAGCTGATGCTCGGGCGCAGAGGGGGCGGCATGGGAGCCCGAACCGCGCCCATGAGGCCTGTCCGCGGACTGCGACTCGCAACCACTCAGCCCCCTCCGCTCCGCTCCGGCCTCATCGGCCGGTGCTCGCGCCTCCCCCACTCCGTGGGAGAGGCGAAGACATACCTCCCATCTCCCCTCCACCGCACGACGTGTGAGAGGCGAAAACCTCTTCTCTCCTCCCCTCCACCGCCGGAGGTGGGGGAGGGTGCCCGAGCGCAGCTCGGGCGGGAGGGGGCGGCCTGAGAGCCCGAACCGCGAGAGATGAAGTCTGTCCGCGAGGCGCACCTTCCCGCAAACCTCTCAGCCCCCTCCACTCCGTGGGAGAGGCGAAGATTGGTGGTTTGTGACTTCTCCGTGCGGGGTGTGGAACCAGTCGCCGTTCACGCGGCTGCTCACCAGTCGGATGGGGATCCAGAGGGCGGCGAGGATGGCGAGGAACGGGTATCGCAGGACGTAGCGGGGAGGGACGCCGTCGCGGAGCAGGAACGGGATCGGCTGGAGGAACTGCCCGACCGCGGCCGTGATCCAGATCCACGGTGAGAACAGCAGACGGCTTCGGGTCGCGACGGCCGCCACAGCCAGCGCTCCGGAGAGGAGCGCGACGAACGAACGGCCCGGTTGGACGAGCCGGAATCCCTGGTCGAACAGGCTGAGTGACCGGCGCTCGACCGCTGCGGACCACAGGGGCCGCAGATGCAGCTTCGCCACTTCACGTTTGCCCGACATCCACCGGGATCGCTGCCGAACGGTGGTCGTCAGGTCGGTCGGCTTCTCGTCACGAATCCTCACATCGTGGAGCCATGCCACACGGAGACCGGCAAGGGCGGCCCGCACGCCGATCTCCTGGTCCTCGGTGAGCGAGGTCCCAAATCCGCCGATCCGATCCAGCGCCTCCGCGGTGAATGCCATCCCGGTGCCACCGAGGTCGCTCGACCATCCGAGATTGTCCCGTGCGAACTGCACCATCCGGTTCCCGGCCCAATACGACATCGCCGAGGCGGTGGCGAGCACGGATCCATCCGGATTCTCGACGTCGAGATAACACTGAACGATGTCGTGACCGGCGTCGAGTTCGTCGGAGATCCTCGCCAACGCCCCCTCGGGCAGCCGATTGTCGGCATCGAATATCACGAGCGCCTCATCGTCGTCGAGGGGATAGGCGTCGAGGTACCAGGACAGCGCCGCGCCCTTGCCTCCTGCTCCGCTCGACCGCTCCACCGCCATCACTCCCCTGCCGGTGGCGACTTCCGCCGTCTGGTCGGTGCAGCGATCGGCGAGCACGACAACCTCCGCTGCCGGGTATGGGTCCGACGCGAGATCCTGCGAGGATCCCGCGAGATCACGACCTCCTCGTCGTGGGCAGGCACGACGATCCGCAGGCGGCGCCGGCCGGAACCGGGACGAGCCGGCGGCCGGTTCTTCCATCCCCAGAGCGCAACAACCGCGTTGTACCCGGCGATTGAGAGCACGATCATCTGTGCCGTCTTTGCGAGAACCCGTAGCATGACGGCCGAAGCGTACCGACCGAGGAGCGACAGAGGTGATGGGCCGAGCAACGAACGGACCGATCATGGTGGTGCTTGGGCACCCGGCCCGAGATCGTCAAACTCGCCCATATCACGAGGATCCTCGGCGATGACGGTGTCGTTGTGCACACCGGCCAGCACTACGACCCCGGCCTATCCGATTCGTTCTTCGAGCAACTCAGACTGCCGGAGCCCGAGGTCTTCCTCGAGATCGGTGGCGAGTCTCGCGGGCGCCAGATCGGCCTTGCGGTGACCGCACTCGACGAGAGTGTTCGAGGAGAGGCGGCCGGCTGCCGTTGTTGTCCAGGGAGACACCAACACCGTTCTGGCGGCGGCGCTCGCTGCAAACGCTCGCGAGATCCCGTCGTGCATGTCGAAGCCGGCCTTCGCAGCAACGACCGGCGAATGCCCGAGGAGCACAACCGGGTCGTCACCGACCACCTCGCGGATCTCCTGCTCGCCCCAACGGAGACGAGTCGCGCCAATCTGCTGGCCGAAGGGATCCCGGACGAGCGAATCGTCGTCACCGGCAACACCGTTGTCGAGGCGGTCGGCGAACTCATGCCGGACGCCGACGAACGTCGGGCGCTGGCAGCATCGTTCGGTGTCGAACCCGGCCGATTCGTGCTCAGCACCTTCCACCGTCCGGAGAACGTCGACGACGCGGACACCCTCGAGACCATCCTCGTGCAGCTTGCAGCGCTCCCCTACCCCGTGCTGCTCCCCCTCCACCCGTCGCGCCGTTGCCCGTGTTGACGACGCCGGACTCGGGGGCCTCCTCGATCAGATCAAGGTCGTGGAGCCGATCGGCTACCGCGAGTTCCTCGGGTTGGGTGCCGAGTCGGCGTTCCTCGTCTCGGACTCCGGCGGGGTGCAGGAAGAGGTGTCCGTCTACAAACGTCCGATCCTCGTCGTGCGCCGGTCGACGGAACGGCCCGAGGTCATCGGGACGTTCGCCGAGCGGGTCGAACCCGGTCCCGACATCGCGCGGGTTGCCGGCGGGTGGGCGGACCGACCTCGAGGCCGTCCACGCCCGCCTCGCCGAGACCCCGAGTCCCTACGGTGACGGGTCGGCGTCCCAGCGCTCCGTTGACGCGATCAAGGACCTGATCGATGCGTGAGATCCTGAAGCGGAGGTTCGTCTCCGCCCCGCCGCCGATCGAAGCAGCCACCTGTGGAGCGCCGCCCAGCTTGTCGTTCGGTTCATGGGACGAACTCTCCCCGGGCGACCCCGCCGTGGTCGTCGTGTGTCACCCCGACTGGCGCGGTGTCAGGACCGCGGCATACAGCTTCCGCGAACCCACCGTCGAATGCGACGACCTCGACCGGTGGGGCGACGAGATCGTCGCCGGGTTGCGCTCCGCCAACGTCGCCACCGTTGTTGTTCATGGTTCCCGCCCGGGTCGGGCGCGTTCATCCGCGCGGCCCACAGGCCGGCATCGGCACCCGTGTGGTCCTCCACTCGTCGATGGCCCAGCACGGGGCCGAAGCCGGCGAGGCCGCCGTCGCAGAACGAGGTGCTCGCGCTCGCCCGCAGCGGGGTTCTGGATCATGTGGGATTCGTGAAGGCGGGTCTCGCCGAATCGTTCACCGCCCTCGGATACCCCGCCGCATACGTTCCAAACCGGGCGCCCGGATCTCCCGCCGTACGAGGCACACGACGTTGGACCGGGACTCAACATTGGGATCTTCGCAGAACCGTTCTGGCGCAAGAACGTGGTGACCCAACTCGGCGCCGTCGCGTTGCTCGACGACGCTACGGCGCACGTGATGCACGCCCGGACGTCGAATACCTGGACCATCTGCAGAATGGTCGACCACGGGGAGATCCCGTGGGAGCGAGTTCGTTTCGCTCCAGGCCTCGATGGACGTCAACCTCTACGTCACATTGTCCGAGTGTCACCCGCTGTCACCGATCGAGTCGTACCAGACGGGTGTGCCGGCGCTGATGTCCCGCACGTCCGACGTGTTTCGGAGTGACGGCAGGTTGTGGGACCTCACGACAATCGAGATCCCGGATGACCCGTCGGAGATCGCGAAGGCGAGCAAGCGCTTGATCGATCATGCCGACGAGGCCGTGGAGCGCGCCGGCCGATGGATCGCACGCCGAGCAAGTGCCGTCGACCGGTGGCACGAGTTCGTCTCGTGAAGGCTGTGGAACGCTGTCGGCGTCCCACGCTCTGTGCCTTCGCCAGGCGCGGTAGCAAGAGCCAAGAACCAAGAGTCAAGACTGGACCGAGTCTCAGCAGAGGGGATGCGAGATGCGAGACCGTCTCGGGTCTCGGGTCTCAGGTCTCGTGTCTCAGGTCTCTGTCTCAGGTCTCTTGTCCTGGTCTCGACGAGGTCGGCGGCTCCAACAGCGGTGCAATCGCCCTCGCCCTGCCGATCTTGTGGGCGCGTTCGGTTCGTTGGAAACCGCCTGACACGTGGTGGACCCGGTGCCGGATGAGTGGTTCGGGGACGAGCCCCATCCGTCCGCCGGCGGCGATGATCTGCGACCAGTAGTTCCAGTCCTCGCAGTACAGAAACGCGAGGTCGGGAACAAACGCCACACCTTCGTCTCTCACCGACATGTCGACGAGCGCAGCGGTCGAGACGATCGGGTTCTCTGGAATCGCGGTCCGGCGATCGAACGGCGGCTTCGCTTCGATCCCTTCGTATTCGCCGAAGAACTCGGTCCAGACGGCAACGGCCCACAACGATTCATCCTGCCTGAGCGCCTCGGCGGTGCGCTCGAAGAACGCCGGGTCCAGAACATCATCCTGGTCGACGAGGAGGAACGCATCTCCGGTCATTGCCTCGACGAGGCGGTTGCGTGCAACACACACGCCTCGATTCGGCTGGTGCAAGATGCGGATCAGGTCGGGACGGCGCGCCGCCCACCGTTCGAGGGCAGCATCAACCTCAGCCGACTCGCTTCCGTCGTCGATGATCAGGACCTCGTGAGCTTCGACCGTTTGCGCCAGAACCGACTCGATACATTCGTCGAGGTAGCCCACCGTGGCGAACACCGGCACGCCCACCGAGATCCGCTCCACTCGGCGGGTGCTGGGTCCTCCGGTGGTGACGATCGGTCGGGTACGGCGCTCAGAGCCGGTCGGAACCGCCACCTCCCCCACGAGGAGCGTTGCGAGATCGTCAGACGTACGCCAAGTCGCCGCCTCGGGCCACAGAGCCGCCGCGACGCTCCCCCCGACGACCAACACCGGCACTCCGTCGGATCGCCATGCCGCGGTCGTCGCGTCCGGTGGATTGAGCGCGTCTGCCACGACGACGAACGCCGGCGGTGCCGACGGCCGATCCCCGCGCCGCAGGCGATCGCCGAGGATGCTTCTGACACCGGCGAGCGCCTCCCATGTGGTGCCCGACCACACCTCGTCATCCGCGTCGGCGTGCGAGACCGTGAGGACGACGCCGGGAATGGAGGCCACGGCCCGCATCACGTCACCCGATCGATTCTCTCGCGAAACCGGACCGGGCGCCCACACGCCGTCCGCGGCCGAGGGCGACGATCGCTCAATCCCATCTGTGGCACTCACCACCAGTTCGGCATCGACTCCCAGTTCACCGAGAAGACCAACGGCGACGTCCGAAGTCGCCAAGACACGATCTGAGAATCGATATTGGGCGAGTTCCCAGTCGATCGTCGACCGGCCGTCCTCGTCGACGCCGGTCGGCGTTCCGGCAACGAGCATCTGCCGGAGGTAGAGCCCGTCGCCTGCGACGGTCCAGCACGTGCCGGCGATCGTCGCCGGCTCTCCCCGACTCGCCGAGAGCCAGGATTCCACCGGCTCCGCCGCGGTCGGACACGAGGATGACATCACCGGGATCTGTTCGACGGAGAAGGTGTTGCGCGGTTCTCCACGATTCGAGGAGCGGCGCCGGCGTGTACTTGAAGAGTTCGGCGGTGCGTTTCGTCGACCTTGCCGGCACGGCGCGGCAGTCCGGTTCCCGGGATCGAAAGCTCTTCGAATGTGTTGCCCGCTGCCGCAAGGCCCGCGAGGGCGGCCGTCAGATTGGGCGTGTCGCCTCGCCCCGGGTCGACGACGAACGCACGCATTACGTCCACTCGGAGTCCATGAGAGCCAACACTGCCGCTTCGAGCCCCGGCCCGTAGGGAGGCATTGATTCGATGCCGAGCCCGGCCACACGCTCGGAATTGAGCACGGAATCTGCCGGTCGCGGAGCCGGCCGCGGGAATTCGTCGGTGGTGCACGGGGTGACCCGCTCGGGGTCGAGGCCGGCGATCGATGCGATCTGGCGGGCGAGGCCGAACCAGGTCGTGACGCCCTCATTTGCGAGATGCAGCAGGCCGCTGGCCTCACGGTCGATGGCGTCGAGCGTGATACGAGCAAGATCGTCCGCAAGCGTCGGACGTCCGCGCTGATCGTCAACGACCTTGACGGGGCCGTTGCGAATGAGCTTGATCATCGTCGATGCGAAGTTCGGGTGGGTGTCCCGAGAGCAGCCAGGAGGTCCGCACCACGAGGGCGTCGGGATGGTTGTCGAGCGCCAACTGCTCTCCTTCGAGTTTGGTCACGCCGTAGACACTCTGCGGGTTGGTCTGGTCGCTCTCCACGTAGCCGCCGGCCTTGGTGCCGTCGAAGACGTAGTCCGTCGAGAAGGTGACGAACCGCGCACCGAGATCGTCACACCGCGCGGGCGAGTGCCCCGACCGCGGTTGCGTTCACCAGCCGTGCGGTGTCCACATTCTCTTCGGCTGCGTCGACGGCGGTGTATGCGGCGCAGTTGATGACGAGCGAAGGGCGGATTCGGCCGAGGGCCTTCGGGATCTCGTCGAGATACCGGAAGTCGAGTTCGTCTTCCGTGATGTTGCGCACCTCGTGGCCTTCGAGCAGGCGCCCGAACGCAGTTCCGAGCTGGCCGGTCGGGCCGGTGATGACGATCATGCGTGCTCCGCAACAACCCGCTCGAGGTATTCGCGGTAGCTCGATCGCGCCATTCCTTCAACCAGCGCCTCGAAATCGGCGAAGCTGATAGCTCCCGTCCGGAGTGCGATCTCCTCGAGGCACGCAATCTTGAGACCCTGCCGGTGTTCGATCGTTGCGATGAAGTTGGAGGCTTCGAGAAGGCTCTCGTGGGTCCCGCTGTCGAGCCAGGCGATGCCGCGGCCGAGCCTGGTCGCGACCAACTCGCCGCGGTCCAGGTAGGCCTGGTTGAGGTCGGTGATTTCGAGTTCACCGCGGCCGGACGGCTGAAGGCCTTCGGTCATCTCCACAACACGATCGTCGTAGAGGTACAAACCCGGCACGGCGAGGTTCGAGATCGGCTCGGACGGCTTCTCCACCAGGGACCGGACATTGTCATCGGCATCGAGATCTACGACGCCGTAGCGCTCCGGATCCCGCACCGGGTATCCGAAGATGTGCGCCCCCGTCGTGAACGACTCGACGAGCGGTGCCAGGCCGATGTTGCCGTGGAAGATGTTGTCACCGAGGATGAGAGCGACGGCCTCGCTCGTCGATGAACGTGCTGCCGATGAGGAACGCCTGGGCGATGCCCCGGGGCTCCGGCTGGACGGCGTAGGTGATGTCCATACCCCACTGCGATCCGTCGCCAAGCAGCGTCTCGAACCGCGGGATGTCGTGCGGCGTCGAGATCAGGAGGACGTCGCGGATGCCTGCATCGAGCAGCGTCGCCAGCGGGTAGTAGACCATTGGTTTGTCGTACACCGGCTGGAGCTGTTTGCTGGCCACCCGGGTGAGCGGGTAGAGCCGGGTTCCTGCGCCTCCCGCGAGGACGATCCCTTTCATCGTTGCTCCTTCAGCGGTCGCCACCAGTCTTCTCGTGGATCGATACCAGTCGATCGTGTCCTGAAGCCGCTCCTCGAAGTCGTGCTGCGGATGCCAGCCGAGGGCGCGGAGCTTGGACGAGTCGACGGCGTAGCGAAGGTCGTGGCCGAGTCGGTCCGGAACGTGGTCGATCCGCGAGTCGTCGAGCCCGAAGGCGTCGAGGATCTGGTTCGTGAGCGCGAGATTCGACAGCTGGGCGTCGGCACCAATGTTGTAGACCTCGCCGGACGATCCTTGATCAACGAGGAGATGGATGGCCGAGCAGTGGTCTTCGACGTAGAGCCAGTCACGTTCGTTCCGTCCATCTCCGTAGAGCGGCACGTTCTTGTCTTCGAGGAGGTTCGTCACGAACAGCGGGATGACCTTCTCAGGGAACTGGTACGGCCCGTAGTTGTTGGTGCACCGGGTCACGACGACGTCGTAGCCGTAGGTGGTGCCGTAGGAGCAGGGCGAGGAGGTCGGATCCGGCCTTCGAGGACGAGTAGGGCGACGACGGGTCGAGCGGAGCGCGTCTCCGGGGCGAAGCCGTGCTCGATCGATCCGTACACCTCGTCGGTCGACACATGGAGGAATCGGCCGATGCCGTGCCGGTAGGCCGCGTCGATCATGACCCCGGTCCCGACCACGTTGGTCTCGAGGAACACCGACGGCCCTGAGATCGACCGATCGACGTGGCTCTCGGCTGCGAAGTGCACCACGACGTCGTGGCCCGGCATGATCTCGTCGACCAGCTCGGCGTCGCGAATATCACCCTCGATGAAGGAATGGCCGGAGTATTCGTTCAGCTCGGCGACGGTGGCCGGCACTCCGGCATACGTCATCGCGTCGAGGTTGGTGACCCGAGCGTCCGGCTCGTGGTCGAACACGTAGCGGACGAAGTTGGATCCGATGAATCCGGCTCCACCGGTGATCAGATACTTCCGGCTCATCTCGTACCTTCGTTTGTCGTTCGCTTCCGCAAGGCGAGGGACCCTTCGCTCTCATCTGTCCTCCTTCTGACTCGTCCGGGGCGCAAAGCGGGCAGCGAAGGAGCCTGTCGGGATCGTCGGGAATGTGCCCGCAGCGAGAAGTTCGAGTCGGTTCGACTCAAGTCGAGGGCCGTAGAACTACGGTTACCACGAGGCTCAGCTCGTCCCCCCATAGGTGCTGGAACCGGAAGACGCCGTAGGTCTGCTCCGGACTGTGAGCTTGCCCGCGGGAGGCCGGGGAACCGACGTGGTTGAGGGGGTACGTCGGGTCGTAGAGAATCGACCCGCCCGTCTTCTCGAGAGCCGCATGCACAGATCGGTATCTTGGTAGACCAACGGCATCTCTTCTCGGAACCCACCAACGGACAGCGAAGTCTTCGGACCGAACGAGGAGCACGGCGCAGGTGACAGGCGGTGACCTCCACGCCCTGGTCGTGATGGTTGTTCAGCACGGGAGCGTCGTCTTGGCCATCTGCGTAGTGGCCGGCCACACCGCCCAGGCCGAGCACAAGCGCCTCCGTGTTGGGCCCGTATTGTCGGGATGAGCTTCGGCTTGGCTAGCCAACGACACATATGTCAGGATCCGCAGCCAGCCATCCGGTCAGCTGCTGAAGCCATTTCCGTCCCACAACTTCGACATCGTTGTTCATCATGAGGAGGTAGTCCGCATCTGGTCCGGGTCGCGGCTTCCAGCGTTGCACAACGCGGAGTAGTTGAAACCATCGTCGATGCGAATGACGGTCACGTCGGTCGGGTCTTGAGTTCCTCGAGGTACTCGAGAGCTGAAGCCTTCGCCTCCCGTTGTCAACGATGACGATGTGCACATCAACGCCGTCGGTACCGGTTCAAGACGCCCGAGACGCACCTGGAGAAGCCGGGCACGATCTCTCGTGGGAATGACCACCTTCACCGTCGGGCGAGGCACCCGCTCTCGGAATCGGGGTCGGTAGTTGAACGGGCTGCCGGTGCTGAGCGTCGTCAGCTTCCCACTGGCGACGCGTGATCGCATCGGCAACGGCTGCCAACCCGCTCCGCTCCGAGCGAAGGCCGGATCGGCGGACTGAGAGAACGACTCCGACCAAATCCTCCAGTGGTAGAGAACAGCGGGGATATGCGTGGCACGCAGGTCGGGCGCCTGCGACACACGAAGCATGAGATCGTGATCCTGGGCGCCATCGAAACCAGTACGAATACCGCCGACGTCCCGCAGTATCTCGGTTCGAATGGCCGTGAGATGGTTGATGTAGTTGATGCTCAGCAGCAATCTGCTCGACCACGCAGGTTCCATGTCGGGGAGTGGCGGCGACCGGAGGGGTAGAGTTTGTCTTCGTCGCTGTAGATCAGGTCGGACTCGGCTGCACACGTCGAGACCAAGCAAGTGCGTCGCGGTGGAGGAGATCGTCATGGTCCATGAATGCAACCCACTGATGCGCCGCTGCCTGGATCCCCACGTTCGTGGCCCCGGCAATTGCCTGGTTGATCTCGCCCGCTGATCAGAGATATCCGTGCGTCTCGGGCAGCAAGCTGAGCGGCCATCCGTTTCGTGTCTCCCCGGGTCGACGCGTCATCGACCAAGATCAACTGCCACTTCTGATGCGTCTGCTCCATGACCGACTCGACCACGTCCGACAGGTATGCGGGGTCGGTGTTGTATACGGGCATGATCACCGTGAATCCGACCTCGGGATCAACACCGATCGGATGCACATCCTCGGCGGCCTTCATCCACCCCGCGTATCGTCGTACTTCGTGGGGCGGCCCCGCGGCCCACGCCAAATACCCGCCCACAGTCCGGGAGGAGGCAACAACTCCCTCCTTGCGGACAAGCTCAGTGAGCCGCTGCACACGCTCGTTCGTACTCATTCAGTGACATCCATCATCGTCGCATCCTCGTAGAGTGGAGCAGTCTCATCCTTCGCCGACAGATGATCTCGGCGCCGGCCGGCCACTCGATTCCGAGTGACGCATCCGACCACCTCACCGAAGCTTCCGACTCGGGAGCGTTCCGCGGCCGGTGCCCGGTACAAGACGTCGGCGAACTCGGACAGAACGAGAAAGCCGTGAGCGTATCCGGCAGGCACCCACATCTGTTTGTGGTTGTCCTCTGAGAGTTCCACACCGAACCACTCCCCCTGCTGAGGGTGATCCGGCCATCACATCGACGGCGGGAACGTCCCGAATCGAGCCTCGTATACACCGGACCAGCTTGCCCTGAGCATTGGGCGGCACTTGATAGTGCAGCCCTCGCAACACCCCTCGGTAGGAACGGGAGTGATTGTCCTGGACGAACCGAAGGTCGAGGCCCGTCGCCACCCCGGAAGGCTTCATCGCTGTAAGCTATTCATAACGAACCCTCGCTCGTCTTCAAACACTCGAGGCGTGAGGACCATC
>CAWEEG010000002.1:0-72071 GCA_963808015.1 uncultured Actinomycetota bacterium
GTACCCAGGGTTGTGGACGTCCTATTTTGGCGTCTCCAGCCCGCGGTACGCTCGGTGGATCTCGCGCGCTTCATTCTGTGGGCCCACAACGCCAAATGGGACGTGGCGAACCCTGGGTACACGGTTCTATACCTCGGCAGGTTTCATCCATTCCGGGGCGGCGGATCGGTAGCCGCATAGGAGGAGTTCCCCATCGCTGCGGAGTTCCGTCGCATGGCGCCGGCATCCCACCGGCCCGGGTAGCCATTGTGTGACTGAGGGGTGACGGCTGATTCGAAGGTCCGGCCGTACTCGCTGATCAGCTCGTCATCCGTCAGAATCCTGACCGGCAGCTCCTGAACGCTGCGGGCTCCCATAGCGCCTCCATCGCTCGGCATACCCTCCACGTCGGCATCTGCGCCGTCAATCTTGAGGAGCCAGGCACGTGTACCAGCCGGTCGCCACGGTTTTGGTGTCGGCTAGCATGATGCGGGTGGGACGCATGCTCGATCGTGTGGGCTCGAGCAATTTGGACGTTCCTCGCCGCCGAGTTCGATCCCTGGTCGGCGCCGTCCGGGTGGACCTCCGCCCACACACCCTCGTCGATCTGGCGCAGGATCATCTCCCGACCGCCGAGGCACTCGGGTTCCTGCCACCACTTCGCATTGGTGGCGTTAGCCCAGTGCGGCCAGAGCGAACCGTGTTCACACGGGTCGGCTGTGATCGTGCACCGTAGTCGTGTCGTTCGTGTCCACCCGGCACCGTTCCTCCAGGCCGAGGGATCGAGGCGCAACGCAGCTGTGAGTGTGCTACTCGTCGGTGAGCTTGTGCAGATGTGCTTCTGGATCGGCTGCTACTGGACCATCCTACGGAATGCCATTCGGGTAACTGCTCGATCCGCTCCCGGTACACGGCGGTGGGCTGTTTCACTGGCTTCCGCTGATTGCAGAACCCGGCCGAAACCCAGTGAGAACAAGGATGTAGGGCACTTCGGCGAGAAGGCTGAAGCACCGTGAAACGGACTGGAATAGGGCCACGGCAGCAATCGGGCATCACGCAGCCCTTGCCGACACCCCGTGTGTCGCTATGCGCCCGGCATGTTGAGGCGCTCAACGAGATTGTGGTGGAGGTGCCGGTTCGATGAGATCCATCCGCCCTCATTGGTCGCGGCTAGGGCCGCCGTCCGGCATCCGGGGATTCGTCCGCCTGCCTCGGGCAGGATGGTGAGCATGGGCGCTATGTCCCATGGTTTGACGAGGGGCTCAATCATTGCGTCAGCCCGTCCGGTCGCTACGAGGGCGTAGCCGTAGCCATCGCCCCACGTCCGGGTTTGTGCCCCAGACGACGCGATCGACAGCAAGGCTTCGTTTACCCACCAATCTGCCATCAACACACTCGATGTCGGCGGTGCCTGGGAGAGCACGTCGGTGGTTGACACATGACATGACGAACCGTTGAAGAACGCACCCAATCCACGGCCTGCTGCCACCGTTTCGGCCAGCGCCGGCAGACAAATCACTCCTATCGCTGGTCCGTTGTCGTCAGTCAACGCCAACAGCGTGCTGTAGAGGGGCACCCCTCGCACGAACGAGATTGTCCCGTCGATCGGATCGACGATCCACCGACGGCCCGATGTGCCTGCCGTCTCGCCCCGTTCTTCGCCGAATACTCCATCGGCTGAGGGAACCAAGACCTGAGTTCCGAACGGATCAGGTCCTCGGCTGCAATGTCTGCTTCGGTGACAACCGTTCCGTCCTGCTTCGTTCTCACGCCAAGACCAGACCCTTGAAACCATCTCAGCGTCAGCTGAGCCGCCGACTCAGCAATGTCGATGGCTTCCGCAAGGAGCGATTCATCGATCGGTGGCTCAGTTGGCATCAGAACTCTCCCTGTGAACTTCTCGAATACACATCTGCCATTCTCACATCCGTCCTGGGGGTCGCGCACATCCAGTCCGGTGAGGGAGATATCGATTCCGGGGTCTTGAGTACTCGTACCTGGGGTTCACCCAGCGGTTGCTACGAGTGGCAATTGCAGGCCGAAGAACGGCCGGCTGAGTCGAGCATATTGCCGGCTATGGGCGGGCCGTTCGGATCTCAGGGTCACGGGAGCGTCGGCTAGGTGCCGCAATCGTTGTCTTCTGCAGCGAGGTAGGAGGCACGTTCGAGGATACGTGCTCCCTCCAGGATTGTTGTGTAGTCGCTCAGGTTGCTTAGGTAGAACTCGAAATTGGATGCAACTTCGTCACAGGAGGTCGAGGCAAGGATTCCTACGATGGCAACCCGGAACCGATCGTCACCCATCGCAATGAGCTGAGCAGCATCCGCTGTCTCGGGAGTCACGGGTCGAGCGCTAGCAGTCGATTCGTCGGTGGCCGGTTCCCGGTGCTCCTCGTCGCCGTGGATGCTGATGCAGGTTGACTTCTCGTAGTTGCAGGTAGCCGCCGACGAATGCCTGAACACCCACTCGATGTTGTCCCGGTTGTCGATCCGTTCGTGCGCACCCTCGTACCCGCTGTACTCGTACGCACCGTTCAGATCACGGGGATGCAAACGTCGGGATGAACACGGCCGAGTGTGACCGCACCGTTCCATCAGGAGGCAACACCCATGCCGGTCCCTGCGCAGGGGACGGAGTGAACTCGACACTGTCGAAACAACCGTCGTCCCACCGGTTGCCTACCCATGGGAAGTCCTCGCCGTCAGGTCGTGGCCCCGACTCCACCGGCACGATCAGCGGCAATGTCACGTCGAACCCATCGGTGAGGTTCGTCATCTCCAGCCGCACTACCGCAACAGCCGCAGCACGTTGAGGGTCCAAGCGTGCACCGTTGCACCCTGCCGGGATCGGGACCGGCAACTGGGCCGTAGGCAACTTCTCCGGTCCTGACCAGATACGAGAAATCTGGTACCTCACGACGTAGCCGTCTTCGGTTGTCTGCACCCACTCAGCCAACAACACGCCATCGTGCGGCGATTCCTCGTTGTAGGTGCCGTCGAATCAGACGCCGAGGCGGCTTCAAGGTAGGAGGCGCAAAGACCATCCAGCTCCGGTCTTATCTTCACCGGGGAAGCCAGTACCAAGCAGAACCCAATGGAGCGACTTGAGATCCTCATAGCCGCCGTTCCACATCTCTGCCGAGAGTTCGTCGTCGCCGTGGAACCCGGGGGGCTCCCAGTTGTCTTCGTAACTGCGAGGGAGCATGACCAAGACCAACCGGTTTTCGACACCCTCTGCGAAACCCAGCGTTACAAATCCACAGCCTCCGGCCTCGTGCTCGTCTTCCACAGTCCAGTCCTCACTGGGCTGAATGCCCCACGTGAATGCTTGGCTCTCATGAGATGCCCACGCAATCGCAGAGACTGCGAGCGGGGATCGAACGGCACCGCTCGCCAGACCTCGGTAGTCGAGTCCCCGGTAGCCGCAGAAGTCGAGGATGAGGCCGAGTCGCTCGTCTCGGACATCGGCAACGCCTCACCTTCGCTGGGGCTCGAGCAGCAGGCAGTCGCAAGTACCGCAACAACCGACACAAACACAAGGACCTTCTTCACCGTTCTTCTCCCCTTGCTCTCGCTGCATCATGCTAGGCGCGACCGTCTTGGGTCCCGCGACGACCCCGCATGTCGGCACCTATGGGCGAGCCGTCAGACCGAACATAGTGAATCTCCTATGTGGGTGGTTTTGTCAAGGTGCTTTCGGGTTGGGTGGACAGGACTGGGTTGAGCGACACCATCTGGTGGCAGGCTCCTATGAGGTCACACCGCCCTGGCGGATGGGTGGGTGGGGTCGACAGGTCAATATGAGGACAGCATCCGAAGACGCGTCAGCCGGTTACTGGGTCAGACCCCACCCAGGTCGTTATGCGGCTCGTGGCAGGTGTTTGAACGTTTGGCGGGCGACGTAGCGTTTCAGGCATCGCATGATCTCGCGGGTTGACAGGCCCTCGGCCCTGCGCCTCCTGACGTAGTTGCGGGTGGCGGGATCCGATGACATGCGGGTCAGGACGATCTGGTAGAGCGCCGCGTTGGCGTGCCGGTTCCCGCCATAACTCAAACGGACACGGCCGCTGGTCTTGCCTGATCCGGCCGGGACCGGGGCAACGCCACACAGGTGCGCCCATGAGCGTTCCGTATGCAACCGGTCCGGGTTGTCACCCGCGGTGACCAGCAACGTGGCTGCGGTGACGACACCAACGCCGTAACACGCAAGCAGCGACGGAGCGGTCTCTGCGATCAGTTCGGTGAGGGCGTCGTCGATGGTGCGCATCTCGTCATCAAGGTCCCGGATACGACGAGCGAGACCCCGCATCACGACATGGGTCGTATAGGTCACCGGGTCGGAACCCTTGCGGGGCCGCATCGCAGCCGCCTCAGTGATAAGGCCGGTCTTGTAACGATCCTTGAAACGGGCCCGCACCTCATCGGGGCCACAGATCACGATTTGGCGCAGCTGGTTGAGTGCCTGATTGCGTTGCATGCGTGCTGAACGGCGCGCAATCATCAACACCCTGATCTGTTCCACCGTCCCGTCACGCCGCTTCGGCGTCACCGACGCCTCACCGGATAGGGCGGCGCGTGCTGCAGCCTCAGCGTCGATCGGATCCGATTTCCCCAACCGGCGACGCTTCTGACGATTCGGCCGATCCACCTCAACGACCTCAACACCAGCGTCGTGGAGGTGTCGAGCCAGGCCAACGCCATACGACCCCGTCCCCTCCACACCAACACGGATCACCGGACCAAAGGATGTGAGCCATTCCACAAGACGCCGATAGCCGGCTCTGTTCACCCTGAACGACTCGATCCCCAACACGGCACCGTTCTGATCGAGTGCCGCTGCGACATGCACATCGGCGTGCGTGTCCACACCACCGATCACTCCAGATACCATCGACATGGCTGCCCCTTTCTCTCGCTATTGGGCAAAGGGGTGGCACACGCCACCGGGACGGCGGACCGAGACCAACCGAACTGCTGCTAACAGTTCAACCGGACCCTCACCGCCCGACCGGGGCGTGCCACACCACGCACATCATCGCATCACACACACCCAGCCGGATATGGGCGCGCTCTCAATTGAACTTGCATCACGATGGTGGCCCCCGAAAGTCAGGGGCCACCATGGGTTGCATGCAGCTCCGGGAGTCGCTCTCTCCAACTTTCCGAGTCAGCAGATGTCGACGGCGATGGAGCTGCTGTTGTCGCCAGAGCAGCCTGGCGTGATTGGTTTCTGAGTTCTTGACCACCAGATCCCCCGAGTTCACTGTTCCTCCCCAGTCCAGTTGAGAGCGGCGGCGCTGCATGGATCGGGGTTGCCGGGATAGTTGTCAGCCCAGCTCCCGATCATGTCAATGAGTCCATCCTCGGCCCATCCGATGATGTCAGTCCCAATTGGTTTGGCAGCATCATCACTACCGGTTACGACGCCTCCCCAGTTCACTTCGCTACCGTCGATCTTCACGCAGGCCGCTTCAACGGTGATGGTCCCACTGGGCGTGGTCTGCACGAGCGTGCCAGAGCCATCCTTGTAGCCCGCGCCAGCTGTTCCTGCGAACAAGGAGAACACAGTGTGGATGCCGGTGACAGTGCCAGCCTTGTTCGTCCAGACCACGTCGGCGAAGGCATCAGGCATCGTATATGTGGAGTAGGTGGCCCAATTCTTGCCTGGGAAATCGGTGCCAGCCGACCACGCAGTCTCTTCTGTCTCGCATGGCCGTTCAAGAAGCACGTAGTCCCAGAACGTTCCGTCGCCCTTGGTGTGCTGGAAGTTGATCGTGTGCGTACCGGTACCCAACGAATCAGCAATCGCAGTGTCCTGATAAACGGGGTAGGTGTCGAGGAAATAGCCCATCCCGGCCACCGCGGACTCCCGCCTGGGAGAACGTAGCAGGCGTGAACCCGGGTGAAACCATCTTCATCTCAGCCGCCGACTGCCCAGGCGACCACGACACGGTCAACAGGCCGCCGAAGTGGAGATGGCCGTCCCACTGCACATCGAAGTCGATTGCATAGCCGCGGTTGGAGTTCGAGTTGTACGGGAACTCGCTCGTCGGCGTCGTCCCGACAATGAACGGATCTGTGAAGGCAGGCTCTACGACAGAGAGTCCAGGTCCCGCTGCCGTGGACGTCGCCCCCGCCCAGTTGAACTCATCGCATAGTCGTACATCAAATCCGTCGCCGGATCGGTGTCCTCAGCGTCGCCGATCTGCCACACCTCGCACATCTCGCTGTCGATCGGGGCCTTGACCGATGCATGAGCAGCGATGTCGACCGGGTCGCCAGCGGCCAGACCATCGAGCGGGATCGGCGGATACGTGTACTCGTAGACACAGTCATGGTCCATCGAGTACTCGAACTGACCGGGAATCGGATTCCCCTTCTTCGTCTGCACCTCCTCTAGGTCGCCGACCTGAAGATGCGTCTCCGTCATGCAGTAGTCACCGGTCATGTTGAACGTAACGGACAGGTTCTCCGTGTCGTTCGACACGATCAACTCACCCACCAAGATGTCCTGACCCGCATACAACGGATACGTACCGTTCACCGGGGCACCATTCGCACCAGCAGCGCCAACCGGCACCGCAGCCGCGAGCAGTGCCAACGCCCCCACAACCAACAGAACACGCCAAACACTGCTTGATCTCATCAGACAATCCCTTCCTGTCGCCTACGCGAAGCCCGTATCCAGGCGACCCTCCGGTGGAAGAGAACCCCCGCCAAGAAGCCCAGCACAGTATCTCGCCATTACCCACCCAAAACCGTACAGCGCATATGTGCATGGCCGTAGGGCCGTAGGGCACTACCCGATTCGCCACCCGCCCATATCGAAGCCTCTTTGTGTCAAGTGGTTTGTTTGGGGCGCGTTGATCGAGGCCGGAGTCTTCGGCTGGGGGCGTGTAGGTTTGGTGTCGGGTCCGGGAAGTGACTTATCCGAAGAGCCGGTGATCAGGATGTGAGGCCGGCCACGTTGGATTCAGTGACGTTCCTGGGTGTCCTTTCCGGACCCATCTTCTGGTTAGTTTTGTGGCGTTGGGCGTCGGCGACGAGGTGCCGGTAGACGGCATCCGAGATGCGTCGCTTGAGTGCCCGGAGTGCTTCTTTGTTCGTCTTGCCTTCGTCCAGTTTCCGGTCGTAGTAGATCCGTCCTGGTGTCTGGTGGCGGATCTGGGTGACGGCGGCGCTGTGGATGGCGTGGTTCAACGTGCGGTTCCCGCGTCGTGACAGCCGATGCCGGACTTTGCCTCCCGACGACACTTCGATCGGGGCGGTGCCGTTGTATGCGGCATACTTGTCCGCTGTCGTGAACCGGTCGATGGGTGGCGTGTAGCCGACCAGGAACGCGGCGACGACCGGTCCGACACCGTAGATGTCGGTCACCGACGTGTCTGCTGCAGCGACCGCTGTGCGGATCTGGGCCTTGATCGTTTCGAGGTCCCGGTCCAAGCGTCGAATGTCCACCAGGTGCGTCTTCGCCATGCAGCGTCGTTGTTCACCGACCGCGTCGAGGCCACGGATCCCTCCGAGCATGCGGGATGCCTGTTTCGCCGAAAGCCGGTGCCCCATACCGCCCGGGCGCAACACGGCGAGCATCGCGTGGAGGCGACACACCGCCTGGGTCCGCAGCGAAGTGAGCTCGCGGTGCCGCTTCGCCAACATCCGCAACACCGCCGCTTCGTCCTCTCGATGTACTTCGGCGAGGCCGTCGCGTCGCAACGCGGCGATCGCCACGGAGCGGGCGTCGTTGTTGTCGTTCTTGTTCGACGTGCCTGACGACAACACCCGGATCCGTGACGCGAGTACGGGTGGCACATCGATCACCGTCTCACCAGTGGCGACGAGCTGCTGGGACAGCAGATGTCCCAACCCGGTGGCGGCTTCGACCGCCCACACCCTGGCGTCACCGTTCACCGACCCGGCCCACTCGAGCAGCTTGGTCGTCTGGTCCTTGTCTGCCCGGATCGTGAACTCGCCGAGCACCGTCTCATCGTCGTCGATCGCGACCGCTGTATGGGTCGCCTTGTGCGGATCGATACCAATCGTCGTGACCATCATCAACCTCCTCGTCAGCGGGTCACACAGGTGGCCGTAGTAGGCACTCCTGATCACAACAAACGTCCGCGTTGCCTCGGCGTTCGCCTCTTTCGAGCCACACCACGACCAGAGGGCTCGACGGGCCGACAATTCGTTACCAAGACACCAACTCGGTGCCAGGCACTTCGAGAGCCAGACCCGCCGACACCCCCAACGCTACGGAACCGAATAGTCCCGCAACACCCCCACATCATCAATCAGGCACCTATGGGCTAGCTGAGATTGGGTCTGTATCGCGTGCTTGGTGGGCGTACGCTGGAGGGTGAACGGAACACGCGGGGTCTCTCAACCGTCGAGGGCAGGGGTGTGTGGAGGTGCGCAATGTTGCGCCGGTCATTCCTGTTCACTGTGTTGGTGTTCGTTGGTGCGACTGGGTGTGTTCATGATGATCCCGCAGTCGATGGGTCGATTGTCACCGTTCCTGCGGCGACGTCGACGACGTCAGCAATCGTTGATGCCACGGTCGCGACGACGTCGACTCTTGCGGCTTCGTCGACCGTCGCGGCGGGAGATGTCGCTGAGTGGACACGCCTCGGTGTTGAAACGACGGAGTCGATTGTTGGGTTGACTGACGTCACCGTGGCGGACTCTGGCCTGGTCGGGATTGGGTTCGATCCTGGCGCCGACCTACGCCAGAACGGTGTCATCGTTGTCTCGGATGATGGTGTGATGTGGACCCGGCTTGGTGAGGCTGATCCTGCGTTGACTTCCGGGACTGTGCTCCTGTATGCCATAGCGGAGGCTGAGTCGGGCCTTGTCGCGGTTGGGATGAGTTGCCCGGACGATGAGATGCCGTGTGTCTCGGGACCGTATCCGACAGTATGGACGTCGGCCGATGCCACGGGTTGGACGAGGACTCAACTCGAACAGGGCGCGGTCACGGGTGCGTTGGCGGGTGTCCTGGCTACGGAATACGGCATCGTGGCCAGCGGGGTCGTCCGTGAACCGGTGTCGGGTGGCGGTAGCGCACTGTCTCCGGCCTTCTGGCTGTCTACCGACGGGTCGACATGGTCGCGTGTGTGGACCGGGGACACAGTCTTGGACGCTGAACCCGCCTTCCAACCCGGAGCATCCGCACTTGCGCTCGGCTCTGACGGGCTGATCGTCGGGGTCGGTTCCGCTCTCATCGAGACCGGTGAAGCGATAGCGGCGGTTTGGGTCTCGACGAACAGTGTCGACTGGGAGCGTGTCGAACGGGACGCCGTCGGATTCACAAGCGTGTCAGGCGACGAAGTCGCGATGCTTGACGTCGCTGCGAGTTCGGACGGGTTCGTAGCTGTCGGAACGGACGGTGGCGCCCAAGCCGCGGTGTGGACCTCCAATGACGGCCGATCCTGGAATCGGGTCGACGCCTCCGACCAGGCCGTGGCCGCGGCGACATCGTTCAGTGCCGTCACCGCTATCGATGGCGGCTTCGTGGCGGTCGGGCCTGACGGCTGGGTCGACAACATCGAGCGGCCGATCACCGTCTGGGCATCACCCGACGGGACGCTGTGGAATCAGTCCTACGTTCTCGGCCGTGGCTACGCAAGTTCGGTGCTGGCCACCGACACCGGTATCACCGTCGCGGGGGCAACGAATGTCGACGATAACTACGAAGCCGCGATCTGGTCGGCGCCGGTCCCCGATGTGTACGACGAGTCGCAAACCCCGATACCAACAACCTCGGGCGATGCAGCGACGGCAGCGCCGCCAATCGGAATGCTGCGCGGCGGTCTGTCCTGCGAGGAACTCGCCGCCGATGCCCTCAACTACGCTGAGGTCACCGTCTACTGGACGGTGCACGAAACACCCGCTCACCTCGATCCAGACGGCAACGGTATCCCCTGCGAAGACGCCTACACGCCCGCAGAAATCGCCGATGTGTACGGCCCACCTGATGGCCTCGCCGTCCGCATTGCCGCACACCTCAGCGCCGGTGTGCCGTTCGAGATCACCGGACCGGCTGTCGACGCCGGGATCATTTGTTCCACCGGTACTCCCGAGTTCATTGGGAACCCTGCACCGCAACGGCCCGAGGCGTACCACCGCTGGGTTGACACATACACGTGCGCCGACGGCAGCGGAACCTTCGTCATCGCAAACGATGTGATCTTCCAAGACTTGTATGAACACGGCGTCTGGAACATCGCCTCCGGCACCGGCGCCTACACGGCGCTCCAAGGCGGCGGCACCAGCCTCACGGGACCGATCGACAGAACGTCGTGGGGAGGTGACGAACTCGTCGGCCGACTCACAAACAATCCAGAAACGAACCCGTAGCCACAAGCCCACCCGGCCCGCCCGACCGGCCGAGCGCCCCAACCGAACCCGGAACAGAAAAGACACCCGCCAACGCCGTGCCGTCATAACAAGAACCTATTCGCACGCCATTGGCCAAACACGCTTCAACCGCCCATATCGAAGCCTCTTTGTGTCAAGGGGGTGTTTTGGGGCGCGTGTGGTGACCCGCTGGCGGAGTGGAGCGGTTGGTCGTAGCGTTGTGGTGAGGGTTCGGGAGTGACCGATCCAAAGAGTCAGCTGTGCAGGATTTGGGCTGGCCGCGTGGAACTCATGAGGCGTTCCTGGTTGTCCTCCCGGGCCCTCTTGTCAGTTGGCGGCAGCGTCGAGGCGGAGCCTTCGATACACCACGTCTGAGATGCGTCGCTTCAACGCCCTGATTCCTTCTTTGGAGGTTTTGCCTTCGGCGATCTTGCGGTCGTAGTAGGCGCGTCCTTTGGTGTCGTGTCGGAGCTGGGTGACGGCAGCGATGTGGATGGCATGGTTGATGATCCGGTTTCCCCGTGGGTTCAACCGGTGCCGAGTCCGACTGCCAGACGATGCTTCGATCGGGGCGGTGCCGTTATAGGTGGCATAGTGACCTTTGGTGGGGAACCGGGTGACGTCACCGGTGTAGCCGATGATCGTTGCCGCTCCGATCGCTCCGATCCCGGGAACGTCGGTCAGTGTCGTGCCAGCAGCGTCAACAGCAGCCGCGATCCGTTTCTTGGATGTCTTCAGAGCACCGTCGAGTCGGACGATGTCTTCGATGATCTCTCGGGCAACGAGAACCCGAAGCCGAGCCGGCCTCTTTCCAATGTCGACCTTGTCGAGGAGCTCAGAAGCCTTGGCAGCGTTGATCTTGACGCTGATCCCTCCCGGAGTGAGCTCTGCCAACAATGCGTGAAGACGGTTCGCAGCCTTGGCCTTGGATTGGGCGAGATCTCGGTGTCGTTTCACCAACACCCGCATCACCGTCACATCATTGTCAGGCACGACCTGAGCGAGGCGGTCGGATCGCAACGCAGCTACTGCAACGGAGCGGGCATCGTTCGGGTCGTTCTTCTGTGAACGTCCCGATCCCAACAGGCGGACCCGGGACGCCAACACCGGTGGCACATCGAACACCGTCTCACCCGCTGCGATCAACTGACGGGCAACCAAACGGCCAAGACCGTTCGCGGCCTCGATCGCCCACACACGATCGTCGAAGACTTCGGCCCACTCCACCAGACGGTCAGTCTGACCTGGTGAAGCAGCCAGCTCGAACTCGGCGAGCACTCCCTCGTTGTCGTCAATAGCAACCGCCGTGTGGGTCGCCTTATGGGGATCGATCCCGATCATCGTCATCACAGCCTCCCTTGGCTCAATCGTGGAACCGAGGTGGGCACTCCTGATTCGGGTCGATGGTGTTCTCGCCTCTTTCGAGCCACACCCCAGCAAGGACACCAACCGGTCAGCAACTCGACAGGAAGCCAACCTCGAACGGTGGCAGGCACATAGAGAGCCGACCGGCCGGCACCTCAGATGCTACGAAACGCCGCAACACCCACCACAAGTATCAATCAGGCACATATGCGTGCCTGGTCCCGCCATGCATATTCCACATATGCGCTAGGTCATCGGCTGGCTCCAGCGACGAAGGTGGCGACGATGTACGTGGCGTGCCGGTCGAGTGAGCGTCGGGCACGGTCGTAGCGCATCGTCGTTCTCGGATCGGCGTGTGACGCAGCTTCCTGGACGTCACGAAGAGCGACGCCTGCATCAAGGGCTGCGGTGATGAAGCTGTGTCGTAGCGAGTGAGGACTGATCTTCTTGTCGATCCCTGCCCGTTTCGCTAGCCGGTGTACGACGCGTGCGGCTTGGTGCCGGTTCATGCGCTGACCGGTTTCGGTGGCGAAGATCGGTCCTTCGCTTCGTTCTCCGACAGCGAGGTACACGGTGCGTGCGGTTCGGGGTGCGAGCGGGATGATGACGGTCTTGCCTCCTTTGCGGTTCACCCGCAGTGTGTGGTGGCCGCGTTCGAGTCCGAGGTCGTCGACATCGGTGCCGAGGGCTTCGGAGACTCGCAGCCCATTCAATGCCAGCAGACATGCCAGGGCGTGGTCCCGGGTCCCGGATAGACCGGCTTGGACGAGGAACGCACCGAGTTCGTTGCGGTCCAGTCCGCTCATTGGGGACTCCTGCCGCTGCCGGGGCCGTCGCACGTTCGCTGCGGGATTGTGGGTGAGGAGTTCCTCTTCGACGCAGTACCGGTAGAACCCCGTCACGGTGGACAGCCTGCGCACTATCGTCGCACGAGCCGCACCGCGGTGTTCGAGCCAGCGGGCAAACAACTCGATGTGTGTTCGCCGCACGCCAAGCAGACCAAGATCCTGGTTGGAGCACCAGGAGACGAACTGGCGGAGATCCTGCTGATACGCCAACCGGGTGTTGCCCGAGTAGCCCGTCAAGAACCCGGCCAGAGCCAATTGAACCTCGAACGCCTGCTCCTCGCTCCGCCGCGCCATGACGACCGTTGATGATCCGATACCCATGTGTTACTCCCAACCCCAGCCGGGAGAACCAACCTGCACTACATCAACTCAACCAGCGAGAGCCCATAGGTGTTTCTCCTATGTCAAGCGGCTTGTGCGAGTGGGGTTGTTTGGGTGTCTGTGAGGAGGGTTCGGTAGACGACGTTGGCGAGTTTGCGTTTGAGGAGTCTGAGGGCTTCTCGTTTGGTTGATCCGGTTTCGATCCGTCGTTTGATGAATGCTTGTGCGTCGGGGTGGATGCGGGCTTGGGTGATCGCGATGCGGTGGAGTGCGGCGTTGGTTTGCCTGTTTCCTCCTCGGTTGAGCCGGAACCGGTTGGGGTTGGCTGACCAGACTGGGATGGGGGCGACTCCTGCCCACATGGCGTACGCGTCCGCGGGTCTTGAATCGGGTGATGTCGGCTGCTTCACCGATGAGTTTCCCGGCAGTCAATGCTCCGCATCCGGGTATGGCGAGCAGGGTCGGGGCCAGGTCGGTGACGCGTCGGGTGATGTCGCGTTCGAGCTGGTTGATCTCTGCGGTGAGTTCCCGGATTCGTGCGGTTTCACGTCTGGCGAGGTCCGCGACCATCGAGTCGTGTGTTGTGATGAGTTCGTCGATCGCGTCGAGGGTGCAGTACCGGTTGAGTGAACCCGCAGGCGGATCGAAGCCGGGTTCGAGTTCGTGGAGTCGCCACCTCAGCTGGTTCTGGAACCCGGTGCGTTGGTGCACAAGGGTTTCGCGGTAGTCGATGAGGAGCCGAACCTCCCGTGACGGGCCATCGAGCTGCGCCACGGGCAAGTCGGGTTCACGCAACGCTGCTCTTCCAACAGCCAACGCATCGATCGGGTCAGACTTGCCAGCCTGACGTGCTGTGGATCGGGCTCGTGCCATCATCTTGGGCGGCACACGAACCACCCGTTCACCCAAACCCAACAGATCAGCTTCAAGCCTGCGAGACAACGCACGGCAATCCTCAATAGCCCACTGCCTCTTCGTGTACTGGGCCGCCCACTGCACGGCACGCAGGTGCCCATCAGTCGTTGCCGCAACGGTGAGCGACCCGATCTCGGCACCGGCGGTATCGACCGCGACAATTGTGTGGCTTCTCTTGTGGGCATCCGTGCCCAAGGTGACCATCATGGTTCCCGACTCCTCTCCGTTGTGAGGGGTGTTGTCAGGACCGGTCGGTGGGCACGCCTCAGTGCAGGCCTGGAGGTCAATCTCCTATCAAGCCACGCCGGCCGGTCCGGCGCGCCCGACGGGTGGCAAAACACACAACAAGCCACACTCGAAAGCGGGCACCGATATGGAGAACCAACCCGCCGGACGTCACCAGATCATGACACTGAGCCGATATGGGCGGCCGGCGGGCATCGGCGTATGCTCGGAATTGCGGAACGATTCTCGGAGGCGACGAATGGATCTGTGGCGAGAATTCACCAAGAAGCGTGAAGGTCCCGAGCGGTTCGTCGCGAGTGGCCTGGGGGTAGCCATCGCAGGTACCGGGGGGTGGTTGTTGAGTGTCGTGATCGGCAGCGATGACGCAATGAGGACGTTGGCGGTGACCTTCGTGGTCGTGGGTCTGTTGTTTGCGGGTTTCGGCCTGGCCGTCATTGCATATCGAAAGCGTGACGGAGCCAGCCACTAGACAAACGTGCCAATTCATGCGCGGTCAACGCATCCGAGCGCTTGGGCCGCTCATAGGTGCTGCGGTTTCAGGTGATCATTGCAACGCTTCGGCGAGTTTGTCTGATGGTGTCATCCATTCGAGGGTTTGTCGAGGCCGACCGTTGAGGGAGTGTGCCGCGGCGTCAAGATCGTGTTGGGTGTGGACGGAGAGGTCGGTGCCTTTCGGGAAGTACTGACGCAACAGGCCGTTCGTGTTCTCGTTGCTTCCGCGTTGCCATGGGCTCTTCGGGTCACAGAAGTAGACCTGGACACCGGTATCGACCGTGAACTGGGCGTGTTGGGCCATCTCTTTGCCCTGGTCCCAGGTCAACGACTCCCACAGATGGGTGGGGAGGCGCTTGACGGTAGCTTCGAGGGCAATCCGCACCGACTCGGCGTCCTTGCCATCTGGTAGTGGGAACAGCATCACGTAGCGGGACCAGCGTTCCACGAGTGTCCCGATCGCCGTCTGGTTCTTCCCCATGATGAGGTCGCCTTCCCAATGACCCGGCACCGCCCGGTCCTCCACCTCTGCGGGGCGTTGCGAGATCATCACCATGTCACGGATCTGGCCCTTCGTCGACGCGGGCCGGCCCTGGGGGCGTCGCACCGCCCGACCGGTGCGCAGACAGCGCCACAACTCCTTACGCAGTGCGCCTCTGCCCTGGACGAACAATGATTGGTAGATCGTCTCGTGTGACACCCGCATCTCCTCGTCACCAGGGTATGCGTCAACGAGCCACGACGAGATCTGCGTCGGCGACCACCACTCGTCGAGCTTGGCCTCAACCACCTCACGCAAACGCAAGTTGACGACCAGCTTCGCCGGCTTCGGCCGGCGAGCTCGATGCCGCGACGCCACATGCGCCACCGACGCCCGATACCGCAGACGGCCGCCATTGGCAGCGACCTCGCGAGACACCGTCGATGCAGACCGACCCAGACACCGCGCAATGTGACGCATCGAGGAGCCAGCAGCAATCGCACGTGAGATCTCCTCACGCTCCGCGAACGACAGGCGCCTCGGCGACCACTCCCCAGCAGGGACCGGCCGCTTCCACCCCGCCGACACGACATGAGTCCGGATCGTCGACGGCGGCCGACCCAACACGCGGCTGATCGACCGCAACGATTCACCGGATTCGAACCGATCCCAGATCTCCGTCTGCTCCAACTCCGACAACCTCCTCACCGCTCACCTCCATGCGAGACAACAACTCTCGCCAGAAGGTGATGCAACGACCACCTGAAATCACAGCCGATATGGGCGGGTGGGATGGGGCGAAGACGATGCCGTGCGGAGGATGCGGCGGGTAGGTTTGGTCGTACGCAGGGTTCGCCTGCGGTGCGTTCCCTGGGGTGTCAGCTCGACCACAACCGTCGAGCAGGATGGGAGAACTCCATGCGCACACTCCTCTATCTCGCAATCGTGGCGCTCATCGCCACTTCGTCGTGCTCCTTGTCGGTCTCCTCGTCGGACTCCTCGTCGGTCTCCTCGTCGGACTCCGGTTCAGAAGTACCCGCCGAGGTCGAACAGGAGATCAACGCTCTAATCGACGACTGGTTGACCGCCTGGAACACCGGCGACGGACAACTTGCCCTGGGCTTGTTTGCCGTCAACGGCCGGTACGCCAGCGCCCTCAACACCTACATGGACTATTTCGACGGGTGGTCCACCGAGGAGATAGCCGCCGGGGTTACGCGCCATGGCGGTTCAGGAGGCTACGGATACGTGAGGGTCGGTAGCCCTAGCATCATCGAGCGGCCCAACGGCTACCACGTTGCGGCGAGGATACAAAAGGGGGGATACGAACAGCAGACCTTTGAGATGTTCAACTTCGTCGAAGAGGACGGCTCGCTCAAGATCCGCCACGTCGAACCCTGGTATCCGCTCGGGTTGATGCAGCTAGCCGAGGGGTTGCAGCCTCAGGCAGTCGCTGGATCGTGATGAAGAGGTCGAACCCGGCGACCGTGTTTCAAGTATCGAATAGCTGAGCGCCGTGGCTATCACGCGCTCCGCCCATGACCGGCATTCTGGGCGTTCGGCCCTGCTCGTTCTGCCCGCCCATAGGTGCCGATATGGGCGGGTGGTATGCCTCTAGTTGTCGGCAGCGACGGCGTCGATCCAGGCGGCGAAGTGGAAAGTCTGGTTTGGGATGTTCCACACGCCCAATTCGTAGGACTTGCCTTCGAGGAATCTGGCTTCGCCCTCAAGCGTCCCACCACCCTGCACATGCATTGCAAAGTGGCCGGGATTCCCGATCCACGGCGGAGGCTTCGTCTCGGTGAGTCCCCATTCGATAGCCTCTTGCTCGGTGACGCCTTCGAACTCTTCTGGTTTGACGGGTGCGGAGGTGAAGTCAACCGTGGTTTTGGAGTCATTCACCAGCAGAAGCGTCTGCACCTCCGGATAAGCCTCGAGTTCGGATGGACCCGAATAGACGGCCGGAGTGCCATCAAAGGTGAGGGTGGGCTGTTGGTTGTCGCCCTCAGCGGCGTCGCCGCACCCAGCCAGCAGCAACACGACCACGGTAAACGGGATCGACGAACGGAAGGTGAGCATGTGCATGGATGGGGCTCCTCAACGCTGTCCAGTACCAGCTCACTCCAAACGATGGTCGCAACCGCGACAACCAGGCAAGAGGCGAACGACCCTGACACGAGTCGGCATAACCATTCTCTGGCCGTCCATATCCGGTGCGATTTCAGGGGGTCATCGCAGCCGACATGGGCGGCTCGGGCCGGTGCTCGTTACTGCGCATAGCGTTTGTTCTGGATCACATGGACTTCGCATAGGTGTCGTCCGCCTCTACCTCCTCCCCACTGGCTGATGTATGGGTGGTGGATCGACCAAGGGGTTCAGTATGCGTCGAGCACTGGCAATCGCTTCGGTGACCGCTCTGATTGGGGCGGTCCTTTTCGTTGCCGGCGGATCAGGTGAAGCCGCGGACGAGTACAGGCGACAGGTATGGGTTGGTCGATCCGGCGACGGGAATCTGGCATCTGTACTGGGAGGATCAGGAGGCCAGCCAGTTCTACTTCGGGAATCCTGGTGATTTCCCGTTCATGGGCGATTGGGATTGCGACGCCATCGACACGCCAGGCCTGTACCGCCAGTCCGATGGTTACGTCTATCTGCGCAATTCGAACACGCAGGGGATCGCCGACGTGTCGTTCTTCTTCGGGAATCCTGGTGACGTCCCGATAGCTGGTGACTTCAATGGCGACGGCTGCGACACCGTGTCTATCTACCGTCCGTCGAATCAGATGTTCTACATAATCAACGAACTCGGAACGAACGACGGCGGGCTCGGTGCCGCCGAGTATTCGTTCATGTTCGGGAACCCTGGTGACAAGCCCTTCATTGGCGATTTCAACGGCAATGGGCAGGACACCGTCGGTTTGCATCGTGAGTCGACGGGTTTCGTCTACTACCGCAACACGTTGACGACTGGCATTGCGGACAACGATTTCTTCTACGGCGATCCAGGGGACAGATTCGTCGCTGGCGACTGGACGGGCAACGGGTTTGACTCGCCCGGCCTTTTCCGTCCTTCGAATACGACGATGTACCTACGGTATGAGAACACCCAGGGCAACGCCGATGAGTCATGGGTCGCTGGGGAGGCGGATTGGCTGCCAGTGGCCGGTTTGTTCCCGGTGCCCGCTCCGCCGCCGACAGCTGATCAGGGATCGATCGTTGGCGTAGTGACAGAGAAGGCCACCGGAACGCCGCTGTCGGAGATCGCCGTTGACGTGATCGAGTACACGGCGACCGGTTCGGTCCATAGGACGACCACGACAGTGGCGGACGGCTCCTACGCGGTCGATGGCCTTGATGCGGGTATCTACGACGTGTTCTTCGAAGACGGTGCCGAGGGGTATGTCAGTGGCTCGGATCCGGGCGTTCAGGTGGATCCCGGTGCAACGACAACCGCCAACATGCAGCTTGTTTCGTGGGCCACAGCGAACCAGGGATCAATCGTTGGCGTCGTGACTGAGAGAGGAACCGGGACGCCGCTACCGGGCATCGAAGTCATGTTCGACTCACCACAGTCATACCCGAAGTACACCTCGACGGCGACCGATGGCACCTACGCGGCTAGCGGGCTCGATCCCGGTGTCTATGACGTCATCTTCGCCGACAACAACGGCGTGTATGTCGACAAGGGCGTGCACAACGTTCAGCTCGAACCCGCTGCGACAACCACCGTCAACATGGAGCTTGTGTCCTGGGCCGTGGCAAATGCGGGGTCAATATCTGGTGTGGTGACTGCGGCAGGGACCGGCACACCGATCCCTGGTGTCAGCATCACCGTGTATCTCCCAGGCTCAGACTTGCTAGAACGAACGAAATCGGCAGTTGATGGCACCTACGAGGTCGACAATCTCCCCCCAGGTTCCTATGGAGTTGACTTCGCCCTCATGACCCCGCTCTACGAGGCGGGATCCGTCTCCGGCGTCACGGTGGATCGGGACAAGGTCACCCTCAACCTGGAACTCACCTTGAAGCAAGGCCCGATAGAAGTCGAAGCACTCGTCACCCGGTACGCCCCAGAAATCCGGTTCCACCCGGGTGAGCAGTTCTTCATGGCCGACCCAGTCACTACTCTCGATCTCTCCCGCCTCACCTACGGATGGTTAGATGCAGAATCCTTCTCCTTCGCGGTAGCCGGCAGTGATCCCACCTCAGCAGACACACTCATGTCAGATGTTGAGACGATGCTCTCGTCGGGTGTTCTCGACGATCCCCTTAGGTCTGGTGATCCCGGCTACTACATCGAAATACCAGACGCGCTCCGAGGCGGGTATCAACCCGAGGCCGTCGTCAACGTTCGCATTCTTCCGGTTGGGGAGTATCTCGATCTGCAGTACTGGTTCTTCTACCCGTTCAACGGCCACGGATGGTCGCGGGTGCAAGTCCTCGGACTGGGCTTGGGCAGCATTCCGGGTGAGAATTCATCCAAGGACACTCAGATCGGGCGCCACTATGGAGACTGGGAACACATCACGGTGCACGTCTCGAAAGACACGCTTGAACTCCACTCGGTCTACCTGTCTCGACATGCTGGTGGCTACTGGTACACACCCGACGAGCTGAATTTCGTAGACGGCACACCCAGTTGCCTATTCAGCCAAGTTTACCCATGCCGCCTATGCAGGTCCGGGCCGACACCACTATGGCTCGGAAGGGGGTGGCGTTGTTGGACTCGTCGACTCCGCAGAGACGGGGGCGTCAGATTCCAAACCTGGGCACCGGGAGCCACCAACATCTTCTCCTCAGCGTTGCCCGGGTTCGAAGTCGAACAACCCGAATGGCTGCAATTCCAGGGGCGCTGGGGTGAATACCTTAAGAACCACTACACCCACTGGGTTTGGATCGTACCCCTATTTGCGGCCATACCCGTATGGTCAGACACGGAGTTCAAACGCGGGACCCACCGGACCAGCAATCGAGGCGCGGTGGGAGGGGACATCGACACGCCCCCGCACTAGTAGCAACGAGTGGAGCAAGAGAGCGGCCCTCAGCTCGACAAGGCGGACGCCTCAGCCGAACCAACTAGTTGTTCTCGTCTGTCCGCCGCCTCGATGCCTTGTAGTGCGCCTCACAGAGCTCACGCCTTATGGCTCTTGCCGCAGTCCTTGACGCCGCACAGCTTTGCTCGGCTGGGTACGGGCGCTTCGACGGTCTGATCGTCGAAGAATCCCACATCGCAGGCCTTGCGACGCTCTGCGGCCTTCCGCCGGCGGCGGGCCTTCATTCTTCGGCCTCTTGGGCAATGGCTTGCTCGGAGGTGTGCGAGTTGGTCGGTCTGACGAATTTCACCGGTTCACCGTTCGCGCGGAGCCAAGTGTGGCGGCCTCAGTCCCGGTCTTGTCGGGCTTGTCGTTCTAGTTGGGCTTCGCTCTCGGCGTCGTTCTCGGGCGGCGGCGGCTTCTCGATCCAGGCGTCGGTGTTGAGGTTGTAGACGGCTGAGGGGTTCGGTTGGCCCTCTTCGGTCGGCCGGCTCGATGTCGCTAACGGTCGACACCTTTCGGGGCTTGGCGACACTCACGAGGAGACCCGGATGGCCCGCTCTATCGCTTTGAGGCGCTCGACGATGATGTCTATGGCTGCGGCAATTCGAGTGAGTTGCTCGGCTTTCGTCTCTTCGGGGAATGGATCCATTGCTCGACCTCCCTTCTCGTGGGTGGATTGTGAGGGAGGGCGCGCGCCGAACTGCGCGCGCCCCCCGGTCGTACGACTCCGGCCCCGGGGGCGGCGACACGTCGCCGCTGGCCCGTGTTGCTGGAAGGGAGAAAGAAGCCTGCCGCCTTATGTCGTCGAGTTCTTGAATCATTGGCTGGCGGCGAGGAGTGTCTTTGTGACTTGCTCGGGATCCTCGGAGGAAGGGGCGAAGGTAGGTAGGTCCCCAAGGGGGGAGACCTTCCCTTCCTCCTTTTACCCGGCTGTTGTATATCGGCCATCGGAGGCACGGTCCTACATCATCAACAAGTTGGGGGAGAACGAAGGCGGATTGGGTGCCGCCGAATACATCTTTCTTGTTCGGCAACCCCGGCGACAAACCCGTTGTTGGGGACTGGGACGGTGACGGCATCGATGAGATCGGATTCATCCCGAATCCAGCGGGTTCTTCTCTACCGCAACATGCTGACAACCAGGGATTGCCGATGGCCAGTTCTACTTCGGCGATCCGGGTGACCGGTTTGTCTCCGGCGACCGGGGTGTCGTGGATGGGGTGGATACCCCTGTGATGTATCGACCTCGAACTCGACGTTCTACTTCCGTCACACCCTGACCCAAGGCATCGCCGATTCAGAGTTTGCGTGTGGACCGGAGCCGGGTCTCGATTGGCTCCAGGTGTCAGGAGACTTCACCCTCGACTGAGCCACCAAGACAGCAGGAAGAGGGACCGCCCATAACCGGCTGGGTGTGTGTATGCGATGATCAGGGTGGTGTTGCACGCCCCGGTCGGGCGGTGAGGGTCCGGTTGAACTGTTAGCAGCAGTTCGGTTGGTCTCGGTCCGCCGTCCCGGTGGCGTGTGCCACCCCTTTGCCCATTAGCGAGAGAAAGGGGCAGCCATGTCGATGGTATCTGGAGTGATCGGTGGTGTGGACACGCATGCCGATGTGCATGTTGCAGCGGCACTCGATACGAACGGTGCCGTGTTGGGGATCGAGTCGTTCCGAGTGAACGAGCCGGCTATCGGCGTTGGCGGACTGGCTGCGCGGCGTTCGGTCCGGTCGTCAGGGTTGGGGTGGAGGGGACCGGGTCGTATGGCGTTGGCCTGGCCCGACACCTCCACGGAGGGTGTCGAGGTGGTTGAGGTGGATCGGCCGAATCGTCAGAAGCGTCGCAAGCTGGGGAAGTCGGATCCGATCGACGCTGAGGCTGCAGCAGAGCCGCCCTATCCGGTGAGGCGACGGTGACGCCGAAGCGGCGTGACGGGACGGTGGAACAGATGCGGGTGTTGATGATTGCGCGCCGTTCGGCACGGATCAACGCAATCAGACGCTCAACCAGCTGCGCCAGATCGTCATCTGCGGCCCCGATGAGGTCCGGGCCCGTTTCAAGGACCGATACAAGACCGGCCTCGTCACTGAGGCGGCTGCGATGCGGCCCCGCAAGGGCTCCGACCCGGTGACCTATACGACGTATGTCGTGATCCGGGGTCTCGCTCGTCGTATCCGGGATCTCAACGACGAGATGCGCACCATCGACGATGCCCTCAACGAACTGATCGGCACGACGGCGCCGTCGCTGCTCGAGTGTCACGGCGTCGGTGTCGTCACCGCAGCCACGTTGCTGGTCACGGCGGGTGACAACCCGGACCGGTTGCATACGGAACGCTCATGGGCGCACCTGTGTGGCGTCACCGGTCCCGGCCGGATCAGGCAAGACCAGCGGCCGGGTCCGTTGAATCATGGCGGGGACCGGCAAGCCAACGCGGCGCTCTACCAGATCGTCCTGACCCGCATGTCAGTCGACGCTGAGACCCGCAACTACGTCAGGAGGCGCCGAGCCGAGGGCCTGTCGACCCGCGAGATCATGCGCTGCCTGAAACGCTACGTCGCCCGCCAAACGTTCAAACACCTGCCCACGAGCCGCATAACAGATCCTGGGTGGGGTCTGACCCAGTAACCGGCTGACGCATCATACGGGTGCTGTCCTCATATTGACCTGTCGACCCCACCCGCCCGTCCGCCAGGGCGGTGTGACCTCATAGGAGCCTGCCACCAACACGGTGTCGCCCAACCCAGTCCTGTCCACCCAACCCGAAAGCACCTTGACAAAACAACACACATAGGAGATTCAATATGTTCGGTCCACGAAGGGCGCATGGCAGGAGGTTTGTGTGACTAGTCGCGTGGGTCGCGGTGTTGCCTGCTCGATTGCGTCCGGAGAGCGATTGGTGTCGTCGGCTGGTTCTGGTGTTGCTTCGGTGCGAGACTGGTGGCGGTGTTCAGTATCCATGCGACCAGGAAGCTCCTCGACCGGGTGAACCGGCCGGTCCTACCTGCTGTGTCTGAACCGGCAACGATCCTCGGCAACTGGTATGCCAACGTGTTGTTCTGGAAACCGCAGGTGGTATTGCTGGTCAACGAGCGGACGCTGTTGCCTGTGTTGATGCCGCTCGCACCGGCGGCCACGTTGGGGGAGCGGTTCCCGGAAGCGCTCCAGCGAGTGCTGGAGGCACTCGGGGTCGTGCCGGCATTTGTCGAGGTTGAGATCTCCGCAATGGCTGATGTTCGGTTTGCGAGGACGGCGGACCGCAGCGTGGTTGGGGTCATGAACGGGTTCAAGCATCTTGCCGAGGATTATCGGGACTATCGGGGCCTCGATGACCTCGTGACGTTGGCCGTTGAATTGTCGGGGACCCCGTGTGGACCGCTGTACAGCCGCCACGTCAGTCCGGACCGAGAACTCGACGCTCTTCTGGCCGGTTGGTCAGAGACCGGTCCGGGCAACAGCGAAGTTCTCACTTGACCGAGCTGTACCCCGATGCGATGACGGCCGGTTTGGGGTTCACCACGGGCCGTCGCCCGTCACGGTTGCGGTAGATTCACAACATGGCTCGGCAAGGTCCAACCGAAGAGGATCGGGACGAAGCGCTCCGACGGCTGTTGTCCGGTCTTGTGGCGGGTGATGACGTATTCGAATTGGCAGCGTCGGTTGCTGATCTCCATCCGAAGTACAACACGTTTCCGGGTGAGGTGTTCATGGATCTCGCCGCCGACGCTCTCGAGATCGCCGGCGCCACACGAAACGACCCGATCCCGTATGAAGGCTTGCGAGAGATCTACCTACCTGAATGCGAATTCCGGGGCCGTGACAACCGCAGAATCCAGTATGCGATCCTCACCAGTGCAGCGGTGCGAGGCGGACTGGAGCCTGACCTGCTCGACGAGGTGACCTGGTGGCGCGCCGACGACTACTGGCGGTACGCACTCTTCGCCGCCGTCGCACTGATACGGGCGGGAGCGGAGCGCCAAGGCGTCACCATTGCTCAGATGGTTGAGCAACTCGCCGACCATACCGGCGTCACATTGGCTTGACGGCACCCGCTCATGTCGTCTCTCGCCGAGTCCTTGACAGTTCCTACGACAAGGGCTGGGGCTCTGGCACTGCTGTTGTCAGCTGTGCATGCTATCAGCCGGTCGAGAGAGCAGACGATGCACGTTGATGTCGATTCCGGAATGCCTCGATTTCGGTCCGGTCGACTTGGGTCTCTGGAGCCATGGTCGTGGGACACGTTTGGGACACATCAGGGCGAGAAACGATGAGGAATCATGCGAATTGACGCGATAGGTCCTGGGCGAAGATCACCAAGAAGCCCGGTGCCTCCATGGCCTTCTGCCTGAAACACTGCGTTGGCCAGCAACCGTGAGATCTCCTGAACTTCCTCTCAAGGCGGCAGCCACGCGAGGCTTGAGCTCGTATCCATGGAGACCTCGCCGTGTCCGTGAGATACCGATGACCTAGTCCCAACCTGAAGTGCGCGTCGAAGTTCGAAGGGTGAAGACACGAATCCAATGCCCATGGCGGACGGCGCCTATGCGGCGCCTATCAGTCCGGAAACCAGGGAACACGCAACCGAACGCGTCGGGACGCAACGGGACGAAGACCCAATGGGCGCACGGGTTTCTGCGATAGCGGGGGATAGGGCGGGATCACTCGGGATGGGGTTTCGTGGACTGGCAGTCAAGGGGTCAGGGGTTCGAATCCCCTCAGCTCCACCGGAGGATCGATGCGTTGAAACCCTCGCTACGGCAGGGGTTTCGGCGCGTCCGGGTGTTCGAACAGCGGCCGAGCCCGGCGAGGGCCTTGCCGTCGAGAGCCCGCACCCGCAGTGGTGAGCACGGCCGAATGTGTGAGCCGGATGTGGGAAAGCCCGAACGACTGCTGCCTCTCCTAGTCCCTGAACGTGATTTGGCGGTACACTCTGCGCGTCGGAAGCACATGCTCCGACACATGCGCCGTCTGCGACGGACGGTACGGGGGTTCTCCATGATTCACTTTGCGTATCTCGATCCCGGAACCGGCACCCTGATCGTCCAGGCCCTGCTGGGAGGGACGGCTGGAGTCGCTGTGCTGTTCAAGACGAAGCGCAGCCGGTTGGCCAAGAAGAGGAGAGCACCGGAAGCGGAGCGCGTGGCCGACCAAGGCGAAGGCGACGAGGCCCCTGAACCTATTCCGTCGACGGATTGACGTTCGGGTAGCGCATGGTTGACGATCCAACCCCGAGTTGCGCGGCGCATGCCACCGGAACGAGTGACAGCGATCCCGGTCTTCGAGTGGACGCCGGCTCGTTCCGAGACCCGGGCAGCCGGGTATTCCACCAGGACGGCCAGACCTACCGAGCGCTCGACCGTCGTGCCATGGAGAACTGGCGGGAGCTCGCAGCGACCCGATTCTTCGAAGACGGCGTTGCCGACGGCCGAATTGTTGGGACGGAGTTGACGGAAGGCGTCGAGACGATCGATGGAGACGAATGGGTCGGGGTTCTGCACCATGAGCAGATCCCGGTCGTGTCGTACCCTTACGAGTGGACCTTCTCAATGCTGCGCGACGCCGCCATGCTTCAACTTGATCTCCTCTCGGCGGCCCTCGCTGAAGACATGATCCTCAAGGACTCGACGCCGTTCAACGTTCAGTGGCGCGGCAGGAACCCTGTCTTCATCGACATCGGTTCGTTCGAAGCGCTCGAGCGGGGCGACGTCTGGATCGGCTACGACCAATTCCTCCGCCAGTACCTGTACCCGCTGATGCTGACGGCTCACGTCGGGATCCCCTTCCAGCCCTGGCTACGCGGTCAGCCGGACGGTCTCACCGCTGAGCAACTTCGCCGAGTCCTTTCATTGCGAGATCTGCTGCGCAAGAGCGGCCTGCTACACGTCGCGCTGCCGGCTCGGGCCGAACGCAAGGCAAGCGACGGGGGCCGGAACGTGCGCTCCGAGTTGAAGGCTGCCGGTTTCAGCAAGGAGATGATCGAATCCAACGTCAATGGTCTCCGTCGGATTGTGAGCGGACTCGAGTGGAATCCCGGTTCGTCGCGGTGGAATCGGTACGCGACCGAATGCGATCATGTGCGGGTCGACCGCGGGGCCAAGGCGGCATTCGTCACGGGCTTCCTGGCGGACGATGCGCCGGCCGTTGTCTGGGATGTTGGCGCCAACGACGGGTACTTCTCGAAACTGGCTGCTGAGGTCGCGGGCTACGTGGTCGCCCTCGACGCCGACGATGTGATCCTTGATGATGTCTATCGGTCGCTCAAGCCGAGTGGCCCCGACAACATTCTTCCGATCGTTCAGGATCTTGCCAACCCGTCGCCTGGCATCGGCTGGCGCGGTCTCGAACGGCCACCGTTCGTGGATCGCTCCTCCCCCGATCTGGTCCTCTGCCTCGCTGTCGTCCATCACCTCGTCATCGGGCGCAACGTTCCCTTGCGAGCCGTCGTCGACTGGCTAGCCGACCTGGGGCGAAGGCCATTCTCGAGTTCGTCTCGCCCGTGGATCCGATGGTTCGCGGCGCTCACCGCCAACAAGAAGCCCCATGAGGTCCACCGGGACTACAACGAGACGGATCTGCGGTCGTATCTGAAGAAACGTTTCATAGTCGAGAGAGAGGACGAATTGCCGGGGGGCACTCGTCGCTTGTTCGCTCTCCGGCCGATCACTTGACCGTGACCAGCACCACCTCCCGATCCTGGGCGGAGGGGCCCCCGGCGCTCGATGTGATCCTTTCGTGTGTCGTTCTCTTCGTGCTTGCCGTGGCCCAGCCCCTCCTTGACCTCCTTGGGCGGAACGCGGGAGTTCTTCCTCGCCCGGGCAACACAGCCGATCGACATCGTTCTTCTCGCTCTTCTTCTGACCATCGGGATACCTGTGATCCTCGGCTTCGTCGTTGCCGGTGTCCGAAACCTGCATGCATCAACGGGTACCGTCCTGCACTGGATCGTGCTTTCGATCCTGGGGGGCATCCTCGCGCTTCAGGTCATCTCGCTCACGCCGGGGGCAGGATTCCCGGCATGGCTCGAGATCGTTCTTGCGGGCGGCGCCGGCGTGTTCCTTGCGTTCGCTTTCTACCGCTACGAACCACTTCGGTCGGCGGGACGCTTCGCGGCCGTGGCCCCAATCGTGATCCTCGGATTGTTCCTCTTCGGATCCTCGGTGTCGCAACTCATATTCGCATCAGGCGAGATTGCTCGATCCTCCCAGATTTCCATCGGGAATCCCGCCCCCATTGTGATGCTGGTATTCGACGAGTTCCCGGTCGCCTCGCTCATGGATGGCGACGGGAACATCGAAGAGGAGGTCTATCCGGGCTTCGCCCGACTCGCAGCGGACGGAACATGGTTCAGGAATGCCGTCACCGTGCAGCAACAGACGGAATACTCGCTTCCCGCCATCCTCTCCGGGAACAACCCACCCACGAACAAGCTGCCCACGGCCGGCGACTACCCGTTTACGATGTTCACGCTGCTGGCGGACTCGTACGACCTCAAGGTTCAGGAGGCCGTGACCGACCTTTGCCCTGAGTATGCATGCGAGAACACGAGTCGTCCGGTAGGTTCGATTGCTGAGCGGTGGGACGGCCTCGTCGACGACCTGAGGATCGTCTCGGGCCACCTGTTCCTGCCCAACGACGTGGCCGACGATCTGCCTCCGATCGACGCAACATGGTCCAACTTCTCCGGCGGGGGTGTCGAGAACGAGTATGACATTACCGCTCGCTTCCAGGAGTTGACATACTCGACGGATCGCCGCCAGCCGGTCTCCCAGTTCATGCAGAATCTCGGAACGGTCGGCGATGAACCGCGACTCACGTTCCTCCACACGCTGGTTCCACACGTTCCGTGGACGTACCTTCCGTCGGGACAGACCTACCCGTCGCCTGACGTGGCCCCGGGAAGTGAAAGCCCTGGTTGGGGCGGTGACGTCTGGCTCGTCGACCAGGCCTACCAACAGCATCTCGCGCAAGTGGGGTACGCCGACACTGTCGTCGGCGAGTTGATCAGCAAACTCGAGCAAGCCGGCCTCTACGACGACACGATGATCGTCGTCATGGCCGATCACGGGATAGCGGTGCGTCCCGATATTGAACACCGCCGGGTCGTCACGGAAGAGACGGTCGGGGATATCGCTGCCATTCCGCTCTTCATCAAGCGTCCCCATCATGAAAGCGGTGGGGTCGACGACTACCGAGCGGAGACCGTCGACGTTCTGCCTACGATCGCATCCGTTCTCGATGTTGATCTGCCATGGGAGACGGACGGAATCTCCCTGTTCGGGGATGACAGACCAGAACGTGTGGAAAGCCGGGTAGCTGGGGATGAAGGCACCATCGTTTTCGGAACCGACGGTTCAGAGGCCAGGGCCGTTGCGGCCCGCAAGATCGATCACTTCGGGACGCATGGGCCGTTCGGCCTCGTCCCACCGGGCCACGAAGAGCTGCTCGGCAGGCCAATCGAGGGATTCCCCGTTCAGTCCAACAGCGACGTCACAGCGACGGTCCGCGACCTCTCAGCGTTCGGAGCCGTCGATCTGGATGGTCCGTTCTTGCCTTCGTGGATCAGTGGTTCGATCCGGAGGACCGACACCGACGGAAACGACCTTGTCCTCGCGATCGTTGTGAACGGTCGGATCGCGGCGATCACGCGCACCAGTCAAACGGATGACGAGAAGACGACCTACGGAGCGATGATCCCTCCGGACGCCCTCGTTGACGGGGCGAACGACGTCGATCTCGTGCTGATCCAGGGCGTCGGCCCGGACCGCGAGTTTTCACGGGTAGGGCTGTGACGCGGTACGAGCACGACGGAGCTGGGGTTCTGCTGCGGGAACGGCCGGACCAGCGGGGCCGGAGAACGACGAGCGCCGTTGGACCACAGACGCAGGGGCGATAGGCACTCTGTGATTGAATGGTTTGGTGTTCAGTCCCATCACCACAGAGCGCCTTCTCATCCGCTCGTTCACCGAAGGGGACGCCGACAACTTGCACAGTCGGCGTGATGATCCCGAAGTCGCGAGGTACCAGAACTGGGTGACGCCGTATCGGCGTGAGGACACCGAGCAGATCGTTGCCCGCCTGACCGCCATGGTCGGCCCCGAATTGGGGGAGTGGTGGATGGCGATCGTCGAGGATCGGCACACCGGGGACGTCTACGGGGATCTTGCCCTGCACCTGAGCGACGATGGACACACCGCGGAGGTCGGGTACACGTTCGATTCGCGACACTGGGGCAACGGCTACGCAGTCGAGTCGCTCGATGCGCTCCTCGGATATCTCTTCGGAGAGCTCGACGTTACGAGAGTGTTCGGGATGCTCGATCCGGACAACCCGGCGTCGGCCATCGTGATGGAACGGACGGGGTTCCGGTTCGAGGGCCACACCCGCAAGTCGTTCTGGCTCGATGGTGAGGTCTCGGACGACTGGTTCTACGGCATGGTCCGAGAGGATTGGGAGGCGTGGCGCAATCGCAAGCGGATGCCACCCGACGAGGTCCGCCTCGTCGAGATCTCGATCGGGACTCTCGATCAGGTGGTCAAGCTCGAGACACACAGAACCCAGGAGCGGTTCGTTGCTCGTGTGGACGAATCGTTTGTTGACGCCCTCTTTCCTGTGATTGTGGACGGCGCACCTGTCGATCCTTGGATGCGCGGCATCGAGGCCGACGGCGAACTCGTTGGATTCGTGATGCTTGCCCTTCGAACCGAGCGCCATCCCGAGCCGTTGCTGTGGCGATTCCTCATCGACCGTATGCACCAACGCCGAGGCATCGGCGGACGGGCGCTGGAGCTCGTCGTCGCCGAGTGCCGTGCGATGGGTGACACGACCCTGGTCACGAGCTGGACTGAAGGGAAAGGATCTCCTCGTCCGTTCTATGAAGGCCACGGCTTCGTCGCAACCGGCCGGATTGTCGATGGGGAAACGGAGGCGCGGAAGGTGCTTCGGGATTCGGCCGATGGGCGGCTGGGGAGCTCGGGCGTCGGCAATAGCGTGTCGGCGTTCGGGGTCGCGGTTGTAACGGTCTATTGGTCGCGCCGTGACGGGTGGAGTCCCGCCAATGAAGAGCTCGATCGGCGCCATCATTCTGCAATTGCTGGGCGGGATCATCCCGTTTGCCATCTTCCACTGGGGATTTGGCATCAGTATCTGGCTGTCGATCGTGCTCGCGGTGCTGGTCGTCGGCATCTTCATGACGGCCTGGGAGGGATACCTCAGGACGAAGGACCCCGTCTAGGCGAGTCCGGCTCACGACCCACCAAACACTCGACGGTCGGGAGACTGTCTTCGTTCTGCATGGCGGACGTCGCCGATCTAGGGTCTTAGCATGGAGAAACTTGAGAACCTGACCCCCGGGATGCCGATCGTCTGGGGAGGAAACCGTGTCACCCGTGTGAGCGACGAACTTGCCGCCGCATTCGTGCCCGGCGACTCGTTGATCGTGATGCAGACAGACGGAACCCTGCTCCACGTGCCTGCCGCCGAGCAACAGGTCGCAACGGAAGCCGTCGATGCAGCCGCCACTGCATTCGATCAGATGGGAGGCGTGAGCGACGCCAAGATCTCGGATTTCTACGAGCTCTTCGCGTCAACTCTGGCCGACGACACCTCATTCGCCCCCATCGCGGCAGCCAACCGATCGACGTCGCCAGAGCGAAGTCACGCGGACGTTCCGCTACCCGACTCGTCCTGACCGATCGGATGCGGGCGGACATGATCGACGGGCTTCGTTCGTGGAGCAAGGCGCCGGGGGGCCGTGGGTCGGTCATCGAATCGATCAACACGAGGGCTGGCGGGTTGATCAGGTCCGAGACGGTCTCGGAGTAGTCGGGTTCGTCTTTGAGGGTCGGCCAAATGTCTTCGCCGACGCTGCCGGTGTTTTGAGGAGCGGGAACACGGTGGTATTCCGGATCGGGTCGGATGCGCTCGGCACGGCCAGGGCGATTGTCGAGCACGCACTCCGTCCGGCGTTGGCCTTGACGGGACTTCCGCCGGGTGCCGCCGTGCTGGTCGACAGCGCAGCCCACGCATCGGCATGGGCGATGTTCTCGGACCCGAGATTGGCGCTCGCAGTCGCCCGTGGATCCGGCGCCGCCACAGAGCAGCTCGGTGCTGTCGCCCGTCAGGCGGGCAACTCGGTCAGCCTGCACGGAACCGGCGGCGCCTGGATCGTTGCCGGAGCGCAGGCCGACACCGAGGCGTTCGGCTGCCGCGGTGTATCACTCGCTCGACCGCAAGGTCTGCAACACCCTCAATACATGCTGCATCGTTGCGGAGCGAGCGGACGATCTCGTGCCGGTGTTCCTCGACGCCCTCGAACGGGCCGGCGAGCGGCGAGGAGTCCAACCGAAGCTCCATGTCCTCGAGTCGTCGGTCGGTGCCGTCCCGAAGGCCTGGTTCGCCCGCCGGGTCGCGATCGCCAGAGCCGACGGTGAACACGAAGAACGACAGGCCGAACCGATCGCGGAGAGCGGGCTTGGGACCGAGTGGGAGTGGGAGGAGAGCCCCGAGGTCACGCTCGCCGTCGTCCCTTCGGCCGATCAAGCCGTCGACTGGTTCAACCGCTACAGCCCTCGGTTCATCGCCTCGCTCATCTCGGAGGACGCCGGAGAGCAGGATCGGTTCTTCGAACTCGTGGATGCGCCGTTCGTCGGCAACGGCTTCACCCGCTGGGTCGACGGCCAGTACGCCCTCGACAAGCCGGAGCTCGGCCTGTCGAACTGGGAACATGGTCGCTTTTCGGTCGCGGGGGGATTCTCTCCGGCGATTCGGTGTACACCGTTCGATCGCGGGTCATCCAGGAGGAGCCCGACATCGGCCGTTGAGGCGTTTCGCTTCTCCGGGGACGGTGCCCGTCCGTGGATTCCGCGGGCTGGTGGCGCCGTATGCAGGGTGGAGAACCCTGGGTTCGCAGCGCCACGCCATTCCGCGGGCTGGGGGCGCCGTATACGGGGTGGAGAACCCTGGGTACGTGGTTCTAGGTCAGGACGATGTTGACCAGGTTCGGTGGTCTGGCGATGACCTTGCGGACTTCGCCCTTGGCAAGCCATTCCTGAATTCGTTCGGCCCCCATCGCTGCAGCGACGGCCGCCTCCTCATCGATGTCCGGCGGGACCTCGACGCGGTCGCGGACCTTGCCGTTGACCTGCACCACCAGCGTGACCGTCTGGTCGGCTGCCGCATCGGGATCGGACTCAGGCCAGGGCTGCAGATGGACGCTCTCGCTGTTTCCGCGCCGCGACCAGAGCTCTTCCGTGATGTGCGGAGCGATCGGAGCGAGCAGCACCAGCAGCATGTCAACCGCCTCGTTCCAGACGTCGAGCGACACCGATGCGGTCCGTCGTGCTTCGAGCAGGTTGTTGCGAAGTGTCATGAGCGCCGCGACGGCAGTGTTCCACTTGAACGCCTCCATGTCGCGGTCGACCTTGTCGATCGTCTGGTGGGCTGCTCGCCGCAGCGTGGCCGACGCCTCGGCGGAAACCTCGCCGGGCTGGTAGTCGGTGGTGCCGATCTTCCAGACATCGTCGATGAAGCGGCGTGCGCCGGCGATCCCGCGAGAGTCCCAGGGTCCGCCCTTCTCCCAATCGAAAGCGAACATCAGGTAGAGGCGCACGGTGTCGGCGCCGTAGCGCTCGACGAGTTCGTCCGGGTTGACGACGTTGCCCTTCGATTTCGACATCCGCTGGACATCAAGATGGTGCCGAAGTTGCGTGACGTCGTTGATTCCGTCGATGCCGGGGACGTCGACTTCTGCCTCCTCAGGGACCTCGACGGTGACGATCCCGTCGGCAGCCTCGACCTGCAACGTCCGTTCGGTCCGACGCATGAGTTGGCCGACCACGGGAGCGGCGTCGTCCGGCGCATGGTCGTCGACGCGCACCGACTCTGCGACGAACCGTTCATCGACCCATTCGCCGGCGATGACGAGCCGGTCGCCGGGGCGCTCCTCTCCGAGGATCTGGCCCTGGTTGCGCAGCTGCATCATGGGCTCATCGAACAGGCCTTCGGGATCGCGCTCGTGTTCCTCCATCACTCGGATGGTGTCCTCGAACACGCCAAGATCGCGCATCGCCTTCGTGAAGAAGCGGGTGTAGAGCAGATGCATCGTGGCGTGCTCCGCCCCACCCGTGTAGGTGTCGATCGGGAGCCAATAGGCCGCCTCCTCGGGGTCGAACAGCGCCTCATCGAAATGCGGGGACAGATATCGATACGGGTACCACGACGAACACATGAACGTGTCCATCGTGTCGCTCTCACGGCGTGCCGGGCGGCCTTCTGAGTCTGTTGTGTTCAGGAACGCCTCATCGGTAGCGAGAGGGCTCGGCCCTCCGCTGAACGCCGGCGCTTCGGGGAGCAGAACCGGAAGATCACTCGCGGGCTCAACCGTTCCGTCTTCCCGATACACCATGGGAATTGGCGTGCCCCAGTAGCGCTGGCGTGAGATCAGCCAGTCGCGCATGCGGTAGTTGACCGCCTCCGATCCAGCGCCGTTCTCCTCGAGCCAGTCGATCGCCGCAGCAACAGACGGGTTGGCACGACCCTTCGCATCGGTTGTCTCAACACCATTGATCGGGCCGCTGTCGACCATCGTCCCCGGTCCGACGTAGGCCTCGGTCATCGTGGCGCCGTCGAGGGGTTGCTCGCCGGCCGGCTGGATCACTGGAACTACCGGGAGGTCGAACTGGCGAGCGAAGGCGAAGTCACGTTCGTCATGCGCCGGCACCGCCATGATCGCTCCCGACCCGTACGACAGGAGGACATAGTCGGCGATCCACACGCGGGATCGGCTTACCGTTGACCGGGTTGATGGCAAATCCGCCCGTGAACACGCCCGTCTTCTCACGGTCGGCCTCCATTCGTTCGAGTTCCGAACGGCCTGCTGCCGCGGTGCGATACGCGTCGACTGATTCACGATGTGCATCGTCGGTCAGCGTGTCTACAAGAGGGTGTTCGGGTGCGAGCACCATGAACGTTGCCCCCCACAACGTGTCGGGTCGTGTGGTGAAGACGGGGATCTCGGCTCCGGATTCGGTTGCGAATACGACGTCGGCGCCTTCGGAACGGCCGATCCAGTTCGTCTGCATCGCCTTGACGGGTTCCGGCCAGTCGATCTCCGAGAAGTCCAGCAACTCGTCGGCGTAGTTCGTGATCGCAAAGAACCACTGGGCCATCTTCTTCTGAATCACCGGCTGACCGGTGCGTTCGTCCTTGCCGTCAATGACCTGCTCGTTCGCGAGCACAGTCTCGAGCGTCGGGGACCAGTTGACGATGGCCTCGCCGCGATAGGCAATTTCGCCCTCGAAGAAGCGCCGGAAGAGCCACTCCGTCCACTGGTAGTACTCTGGATCGCACGACACCATCTCCCGTTCCCAGTCGTACATCGCTCCCATCGAGCGGAGCTGGCGCCGCATCCTGTCGATGTTGTCCCACGTCCAGTCGGCAGGATGTACGTTGCGTTGGACCGCAGCGTTTTCGGCGGGAAGGCCGAACGCGTCGAATCCCATCGGGAAGAGCACGTTGTAGCCCTTCATCCGCAGGTACCGAGCCCTGGCGTCGGACGGCGTCATCGCATACCAATGGCCCATGTGGAGGTCACCGGACGGGTAGGGGAGCATGGTGAGCGCGTAGTACTTCGGGCGGTCCCAATCCACAACGGAGCGGTAGAGGCCTTCCTCGCTCCATCGGTCCTGCCAGTACTGCTCAGTGGTTCTGTGGTCGTATGCCATGTTCCGTTCCGGTCTGGTGAAGGGGCAATGGTAGGGAAGTCACAGGTGCAAGTGAGAACCAAGAGCGAGATCCGAGACTTGAGACAGAGGCACGAGACGGCACAATTCGGTGGTGGGCGATATCGTTCTTTGCTATGAGAACTCGAGGGATCGGGATGGATGTGGCGTTGCGTCGGAGCGGGGCTGGGTCCGGACGTGGTGCGATTGGCCTCCGTCACCGTCCGGCCGGTTCCTTCGTGGCTCGCCAGATTGTGGGGGAGGGGGACGGAGGCGATGACCGTCCGGAACATCATCTTCGCTTCGCAATCGGCGCTCGAACGCATCGCGTGACGGCGATGCTCTCGTCCTGCTCTCGCATGAGGCGGTCCACGTCGAGCAGTGGCGGGAACTACGGCGTCGTCGGCTTCCTGGTGCGCTACCTCGGCGATTACCTCCGTGGACGGGCCCTGGGTTTGCCCCACCACGTCGCCTACCGTGCCATCCGATTCGAGCGCGAGGCTGTGGAACGATCGGAACGAAGATGAGCGACTACCTCCAGGACGTGGAGTGGAGCCTGCCGCAGGCGCTCTACGTCTTCATCGCCGGCATCTTCGGCGCGTTCATCACCACCGCCGGCGTCCTCATCTTCATGGGACCCGAACTGAATGTTGTTGCGTTCACTGCGTCATTCGCCGGGCAGGCCGGCGGGAACCTGATCGCCATGTGGATTCTCTCGATCTCCAGGGGCACGGGGAGCTTCCGGCGCGACTTCGGCCTCACGATCGAGCTCAAACACTGGTGGGGTATTCCTGCCGGGTTCGGGCTCCAGATCGCCGTCGTCCTGGTAACAGCGCCGCTTCTCGAACTGCTGTTCCCGGATGGCGCCCCGCAGCAGGAGGTGGCCTCGCTCACCGAGGACACGACGACCCTCGTCGAGCGGCTTCTGATCGTCGTCATGGTCGGGGTGGCGGCCCCGGTTGTCGAGGAGATGCTGTTCCGAGGCATGTTGCTCTCCCGGCTGGTCCGGTCGATGTCGCCGATGTGGGCGGTGGTGGTCCAGGCTGCTCTGTTTGCAGCGGATACATCTCCTCGATCCGAGCGCAATTGCTGCGCTGCCCGGGCTCATGATCATCGGCGCTCGTGCTCGGGTACGCGGCGATTCGGACGGGGAACCTCTCACTCCCGATCATGCTGCACGCCGGCGTGAACCTCACGGCGGCTATTGCGCTGATGTTCGGCGCCGAACTCACCGACTGGCTGGAAGAGGTCGCCGAGTCCGGCGGCGTTGAGGCCCTGGTGAAGCTCTTCGTCTGATAGAGGTCTTCCGTTCGCTGCCTCAACCTGATACATATGTCGGCGTGGCGCATCGCAAATGGGAGGCGATGTGCCAACAGAGAATCTCCGAGTTCGGGTCGATTGTGGTGGTGGTCGCACTCATGCTTGCCATCGGAGCGGGCGTGTGGTTCGGGTCACGCAGCACCACGCCCGATGTACTCGCCGCAACCGGCGGAGTTTCGTACACCACGGTTCCTGAGGCGATCGTGGTTCACGTATCGGGTGCCGTGAATCGGCCCGGGCTGGTCACCGTTCCCTCGTCGGCCCGTGTCGCCGACGCGATCGCCGGTGCAGGAGGTGCAGCAACCGGTGCCGACCTCGCGAGCCTGAATCTCGCATCGTCGGTGCGAGACGGCGATCAGATCGTCGTGCCGCTGGTCGGCGCTGCAGCGACACCCGGTGCGGCTATTGATCGGGGGATCGACCTGAACCACGCGACCGCTGCGGAGCTCGAGAGTCTCCCGGGTGTCGGGCCCGTGTTGGCGGGCCGGATCGTCGCCTACCGGGATCTCCACGGTCCGTTCGCGGCCGTCGAAGACCTGATGGACGTTGGCGGTATCGGCGAAGCGAAGCTCGCTGCGATGCGCGACTCGATAGCGGCTCCGTAGGTGCGGTCTCCTTCCCGGGCCGGATGGTGGGCGCTGGCCGCTGCTGCGGTGATCTGGACGGGAGCGCTGCTGGGCCTGCGTTTCGGGTTCGCTGTGGCCGTCGTATGTGCGGTGGTGGCCGCGGTCGTTGCGTTCCGTTGGCCGGCAGCCTCCGTGCTCATCGTCCTTCTCATAGCCGGTGCATTGTCCGGAAATCCTCGCGGCAGGTCGGATCGCCGCGACCCTGGAAGCCGATATTCCGACTGGGCCGATCGAGTTCGTCGGTGTTGTGGCCGAAGACGACGGACCCCGAAGGCCGGCCGTTGTGGGCCCGGAGGCTCTCCGAGATGCCGGCGGGTGGAAGCCGTGGGCTGGGCCCGCCATCGGTGTCGGACCCGACGCTGGAGACGCCCCTGGTCGCCGGTCAGCGCGTTCGAATCGTCGGCACGTCGAGAAGCGTTCCCGGCCGAATCCGTGGAGATCCGATCGCGGGACGGGTCACGATCTCGGACGTTGAAGTGCTCGGGACCGGCGGCGGCCCGTTGTTCACCATCGGCAACGCAGTTCGTGACCGCGTTCGATCGGTGCTCGATATCGGCCGACGCTCCGAGGCTCTGGTCGCCGGATTCCTGATTGGTGACACGTCGGGCCTCAGCGCCCGTGATCTCGACGCGCTACGCCGCTCGGGCCTCACTCACTTCGTCGCGGTATCCGGGAGCAACGTTGCCCTCTTCCTCGCCGCATGGTGGGTTCTCACCGCTGTCGTGGGCATTGGACCGATGCGTCGCTTCGTCGTGGGCATCGTCGGGTTGGGGATCTTCGTGGTCGCCACCCGCTGGGAGGCGTCGGTGCTGCGGGCGGCCGTCATGGCGGCAACCGTGCTCGGTGCGGCTGCAAGCGGCATCGTCGTGGATACGTGGGTTGCGATCGGCGTTGCGGTTGGTGTGCTCCTGCTCTTGAGCGGCCAATTGGCCGCTGACGTTGGTTTCCAACTGTCGGTCGCCGCGACGATCGGCATCATGATCGGATCGGGGGTGTTTGCCGATCGGCGACCGAAGGCGTTGTGGGCCACGCTTGGGGCGGCAACGGCTGCTCAGGTTGCCGTCGTACCGGTACTGCTTCTCCATTTCGGGACGGTCCCGTTGATGTCGCCGATCGCGAACCTGCTCTCAGCTCCGCTGGTGACCGGTGCGACGGTGACGGGGGCGATCGCGGTGGTGATCGGGTGGGGACCGGCGGTCGCTGTGTCATCGGCTCTCGCCGGTGCCGTGCTCGGCATTGCCGATGTGGCGGCCCGGTGGCCGCAGCTTGGTCTCGCCGGTGTGGCTCACGGCATCCGGAGCTGCGGCCCTGATCCGACTGAAGCGAACGCGGCCCGTGGCCGTCGCGGGCCTCGCCGTCGTTCTTGCCGTGTCCGTGCTTGTTCCGAGCCGCCCACCGAATGTCCCGACGGTGACGTTCCTCGATGTCGGGCAAGGAGACTCGGTGCTCCTCCGTGACCCCTCCGGCCGGGTCGTGCTTGTCGACGGCGGACGCGACCCGCTCGTCCTTGGCGAGGCGCTTCGACGGCATCACATCGGAAGAGTCGATCTCCTCGTGGGCACACATGGCGATGTCGACCACGTCGGCGGGTTCGAAGGAATCTTCAACGACCACTCCGTGGGGAGGTTGTGGGTTCCCGACCATCCCGATCAGGGCATGGAGATGGAGGATCTCGTCGAAGCGGCACTCGTCGCAGGTGTGCCCGTCGATCGGGTGCAGCCGGGTATCTCGTACACGTTCGGTTCCATCAGAATCGAGGCGCTGGGGCCGAGACGGAGGTACGCCGCTCGAAACGACGGTTCGGTCGTGTTGTGGGTGGTAGCGGAACAGACCCTGCTCCTGCCGGGAGACATCGGGGTTGTCGCACAACGGGAGCTGCCACCACTCCGGCCGGACATCCTCCTGGTCCCGCACCACGGGTCATCGTCGACTGATCCGTCTTGGCTCGCGGCCACTGTTGAGCCGTCGCGGTCATCAGCGTCGGGCCGAACACCTACGGCCACCCGACGCCGGAGATCTTGAACGTTCTGAACGAGGCCGGAGCCGACGTCAGGATCACGATGGAGGAGGGAGACGTGTCACTCGAACTCGATGCACCCTGATTTGCGCAATGTCGGCCGCGTGGGGAGACTCACTGCAGAGGTTTCGCCGTCGGTAGCGGGAAGCCCTGCACATGAAGAGCCGATCAAGGAGCACACCATGACCAATGTCCGATGGGGCGTATTGAGCACGGCGGGTATTGGTATGGAGACGGTGACTCCCGCGATCCAGCGCGCCGAGAACTGTGATGTCGTGGCCATCGCGTCGCGTGACATCGATCGAGCCACAGCAGCAGCAGCTCAACTCGAGATACCAAGGGCGTACGGCTCCTACGAGGAGCTCCTCGCCGCCGACGACATCGATGTCGTCTACATCCCGCTTCCGAACGATCTCCATGCCGAATGGGTGATGAAGGCCGCGACCGCCGGGAAGCACGTTCTCTGTGAGAAGCCACTTGCCATGAATGCTGCGCAGGCTGAGGAGATGGCCGCGTTCTGTAAGAGCGCAGGGGTGAAGCTCGCCGAGGCGTTCATGTATCGCCACCACCCGACCTGGGTCGAGGCTGTTCGCCTCGTGAGAAGCGGCATGATCGGCGATCTGCAGGGAGTGCAGAGTTGGTTCAGCTACTACAACGACGACCCCTCGAACATCCGCAACAAGGTGTCGAACGGGGGCGGTGCCCTCATGGACATCGGCTGCTACAACATCAACATGTCGCGGATGCTCTTCGACGCGGAACCGGAGCGAGTTGAGGCCTCGGTGCGCCGTGACCCGGTGATGGGCATCGACATCGTGACATCGGCCATTCTCGAATTCCCGGGCGGCGGCCAGTCGACGTTCACCTGTTCGACGCGTGCCGAGGACTATCAGCGTGTGCACATTGTCGGCACAACCGGCCGGATCGATATCGAGATTCCGTTCAATATCCCGCCCGATCTCGAGACGACGATCTTCGTGGTCTCCGGGGGCGAGCCACCCGTCGCCCCGGCCACTGAGGCGTTGGTGTTCCCGCCGGAGAACCAGTACACGATTCAGGCACGCCTCTTCGCTCAGGCGGTGCTGGACGACACGCCCGTCGCGGTTCCGATCTCGGACGCAATCAACAACATGAAGGTCATCGACGAGATCCTGGCCGACACCATCGCAGGCCTGAGAGAGGTCGCATCGGTCCGTGTACGATTCGGGCGAGCCATGCCCAGAACCAAGGGAGTTGAGCAATGAGAGACATCAGCGGATTGACGGTGGCGATCACCGGGGCCAGCGCAGGGATCGGTGAAGCGACCGCCCGTGCGGTTGTCGCAGAAGGGGCCACCGTGGTTCTCGGCGCTCGTCGGGTTGACCGGCTCGAAGCCTTGGCCGCCGAGTTGGGTTCGAGTGCAGCGATCGTCGAGATGGATGTTCGCGAGCCGGGCGACTCGCAGCGTCTCGTTCAAGAGGCCTACACGCGGTTCGGGCGCCTCGATGCGCTCGTCGCCAACGCAGGGATCGGCGCGTACGGCGGGATCATGGATCTGACCGACGAGAAGCTGAAGACCATGATGGACACCAACGTGGCCGGAACGGTGTGGCCGATCCGCGCCGCGGTGCCCGGGATTCGTCGAGAAGGGCGGCGGTGACATCGTCATCGTGGCGTCGGTTGCCGGCATCCGTGGGGCCGGGGATGAAGCCGTGTACGCGGCGACGAAGTTCGCCCAGGTTGGTCTTGCAGGCGGGCTTGACCGCGAGCTCCGCGAGTCGGGCGTTCGGGTGAGCACGATTTGCCCGGGGGGTACAGCGACGGAGTTTGCGATGGGGGCCGGCCGGACGCCCGACATGCCGGGGCTTGCCGACATGATGAGTGCCGAGAACGTCGCCGAAGCGGTCGTCACGGTCCTTCAGCAGCCGCTCTCGATGCGCACGCTCATCTGGTCGATGCGGAGCATCCAGGAAGACGACTGAGTCTCGGCCGGGTGGTGCTCTGCCTGGCGTAGCCGTCCCGTCAGTGCAGGTCTTCGATGTCGTGTTCGGTGACCTGACTCGAGTCCTTGCCCATGATGATCATGGCGAGGATCTGATCCTTGGTGACGTCGTCCTTGTTCACGATTCCGACGATCTTGCCGGTGTGCATCACCGCAATGCGGTCTGCGAGGTCGAACACGTCGTGGATGTCGTGGCTGATCAGGAAGATCCCTATGCCCTCCGACTTGAGCTGCACGATGAGCTCACCCACCTGCGCCGTCTCTGCAGGACCAAGTGCCGCCGTGGGCTCGTCCATGATGATGATGCGCGCATTGAAGTAGACGGCCTTGGCGATTGCGATCGATTGCCGCTGACCTCCGGACAACGACTGCACCGGGACACCGAAGTTCTTGAACCTCGGGTTGAGGCGAGCCATCACCTTCCGCGTTGCCTCCTCCATGGCCATGTCGTCGAGCGTGCCCCAACGTGAGCGGAGTTCCCGCCCGAGGAACATGTTGGACGGTGCGTCCTGGTTCTCGGACAGGGCCAACGTCTGATAGATCGTCTCCACGCCGTAGCCCTTGGCGTCACGGGGGTTGTTGATCGAGGCACGTTCGCCGTCGATCTTGATCTCACCCGAATCGGCCGGGTGTGCTCCGGAGAGACACCGGATGAGGGTGGTCTTGCCCGCTCCGTTCCCACCGACGATGGCGACGACCTCGCCTGGGTACAGATCGATGGAGCAGTCCTCTGCCGCATGTACGCCGCCAAAGGCGACGTTCATGTGGCTCATCTCGACCAGCGGTGTCCGGGTCTCGACCGTTGTCATCTTGCCACCCTCTTTCGGTAGTAGCCGTCAAGTGCCACCGCTGCAACGAGCACGATGCCGACGACGATGTCCTGCAGCGGTGCATCAACCCCGATGAGGACCATGCCGGACACCAGGGATTGCATCACGAGCGCGCCGAGGACCGCACCGGGGATGGTGCCGACGCCTCCGCTCAGAGACGTGCCGCCGATTACCGCGGCGGCAATCACGTAGAGCTCGGCGAGCTGGCCCAGTCCGCTGGTCGCCGCGTTGAGGCGGGCGATCTGGACGGCGGCGGCGATCCCGACGAGGAGCCCCATGAGGGCAAACGTCTTGACAATCGTCCACCGAACCTTGATGCCGGCCAGGGTCGCTGCTTCGGGGTTGCCCCCGATGGCGTAGACGTAGCGCCCAAAGCGGGTGCGGGTGGCGATGAAGTTCATCGCCAGCGCGACGATGATCGTGATCAGAACCGGTGTCGCAAGGCCGAGGGGGATGGTGAGTCCTTCAGGGGGCCACGCGATCCCGTTGTCTGCGGCGTACTGCCGGGCCAGGGCCTCAGGCATCGGGTAGGAGTTGATGACCGCGGTTGCGCCGAGGATCACGGCGATCGCGATCGCGCCGATCGTGACCTCGGCCCACATCGGCCTCGGTGTGAAGCCGACTCGCTATGCGTTGCCTGCGGCGGTTCCACATGAGCAGCACAACCCCTACACATCCGGCGATACCAAGGATCCAGGTCCACGTGCCTCCGATGGTTCCTCGCGCCCCGCCTCCAAGGATCTGGAAGGTCTTGTCCATGGGGGCGATCGTCTGTCCACTGGCCATCCACCACGCAACGCCGCGCCACACGAGGAGGCCGCCGAGGGTGACGATGAACGACGGCACCCCGACGTAGGCGACGATCGTGCCCTGGAGTGCTCCGATGAGCGCTCCAAGCAGCAGGCCGGCAAGGATGGCGATGATCCAGATCGCGGGGCTGCCAATCTCGAATATGTCGGTCAGATACCGTGCCTGGAGAAGCGCCATCGCCATGCCAACCGCTGCCAGCATCGAGCCCACCGACAGATCGATGTTGCGAGACACGATGACGAGCACCATGCCGGTTGCCATGATCGCCACCACCGAGGTCTGCACCGAAAGGTTCCACAGGTTGCGGGACGTCAGGAAGGCGCCGTCGGAGAGAATGTTCGACCCGATCCAGATGATGAGCAACGCTGCGACCATGCCGAGGAGGCGTGTATCGATTTCGGCCGATCGGAAGAGAGAACCGATTGTTGTCCGTGTCGGCGGCGGAGCGGCCCCCTGTTCGGCGTTGGGTGGTTGGAGGTGCGGCCGCACCCGTGTCAGTCGATGGGGTGTTGTTGGTATCCGTCACGGGTCCACAATAGAGCGGTTCGCCGTTTCAGAAGAAATAGGAGAGCCGCACCCACCGAGGCGGGTGCGGCTCTCTTGCTAATCAGCGTCGACTGACCCTAGGGGCAGACCGACACGCTTCCGGACTCGACATCCTTGCAGAGGTCGTCCTGCGTGATCCATCCTGCGTCGAGAACGACGTTCAGGTTGTCCTGAGTGATCGGGATCGGCGTCAGGATGATCGACCACACATCAACACCACCGGGTGTCGTGAATGCTCCAGCCGCAGTGCCAGCCGCAGGTGCCGAGTCACCGAGGTTCCCCGGAGCCGCCACGGCATCGAGACCGGTGCCGCCAGCGAGTTGCACGGCCACCTCACCGGCCGTCTGACCGAGCGCAAAGGCGTTCTTCCAAACGTCTACCGCCTGCGTGCCGAGTGCGACCCGGTTCAGAGCGGAGAAGTCGCCGTCCTGTCCCGACACCGGCACGGAGCCTGCGAGACCCTGTGCGTCCAGAGCGGCGACAACGCCGCCGGCCATGCCGTCGTTGGATGACACAACAGCCTGGACATCGTTGTCGTTCGTCGTCAGGAACTGCTCCATGTTGGTCTGGGCTACATCCGGCGCCCAGTTGTCGGTGTAGGACTCGCCGACGTTGATGATCGGGCACGGTGCCACGAGTTCCTCACAGCCGGTTGCCTCGAGCAGCACCTCTTCCTGACCTCCACGGAGGAAGTCGGCGTTGGCGTCTGCAGAGTTGCCCTTGATGAAGACGTAGTTGCCTTCAGGGACCAGGTCGTAGATCGCCCGAGCCTGCATGCGCCCCACCTCGACATTGTCGAAGGTGATGTAGAACGCAGTTCGGGTCTTCGATGAGCCGGTCGTATGCGATGACCGGGATCCCCTGGTCGGTTGCACTCTGAACCGCCGGCAGGATGGCCGTGCCGTCCTGAGCGAGAATGATCAACGCGTTCGCGCCCTGTGAGATGAGGTTCTCCACGTCGGCGATCTGCTGCTCCGCTGAGGAACCAGCATCCGACGATATGTAGGTAGCGCCTGCGGCGTCGAGAGCCGCCTGGATCGCCGGCTCGTCCGCCCGCGCCCACCGCTCTTCGTTGTAGTTGTTCCACGACACGCCGACGACGAGGGCATCGCTCTCGGCTGCGGTCGTTGTCGTTTCGTCGCCGCCGGCGGCGGCTGTGGTCGTCGTGTCGTCAGAATCATCGCTGCTACATGCTGCGACGATCATTGCGAACACGGCGAGCATGATGAGAAGCTTGATGCTTCGCTTCATTTCTTCCTCCATGTACTGGTTAGCGACCGCTCATGCGGTCGCGCTCTTGAGACTATACCCCTGTGTTGGTGGACACTCGCATGTTGGCGACTACTCATTCTTCGTTCAGAAGCTGGGGCCCATGTGTCCTCCTACCGGCCACGAACAGGGTGTGGGCTGAACGGTCTGGCGAATCGAGTGGGCGGGTTGCCGGGCTACCCTTCGTGGGGTTCACGATCGCGAGGAGACACCCGCTGGGCCCGGCGCCTGTGAACCTCTCCAGCGGCGGATCAAGCTGCTGCGGAGATGGTGGAAAGGACAACCGATGGCGAGCAGCCGGACAAGATGGTGGATGGCGGCACTTGGTGTGCTGCTGGTCGCCGGGGTGGCCATCGGGGGTGTCGTGCTCCTGCGATCCGGCGGTGACGAGGACGCCTGTCCGCCGATCGCCGAACACCCCGAATGGTCGGTGGCGCGCCGCTGGAATGAAGTGCTGCTCGACGCGATTCGGCGTGACCTTCCTGCGCCCACAGTGCACGCGAGGAATCTCTATCACACGTCGGCAGCGATGTGGGACGCGTGGGCCGCCTACGACGCCACGGCCCGGGGTGTCTTCGTCGACGAAGATCACAGCGCCTCGGACGTGGAGGCAGCACGAGAGGAAGCGATGAGCTACGCAGCATTCCGCGTCCTCGAGGCACGCTACATCGACTCGATCGGCGCAACGGAGACGATCCCCGAGTTCGATCGGCTGATGCAGGACCTTTGTTACTCGATCGATGTGACGACCACCGAGGGCGAAACGCCGGCCGCGCTCGGAAACCGCATCGCCGATGTGATCTTGGAAGCCGGGATGGTCGACGGCTCCAACGAAGCCGAGGGGTATGCCTCGCCGGGCTACGATCCCGTCAACCCAGCGCTCACCGTTGACGCCTCCGGGACGACGCTGAACGACCCGAACCGGTGGCAGCCGCTCCAGATCGAGAACATGATCTCGCAGAACGGCGTCCCACTCGAAAACGGTGTCCAGGAATCCATCGATCCCCACTGGGGGTACGTCGTCGGTTTCGCGCTTCCACCTGCGGGGGAGACGGGTGTGCCGGTTGACCCTGGCGACCCGCCCTATGCACACGATCCGGAGACCGACCAGGAATACAAGGAAGCTGCCGTCGAGGTGGTCGCCTACAGCAGCGTGCTCGACCCGAGGGAGGCAATCAATGTCGATATCTCCCCTGCCACGATCGGAGCCAATCCCCTCGGTACGAACGATGGCACGGGCTACGGCACCAATCCCTCCACCGGGGCACCCTATGAACCAAACATCGTGAACGAAGGCGACTTTGGCCGTACGGTTGCCGAGTTCTGGGCTGACGGCCCCGACTCGGAGACGCCACCCGGGCACTGGAACACGATGGCGAACGCCGTCACCGAAGAACTCGGGGATGACCTGCGCATTGGCGGAACTGGGGACGTCGTTGATGCCCTGGAATGGGACGTCAAGCTCTACCTCGCTCTCAACGGGGCGAACCACGACGCGGCGATCGCAGCATGGGGAACGAAGGGTCACTACGACTACATCAGGCCGATCTCGATGATCCGATGGATGGGTGGGAACGGACAGTCGAGTGATCCAGCGGCACCGTCGTACCACGAGGACGGGCTTCCGCTCCAGCCGGGGCTCGTCGAAGTGATCAGCGAAGACACAACAGCGCCCGGCGAGCGACACTCGGCCCTCGCCGGTCATGAAGGAGAGATCGCCGTGCTTTCGTACGCCGGCAACCCGCCAGACCCGGAGACCGAGATCGGTGGTGTTGAGTGGATACTCGCCGTCGACTGGGTTCCGTATCAGGCGCCAACGTTTGTGACGCCCTCATTCTCCGGGTACGTCTCGGGCCACAGCACGTTCAGCAGGGCGTCGGCAGAGGTGCTGACCGGAATCACCGGCACCGAATTCTTCCCCGGCGGCCTCGGCGAATGGACGATTGCCCCAGGCTCGCTCGAGTTCGAAGCAGGGACTGCAGATGGGGTCACGCTGCAGTGGGCCACCTATCAGGACGCTTCCGATCAGGCAGGTGTTTCTCGGTTGTACGGCGGTATCCACGTGAGGGCCGACGACTTCGCCGGGCGCATCATCGGCGCCGAGGTCGGTGCTGCGGCATGGGAGCTTGCGCAGACCTACTACGGAGACGCATCCCAATGATGGGCCTTGACCGGAGAAAGGCGACGACGTGAGCAGAGAGCGATGGCTGATCGCGGCTGTCTTTGCCGTGGTTGTGGCGGTGGGCATCGGCGCCGCGATGATGCTCGATGTCTGGTGGAGCAACCACCCCGACCGAAGCATTGGGGGCGCCTCACTTCGTCAACGAAGCGGAGGCGGCAGGTATTGACCACGCGTACGACGGGGACTGGACCTACTTCGTGGGTGGCGGCGTCGCCGTATTCGACTGCAACGACGATCACAAACAAGATCTCTACATCGCCGGCGGGACGAATCCGGCCGCCCTCTACGTCAACGAGAGTCGCGTCGGTGGTTCCCTGGAGTTCACCGAGGTGGCGCAGTCCGATACCAACCTGACCGAGGTCACCGGCGCCTATCCGATCGACATCGATTCAGACGGACACACCGACCTCGCAGTCCTTCGCTTCGGCGAGAACGTCCTCTTCCGCGGACTCGGCGACTGCACATTCGAGCGCGCCAACGAAGCGTTCGGGTTCGACGGTGGAGACGAGTGGACGGCAGGATTCAGCGCAACCTGGGAGGGCGCCGCCGCGATGCCGACGCTCGCGATCGGTATGTACGTTGAACTCGACGACGAGGGCCGTCAGAACGGCGATTGCTCGGACAACCGGATGTTCCGACCGGACGGCCCAGCCTACGCGGACCCGACACTGCTGAGCCCCGGCTGGTGCACACTCTCCGTCCTCTTCAGCGACTGGGACCGCTCCGGCCGGCGCGACCTGCGAGTTGCGAACGACAAGCACTACTACCGCGACGGTGAGGAGCAGCTCTGGCGGATCGACGAGGGGGAGCCGCCGCGCCTCTACACGAGAGAGGACGGCTGGAACAAGCTGCAGATATGGGGCATGGGGATCGCCAGCCACGATGTCACGGGCGACGGGCTTCCCGAGGTCTTCCTGACGAGCCAGGGCGACAACAAGTTCCGGGAATTGACCGACGGGCCGGCCCAGCCAAGTTACGGGGACATTGCGATTCGGCGAGGTGTGACCGCGCACCGGCCCTTTGTCGGGGACGATGTGATGCCGTCGACAGGTTGGCATCCCGAGTTCCAGGATGTCAACAACGACGGTTTCACCGACCTGTTCATCTCCAAGGGCAACGTCGATTCGATGCCGGAGTACGCAGCCGCCGATCCCAACAACCTCCTTCTCGGCCAGCCGGATGGGACATTCGTCGAAGGTGCCGTCGACGCAGGAATTGTTCACTACGACCGCAGCCGCGGTGCAGCACTCGTTGACCTCAACCTCGACGGGTTGCTGGATCTGGTCGAGGTGAACCGGGTAGAGAACGTGAACGTCTGGCGCAACCTCGGCTCGGGGGACACTGCCACAGCCGTGCCGATGGGGAACTGGCTCGCCATCGAACTGGCGCAACCGGATGTCAACACGGATGCGATCGGCTCCTGGATCGAAGTGAGAATCGGTGATCACGTCGTCCAACGTGAGGTGAACATCGGTGGCGGGCACGCCGGAGGCCAAATCGGCTGGATCCACTTCGGACTCGGTCCATCCGACGAAGCCGAGATCCGCGTGCAATGGCCAGACGGAGCGGTCGGGCCGTGGATGAAGGTGGACGCAAACCAGTTCGTCACGATCACACCCGACGCCGATGCCCCGCAGATATGGACTCCCGCGGAGGACTGAGAGCAACTGGAGGACCGAATGCCGAGAGCCACACTGCGTGAAATCGAACTGCCGGACTTCGGCATGCCGGAGATCATGCCAACTGTTCCGGAGCCGCTCTACGCAGAGCGCCTGAATCGGTTCCGCGACCGGCTTGCGGCCCGCCGCTACGACTTCGGATTGGTGTACGCCGACCGGGAGCACAGCGCGAACCTCTCGTACCTGACCGGCTTCGATCCCCGCTTCGAGGAGGCGGTCCTGATCGTTGGACCGAACGACCTACCGCTTCTGCTTACCGGCAACGAGTGTGTCGGAATGGCCGAGGCCGCACCACTGCCGATGCGTGTTGAACTCCACCAGGACCTCAGTCTTCCGAGCCAACCGAGGGACCGTTCCCGGTCGCTCGCCGAGGTTCTTGGCGACGAAGGTCTCACCGCCGGCGTCCACGTCGGGATGATCGGTTGGAAGGAGTTCCCCGACCGGACGCGGATCGATGTGCCGGCGTTCATCGTTGACGAGGTGCGTGCTGCGGTCGGCAAAGGTGGCGTGGCCGAGAATGCCGGCGACATCCTCACGGATTCTCAGGACGGAATGCGGGTGATCAACGAGGTGGAGCAACTCGCCGCCTTCGAGTACGCCGCGTGCCACACATCGACCGGAGTTCGGAACCTGCTGTTCGGCCTCAAGCCGGGCATGCGAGAGGACGAGGCGGTTCGTCTTCTCGAGTGGAACGGTGCTCCGCTGTCGTGCCACCTGATGCTGACGAGCGGGGACCGTGCAACGCTCGGCCTGCTGAGCCCAAGCGACCGCCGTATCAAGCGAGGGGACCGCTTCACGACGGCGTTCGGCATTTGGGGCGCCCTCAACTGCCGCGCCGGGTTCGTTGTCGAGGACGCGGCGGAACTCCCGCCGGACGTTCACGATTACGTCGAGCGGCTTGTTGCACCGTACTTCGAGGCGATCGCCGAGTGGTACGAAGCACTGCACGTCGGCCAGACCGGGGGAGTACTCCAGGAGATCATCGATCATCACCTTGGTGATCCGTTCTTCGGGATCTTCCTCAACCCAGGCCATCAGATCCACCTCGATGAATGGGTCAACTCGCCGGTGGCGTCGGGATCAAACGTCGTGTTGCGGTCGGGGATGGCGCTCCAGGTCGACGTGATACCGGCGACGGGTACCGAGTACTTCACGACGAACATCGAGGATGGGATCGCGCTCGCCGACGATGCGCTGCGTCGACAGTTCGCAGAGCAGTATCCGGCCGCATGGGAGCGGATTCAGGCAAGACGGCGATTCATGAACGAAGCGCTGGGAATCACGCTCCATCCCGACGTGCTGCCCTTCTCCAACATCCCTGCATATCTGCCGCCGTTCCTGCTCCGTGCGGACCACGCTATGACGCTGGCTGGTTAGCGCCGCCAAACTCTGGTCGGGCGAGCGGGACGGCTTGGAACTCATCCGACTTGCGCAGCGACGCCGGAGCGCGGAGACTCGGGTTATGGGTTTCACCGTGATCAGCGGACCTCGCGACGCCGGACCCGGCGAGCGTGAGGTCATGTTCGAGAAAGCGAGCCGCGTGTTCGAGGCTGCGGGCATCACGGATCACCAACGCATCGATGTGCCGGGCCGGGGTGCAGCGGAAGACACCGAAGGCCAGCTTCGCGAGTCCGTCCAGGGCATTGTGCCTGCGCTCCAGAGCGGCTCCCTCTTTGGCGACGCCGATGGAGTCCTCGTTGTTGACGCTCAGAACCTCCTCAAGGCCGAAGCCGAAGTGATCGCCGAACTCGTCGTCGCCGCCGATCCCGAAGCGGTCACGGCCGTCTTCGCCGCCGCAGGGGCGATTCCCGCTCCGCTGGGAGCCGACACTTCGGAAACATGGCGAAACGGAGAGCGTCAAGAAGTACCGAGAGAGGGACGCATCTCGCTGGCTCGCGGAGGCTGCCTCGGAGCGGAAAGTCAAGATCGATCCGGGAGCCGTCGCGGTGCTCCTTCGTCGGTTCGGCTCAGATGTGGCGGCGCTCGGTCAAGCACTCGACCAGCTCGCTGCCGACGGGAAGATGATCACCGAAGAGGATGTCCTCGGCCGTTACTCGAACCGTCCGGATGAACCAATGTGGCTGTTGTCGGATGCGATCACTGCGGGCAACGAGAGTGAAGCGCTGCGACGCCTCGCCGACTTTCTCGAGCATGGCCATCCGCTTGTTGTCCTCGCCTATTTGGAAGGTGAGGTGCGGAGGCGGTCTCTTGCCGCGATTGCGCCCGATCGGGAGACGTACGCCGGGTGGGTCGGGCAGTCACCGGCGTCGTTCCCGGTGCGGAAGGTATGGGAGCGCCGATCGTCGACGCGAGCCGAATCTCTGCGCCTTTCGCTTGACGCGTTGGCCCGAGCCGATCTTCAGATCAAGAGCGCCCCCGAACCAACCCACCGAGTGACCCTAGAACGCCTAACAGTCGCAATGTGCCGGTGGCTCGGGAAGTAGACAAGAGACCCGAGACTTGAGACCCGAGATTCGAGACCGGTCTCGTGTCTCGCCAGGGGGTTCCGACCGATCCACTGAAGGATGCGGATCAACCGTCGTACACGCGTACTGCCGCTATCCGATACGTGAACGTTCCGCCGGGGGCTTCGTAGCTCACTTCATCACCGGGGGCTGAACCGAGGAGCGCATCGCCCAGTGGGCTCTGCGGCGAGGCGAGGAGCATGCCTGCGACCTTGTTCTCGGACGGGGCGACAAAGAACTCGTACTCGTCCTCATCGTCGTCGATCACCGTCACCACGGTCCCGATCTCAACAAGTCCGGAGTTCTCGACCTCGCGGACTTCCGCAGACTCGAGGAGATGGGTGAGCTTGCGAATCCGGGCTTCCATCATGCCCTGCTCGTTCTTCGCCGCGTCGTACTCGGCGTTCTCCTTGAGATCGCCGTGTTCGCGTGCCTCGGCGATTCGTGCCGTGATCTCGATACGGCCGACCGTCGACAGCTGTTCGAGTTCGGCCTGGAGCTTCTCGTGGGCGGCCGGCGTGAGCCAGGTCGACGAATCGGTCACAGGGTCAGGAGAGGGTCGAGCGAACCCGTAGGGTGAGGCGTGACTTGCGCCGCGCCGCCGTCTTCGCATGGAGAACGCCCTTCGACGCCGCCATGTCGATGCGCTTCTGAGCTTCGCGCAAGAGCGCTTCCGCCTCGGCAGCATCCCCGGCTTCAGCGGCCTCGATGACGTGCTTCTCCGCGTCTTCAGTTCTGAGCGGAACGACTTGTTGCGTGCATACCGCGTGACGTTCTGGCGGTTGCGCTTCTTCTGAGACTTGATGTTGGCCATGCTGGACGAACCTCGTGAGGTGGTGGGGACGAGCCGTAACGATAACAGGAGAACCGCTCAACGGTACACTGAGATACCCCGCTCCCGGATCGATCCTATGACCGCGCTTTCGCGCATTCGCAACTTCTCCATCATCGCGCACATCGACCACGGCAAGTCGACGCTGGCCGACCGCCTGCTCGAACGCACGGGCGCGATCTCCGAGCGCGACATGCGAGAGCAAGTGCTCGACGACATGGACCTCGAGCGCGAACGCGGGATCACGATCAAAGCCAATGCCGTCCGGATCGACTACGCGGCCGATTCCGGTGTTTCATATCAGCTGAATCTGATCGACACCCCGGGGCATGTGGACTTCTCGTACGAGGTGTCGCGAAGCCTCGAAGCGTGTGAGGGTGCAGTCCTCGTGGTCGACGCCTCCCAAGGGGTTGAGGCTCAGACACTCGCGAACGCCTACCTCGCCATTGAAGAGGGGCTGGAGATCATCCCGGTCGTGAACAAGATCGACCTGCCGGCTGCCGACCCCGATCGAGCCGCCGAAGAGCTCGCAGGAGTGTTGGGAGGGACCGCGGACGAAGTCATTCGGGTCTCGGCCAAGACCGGTTCCGGAATCAACGAACTGCTCGAGGCCATCGTTGATCGACTGCCGCCGCCGGGAGGCGATGAACGGGCGCCGCTGCGAGCCCTGGTGTTCGACTCGTTCTACGACACGTACCGCGGTGTGGTCAGCTCGGTACGGATCGTCGACGGGAGCATGTCGCGACGCGACGGCGTCCACTTCATGGCAACTTCGCTCGATGTTGAAGCTGCCGAGCTTGGGATCAGGCGACCGGCGCTCGAAGTGGTGGATCGCCTCGCCACGGGTGAAGTTGGGTACCTCATCACCGGTGTGAAGGAGATCGACCTTATTCGTGTCGGCGACACCGTCACTCACACCGCGACGCCAACCGATCAGGCGCTGCCCGGCTACCTCGAGCCCAAGCCGATGGTGTTCTCCGGACTCTTCCCCACCGACGGCGATGAGTTTGAGCGGCTCCGCGAGGCGCTCGACAAACTCCGGCTCAATGATTCGTCCCTGGTCTTCCAGGCTGAAACGAGCCGGGCTCTCGGTTTCGGGTTCCGTGTCGGCTTCCTCGGTCTCCTGCACATGGAGATCGTCCGGGAGCGACTCGAGCGCGAATACGATCTCGATCTCGTTGCGACGGCGCCTTCCGTCGCCTACGTTGCCAACCTCGCCTCCGGTGAGCAGGTGGCCGTTCGCAGCCCACAGGATCTGCCGGACGTCGGTTCGCTGGTCTCGATCGAAGAACCGTATGTGAAGGTGATGATCATCACGCCCTCCGAGTACATCGGGACCGTGATGGATCTCGTCCAGCAGCGGCGTGGGGAGATGGGGGAGATGACGTACCTCTCACCTGAACGAGCCGAGTTGCACTACCGCATCCCCCTTGCAGAGATCGTCTTCGACTTCTTCGACCAGCTCAAGACACGGACCCGGGGGTACGCGTCGCTCGACTACGAGCCCGACAGCTACCAGGTGTCGGACCTCGTTCGCGTCAACATCTTGCTGAACGGCATTCCCGTCGACGCGTTCTCGACCATCGTGCACCGAGACAAGGCCTATCCCTATGGAAAGGCCATGGTTGGCCGGCTCCGGGAGCTCATCCCTCGCCAGCTCTTCGACGTTCCGATTCAGGCGGCGATCGGCACACGGATCATCTCCAGAGAGACGATCAAGGCACAACGCAAGGACGTCACCGCGAAGTGCTACGGCGGCGACATAACCCGCAAGCGCAAGCTCCTCGAGCGTCAAAAGGAAGGCAAACGCCGCATGAAGATGGTCGGCCAAGTCGAAGTCCCCCAAGAAGCCTTCGTAGCCGCCCTGAAACTAGAAACGTGACGCCGGACCGAACCTGAAGCTGTGGAGCGGAGCAGATCGTGAGCGGCACGGAATACGGACTACGGACTACGGACTACAGCGCGAAGCGCTCGAACGACGGACTACGGACTACGGACTACCGCGCGCAGCGCCCCGGACTCGGCTGCGCTCGCCGAGACCGCCGCCTCCTGGCGCTCGGCCTACGTCCATATACCGTTCTGTGCTCGGCGGTGTCCGTATTGCGATTTTGCGGTGGTGGCGGCGGACGAACCGGGTGGGGCCGAGATCGAGCGATACGTGGATGCGCTTGTTGCCGAAGTCGGTATGGAGCCTGATCCGTTTCCCGTGGATGCCGTCAACCTTGGCGGGGGAACGCCAACCCGAATCCCGCCTTCGCATCTCAGCCGAATCCTCGACGAGATCGGTACATGCCTCGGCATCGCCGACGACGCCGAGATCAGCGTCGAAGCGAACCCAGAGGACTGGACCGACGACCGTGCTCGCGAACTGAGGAGTATTGGATTCAACCGGGTCTCGTTCGGAGTCCAATCGCTCGATCCAGTCGTTCTCCTGGCACTGGGCAGAGCCCACTCGCCGGACGAGGCGACCAGGGCGATCATCGCTTCCAAGTCGGCCGGGTTCGAGGCCATCAGCGTCGACCTCATCTACGGAACACCGGAGGAATCGGATGCATCGTGGCGCCGTACCGTCGACGGCGTGCTTGCTCTCGAGCCGAACCATCTGTCGGCGTACGCTCTCACCGTCGAGGGTGGGACGGCGCTCAGTCGCTCGATCATGGCAGGTGCACCCGCACCCGACCCCGACCAGCAGGCCGATCGGTTCGAGTATGTGAACGCCGCCGCCGGTGACGCCGGTCTCATCCGCTATGAGGTCTCGAACTGGGCTCGCGCCGGGCATGCCTGTCGGTACAACCTCTCAACGTGGATGATGGGCGAGTACGCCGCATTTGGAACCGGGGCCCACGACCATCGATTCGGAGTGCGGTCGCGTAACATCCGCCGTCTCGACGCCTACCTGGCACGGATTGAAGAGGGGGAGCGTGCCCGATCGGGGAGAGAACAGCTCGACGACTTCGAATCTGAGCGCGAGCGTTTCATGGTGGGCCTCCGTCTTGCGGCCGGGGTCGAGCCGGGATCGATCGGGCGCCCGTTCCTCGCCTCTGAGGAGGGCAGTGCGGCTGACCGATGCCGAGGTCGTTGGATTGCGTGATGGCCGAGTCGTCGTGCTGCGACCACTCCTCACCGATCTCGTAGCGCGAGCCGTCCTGTCAGTCTCGCCCGACGACTGCTAACTTTCGATGATGATCGACGATCGAAAGGCTCGCGTCCTCCAAGCGCTCGTCGAGGAGTACATCCGCACCGGTGAACCGGTGAGTTCGCATGCAATCCTCGAACGCAGCGCACTCGACGTGTCATCGGCGACCATCCGCAACGAACTGGCCAGGCTCGAATCGTACGGCTTCGTGGCCCAGCCTCACACATCCGCGGGTCGTATCCCGACGCACCAGGGCTACCGCTACTACGTTGACCATTGCTCGCCCGCCCGGCTGCGCTCGGCGACCCACCACCGAATCCGCTCGTTTTTCGCTCGATGTGCACCGTGAAGTGTCGAAACTGCTGAAGGAGACCTCCGGCCTCGTCTCCGATATAACGCAACTCCCAGCCGTGGTGATTGAACCCCAGGCTGATGTCAGCCGAATCCATGCCGTCCACCTGGTCCGCCTCGGTTCGACGGCGGTGCTTGTCGTCACGATTGCCGAAACCGGCCAGGTGACCCAACACGTCGTGACGCTCGGTTTCGAGCCGACTGAGGAGCAACTCGACGAAGCAGAGCGAGTGATCGAAGGTGTCTACGCCGGGCGTGACCGTGATGAGGCCAGTGCGGATCAGCGTCTCAGCAGCGGCGACCTACCCGACCTCGTACGGCGGATTATCGACCCGGTGCACCAAGAGATCCAACACGCGGAGACCACCGCACCGCAACTCTTCGTCGGAGGAACGAGTCAACTCGCGGGCCTTTGGGCGGATCTCGCAATCGTGCACCGAATGCTCGACCTCCTCGAGCGAGATAGCGACGTTCACGCAATCCTCGGTGATCCGGCCGACGGCACAACCGTCCGGATCGGTGACGAGATCGGCGACACCCTCGACCTTTCGGTCGTGAGCACACCGTTCGGTCCGCGGGGGTCTGGAAGAGTCGGAGTGCTCGGTCCCATGCGTATGGACTACCGGCGCTCGATTCGGGTCGTCGAGGAGATCGGTGAGAACCTCGAAGAACGCCTCGGCGCTGAGTGATGAAGGACTACTACCAAACTCTGGGCGTCGAACGGGATGCCACGGCGGAGGAGATCAAGAACGCCTTCCGTCGTCTCGCCCGCGAGACCCATCCGGATGCGAATCCGGATGATCCATCGGCTGAGGCCCGTTTTCGCGATATCGCCGAGGCCTACGAGGTGCTGTCCGATCCTCAGCGGAAGGCCCGCTACGACCACGGAGAAGCCTTCGGAGGCGGAGACCTCTTTTCCCAGTTCGGTGGCCTCGACGACATCTTGCAGCAGTTCTTCGGCGGCGGTTTCGGCGGTCGCCGTGCCGGACCCCGACGAGGTCCGGACATCGGTGCGTCGGTCTCGTTGACCCTTGAGGAAGCAGCGATCGAATCAAGTCGGGAGATTGAGTTTCGTGCACCGGGAACGTGCGACCGTTGTGACGGCCTCGGCTCCGAGCCGGGTCACGATCCTGTCACATGCCCCGCATGCCGCGGAGCCGGCAGCGTGCAAGTCGCTCGTGACTCGTTTCTCGGGAGGATCATGACGGTGGCTCCGTGCGCCCAGTGCGGGGGCAAGGGTCAGACCATCGAACATCGGTGCACGAACTGCGAGGGTGACGGTCTTGTCTCGGTGGAGAGGAACGTCCCCGTCGAGGTGCCGCCCGGCGTCGAGGACGGAACCCGGCTCCGCCTGTCCGGCCGAGGTGGCGCGGGGGAGCGTGGTGCCCCCCCTGGTGACCTCTACGTCGAGATTCACGTCGACGAAGACGAACGGTTCCAGCGGGCCGGCGATGACCTGCATCATCGCGTCGACATCGGGATCAGCGAGGCAGTGTTCGGTACGACGGTTGAGGTTCCCGTCATCGACGCGGAACCCGAGACCGTAGACATTCCGCCGGGGACGCAGCCCGAGACGGTCTACCGCCTGAACAAGAAAGGTATGCCGCGTCTCCGGCGCCGAGGTCGGGGTGACATGCTCGTTCATATTGGGGTTGAGATTCCGGTCGACCTGACGGAAGAGCAATCCGAGGTTCTTCGTTCCTACGGGGAGTTGCGCGACGAACAGCCCGCTGAACGCAAACGGGGCCTGTTCCGGCGCTGAGCGGACGAGGCGCGACACATCACAGGATCTGGGTCGACGTGCAGCGAATCCAACCAGTTCCATTGATCGATGCCGGGCTCCTTGGACGTGCAGGCGAGATTGGCCCTTGCGGGCGAGGACCCAAGGGGCGTAGACTGCCCACGCAGAGCGTTTGGGGCGTTGCTCTGGGTATCGGCGGGAGAGGTTGAACGTGTCGTATAACGAACGAGTGGGGGAGCGCCTCCGGTCGATCAGGCGTCAGCGGGGGTTTTCGCTTCAGGACGTGCAACGCGTCTCGGAAGGTGAATTCAAGGCAGCCGTACTCGGCGCCTACGAACGCGGCGAGCGCAGCCTCTCGGTTCCTCGGCTTCATCGACTGGCCTCCTACTACGGCGTTCCTGTGGTCCAGTTGCTTCCACCCGAACCCGCAGCGATGGTGGTCGATCCCGAGCGCGAGACGGTCACGATCGATCTCGCACGGCTTGGAGATCTCGACGGCCCCGAAGGTGGCATGATCGAGCGGTTCCTCGCATCGATCCAGATGGAGCGCCAGGATTTCAACGGCAAAGTCCTCACGGTGCGGCGCGACGATCTCCGGCAGCTCTCGCGGATGATCGGCGAGAACGAAGAGTTCGCCAACCGCATCGATGAAGTCCGGATCTCGCTCCGTCCCTGAAGCCGCTCCGCCTCTGGCGGCAATGCGTGGTTCGATGGCTTGACGGATACCACCGATATACTCATCACTACCCGATGGGCCCAGCTTTCCAGCACACGTTCTATGCCGCCGAGGGTGTTCTTCTTTGACCAGCAACACCACCACCGACGTTCGCGTTCGCGTCCCGAGCAACCACCTCATGGTCGAGTTGCTGGGTGAACGTGACGCGGACCTGAAACGGGTGGAGGAGGCGTTCCCACTGGCGCGAATTGTCGCTCGAGGCAACGAAATCAACATTGCCGGGCCTGAGCACGAGGCCGAAGCAGCCGGGACCGTCCTCGAAGAACTCCTGATCGTCGTGCAGGAAGGCCAACAGCTTGATGACGATCGCGTCAAACGAGTTATCGACCTCGTTCGACGAGACGTGCCAAGCCCCTCCGGCGTGTTCACCGAATCAATCGCAGTGGGGCGTGGGCGCCACGTGCGTCCCAAGACATTCGGTCAGAAGCGGTACGTGGATGCGATACGGGACAACACTCTGGTATTCGGCATCGGGCCGGCGGGGACAGGCAAGACCTATCTCGCCATGGCCTGCGCCATCGAGTCCCTGGTCTCCGGGGCCGTGAAGCGCATCATTCTCAGCCGTCCCGCCGTCGAAGCCGGTGAACGGCTTGGGTTCCTTCCCGGCGATCTGGCCGCCAAGGTGGACCCCTATCTGAGGCCGCTCTACGACGCTCTGTACGAGATGCTCGGCCCCGAAGAGACCGCACGTCTGATGGAACGCGGCACGATCGAGATCGCTCCGCTCGCCTACATGCGCGGTCGTACCCTCAACGACGCGTTTGTGGTCCTCGACGAGGCGCAGAACACCACACCCGAGCAAATGAAGATGTTTCTCACGCGACTCGGCTTCAATTCGAAGATGGTCGTGACCGGAGACATCACCCAAGTCGACCTTTCGGACGGCCGCGGGTCGGGATTGAAGATGGTCGCGGGTGTGCTCGCCGGAATCGAAGGGATCGCCTTCGAGGAGCTCACGGCTCAGGATGTTGTCCGACATCGCATCGTCGCGGCAATCGTCGAGGCCTACCGCCGATTCGAGGAGAACGGATCGTGAGGATCAACCGCTCTGCGCTGATCAACACCGGCATCCTGTTCATCACGATCATGCTGGTTGCAGTGATCCTCTCAGCCGGGCGGGATCCCGGGGGAACGATCCCAATCGAGCTTGCAATCGGCGAGCCGGCGCCTGAGACGTTCATTGCCAACCGTTCAACGGATCCGATCGAAGATATCGAGGCAACTGAGGCCCAGCGGGACCGTGCCAGGGCGTCCGTCGAGACCGTGTACACGGACGACACCGATGCCACGCTTACCGTGCTGCGGGAGGTGAACTCGTTCTTCGTAGATCTCAAGGATGTCGCGATCGACGAATCCCTGATCCCTCCCGAAGAGTCGTCAACGACGAGCACAACGGTCGAGCAGACAACGAGTTCGACCCAGCCCGGCGAAACGACGAGTTCAACGAGTTCAACGACGACGACAACGACCGAGCCCCCGACGACCACGACGACAACCCTGCCTCGCAGAACGTTGGAGGACCAGATCGACCTGCTGAGCATCGCTCACCCGACGCTCACCTCGTCTATTCCGTCGTTCGTCGAGCTCTACAACAACGACCTCGATCGAGTTGCGGAAGGTGACGACGCCGTCTTTCCAGCAGTCGAGCAAAAGAGCCTCGAAACCGTGAACGATGAACTCCAAGCGGGCATCAAGCCATCTGAACTCACCGCACGCCAGGACCTCTACCTCAATCCGTTGACCCGTCCCCCGCTCTTCGTGGTCGGTTTGCCGATCGAGGAGCAGTCGATGGCCCGCGAGGCGATCGCCCAACTCGTCGGCTTCAGTCTCCAGGCGAATCTCCGGGCCGACAACGACGCCACTGAAGCACTTCGCGAAGAAGAGGCGGCCGCCGTCGAACCGGTGACCGTCACGTACCGCGCGGGTGACACCATCGTCGAAGTCGGCGATCCGATCACGGACATCGAGTTCCAGGCGATCCAGCAACTGGGGCTGTACCAGCCGGAGGCGGAAGGCGGAACTCCCCGTACGGCGATCGCGTTGCTTGGTGTGCTGGCCGTCCTGCTCGCGGCGTTCTTCCTCTGGCGAATCGCACCGGCGCAGTGGACGCAACCCCGACATATGGCGGTCCTCGCGATCCTGTTGGTGATGTCGGCGCTCATGTCGCGTCTCCCAGAGCTGATCGCAACCGACAACCGGTCCCTCGGGTACCTCCTGCCTGCGGTAGCCATTGGGTTCCTCGCGGCGATTCTGTTCGACCCGCGTACCGCTGTGGTGCTGGCTATTCCCATGGCAGGGTTCACGGCCGCTTCGACCGGCGACCTCGCGTATACGGTCTACGCAGGAATTGCGACCGTTGTTCCCGTGGCGTTCGTGTCGCGTGTCTCATCACGGCGGCAGCTGCGCCTGGCCGTTCTTCTGTCGGCCATTACCGTTGCTCCTGTCGCTGCGACCGTCGAGTGGGTGTTCGGCGACGGGAGTATCGCGATGTCAGCGGTCTGGGCGTTCGTCGGAGCGCTGATTGCCGGCCTGATCTCGCTCGGTCTCGTCTCGTTCTTCGAAACTGCCTTCGGCATCACGACGTCGCTTGGTCTGCTCGACCTGCTCGATCGAAACCATCCGGCGCTGCGGCTCATCGAAGAGCAAGCTCCTGGGACGTTCAACCACTCGATGCTGGTCGGGGCGCTCGCCGGGCGGGCCGCACGGGCGATCGACGCCGATCCGCTACTCGCTCAGGCAGCAGCCTGGTATCACGATCTCGGCAAGGTGGCACTGCCGCAATACTTCGTCGAGAACCAATTCGGGGTCTCGAACCCTCACGACGACCTTCCTGCGGAGGAATCGGCACAGATCATCCGGTCCCACGTCACCGAAGGCCTCAAGCTTGCCAAGCGCTATCGCCTCCCGGGTGATGTCACGGACGGGATCCGTATGCATCATGGGACGAGCCTGATGCGCTACTTCTACCACCAAGCTCTTGAAGCCGATCCCGATGTCGATCCAGAGCTCTTCCGGCACCACGGCCTGAAACCCGTGCAGAAGGAAGTGGCGATCGTCATGATCTCCGACGCCACGGAAGCCGCTGCTCGGGCCTATTCCCGGACCGAGGATCCGACCGCCTCCGGTCTCAAGAACGTGGTCGAGACGGTGGTCACCGAGAAGGTGGACGACGGCCAACTCGACGAGTCACAGTTGACGTTCGGCGACCTGACGCGCATCAAGGCAGAGCTCGTGCGAGCCCTCATGGGGTACTACCACGCTCGTGTGCCGTATCCGGGTTTCCCGGGACCGAAGGTGGCTGGGTCAGTCGACGGCGCAAGCGCCGCGGCGCTCCCAACGTCGGCGACGAGCACGCCTGCCGCAGAACTGGCCGACGACGAGGCTGCCGACGAGGGGGATGGGTGAACGTCCTCTTCGCAGACGAGCAGGACCAACCGATCGTCACCGACGAGCTGCTGATGTTGGCCGAGCTCGTACTCGACGCCGAGGGCCTCGATGAGGACACCGGCGTCGCTCTCGTACTCATTGATGAACAGCAGATGACGGACCTCAACGAAGCGCATATGGGCAAGAGAAGGTCCAACCGATGTGCTGTCGTTCCCCATTGAGACCGCAGTGCCTGGATCACCGCCGGCACGCGCGCCCGGCGGGCCACCGATCGAGCTCGGCGACGTCTTCATCTCGCCGTCGGTCGTGCGGCGAAACGCCGAACGGCAGGGGGTCCGGTTTGATGATGAGCTTGCGCTGATGGTGGTGCATGGATTGCTGCATCTCCTCGGGTGGGACCACGAAGACGACGACGATGCGACTCGTATGGAGAGCCGGGAGCGCGAGCTTCTCGCCCGGATCGGTAGAGTGAGACCGTGATCGCCGCCGCGTTCGCCTTTTCCGCAGTTGTGCTCTTCCTGACCGCGATCGTTCGCGCGGCGGGAGCGACGCTTGTCCGAACGCCGCGAGCCGACGCGCTCCATGACGCCGGGGAGGGCGACGCCCGCGCAGGTGTTGTCGCCGATCTGCTCGAAGACCGTCTCCGGATCCAGCCGGCGCTGGGAACAGTGGTCACCACGCTGCTCATCCTCGCCGTGATCCCGGCCTCGTGGGCGCTCTCACGGCTGCTTTCGGGATGGCAGCTTGCCATAGCGTTTGCCGCGATGACGGTGCTGCTCGTACTGCTCTCCGACCTCATCCCGCGAACCATCGGTCGTTCTCGCCCCCGTTCGTTCGCGTATCGGTTCTCGCGCCTCCTCGCGATCGCTATTCGGGTCGGCGACGCTGCCAACGACCTCGTTTCGGATGAGGACGACGACGAAGACGACGACGACGACGAAGACGAGGATCGCGAGGAACGTGAGCTCATCTCCTCGATCATCGAATTCGGTGACACGATTGTCCGTGAGGTCATGGTGCCGCGGACCGACATGGTCACGCTGCCTGCCGCGGCGTCAACCGACGACGCCGTCGACCTCGTGCTCGAAGCCGGCCGATCACGGATTCCAGTCACCGGAGACAACATCGACGACATCGTTGGTTTGCTCTATGCCCGGGACCTGCTCACGTTGTACGACCAGGCGGCCCCGCCCCGCCCCGCCCGGGACCTGGCTCACGAGGCCTACTTCGTACCCGAGACGAAGGCGATCTCGGAGCTGCTGCGTGAAATGCAGGCAAAGCAGAAACACCTCGCCATCGTCGTCGACGAGTTTGGCGGGACCGCCGGTGTCGTCACGATCGAGGACCTGATTGAAGAGATCGTCGGCGAGATCGTCGATGAATACGACGATGAGGAACCGATGGTCGTGCCGCTCGAGTCTGGCGACTACCTCGTTGATGCTCGACTCGACGTCGACGATCTCGCCAACACGCTTGACCTCCGATTCCCCGACGAAGAGTGGGACACGGTCGGAGGCCTCGTTCTCGGCCTTGCCGGACGCGTTCCCGACGTAGGCGAGTCCTTCGAGTACAACGACGTCATGCTGATCGCAGAAGATGTCCAGGGCCGACGTATTGCCCGTGTCCGGGTGACGCGCCGGTGACAGCAGCAGGTTTCATCTCCGTCGTTGGACGACCGAACGTCGGCAAGTCGACGCTGGTGAATGCCCTGGTCGGTGAGAAGGTGGCGATCACATCACCAAGGCCGCAGACCACACGAAACACGATCCGAGGTGTCGCCACGGCGGGAGAAATCCAGCTCGTGCTCGTCGACACCCCCGGTCTACACAAGCCGAGAAATGTCCTCGGTGAACGCCTCAATGCCCTCGTGTACGGGTCGATCGCCGAAGCGGACGCAGCGTTGTTCGTCCTCGACGCGCAGCAGCCAATCGGACCGGGCGATCGCCTCATCGCCGAGCGGCTCACCGAAGCCGGTTCGCCGGTTGTTGTGGCCGTCAACAAGTCCGACCGCGCATCACACCAGGAAATCCTCCTGCAACTCACACGTGCGGGGGAGTGGGGGTTCCACGCGTACGTTCCGATCTCAGCGCTGAAGGGCGACGGCCTTGATGCTCTTCGAAGCGAGCTCGAGCCGCTCATGCCGGAGAGCCCGTTCTTCTTCCCTCCCGACATGCACAGTGACCAGCCGGATCGGCTGCTCGCGGCCGAACTGGTGCGCGAGAAGTACCTCGCTCGGTTGCGCGACGAGCTGCCGCACTCCCTGGCCGTGGTGGTCGGTGATATCGAGGAGCGTGACAACGGTGCGCTCTTCATCCCAGCGTCGATCTACATCGAGCGACAGTCGCAGAAGGGGATGGTCATCGGGAAGGGCGGCGAGCTGATCAAGACCGTCGGAGCCGAGACACGCAAGGAACTCGAGAGCCTCTTCGGAGTGCCGGTGTTCCTGGACCTCCGCGTCAAGGTGGAAAAGGACTGGCAGCGCAAAGACGAGACGTTGGACCGCATGGGGTTCTGAGGCAGACGCTAGACAGGAGACACGAGACATTAGACGCGGACCCACCGTCTCGTGTCTCGTGTCTAGCGTCTCTGATACTCGCTGTTGCTCCCCAGCTACTTGGAAGTGCGGCGGTACCCTGCGGCGCATGGCGCTCTACGACGACACGGGGATTGTGCTTCGGTCGTATTCGTTTGGTGAGGCGGACAAGGTTGTTGTCCTGATCAGCCCGAATCGGGGGAAGCTGCGCACGGTGGCCAAGGGTGTGCGCAAGACGAAGAGCAGATTCGGTGGCCGGCTCGAAACGCTCACACACGTCGAACTTGTCCTCTACGAGGGCAAGAACCTGGACATGATCACCCAGGTCTCGATCGTCGAGGCCTTCCCGACGTTGCGTCAGCATCTCGACCGGGTTGTCACGGCAGGAACGATGATCGAGATTGCCGACGTGATCGCCCAGGAGGAAGAACCGGCGAGGCGGCTCTTCCTGCTGCTCCAACGTGGTCTTCGGGCACTCGACGGCGTCGAACCACATCCCGATCTCCTCACGGCATATCTCCTCAAGGCTGCCGCGATCATGGGAGTCGCTCCGGCCCTTGAACACTGCGCCGGATGTGGCGCCGACGACGGGCTCACGCGGTTCAGCTTCGCCGCCGGTGGAGCGCTCTGCGACCGGTGCCGGACGACCGGGTCGTACGCATTGCGGGCCGGTGTCACCGACTATCTCGCGGCTGCTGCTGCGGCGGATTTTCGGCGCTGCCGGAAGCCGACCCGACGATGTCAGGCGATGCGATGGGCGTCACTCGTCGCTTTGTCGAGTACCACCTCGAACGACCCCTCGACTCGATGGCGTTGCTTGATGCCTAAGGACTCGTTCATCTTGGACCCGGAGCGAATCCCACGACACGTCGCCATCATCCTGGATGGCAACGGCCGGTGGGCGAACGCCCGTGGCCTGCCCCGCACCGCCGGCCATGCGCAGGGAGAACCCGCGTTGTTCGACGTCGTGCATGGTGCTCTCGAACTTGGTCTCGAGTGGTTGACCGTCTACACGTTCTCGACCGAGAACTGGTCGAGGGATGCCGACGAAGTGGCGTTCCTCATGGAGTTCAACGTCGACCTGCTCGAACGGCGAAGAGACGAACTCGACGAACTCGGCGTCCGGGTGATCTTCATCGGTGACCACGATGACCCCCGCATCCCATCGGCCGTTCTCGATCGGATGCGGATTGCCGAGGAGCAGACGGCGGGTAACACGCGCCTCAACATGGTCTACGCCTTCAACTACGGAGGACGGACCGAAATAGCCAGCGCCGCCCGCTGGATCGCCGAGGAAGTTGCTGCCGGCACACTCGAGCCGGCTGATGTGGATGAGAGGGCGTTCAGCGCTCGGCTCTACCGGCCGGACATGCCGGATCCCGACCTGCTCATCCGCACGTCGGGGGAGCAGCGGATCTCCAACTTCCTCCTCTGGGAATCGGCCTACGCCGAATTCGTGTTTACCCCCGTCCTCTGGCCCGACTTCGACAGAGAAGAACTCGCCGCGCTGCGTCGCCGAGTATCAAGCGCGTGACCGAAGGTTCGGGAAGGCAGGCGACAGACCCGAGACCTGAGACTCGAGACTTGAGACCCGAGCGATCACCCTCTCGTGTCTCGTGTCTCGTGTCTCGAGTCTTGACTCTTGTCTCCCATTACCATCCCGGGCCAATCACTGACTGAGAGAGATTCATGCCCGCCGACTTCGACACGATCGTCAACCTCGCCAAGAAGCGAGGGTTCGTCTTCCAATCATCCGAAATCTATGGGGGAATCCGGTCGGCCTACGACTACGGGCCACTCGGTGCAGAACTCCTCCGCAACGTGAAGGACCAGTGGTGGCGGTCGATGGTGCAACTCCGCGACGACGTGGTCGGGATCGACAGCGCCGTCATCCAATCTCCGAAGGTCTGGGTCGCCTCTGGTCACCTCGCGTCGTTCTCCGACCCGCTGGTGGAGTGCCGCGAGTGCCACAACAGGTTCCGACTCGACAAGCTTGAGAATCCCGGGCAGTGCCCGTCGTGTGGTTCGAAGGACTCCTTTACCGAACCCCGCGAGTTCAATCTCATGTTCCGAACGCACATGGGCCCGGTCGAGAGCGACGACAACGCCGTCTACCTGCGGCCGGAGACTGCTCAGGGGATCTTCATCAACTTCGAGAACGTCCGGCGCACCGTGCGCAAGCGCCTTCCTTTCGGTATCGCCCAGGTGGGTAAGTCGTTCCGCAATGAGATCACACCAGGACAATTCGTGTTCCGCACCCGTGAATTCGAGCAGATGGAGATGGAGTACTTCTGTCATCCCGATGATGCCGACGAGTGGTTCCGGTACTGGATCGACGAGCGGCGCAATTGGTACATCGACCTGGGGATGACTGAAGAGAACCTGCAGTTCCGCGAACACGAGCAGGACGAACTCTCCCACTACTCGTCGGGGACGTACGACGTGGACTACCGATTCCCCTGGGGCTGGGATGAACTCGAGGGGATCGCCAACCGGACCGATTTCGATCTCAAAGCACACGCCGAGTACTCCGGTGAAGACCTCACGTACTTCGATCCTGCCACGAACGAGCGCTTCTACCCCTACGTCATCGAACCGGCTGCCGGGGCGACTCGCACCACGTTTGCTTTCCTCATCGACGCCTATCGGCAAGAGGAAGTGCGGGGCGAGCAGCGCACGGTCCTCAAGCTCGACCCGAGGTTGTCTCCGGTGAAAGTTGCCGTGCTACCGCTGTCGAAGAAGGACGAGTTGGTGGCGGTGACGGAGCGAGTGGCCGACCAGCTTCGCGGCCGTTGGATGATCGAGGTTGATGTCACACAGTCGATCGGGCGCCGGTATCGACGTCAGGATGAGATCGGAACGCCGTATGCCGTGACGGTCGACTTCGACACGCTCGACGACGACCAGGTGACGATCCGCGGATCGCGACACGATGGAACAAGACCGGATTCCGATTGAGAATCTGGTCCCCTACCTCGCGGAGCGCCTGCCGGCGTAGACCACGTAGACCCTGACGGTTCCGCGCGGCGCTCGCCGCTGATCGGACCTCGCCTCCTTCCGAGGTGATGGAACAGACCCGAGACTCGAGATTCGAGACGGTCCTGTCTCGGGTCTCCCTACCCCTCGCTTCGCATCACACCAAACGAGCCTCGTCTACGTACACATTCCTCACCAACGCGTCGATGCCGATGAGGGTTCCGGCGAACGTGACGGTGCTGCCTTCGAAGAGGGTGTCGGCCGTCTGCGTGGGGAGCGCGACAACGGCGCTGACCACCGTGTTCCCGAAGAGGTCGTTCTCAAGCGAGGCAACTTCGATGATGGCCTTTGTGAAAGGTCCGTCCCCGAGTACGCGATCGCGATCGACAACCTCGGCCTCGCGGACCTTCCCGGTCCATTCGACATCGCGACCTGCATAGGTCTCGTCGAAGAGCTGCGCCGTCTCGAAACTGAGGCGGTTCTCGCTGAAGAGGTGCACAGCGAGCGCCAGCGCGTCACGATCGACGTCGCTTCCCTTCGCTGATTCGACATCATCAGGCTCCGGCCCTGGGAGCTGGCGGTCTGCGTCATGAGGAGGCTCCACAGGTTCAAATGCTGGCGGTAGTGACGGTGGTGGAGGCGGGGCATCCGATTGCTGATCGGTTGGCGGGCCGCTGGCTGATTGGCGGGCGTACTCCGACCAGCCCGCGACCTCGATGTCCGCGGGGAGTTGCGCCCCGAGCGCCTCGAAGATTCGGCCGGCTACGCCGACCGAGCCTGCCGCCATCAACGCTTCCCCGACGGAGAGTTGTGAGTCGATGCTCTGGCTGGCCTGCGGGTCCGGCTCGTAATCCATTGGGATCGTGCCCGCCAGCCGCTGCTCAACGAGCTTCGAGAGGGCACCGGACTCATCGGCGTCGCCGAGGACCGTCGCGGCGGACGCGAGCCTGCGCAGCGTCGACACCAGCGTGTCGGGGTCTCGCACGGTCCCTCGCCGATCCAGCACGAGCTGGTCATCGCTCATCACGATTTCGGGATGGACGGCTATCAGCCGGTTCAGCATCATCGTTGTTCCGGGGGTCAACACGGTCCCGCGGCTTGGGGGTCGGTCGCCTGAACGATGAAGGCTTCATCAAACGTTGGATCACCGATCTCGATGTCCTGGGTACCGAGAACTTTGAGGAGGTAGCCGATTCCGGTCTGACGTGAGAGATGGAGTCCCACCCCGATTGGGGGGAACTCCACGGTGTAGCGTGTGTACCTGGTGGAGCTCTTGCCGGAGCTCTTGGTGTAGCTGTGGATCTCCGCCGGAGAACCTTCAAGCATCCCGGTCATCGTCGGGCCGCCGCTCCACGAGCCGGGTGCGAATTCGAATCCGACTCGCTCGGCGGCTGCTCGCCAGGCCTCGTTCATCGCATCCAGTTGCTTCTTTGCCGCAAAGACGGACGTGCCGGCGACAATGAGTCCGACGCCGATGAAGAAGATCCAGAACGGGAATGAGTCCACGGCCCAAGTGTACCGAGCGGTCAACGCCGATCTGGCAGATCGGGCGTGCGGCCCTCGAAGTAGGTAGCCAAGACGACCAGGGTGCGGCTGCGCCCCGGCGCGAATCCGCGGATGTGCTCCAGGAGCTCGCCGAGGTGATCTGAGGATCGTGCTCGGACCGTGAGCAGGAGGTCGAACTCGCCGGTTACGGCATAACAGTCTTGGATGTACGGAAGGCTTGCAATGGACTCCGCAACCTGGGCTAGTGGTCGATCGCCGGGTGCCTCGACGCTGACGAGGGCCGTGACCGGCAGGCCCACCGCCTCCCAGTCGATGATGATCCGGGTCCCCACGATGACTCCCTGTTCGGTGAGCCGGCGAACGCGCTGATGCACCGTGGTGGTCGCGACACCGGTGCGTTCGGCGATCTCGCGGTACGGCGTTCGCCCATCTTCCGCCAGAATGACGATGATTCTTCGGTCAAGTTCATCCATATCAGGAATTATTACACAATATCGCCGGTTGTGCAGTATGATATACAGCAATCACCCGACGAGAACGGTACGAGGAGAGTGACCCATGCATCCCGATGCAATGTATCAGATGGTTCGGGTCCGCCAAATCGCCGCCCGCACCAAACGTGGCGAGCAGGCGAAGCGGTAGCGACCACCAACAACGAGGACACCGGAATCCGGTGTCCTCGTTTCTTGTGGTTCGACGCTACTCCCGCGTAGGCGGGGTGCTCGATTTTCGTGCCCGCACCACCGGCCACCGGGATCTGGGGCATCGACTGATCGAGTCCCTTCCACACGGCGAACATCGTCGCGGCGGCCGTGAGTGACACGGCGTCTCCGTCGGAGAGCGAGTCTCCGGGTATCGCAGAGACGAGTTCGAAGGAGTCGTCGAACGTCGCCGTCACGGTGGGCGACGAGTACTCGACCGATCCGTTGATCGACATCTGGTGGGTCTCACCGTCAAACCGCGACAACACGACGGCAGTGTCACCATCGTGCTTCATCATGAACGCATTCGAGGCCTCAGCGTCGAACTCCTCGCGGTTGAGGTAGAGCCGCGGCTTGTCCTGGTACGGCTTGCCGGACGTCGGGCAGGCCGTGACACAGTTGCCGCACTCGTTGCAGAAGTCGGAGAGCACTGCGATTTGGTAGGCCTGGTCCACACGGAAGGGCAGCCGGCCCTGCTCGACGAGGGTCCCGTCCTCGACCACAAATGAGGGGACGTTCGTGACGAACGGCTCCGTGCTGTAGGTCATCAGCGCCATGTTCGGGCAGACGCCAACACACAAGCTGCAAATCGTGTCGCAGTCGACGCAGCGGCTCGCTTCGGTTTGTGCCTCTTCGGTCGTGTAGGCAAGCATTGTCTCGTTGAAGTTGTTGCGAACCGTGAGCGGCGTGAACGTCGCAGGAACGCGATACTCGCGACGGGCTCGCCGCTCGATCAAGCTCGCAAGGTCCTCGGTCGTCGGGATCGGCACCGGCGTGTCGTCGGCTGCTGCCCCAGTCACCGCAGCGATGATTGCGGCGGCTGCGATCTGGCCATCGGCGGCTGCCTTGACTATTGACGAAGGGCCGTCTGCAGCGACGTCTCCACCGGCGTACACACCGGGGATCGAGGACTCGAGTGTCTCCGGATCAACCTCGATGTAGCCCCGCGACGTCAGCGTCGGAGGTGTATCTCCGAAGAAGTCGAGCATCGAGTGCTGACTGATTGCGAGAATCAACGTGTCGAGCGGGATCTCGAACTCGGAGTCGTCGACGTCGTGCGGGATCTTCCTGCCAGATGCGTCACGATCGCCGCGGTACTCGGTCCTCGTGGCGATCAGGCCGACGAGCTTGCCGTCTTCGACGTGGAGCGCAGCCGGATTCGCCAGCTCCTCGATGGTGATGCCCTCTTCCAAACACGCATGGACCTCTTCACGGTCAGCGGGCATCTGGTCGATCGTGCGGCGGTAGATGATGGCAACGTCCGTGGCACCGACACGCCATGCGGATCTGGCGCAGTCCATCGCCGTGTCACCGGCACCGATCACGCCAACTCTCGGACCAACAGTCATCGGGTCGTCTTCGCGGACGCTCCTGAGGAAGCGCAAAGCGTCGATGACGCCATCGCTGTCCTCACCATCGACGCCGAGGTACTTCGGGAGCTGTGCCCCGACTGCAACGAAGATCATCTCAAAGCCATCGTTGCGCAGGTCGTCGAGAGAGAAGTCCTCGCCGGCGGTCTGCCCGTAGCGAATCTCAACCCCGAGCTCCTCCAGGATGGTCATGTCCTGGTTGATGTCGGCCTGCGGCAGACGATATGCCGGAATCGCTCCGCCGACCATGCCGCCCGGATAGGCGTGCGCCTCGAAGATGGTGACCTCGGCGCCTGCGAGCGCGAGGTCCTGCGCAGCGGCAATACCCGCAGGTCCGGCGCCGATGATCGCAACCTTCGAGTCGATCTGCGACGTGCGTACGGGTACTCGCGGCCAGGCTTCGTGAGACATGATGAAACGCTTCATGTCTCGAATAGCGAGGGGCTGATCGAGGTGTGTACGGATGCACGTGGTCTCGCACAGGTGGTCGCAGACCCTGCCGAGGATCGATGGAACCGGATTGTCGGCACGTGTGATGTCGACGGCGTCGTCGAACCGGCCTTCTCTCACGGCCCGCATGTAGGCGGGCACATCCTGAGAAATCGGGCATTCGTCCACACAGGGGGCTTCGATGCAGTCGAAGAGTCCGAGCTTGCGGGTGGTCTTCGAATGGTCGGTTCGGAATGACTCCTTGCGGTAGCGCCAGTCCTCCTGGACCTCATGTGCGTACGAGCGGAGATTCACCCGGCCAAGGGTGCGCATGGCAAGGGTGGTCAGGGTCGCAGCTCGACGCTTCCGAGTAGCCGCGGTCGACCGCCCATTGGTGGACGGACTCGGCCACCGGTCCGGGAAGCGTTCCGCCCAGGTAGGCGGCGAGTTCGTGCGCGTCCGCGAGGGTGAACGCCAGACCGCTGTCTCCGAGCGCCGCTCCGGCCAGCATCTCGCTGAATGCCGTGAAGTGGTGTTCAGCGAGCGCCGTTCGACCGGCGAGGTCGGTGAGATCGGCAGCCTCGACCTTGTCGAGGGCCAGATTGAGCTCCTCGATGTACTGCGGCATGCGCAGAGTATCCGCCCGTCTTGAGCAGGTCGGAGCACACCGTGATCGTCGTCATGCCGGAGCGCAGCAGGTCGGTCACGTTGAAGGCGTCGGCGCCGCCGGCAAACGAGAGCAGAAGGTCACCCCGGAACTCCTCCGACAGACGCAGAGCAAGGTTCGTGGTGACGGCGTGGAGTGCGCGGCCCGACATGTACATCATGTCGTCATCTGGGAACTCCAGCCGGTGGTTCTCGACTTCGAGCGTATTCGAGAGTTTCAGGCCGAACGTGAGGTCCTTGGCCTTTGCGATTCGCTTCAGGTTGTGGAACATCGGGACGGCGTCCACGTACTTGAGGTCGTGACCGAACGCTTCGTCGGGCACCACGATGTCGGAGTAGCCGAGCTCGTCGTTGATGATGCCGCGCACACGTTCGGCGCCGAGGAGGGTCGGGTTTGCACTTCACCGAGGTGTGCAACCCACGTTCGTTGAGGAGGTAGGTGGTGATCTGCTCGATCTCCTCCGGCGGGCAGCCGTGCATGGTCGACAGGGTCATCGTGTTCGAGACCTGGGCCGGGATGGTGATGTCGCGAACCTCTGGGTAACGCTCGGCGACGATGTCGACGTAGGCCCCGAGGTACTCCGACGAGTCATTCATCACGTCGAGGTACCACTGAACGTTCGGCTTGAGGATTCCTTCGAGGTTGTAGCCGACACTCATGTTGAAGATCATTCCCGGGGCATCGCCGGGGAATCCGAGCCTCTTGTGGAGTGCGTCGATCAGGACCCACGCACGCAGGTACTCGTCGAACGACTCGTAGACCTTGAGCTCCTGCGACCACTCGACGTGTACCCCTCGTCCTCAAGATCGATGCAAGGTTTGTTGACGTCGAGTTCGTCGAGCGTCTGAACCGCCTTCAGCTCGATGAACCGGGCCCCGGCGAGCGCCACGATGATGTTCTGGGCCATCTGCGTGTGGGGTCCTGCCGCCTCCCCGAACGGAGTGTCCAGGGTTTGGCCGTAGTTGGGCTGGCGGAATCGGTCGGTGTCCGAGGGCGTGAAGAATGCTCCACGTGGGATACCAAAGATCGCGTCGTGCTCGTCGAGTTCGGTGAAGACCCAGTCCGTGAGCTGTTCCATCGTGACGGGTCGGAAGCGGTCTGACATCGTTCGGCTCCTCTTCGCTACAGGCGGGCGTGCAGGCGGGCGGCCTGCTCTCGGGCTTTTGCTCTGATTTCCTCGGCATCGACACGGGTCGTGGTCCCGCGGGCGAAGACGACGTCTCCGTCGACCTT
>CAWEEG010000003.1:0-62733 GCA_963808015.1 uncultured Actinomycetota bacterium
CTTGGATCGAGCGTTCTGGGGCTGCATTTCGAGGGTCCTGTCTTGTCTCCTCAGAATCCAGGGGGCACACGATCCCGCGTACCTCTGACCGACGTCCCACTCGACGTATGGCTCGACCCTCTGGCTGATCGTCACAATGGCGACCGAACTCGTGGAGCCGACTGTGATCAGCGACCTCGCTGCGCACGGTAGGTCGTCGCTCGAGGGCACACCAACGGGACATTCGAGGATGCGAACAGCGCCTTTGATGCCGGGGCGCGTCACGTAACCCACCTCTTCAACGCCATGCCTCCGATTCGTCATCGCTCGCCAGGACCAATCGTTGCGGCCCTCCTGAACAGCAGTGTCACCGTCGGGGTGATACCGGACGGGATCCACGTACACGCAGGTGTCCTGGAGCTCGTATCACGATCTGTCGGGCCGGGGCGCCTCATTGCGCTGACCGATGCGATCGCCGCTATGGGTATGCCTCCCGGTGACTACCGTGTCGGCCCGTTGACGGCCTACTCGGACGGTGTATCGATGAAGCTGCCCGATGGAACCTATGCCGGGAGCATTCTCACGATGGATCGTGCCGTCCGCTTCCTGATCGGCGAGGTTGGCCTCACTCCGTTCGAGGCCATCGCGAGTGCTTCGACCACCCCGGCCGCTCTGCTCGGCGATGAGAGCCGTGGATCGATCCGTCCGGGGGCGCGCGCCGACCTCGTCGTTCTCGATTCCGACTATCACGTGGACACGACGCTCATCGGCGGAACGATTGTCCATGGAGGCCCAGCATGAGCATGAGGAGCGAGATTCTCGCGCAACCCGACATGATGCGAAGGATTGGCGCAACGTGGAACGAGGATGTGGAGCGCCTCCGTAGCGTGCTCATGCCGCCCTCCGCTGTCCTCATTGCCGCGCGAGGTACGTCGGACAATGCAGCTCGCTACGCCAAGTACCTCTGGGGGATCACCAACCACCTGCCCATTGCTCTTGCCGCTCCGTCGCTCTACACGGGGTACGGGAGCGAACCATCGATACCGCCAGACTGGACGGTGGTAGCGATCAGCCAATCGGGGGAGTCCCCCGACCTGAGGGAGGTCCTTGGATCTGAGGGATACGACGCCAACGACCGCGTAGCCGTCACGAACGAGGTGACCTCCCCGCTAGCTCTTGCGGCGTCCGTAGTCGTTGCCCTCGAGGCTGGCACCGAACTCGCCGTGGCAGCCACGAAGACCTATACAGCTCAGTTGGCGGCCGTCATCAAGCTCGCAGAGGCTTGGGGTGGTGGGCCGCTTGGCGTGGACGGAGTTGCGGACGCAATGGACGCTGTCATTGCAGCGGAGGCCGCGATCGCCGGCGCCGCTGAATCGGTGTCGGACATGAATTCGTGTGCCATTGTCGGTCGGGGCTTGAACATGGCGACGGCCTATGAGTGGGCGCTGAAGATCACCGAAACATCCAATGTGAGTGCGCATCCGTTCTCGAGTGCCGACTTCAGCCATGGCCCCATCGCCATGGCCGATCGCGACACTCCCGTTCTAGCGGTGGTCGACGATGACGCGTTTGCGGCCACGACCCTGAGGATGTTGAAGGAGTTGCACAGGGAGCGCGGCACGCCGGTTGTCGCAATCTCGACCGTTGCCGGGGAGGATCTGGAGGCTGTAGTCCGCGTGCCGAGACTCAAGCCCCACCTCACTCCCCTTGTTGCAGCGGTCGCTACGCAGCTCTTCAGCTACCACCTCGCAGTCGCCCGAGGCCTGGACCCCGACTCGCCCCGCGGCTTGTCGAAGGTGACGTCAACGCTCTAGGAGACTGCGCTGTAAGCGGCCGGCGTAGCAGTGGCGGGTGGGTGAGCCACCGGACGACGCCATGGTTGCAGATCATCAAGGCAGGTCTGGGGCTGAGCGGGGTCAATGCTGGCTACTGCCGCGAGCCAGTGATCTCAGAGCTTCCGCCCGATGTGATGGATCACCTCAAGACGGTCCTCAAGGAGTACGGCCACCTCGCGTAGGCGACCAAGATCCGCTCATTCCGACGGCCCTCTGCCATGTCGGAACCGAGCGACTTTCGACGCCGGAAGTGGGGAGGAGTAGCGACCGGTGCTGTTGGCTGTTTGCCGCTGGACAACAGCTCGACTCGCTCGTGATGGTCGTTCGGTACCCAACCACCAACGTCACGAAGGCGCCACGGTTGTCGTCTAGGCGGACCGGTGTTTGGTGGCAGTGGAGGAGGGTCAGCGGAGGGCGCGTACGAGGCGAGGCAGAGCCCAGAGGGCATAGGTTTGGTGCCGACGTCTGACGAGTGCCGATATGGGTGCCAGCACGATGTGGCGGAGACCCGCGTCGGCGTAGTCCCTGATTGTTGCCTCCACCTGGCGGGGAGTTCCACTCACGCATCGTGAGCGTGCGACTTCGGGTGGCACCCGAGCGATGGCTGCATCGAGTTCGCGTCTATCAAGGGTTTCGGGAAGGACTTGGCCGTAGCCGCCGAAGTCGGGGCCGAGCGGATGGTCGGAACCGAGTTCGGCCCACTGCTGTGCGGAGGTGCCCATGAGCGCCCAATACCTCACGAGCGTGGATCGGAGTAGCGTCTCGGCCTTCGCTGTGGTTGGTGCCAGGATCACGGATGCGAAGAGGGAGGGTGTGATCGACTCGACGCGACGGTTCGCTGCCTCGGCGGCGTGCCGGACGGTTCTCCAGCCGAGTTCATAGTCGGCGGGACCGTGCGGCGGTTGGACTGGGATCCAGCCGTCGCCGTAGCGTCCTGCGAGTGCCAGCATCCGAGGTCCGTGCGCGGCGATCCATATCTCGGGCGTTCGGGAGTTGGATGGAGCAAGATCCATGACCGCTCCGTTGAGTTGGAAGTGTTTGCCATCAAAGTCGACCTTCCCAGACGATTGCAGGCAGAGGCGAATCACCTGGAGTGCCTCTTCGAACCGCCCAACCGGCTTCGGCACGGCCACACCGTACGGTTCTGTGTTCAGGCGCTCACCCGCACCCACCCCGAGGATTGGGGGTCGCTTGGTCATCTCCGACAGTGTGAGCGCCGCTTGGGCGACCATCACTGGATGTCGACGCAGCATCTCGGTCACCGCCACCCCTATGCGCACCCGTCCCGCAGATTGAGCCAGCGCCCCCAGCACAGTGAACGCTTCGCGAAGGTCATGCGGACCGTTTGTATGGCTGGCTCGCCACGTCACCGATGGCTCCCAAAGCATCCGTGGGGTGAAGTCTTGCCAATGATCAGGGATCACGAAGCTATCCACTCGCGCCAACCGCCCCCACCACAGGAACTGGCGCAGCTCTCGAACCGGGTAGTTCGTGGTGGCGCAGATACCAACCTCCACTCCCGGCAAGGGCTCCTCACCGGGCCTATCTCGAATGGCGGTTCTCGGCGTGGCTTCGGTCATCAGATCCCTCCTCGGCGAGATACCTCCCTGCAACCGTATGCCGCAGGAATGCCCCGACTAGAGGAAGACGCCTATTGAGCACCAGAACCCGAATGAGAACGTCCCGCTGATCTAGAGGTCAGGTCAGTGCGCCGAAATACGACGGCCAGCTCACGTGCTCTCTGCCTGCGGCCTCGAGATAGTCGCTGGGGTTGTCGGCTTGTCCGTCTCGAATGCCCTGATAGATGCCGGTGATGACCGTGCCCAAGAATTCACCCAGCTCGGCGACTCGATTCTCGCGGTATTCCTCGACGGTCATCGGGGTGTAGGCCAGGTCGGTGCCGAATGCGCTGTTGAGGTAGTCGGCAAGCTCGTATTGAGTGATGGCCTCTCCGTGCAGGTTGTAGGTGTTGCCGTTGTGCTTCTCTTCGGTGAGCAGCCGTGCATAGGCGTAGGCCAGCTCCGGCCGTGTGGTGTAGCCACATCGACCGTCGCCGGCGCAGTTGGTGATGCCGCCGGCCTTCTTGTAGGCTCTCGAGGTACTCGACATCGGGCTCGATGTAGATTCCGTTGCGCCCGATCACCCAGGCCAACCCGCTGCGACGCACGTCCTCTTCGGTCTGTCGATTGCTCTGGACAATCGGAGAGAACGCCGTGGCTTCTTCCGCCCCTTGGACGCTGGTGTAGACGACCTTCTTCACCCCGGCGCTCCGTGCAGCCTCGATCACGTTGCGGTGCTGCTGGATGCGCCGTTCCGGAGCGTCCATTCCCGACACCAACAGAACCGCATCCACGGATTGCAGCGACTCCTCCAGAACGTCCCTTTCGTTGTAGTCACCGGGACGAATCTCGATACCCAGATGCTTCGCCTTGTCGGGCGTCCGAGCCAACCCGACGATGTCCTGGCTCGGGATCAGAGCAAGCACCGCCTTGACGGCCTGGGTTCCCAACTGACCGCTTGCGGCAGTGATGGCTACCTTCATCCGCTCCTCCTTGTGGCTCGGGCCGGGACGTTCACTTCTTCAGTCTGGCCGGTCCGCCGCCTCAGAGGCAGAACGACGATAGGGAACCGCCTAGCCCGGTTCCGAGACGGGGTGTGAGCTGACGAACCCATCGACCACGGTGTCGATGAACGCTTGGTCGATGGTTCCGCCGGCGAGGAAGACTTGGTGGATCAGCGGTCCGCTGAGGAGTGCCGTTGCGACATTGATATCGAGGGAGGCGGGCAGCGTCCCGTCTGAGACCGCCCTCGACAGCGCCTGACGGACCGGTGAGCGTTGCTGTGCCATGCTGTACGAATCGCTGCGTTGCTTTGTCCCACTGTGCCCGCTGCATCATCGTGATCATGCTTGCCCGTCGATCTGCAGACGCGAGGCGGGCGGCCATCGCCTGGAGCGTGTGATTCAAGTCGGTTCGGAGGTCGCCGGTCAGCTCCAGCTTCATCTTCTTCCCACCCTCCGCTACGACCTCGGACCACAAGGCGTCGAGCACCGGCCAGTGTCGGTAGATGGTGGCCCGACCGACTCCCGAGCGTTCGGCCAGGGCGGAGTAGGTGATCGCTGTAGGTCCTCCCCGGTGCAGTAGTTGGTGGGCCGCTTTCAGGACTCGTTTCCTGGTGCGTTCGATCCGGGGATCGGAGCGTTCGTTGTTCTTAGCCACTTCTCATGCCCCAGCCCTTGACATACAAGACATCGTGTCTCAATACTGTATGAGACAAACCGTATCACAACAGTGGCGCTGACACAACAGCCCACTTGGAGAACAGGAGACATCATGCAGACAGAAACCAATGGGATGGCCATCAGCGCCCACGGCCTCACCCGCCGATTCGGCGATCTCGTCGCCGTCAACGATCTCGATCTCGAGATTCCCGCAGGCGGGGTGATCGGCTTCGTCGGCCCCAATGGATCCGGCAAGTCGACAACGATCAGAATGCTGCTCGGACTCATCGAACCCGATGAGGGCGAAGGCTCGGTTCTGGGAGCGTCGATCGCCGACCCCAACGCGTACGCCGACCGCGTCGGCTCCCTCGTCGAGAACCCGGCGCTGGTGCTGAACATCTCCGCCCGGGCGAACGTCGAGTCGATGGCGCTCTTGCGCGGTGTCCGGATGTCGCGGGTCGACGAGGTCCTTGCGATTGTCGGCCTCGACGACCGTGCGGACGACGCAGTCGCCGACTATTCCCTCGGAATGAAGCAGCGCCTCGGTATTGCGATCGCCTTGCTGTCCGATCCCGAATTGCTGCTCCTCGATGAGCCGACCAACGGGCTCGACCCGGCGGGCATCGTTGAGGTTCGAGGCCTGATCCGGCAACTCGCGGACGACGGGCGGACGGTCGTCGTGTCCAGCCATCTCCTGAGCGAAATAGAAGCCGCCGCCGACTACCTCATCGTGATCCGGTTCGGGAAACTCCTCTTCTCCGGCCCACTCCACGAACTCCTGGCACACGAACAGCGGTTCGTCGACGTCGAGACCGAAGACGATTCCGACCGGGAATCGTTGGCCGAGCGCTACCGCTCGATGGGTCTCGAGGTGGAGCCGGAGAACGGGGGCCTCCGCGTGTTGGTCGACCCGGACAGGGCAGCAGATCTCAATCGCGCGGCGATCGACCTCGGAATCGTGCTTCGACGCCTCGTGCCTCGCTCGGAGACCCTCGAGGACGTGTTCCTCCGTATGACCGCCGGGTCTCAGGATGCGCCACTCAACCAGGTAGCGGCGTAGTGGCAACCCGAACCGAACCCGTACCACCAGGAATTGACGAACAAGAAGGGATTGAAATGACAACCCTCATCCACAACCTTGACCAGACGGCACTGGAAGCCGTAGAACCGACGAACGATCGTTCCGAGCGAAGGAGTTGGGAAGCGGACCCTCCTCGGTTCAATCCGATCCGAAGCGAAGCGGCTCACACGAAAGTCGTTCACCGGCGTCGGTCTCGCCCTTGTCGTGTTCTTCAGCCTTATGGCCGCCGTTGTGACGTTCCTTGCCGGTAGTGACGCGGGTCCCGGGGCAGGGATCGCGGTCGACCTCGAATCGGCCCAGGGAATCGTCGCAGCGCTCTCAATGGCGGGCAACCTCATCGGAATCGTGGCGCTCTCGCTGTGGGCCGCAGCCGTCGCCTCGGACTACTCGACTGGCTGGGTGCGCCTCATGGTGGCGGCCGAACCGCGCCGGTGGCGCCTGCTCTTCGGCAAACTCGTGGCCCTCAGTGGATTCACCATCGTCGCAACGATTGTCGCAACAGCGATCGCGGTTGCCATGGCGTATCTCCTTGCAGGCCCGGCCGGCGTCTCAACCGCGGCATGGTCGGTAGGGGTATTCGGGACCGTGCTCAGCGCATGGCTGAACTTCACGCTCTCGGTTCTCGGCTGGGGAGTTATCGGGTTCACCGTTGCGGTGATAAGTCGCTCAGCCATCGTCGCGATCGCCGGTGGGATCGGCTACATGATGGTCTTCGAGGGTCTCCTCGGGTTGCTTGCGGAGAGTGCAACGACCTACCTCCCCGGCACGGTGCTCAACGCCGTAGCCGCAGGTGGAACCGCGGTGATGGCGTACGGGACAGCCGTGCTCCTCGCGACCGGGTTCGTTCTGGCGGCGCTCGTCATTGCGTTCGCCGTGTTCGCCCGCCGAGACATCACCTCGTAGAGCCGCACAGAGAGCGCGCCGCCAGGAACTGGGGAGACCGACTCCAAGCCCCCGACCTGAGGTCAGGCTCCGTTCGCACGTGTTGCGCCCGGTCCGTAGATGACATCGAGAGGATCGAAGCGGCTACGTGGGGCCTCGACGGTGGACTCCGGTTGCGATCTGGAGAATTCCGGCCCACACCTTCAGTCAGTCGCGTAGCGTCGACCCATAGACCCGACACGAGGAGGCAGAGATGGGCCTGGCACACGGGATCCATGGATGGACCGACGTCGCTGTTCCGGATATGGAGGCCGGCGAAGCGTTCTACACGTCGGTGTTCGACTGGGACGCGCGCCCCGGGGGCGCCGGGGAATCGATGCCGTACACCATGTTCTCTTCCGATGGGAAGCTCGTCGCAGGAATGGGCCCCCTCAGCCCCGATCAAGTCGACGCCGGGAAGCCGCCGGCGTGGTCCTGCTACGTCATCGTCGACGATGTCGACGCCATTCACGCCCGGGCCGTTGAACTCGGTGCGACTCCGCTGATGGAGCCGATGCAGATCATGGACAGCGGCAAGATGACCTCCCTCCTCGATCCGACCGGGGCCGCCATTGGCTTCTGGCAGTCTGGAACTCACGACGGCGCCGAGGTGTTCAATGTGCCGGGTGCCGTGACATGGAACGAACTGGCGACGACGGATGTTGAAGCGGCAAGGTCCTTCTACAGCGAGCTCCTCGGTTGGGAGGGCTCCGCCATGGAGATGGATGGGGGGAGCCGAGTACTGGATGTTCACGAACGCCGGTCGGATGAACGGCGGGACCTATGACCTGACGGCGATCCTCCCCGACGGTACGCCGCCGCACTGGATGACCTACTTCTGCGTCGACGACTGCGATGCCGTAGCCGAGCGCATCCAGGAGACACGGCGGAGGTGGTGCTGAGCGAACCCACAGACTTCTCGATGGGGCGCATGGCGGTCGTGGCCGACCCGTTCGGTGCGACCTTCTCGATCATGGCCGGTTCACAGTTCGACGGCCAGCCACCCCGCTGAGGAAGCCTGGAGTCTCAAGGATCGCGGGCCAAGCCGGAAGCAGTCAGTATCCGCCTTCGGCTGTTCCGCCCGTGACGATTGCGACCGAGTTGCTCGTGCCGATGCGGTCGGCGCCGGCCTCGATGAGTTCGTAGGCAAACTCCCTGGAGTTGACGCCACCGCTGGCCTTGATGAGGACCTCGTCGCCGACGACCTCGCGCATGAGCAGCACGTCCTCGACCGTCGCTCCGCCTTCTTCCTTGCCGGTGGACGTCTTGATGAAGCGCGCGCCTGCGGTCTTCGCAAGGGTGCAGGCGGCGACCTTCTCAGTGTCGGTGAGGAGCGCCGTCTCGATGATGACCTTGACGGGTTTGTCTCCGCAGGCCTTGACCACCTGTTGGATGTCCTCGAACGCGAGGATGTAGTGCTTGCTCTTGATCGCGCTCACGTGGATCACCATGTCGATCTCCTGAGCACCGCGATTCACGATGGCATCATGAGCTTCAAACGCTTTGGCGACGGGTGTCATCTGGCCGTGCGGGAAACCCACGACGGCGATGGGGATCACGTCTGACCCCTCGAGCTTGCGTGCTACGTATTCCACGTCGCCTGAGAAGACGCATACCGACCTGAAGTGGTACCGCTTCGCCTCTTCGCACACGCGGTCGAAGTCTTCCTTCTTCGCGTCCGTCCGGAGCAGCGTGTGGTCGATAACCCGCGCGAGTTCCCGGTCGTAGATCTCTTCCGTCAAGCTTCCTCCAGTTCAGGCTGCGCCCAACTGTAATCCGCAGCACGTAGCGCTCGTCAGGGCGAAGGCCCAGCTACATACGCCGAGCGATGGCACGGGTGCGGACTCTGGTGTCGACCAAGACACGGCGTCGTAGGACGGTATCGTGCGGAATCCGGTCGACGCCACCAGCTAATCCTGGGGTCGATGCAAGCGACGAGGCAACAGAGCGACGCAGATGATGTATCGACCATTCGATAGACCAAAGAGTGGACAACCTCGTGCTTGCCTCTCTTTCGACACTCGAAATCGCCACCTCTCCAGGTCCGGAAGACGGATGCTGATGAGATGCCGTGTCTATTTCGATGGGAAAGGTTTGCTGCGGTGACGACGCCAGGTGCACCATCCGAGGGCAACGTTGCTGCGCAACTCTCGACGCTCGACCGGTTTCTCCCACTCTGGATCCTGGCAGCGATAGGCCTTGGCCTGCTCCTCGGGAGAGGTTTTCCGGGACTGAACGATGTCCTCGACAGCGCCAAGATCGATACCGTCTCCTTGCCGATCGCTGTCGGCCTGTTCGCCATGATGTACCCGGTTCTGGCGAAGGTGAACTACTCGAAGCTTGGCGACGTTGCGGCGGATCGCAGGATGCTCGCTACCTCCCTGATCTTGAATTGGGTTGTCGGGCCGCTTGTCATGTTCATTCTGGCGTGGGTCTTCCTGTCGGACCTCCCCGGCTACCGCACCGGCCTGATCATCATCGGCCTCGCCCGGTGTATTGCGATGGTTCTCATCTGGAACGACCTTGCCTGTGGAAACGGCGAGGTAGCCGCCGTGCTCGTCGCCCTCAACTCCTTGTTCCAGGTTGTGGCGTACGCCGTCCTTGGCTGGTTCTACCTCCAGGCGCTTCCCGAACTGCTCGGGCTCAGTGACGGCACCGTCCTCGGGGTGTCGATGTGGGAGATCGCCAAGACCGTTCTCATCTTCCTGGGTGTCCCGCTTCTCGCCGGCTACCTCACGAGACTGTGGGGAGTCCGGACCAGGGGGGTGGTGTGGTACGAGACGAAGTTCATCCCGAAGATCTCTCCGATCGCGCTGTACGGCCTCCTATTCACCATCGTTGTGATGTTCGCCCTCCAGGGCGACAAGATCTCGGCCCTGCCCTTCGACGTGGTGCGCATCGCCATCCCGCTCCTCGCCTACTTCGGAATCATGTGGGGTGTGTCGTTCCTCGTTGGCTACCGCATGCGCTTCAGCTACGGCACGAACACGGCTGTCGCGTTCACCGCGGCGGGCAACAACTTCGAGCTTGCGATCGCCGTTGCCATAGGGGTATTCGGCATCGCCTCGCCCGAGGCCCTCGCAGCCGTGGTGGGGCCGTTGATCGAGGTCCCCGCCCTCGTCGGACTGGTCTACGTCGCCCTGTGGGCAAGACGCCGCTACTACACCCCCGCCGGTGAACCCACGACAGTGAGGAACGCACACTCGTAGCTTCGCTACGCCTCGGTGGTCGTTGGTATTGACAAAGACTGAACATTCATTCATAATGAGCGAACGTTCACTCACAAGGAGTCATCCACCATGGCATGGACCACGACCGACATCCCAGACCTGACCGGCAAGACCGCCGTCGTCACCGGCGCCAACGGAGGTCTCGGTCTCGAGTCCGCCAAGGCACTGGCCGGCGCCGGCGCACACGTCGTCATGGCAGCCCGCAATCAGGAGAAGGCACAGGTGGCCTTCGACGAGATCAAGGCCATCTACCCGGACGCTTCTCTCGAGATCGTCGAACTCGACCTCGGATCCCAGGAATCGACGAAGGCTGCAGCTGCGACTATCGCCGAGGCATACCCGACCATCGACATTCTCATCAACAATGCCGGACTGATGGCCATGCCGGAGCGACGCACGGAAGACGGCTTCGAGATGCAGTTCGGAGTCAATCACTTCGGCCACTGGACATTCACGGCCGGGCTTCTTCCTTCCCTGCTCGCCGCCGACTCCGCTCGAGTGGTGACCGTTACGAGCACGGCTCACCACACCGGCATGCGGTGGATCCCGACAACATCAACATGGACGACAACTACTCGGCGTGGGGCGCCTACGGACGGGCGAAGCTCGCCAACTTCACTTCGCCATCGGCCTCCAGAAGCGAATTCGAATCAGCGGGGATTGAAGGCACAGAGCCTCGTTGCTCATCCAGGCCTGTCCCACACGAACCTCCAGGTCCATACCGTCGATCAGGGGGGCGGAGGAGCCTCGGACCCTTCTGGGAGTGGATGGCAGAGCACACCGGCATGTCGGCGGCAGACGGGGCACTGTCTCAGGTGAGGGCCGCAACCGATCCGAACGCCAGGGGCGGAGAGTTCTACGGACCACGCTGGGGCAACAACGGCGCACCGGTCCGCAAGCCGATCCTCCGACCAGGCACCGACTCGAGGATTGAGACGCTGTGGATGGTCTCCGAGCGCGAAACCGGAGTCGCCCTTGACTTCGAGAGTACACGGGGGAACGGGTGAGCTCCGACTATGGATCGTCCTGCAGCCATCCGCCGAGCGCTTCGCGACCTCGTCGCGGAGCGGGGTTTCCACGGCGCGTCCATGGGGGCTGTAGCCAAGGAAGCGGGAGTGGCGACGGGCACCGCCTACGTCCACTACGAGTCCAAGGACGAACTCGTGTACGCGACGTACCTCGAGATCAAGGCAGGGTCTAGGGGTCGCGGTTCTGGCGGAGCTTGATACTGCGGCGAGCCCATTCGACCAGTGGGGCCACATGCTCAAGACGGCGTATGACTTCCTGTCGGAGGAGCCTGAACGCGCACGGTTCCTGAGCCAACTCGAGGAATCGCCGTACTACGAGGAGGCGCACGCCCGTCTCGCTCGCGGCCGGTGACCCCCTTGGGAGGCCGCCAGTCGGAAGGCTTTGCCTCCCTCATCGTGGATCTGCCGAACCAGGTCATCTACGCCCTCTCCCTCGGGGTAGCCGTTCGCCTCATCGCGGCCGGCATCAAATTAAAGGAAGAGGAGCTCGACACCCTCGTCGTCGCCACCTGGCGGGCCGTCACCCGCCCCTAGATCAGGCCGTCGACAGGACGAGTGCGATCACCGACAGACGAGTCCCTCAAGAAATGGAATGACAATGCCTAGCCAGATCACCGGATTCACATCAGCGGACGTTCCCGACCAGTCGGGCAAGACGTTCTTCGTCACCGGTGCCAACACCGGCATCGGGTTCGAAGCCGCCAAGGTATTCGCCGGTAAAGGTGGCCGCGTCCTCCTCGGCTGCCGGAATTCAGAGAAGGGTGAGGATGCCCTCTCCAGGATCACCGATGCCTTCCCGGGAGCGGACGTCACGCTCGTGCAGATCGACCTCTCGGATCTCGCCTCCGTGCGGGCCGCCGCCGAGGTGGTTGCACGGGAGCAGAGGCTTGACGTGCTCGTAAACAATGCCGGCGTCATGTGGAATCCGAAGACCATTACCAAGGACGGCTTCGAGTCCCAGTTCGGCATCAATCACCTCGGGCATTTCGCCCTCACCGGGCTCCTGCTCCCGACCCTCGAAGGCACCCCCAACAGCCGCATCGTGACGGTGTCGAGCGGAGGCCATCGCCAAGGAGACGGCGACCTCTTCTGGGACGACATCAACGCCGACCAGGAGTACCACCCGAGGAAGCGCTACTACGCAAGCAAGCTGGCGAACCTGCTCTTCACCTACGAACTCGACCGGCGGCTCCGGGCGAAGGACTCGTCCACGATCGCCGTTGCTGTCCACCCGGGTGTCTCGGACACAGAACTGGGTCGATACGCGGCGGGTTTCACCGGAGTGATGACTCGGGCCATGATGCCCGTTATGAGGCCGCTCTTCAACACCGCCGAACAGGGTGCGTGGCCAACCGAACTCGGCGCAACGGCACCAGGAGTCGAAGGGGGCGAGTACTTCGGCCCGAATGGTCGCATGGAGATGGCAGGCCCGGCGAGACAGGTTGACTCGAGTGAAGAGAGCAAGGACGAGGCAAAGGCCAAGCGGCTCTGGGATCTCTCAATCGAAATGACGGGAGTGGACCCCGGCATCTGAGGGCGCCGAAATCGTTGGGTAGTATCGGTCGTGTCCACACCGGGAGAGACGGAATCATGGCGACCGAGTCCGCAAAGAAGGCCCGAGTTCCTCCGCGGTGGTTCGTGCGCCTCGCGTGGCACACCCACCGCGGCCTGTATCGCATCACCCGGGGCAAGATCGGATTGTGGCGGCCGAAGCCGGGCCGTTGGGGCACGTTGCGTCTCACCACGCTCGGGCGTCGATCCGGCGAGGAGCGCAGCGTCATTCTTGGCTACTTCGAAGACGGCCCGAACCTGGTGACGATGGCGATGAACGGATGGTCGCCGGGTGAGCCGGCATGGTGGCTCAATCTGCAGGCGCATCCTGAAGCCCACGTTGAGATCAAAGGAGCCGACTACCCGGTTGTCGGCCGGGCGGCCGGTGGTGAAGAGCGGGCGCGGTTGTGGGCCCGTTGGGGCGAGATCGACAAGGACCTCGACGCGTACGCGGCTCTTCGGCCGACAGAGACCGCCGTCGTAGTCCTCGAGCCGTTGACCGACCCCACCTAGGAGCAACCACCGCGACAACCGGAAGGAACGCTGTGTCGTCGGAGTCGCTGTTGTCGCTTCGGTGACTGGTTCGGGAATCGAGGTCAGTGGCTGACACCAACGGCGCTGCGCTACCGCCGACCGACCGTCCAGCTGCCGGGACTACGCTGAGGCTGTTTCACGGATGGGAGGTGTGCTCACCACGGAGAGCGCTCTAGAAGGACCCTGAAAGAACACATGACCGTCCAGTGGATGACCAGCGGAGGTCTACTGGGACGGCTTCAGCCAAGAGGAATGAGGTCGCAAGTGACACGCGAGGATGTTGAGTTTGAGAGTGATGGACTGAAGCTCAGAGGCCACCTCTATCTGCCGGAAGGAATCGAACCTCCCTATCCGACCGTCGTAATGGCGGGAGGTTGGTGCTACGTCAAAGAGTTGATACAGCCCGAGTATGCCCAGTTCTTCGTGGATGCAGGTATTGCAGCGCTGACCTTCGATTATCGAAATCTCGGTGACAGCGAAGGAGAACCGCGCCAGCACCTCGACCCGTGGGAACAGATCTACGACATCATCAATGCGATTACGTATGCCGGCCTGCGTGATGATGTGGACTCCAACCGAATTGGCGTGTGGGGGATCAGCTACGCAGGTGGTCATGTCTTCCCAGTCGCGGCACTTGACCCGAGGGTCAAGGTCATTCTCAGTGTCGTGCCCATGCTCGATGGTTGGTACAACACCCTGAGGGCGAATTCCAATGTGGGATTGCGTGAACTCTGGGATGTGATTCAGGAAGACCGTGTCAACGATTCAAGACGGGAGAACACGGGACGATTCTGCATTCCGCCCACCCCCACGATGCGCCGTCAACCTTCCCGGCCCCCGAGACCTGGCCGATATTCAAGAAGTTCAAGGAGACCACGGCCCCCAATCATGAGCACTGGACGACCGTCCAGAGTTGTGAATACGTCCTCGCGTACGACGTGACGCCGTACATGAAACGAATCCTCTATCAGCCGACGCTGATGGTGACCTCTTGGTACGACGACATCACCATGACCGAATTCGAAGTTCCGGCTTTCAACACGATCCCGTGTCCGCGTAAGAAACTCGTGCAGGTAGGTGGCAACGCTTCGCACATGTCGCTGTACGACAATCCCGATCATCTGGAGATCGTCGGCAAGGCGTGCGCAGACTTCGCCAAGGAGTATCTGTGACATCCGGCGTGAGTCCCGGCCCCGCTTGACGTCGGGCGGCTAGCGTCCAGCGATCTGGGGACTGCTCCGGAACGGAGGGCGATGATGGACACATTCGACGCGGCGCAGAACCTTCAGTGGACGGAATCGCACATGCCGCTGATGAAGGAGATCGCGAGCGAGTTCGCGGACACGCAACCGTTTCGTGGGATTCGTATTGGTGTGTCTCTTCATCTGGAGGTCAAGACGGCGGTGCTCGTTCTTGCGCTGGCCCGGGGCGGTGCAGACGTGGTGGCAGCCGGCAACTACGGAACAACCCGGGACGACATGGTCGCATTGCTGCGAGAGAAGGGGATCGATGCCCGAGGCAGCGGTTCGGACTCCCGCGAGGAGCATCTCGCAACCGTCCAGTCCGTGGTCGAATCCAGGCCGGACATGCTGTTGGACAACGGTGCGGACCTTGTCAAGTTGGCGATCGACCTCGACGTCCCGGTCCTTGGTGCAACGGAGGAGACAACGTCGGGGCACATGCGCCTCACCACGGAGCTCGCCGAGGTTGTCAGCGTTCCGGTGATCGTGATCAACGACTCGCCCCTCAAAGCCATCGTTGAGAACAAACACGCTGTCGGGCAGTCGGTGTACGAATCGTTCTGCCGGCTGACGAATCTGATGCCGCAGTCGAGATCGATGCTCGTGGTCGGCTACGGATGGTGCGGACGTGGCATCGCCCACTACGCCCGGGCAAATGGTGCCCACGTTTGTGTAGCTGAGGTCGATGAGATCAAGGCCCTGGAGGCAGCGGTTGATGGGTTCCGAGTAGGTTCGGTCGAGGAGATGATCGGCGGTGTGGATGTCGTGATCACGGCGACAGGGTTCCAGAACGTTGTTGGCGAATCGGCGATCACCCGCATGCGTGACGGCGTGCTGCTCGCCAATGCCGGGCACTTCGACTGGGAGATCGACCTCGGAGCCATCGATGCCCTCACGGTGGAAAGGACACCACTCGGCCACACCATCGAACGACACGTCCTCAACGACGGTCGAACCTTGGACGTGATTGCGCGAGGCCGGATGATGAACCTCGCGGGACCCCAGCCGAAGGGCAACAGCATCGAATCGATGGATCTCGGGTTCGCCATGCAAGCGCTCTCGCTCGAGCGAATTGTGCGGGAACACGACAACCTCCCATCCGGAGCGCAGCCGGTCCCTGATGACATCAACCGCGAACTCGCCCGCCGATTTGTCGAGGCGATGCAGAATTCGGTTGGCAACGGCAAGGGCAACGAAACGAGTCTGAGCGCGAACACGCAGGAATAGACGAGGACCAAGGACCAGAAAGCAGCAAGGTGGATTGTCGTGCGGAGGCTGCTCGGCGCGCCGGCGTGTGGGGCCTGGTGCGGAGGCGGCTGAGGATGCCGGATACGCAACCACAGGCTTGAGCGCAATACCCCGGTTCTCGGAGTCATCGTTTGGTGATTGCCGCCTGAGACGAGCTAGATGCCCACCGAGGCCGGTTGACACGGGCCATGGGAGCGCATGGATTACTGCGATGAACGGTGAGTTCGTCGAACGGAGCGCGAACGAAATACGCAGATTTCCGCGTCATGCTGCGCGCAATCGTGCTAGAAACGGGATCACCGCCCGGAACATTCCAGACCGGGCCCTTCAGGGAGGGGGAACTCCATGTCTACACCCGTTGAGTACACCGCGCCGGGCAGCTCACGACGCGAGAGGCGCCGTCGCCTGCTCGTTCTCGTGGCCGCCTTCGTGATTGCCATGACGTCGCTCGCCATTCTGGGTGATGCCGCGTCCGCCAAGAAGAAGGATCCGCCCGGACAACTCGTCCAAATTCAACTGCTCGCGTTCAACGACTACCACGGACATGTCAAGTCGGAAGATTCGGGGACTGTAGCCGGAGTGGCGGCTGGCGGCGGAGAGTATCTCTCGGCCAAACTTGCCGAGTTGCGCAACGGCAACAAGTGGAGCCTGACCGTTGCCGCTGGTGACCTCATTGGTGGATCACCTGCCTTCTCAGGACTCTTCCACGACGAGCCGTCGGTCGAGTCGCTGAACGCGATGGGCCTCGACGTGTCCGGCGTTGGAAACCACGAGTTCGACGAGGGTGTCACCGAATTGCTCCGCATGCAGGACGGTGGATGTCATCCCGTCGATGGCTGCTATTTCCCGGGTGACCCGTACGCGGGTGCCGATTTCCAGTGGCTCGCGGCCAACACCGTGAGCGAAGACACCGGTGAGACGCCACTGCCGCCGTACTGGATCAAGAAGTTCGAGAGTGTGAAGATCGCCTTCATTGGCATGACGCTCGAGGCAACCGACACGCTTGTTGCCGCCGCCGGAATCGAGGGATGGGACTTCCTCGACGAGGCCGAGACGGCAAACGCTCTCGTCCCGGAGCTTCAGGCTCAAGGTGTCGAGGCGATTGTCGTGTTGTTGCACGAGGGCGGATCCCAGAATCCTCCTCCGGGCGTCGTTGATGCCTGCGTGAACATTTCCGGACCGATCCTCGCGATCAATGACGCTCTCGATCCAGCGATCGACGTGCTGATCACCGGCCACACGCACCTGCCGTACAACTGTGTGCTTCCCGACGCGGCAGGCAATGACCGCATCGTCACCAGCGTGTACTCGTACGGCAAGGTGGTTTCGGAGTTCGACCTCGTCATCGACAAACGCACGGACGATGTTCGGCGCGATCTCAGCGTGGCGACCAACCATGTCGTCGAGCAGGCAGAGTTGACTCCCGATCCCGCGATCACGGCCGTGATCGACAAGTGGCAGCCGCTCTTCGACGAAGGGGCCAACATCCCCCTCGGAACGATCTCTGCGGACATCACGCGCGGCGGCACGCCACCGGGAACGGATCGTGGTGTCGAGTCGGCGGCCGGCAACCTGGTTGCCGACGCCCAGGCGTGGGCAACGTCGGCAAACGGTGCCGAGATTGCATTCATGAACCCTGGTGGTGTGCGTTCCGACCTTACGTACGCGCAGTCGGGCGATGAAGGCGACGGCGTTGTCACCTTCGGTGAGGCGTTTACGTTCCAGCCGTTTGGCAACACCGTGCTCACATTCCCGATGAGCGGCGCTCAGATCATCTCGGTACTCGAGGAGCAGTGTCAGCCTGACTTCGCCAGTAGGCCGATCCTGCACCTTGGCGTGTCGGAGGGACTCACCTACGACCTGTCGACGACCGTTGCGGCCGGTGTCTGCACCGGCATTTCTGTGACGAACGTGAAGCTCAACGGAAATGCGATTGATCCGACATCAACGTATGTCGTGACGGCCAACAGTTTCCTCGCGGACGGCGGGGACAACTTCACCACATTCGCTGAGATCAACCCAGCGTTGAGACTCGACGGTGGTAATGATCTCGAGGCGCTTAGCAACTACCTGGCCGCGTTCAGCCCGGTTGCTCCTCCGAGCACCGACCGGGTCAACGAACTTCCCTAGCCGGAATTGGCCGACAACTGGACCCGACCCACACATGGGTCGGGTCCAGTTCATTGGTCGGCGTCCCGACAATCGTGTCAAGCGTTTTCGCTCTCGATGGCAATGCAATGGTCCTAGCCGTGGTGTCGAAGATGTAGGTGGCCGAGATGCTGGTGGGTAAGCGATCAGCGTTCCGCTCCTGGGTTCAGTCGTCCTGATTGCCGTTTCACCAGGAGAGCGAACGAAGATCACCATTCCTGCGTCTCCGCAAGCGACGAACAACGGATCGCAAGATGGGTGTAGCGCGTCTGCCCAACCGGTCCTACGTTCGGTGGTAGGCACAGATCAAGGAGGTCACCATGTCAGACGATCACTTCACCGTTGAATCGATCGGCCACGTCCAGGTAGACAAGGACGGCTTCGCTCTTGTCATCGCCGAGCCGTACCGGCAGGCGCTGACGGAACTCGACGGGTTCAGCCACCTGAACGTTCTCTGGTGGTGTCATCTCCTCGACGACCCCATGTTCCGAGAGATGACCATCGCCGAGCGGCCGTATCGCGGCGCACCCGCAGCGATTGGCATCTTCGCTACCCGATCCCCTGCACGACCAAACCCGATCGCCCTCACGGCAGTGCCCGTGATCTCGATCGACATGGCGGACGGCGTCGTGCGCGTCCCGTACATCGATGCGGAGGACGGCACGCCGATCCTCGATATCAAGCCATACCACCCGGCCGTCGATCGAATCCGCGACGTGCACACGCCGGCGTGGTGTGCCTCATGGCCCGAGTGGTATGAGGACTCGGCGACATTCGATTGGGGATCCGTCTTCGAGAATGCTCAGTAGCGTCTGAGCGGCCGCACCGGCAGGCAGATGTCGACCCGCCTCTTTTCCGGGTCGACGTCGGCCTCTTCGAACGGGTATCGCTCGTAGGGGTGCCGATCGTCGGGTTCGTACCCGCTTGAAGGGAGCCACCCTCCCGCAAGGGAGTACCAGGCTTCCCCGTAGTCCTGGTCGCCCAAGGTGAAGTGTCCGACGGCGAAACGGCCCCCCTCAACGATCATCTGGCCGACGTCGCCTGACGTCTCGGTGCCTGGCGGCACGGTGATACATGCGCTAACGCGCAGCCGGTCGTCTTCGGTGATGCTCGGGTTGTCGTGGTATACCGAGAGGATCTGGCTCTCGGGTCCGATGAGGCCCCGTGGCTGTGCCCAGGCCATGAGGCGGGTGAAGAGATCGCCGAAGACCTCGGCGAGTCCCTGGTAGCGACCGGTATGTCGCACGTAGGCGACGTTCAGCGCGGGGATCTCCTCGACCGCTACCGTCACCGACCCGAGGGTGCCGGCGCGAACGCCCCATGCCGGGTTCCCGCCAGTTGGTGAGATTCGTGCATCAATGATGCCGTACTCCTCGTTGATGAACCCCAGATTCCCGACAACGTCGCGGATGGTTTCCCCCGGCTCCCGCTCGAAGCCGACGAAGCCGCTTGTTCGCCACTCGGATGCACTCATCCCGAACGACTCCTTGAACGACCGCGGCAAATGAGGAGGGGTTCACAAAGCCGCAATCGACGGCGATGTCGGTGATCGCCCGGTCGGGGTGCTGAACCAGCAACGTTGCGGCTCGCTCGACGCGCAGCCGGGTGATGAACCGACTCAGGGTTTCACCAACCATCGTGCTGAAGACCCGGTGGAAGTGGTACGGCGAGAAGTGGGCGACCTCGGCCAGCGTTGCCAGCGACAGATCGTCGGCCAAGTGGGCCTCGATGTAGTCGATGACCGCGTTCACCCGCTCTACATAGATGGGTCGGCTGTCACCGAGCGACGGTGGGGTGCTGTTGGTCGACATGTTCCGTTTGCTGCTGCGATCGTAGCTCCCCGCCGAGATGCGGTGAATGCCGGGAACGCCTTCCGCAGCGATCCGGGCTGCTGCCACGCGGCCCTACGACAAGGCTGGCGAACTCTCACCGTTCTCCGGTCGGGCGACCAGCACGCGATCACCTCCGGCATGTTTCGCTTCGTACATCGCCTCGTCGGCGGCGCGCAGCAACCCGGCCATGTCCGAGGCGTGATCCGGGTACACGGCAACCCCGACGGTGAGTGTGACCGGATCGAGCACCGCACCCTCGTGTGTGATGTTGAAGCGGCTTGCGGCCTGGCGGATCTCCTCAGCTCGTTCGAGTGTGACGTCGAGCGAACTCTCCGGCAGGAGGACCACAAACTCATCCCCCCCGTAGCGGCACGCCGCGTCCTCGACGCGGGTGACGGAGTGGAGCAGGTCGCTGAGCTCACACAGGAGCGCGTCACCTCCCGGATGGCCAAAGGCGTCGTTGAAATCCTTGAAGTGGTCCACGTCGAGCATCATGAGTCCGACCGGTTTGCCGCTGCGGGTGGAGCGACTGATCTCACGTTCGAGGGTTTCCTCCAGGTAGCGAAGGTTGAACAGGTCCGTGAGAGGGTCCCTGATCGACTGCTCGCGAAGGGATTCCCGGAGCCGGATGTTCGTGAGAGCCAATCCGAGGTGCTCGCACACGGAGACCGCGAGGGCCTCGCTCGCCATACTCGACGGTGACGTATCGGGGGGGTCTGCGGCTTCCGAGTCGGCAAGAACGAGGAGGCCGGTCTCCTGGCCCTGAACGATGAAGGGGATACACAGGAGTGTTTCTGCGCCTTCTGCCGCGTGTGCGCAACGGGGGGAGTCGCTTGGAGCGAGGCTCCCGTGCCGCTTTCCCCGGCGCATCGCCCAGCAACTCTCCGGTGCGAACACTTGGTCACCCCAAGCGCCGCTACCCCAGGAGGTCATGGCCTCCACAGCACTCCCGGGCTCGTTCTGGAGGAAGAGCCCGCCGGAAATGGCGCCGAACAGACGTGAACAGAAGCTCGCTGCGATCTCGAATACTTCATCCGACGACTCGACAGCCTGGAGGTACTCCACCATCTCGCCGACGAGAGCCAGTTCCTGGTTGCGCTGCTCCAATTCCACTTCCACAAGAACGTGCGCGGTCACGTCTCGCCAGACGACGGCCAAGCCGTCGCCGACTCTCTCGGCACGAACCTCGAAGGCTCGAGCGATTTGGCTCGTGTTGCGCCCGTCGTTCTCGTATTCCAGGGACTGGGTGGCCAGCGGCTCACCCGTCTCCACGACATGGCAGAAGTCGTCAAAGAGCTCCCGCTTGTGGCGGTCCACGAGGGATCCGGGTGGGTCAACCCTCTCGTCACTTGCCGACGCGGCTGCGGTGGCAACGCGGGCTCCGTCGTTTGCGTAGTCCACGCGGAAGTCGACGATCTGGCCGGTCCCGTCCCGAATCGCGGTGAAGGCGGCGAACGCATCCAGCAGATGCTCGAATGAATGCCGAATCCGTTCCTCGGTCCCCGGGGGCTGCAGCACCGGTCCGTCACCGGTGAGGTCGATGACGGCGCCCGTCTCCGTGGGTCGATCGGTGGCTGACATGTCAGAACGCTCTGCCCCCCACTCCTCACGCTAGCGCCGATATCCCCAAGTGGCGTGGATCGTCGAGGTCGCGCTCTCGACAGTCGATTGCCACATCTAGGGTGGCCGCCATGAACGTAGGGATTCTCCATCCGGGTGCCATGGGCGCGGTGCTTGCCGGCGAAGCTTCGGTCCCCGTGATGTGGGCAAGCGAGGGCCGCTCACCGGAAACCAAGGAACGAGCAGCGACACACGGCCTCGTCGACAGCGGTTCGGTGCCCGATCTCGTTGCCGCCTCCGACATGCTGATCTCCGTGTGCCCTCCGCATGCCGCTGTTGACGTGGCCATGCAGGTTGAGCGCCTCGGGTTCGAGGGCATCTACGTCGATGCAAACGCCATCGCCCCGGCCACTGTTCGGGACATCGCGACTCGCTTCGACCGGTTCGTCGACGGAGGAATCGTCGGGCCGCCGCCGACAGAACCCGGACTGGCGCAGGTTGTACCTCGCCGGACCGGACGCCGCAACCGTTGCAGCGTTGTGGGAAGGCTCGAATCTCGACGCCCGGGTGCTCAGCGGCGCCATCGGTTCGGCGTCCGCACTCAAGGCCGCCTACGCAGGATGGACGAAGGGGAGTGCTGCCCTTCTCCTCGCTGTTCGGGCCTATGCCGAAGCCAACGGGTTGGGTGAGGAAATCGTTGCTGAGTGGGAGACCTCGATCCCGGGCCTCGCGGAACGGGCCGAAGGCACGGCGAGCCGAATCGGACGCAAGGCATGGCGGTTCGAAGGTGAGATGGCGGAGATCGCCGCCGCGATGGAAGACGTCGGACTCCCCGGAGGGTTTCACGACGCTGCCCGGGAGATCTACCGCCGTCTCTCGGACCTCAAGGGAATTGAAGAGCAGTCGGTCGAGGATGTGAACCGCAGAATCCTCGGCGATGTGATGGGTGAGATCCACCGCTCCGACCATGTCGAGGGACCCATTTCGCCGACCTGACCGCGACCGACCTACAGATTCAGGCCGCAACCGTCGAAGACATCTGTATGAGCAGGTGTTACCAATGCGGCGGATACGGGCACAGCCCACAGCCGCCCGCGCCTCGCAAGACCCCGACTCCGGTGGTCTCGACGCGGACGCTCATGTGCAAACGCTGTGACACGCCGCTCGACGACCACGACATGTTCGGCGAGTGTTTCCCGCACGAGTACTTGAGAGAGTCGTCGGTCCTGCTGCATCGAGGACACCTCATCGCCGTGTGACGACCGCCGCTCTGTTGCGGTGCGCGCCCGTGGAGTTTCAGTCCGCCGGATCAGATGGGTTGGTTTGACGCACGAGCTTCACCAGTGCGTCGACCACGAGCGTCGGGTTGTCGGCTTGGGGATAGTGCCCCGAACCGTCCGACATCACGACTTCAGCGTTCATCGACTCTCCGAGTTCGTTCGCTTCGACCTGAGGGTCGGGGAAGTCGGGGTCGGCGGTGCCCATCACCACAACAACCGGCTGGTGAACGCTGCCGATTCGTTTGCCGGACTCGGCATGTGAGTTCGTCGACATGGATCGGAACGACGAGAAGCGACCCTGTTCACGAAGGTTGTCGGACAGACTCGGACACGTAGGCGTCGTGGTCCGGAGGTTGTGGACCCGGGTACAGGCTCTTGCGGTAGTACGACACCCACATCGAGCGGCCCCAGGGCGGGGACAACATGGCGCCGAACGCCGCCTTCTTCCACCAGGCCATGGGTACGTCGCGTACGAACGGCCCGAGCAGCATCACGCCGGACACCTTGTCGGGCGCATCGGTCGCTGCGATGACGGACGACGCGCACGAAAGCGAGTTCCCGACCAGGACCGCCGGGCCGCCTCCGAGTTCGTCGACGAGCGCGAGGTAGTCGGATGCAACGGCGGCGTCCGAAAGATCGCTCCAATCAACCGACGATTCGCCCATTCCCCGCACATCCATGGTCACGAACCGGATGCCCGCGGCGGCGAGGCCGTCACGGAGATGGCGGTAGCTGTTGCGGGTGTCGCCCATGCCCGGTGCGGCGATCACGAGTGGGCCATCGATGCCGTTGTCGTCGTACGAGATGCGCCCGTCGGGTCGGTCGAGGAATTGGGTGGTGGGTGTTGTCATGGTGTGGGTTCTCCTTGGTGGTCGGGTGGTGTCGGTTGGATGATGCGATGCTTGTGAGGCCGATCCTCCATGCGGCTCGAGAGGTCGGCGTGCTCCGGGAACCGGTCGGCGAGTTCGAGGGTCACCATTCCATGCGCAAATGCCCATGCGGCACGAGCTCGATCCATGTCACCGCCGAACGGCGTCGAGGAGCGGAAGCACGGCTCGTTCCTCGAGACCCTCCGGGAGCTCGTCGCGGGGGAGGGGCTGGTCATTCATGAGGGCGTAGAGGTGGGGGTGCTCGAGAGCCCAGGATCGGTACGCAGCTGCGATCCCGGGGACGGGATCGTCCGAGTTGGCGACGACCCTCTCGAATGCTTCTGCCTGCTGCTCGAGAGCCGCAGCCACCACGGCGATCTCCAACTCTCGTTTGTCGGCAATGTGTTTGTAGAGGGATGGAGCACGGATGCCGAGCTCGCCGGCGACGGCGCGCATCGTGAGGCCCTCCGTGCCGTCTCGTTCGAGGAGTTGTCCGGCTGCATCAATGATGTCGTCGCGACGGCTCATGAAGAGCCGGCCTCTCCGTGTGGCGCCGGGTTCACGGATGGGTTCGGAGGGTTCGCAATGGCGGATGTGTTCAAGGTCGGCATCCCGGTATTGGCTAACAGTGTTAGCTACTATAGGCTAACGGTGTTAGCCTGTCAACGGACTTCCCGGGATGGAACATGTGCGCTGACCTCCCCTCATTGGCAGCGTTAACCTATCGTCGACAGCGCGCCGGACGAACGAGTGGAGGCAGCATGAGCACCGAGGCAACCGAAGAGCAAGCGTGGTTGGCGACGGCATGTGAAGCTGATCGTCGGGGTGGCCGCGGTTGCTGGTGTGGGTGTCTTCGCCTACACGATGTGGAAACGGCGTCAGCCACACCTCATTGCTGCTCCTGTGGCACGTGTCTCATCGAAGCATCCGGTGCTGATCATCAACCCGGGCAGCGGCGGGGGGAAGGCGAAGCGGATCGGGCTCGCAAGCGCCGCAGCTGGTCTCGGCATCGAGACGATTGTCCGCAAGAAGGGTCAGAAGATCCCCGATCTCGCCAACGCCGCCGTTGACCGGGGTGCCGACCATCTCTTGATCGCGGGAGGGGACGGCTCACAGGCGCGGGTTGCCGACGTTGCGATCAAGCGTGATGTTGCGTTCTCGTGTATTCCGTCCGGTACTCGCAATCACTTCGCCATGGATCTCGGTCTTGACCGCTCTGATCCGAAGAAGGCGCTCGCCGCTGCATTCGACGGCGTGGAGTTCAAGGTCGACGTCGGGCGTATCGCCAAACGTCTCTTCGTCAACAACGTGTCGTTCGGTGTCTACGCCGAAGCGATCGCCGACCCCGACTACCGCGCTCACAAGGCGAAGAGCATCGCCGATGCGGCAGCGGCCAATGCCGAGCACCCGGAGAAGGGTCTGTCGGTGACTGCGCCGGACGGCACGGTGCACGACAACATCGGCATGCTGCTCGCCTCGAACAACCCCTACCAGTACATCGGGGCGCCGGACTTTGCCGGGCGCGCTGCGCTCGACACGGGGTTGGTCGGAGTGATCATGGCCGACCGATCGGCGGTGGATCCTGCCGGGATCAAGCGGGGCGAAATCAAGGAGTGGACGACCGCGAAGTTGACGATCGAGTCGGCACAGAAGAAGGTCCCCGTCGGTATCGACGGCTCCCTCCACAAGGTGAAGGCGCCGATCGATGTGGAGATCGACCAAGCGGCGTTGCGGGTCGTGCTCCCGACGGGACGTCGCGAGGCGTGCAGATCCAATTCTCAACCGGTATGACCCCCGAGGCGTTCGCCCATCTGGCCGTTGGCGAAACACCAAGCGATTCGGAATGAGCGAGGAGCCGTCCCTCCTCGACAAGGCGCAGGAGATCGACCGCTCGGTTTTCGACGCGGTCGCCGGTTGGAGTTCGCCCCTCCTCGACAAGATCATGCCGGCTCTCTCGATCGCCGCCTCGTACTCGCGGTTGTGGATGGGCGATCGCCGCGCTGTTCGCCGTGTTCGGCGGGACGAAGGGTCGCAAGACCGCCGTTGAAGGGATGGCGGCGATCGGCGTCACGTCGTTCCTCGCCAATGTTGTGCTCAAGGGTCTTGCGGACCGGGCGAGGCCGACCGACCCGGTCCCGGAGGCACGGGAACTCAAGAAGCCCGATTCGACTTCCTTCCCCTCGGGCCACACCGCGTCGGCGGCTGCGTTCTCGGGCGTGGTAGATCGGGCGTATCCCTAAGCTCTGGATTCCGATCAACACGCTCGCGGGTGCCGTCGGATTCTCCCGGGTCTATACGGGCGTCCACTATCCGGGTGACGTCCTCGGCGGGTGGATCCTCGGCAAGGCCGTCGCGTTCGGCGTCGATCGGGTTGCCCGACGCCTCGGCTCGGTTGACAGAGCGGCGGCGGGTTCGTAGCGCGACCAACGGCGATCTGGACGAGGAAACCTGGATTTGTGCTCAAAGACTGGCGTGACTTGTCGATAACACTTGAAACGCCAGTCTCTCAGGAGGAGAGCCATGTCCAGGACGTCCACTACCAGGCTGGGGGCATTTGCCCTTTCGCTGCTGCTCGTAGGGTTCCTTGTTGTCACCGGGTCGCGAGCCGCTTTCACGGATACCACCGACAACACGGGGAACAACTGGGCGACCGGCACCGTGAGTCTGTCCGACGACGATACGACGCTGGCGATGTTCAATGCTTCCGGCCTCAAGGCTGACGACGTGATTGAGAACTGTCTTGTCGTCACCTACGACGGATCTCTTGACTCCGATGTCACGTTGTACGCCGCCGAACCTGACCGGCACGCTTGGCACATATCTCGATCTGGAAATCGAGATCGGCGATGGAGGAAGCTTCGCTTCAACCGCGACCGCTGCAGGTACGGTCCCGTGTACCGGCTTCTCCGGTTCGTCGATCTACAGCGGCACCTTGGCCGGTTTCGCTGGGGCGAGTACGGACTTCGGATCCGGTGTCGGCACCTGGGGACCGAGCACCGGCGAATTCAAGACCTATCGCTTCCTTGTCACCGTTCAGGATGACAACGCGGCACAGGGCCTAGCGGCCGGTGTCGGATTCGTCTGGGAAGCCCAGAACCAATAGGCAGCAACCAGTTGACTGAGTGACTGGCGACGGCCGGGGTGGCACGAATCCACCCCGGCCGAACTGCGCAAGGAGCCGGCATGACGGCAGGAACGCAACGGGAGCATGGCACACCGGTTGATCTGCTTGGTCAACCGGACGTGTCGATGCGCAGTCGCGATGCACCGGCCGGGCGGAGCCGGAGCTTCGTCGAAGGTCGCTTCTATCTGGGACTGATCGGGCTCTTCGTTTCCCTCGCCGCCTTGTGGTTGACGCTCCTTGTAGTCGTCCCGGCTCTTGCAGGGTGGTCGTCGATCGTCATCACTTCAGACTCGATGGCCCCAACGGTTCGTTCCGGGGATGTCGTGGTGGCGGCCCCACACGACGGCATCGGTCTGGGATCCGGCTCGGTTGTTGTGTTCCAAGACCCGGCGGGCAGCGGCCTCATCACCCATCGGATCGCCGCCGTGAATGAGGACGGCACCTATCAGACCAAGGGCGACGCTAACCAGGTCAACGACTCAACCCCTCTCACGCCCGATCAGGTGGTGGGTGTCGGGAGAATCCTGGTCCCGCTGGTCGGCCTTCCGTCGATCTGGGTCTGGACCGATGCCTGGCTGGTCTTCGGGCTGTGGGCCGCCCTGATGGTTCTGGCAGTCTGGTCGGCGCGGTTCGCGCTGATCGAGAAGTACGACCCTTGGCCGAGACGATACGAAGCCCATGCCACCAACAACGCCTCGCACCAGCGATGTCACTCTGATCCGTTGTGACCCGGCGAGCGTCGAACCGGTCGGCAGGGGTCGCCGATGATGGATAGCTCTCGGTGGATGCACGCGTGCGTCGTCGCAGCCGTTGTTGGCCGTCACGGCGGCGGCCTTCGGCGTGCTTGATTCCTCCGCAGGCTGTCTATACGGATCAGACCGAGAACATCGGCAACACGTTCGGGGCCGCTCCGTCGTTCGAGGAACGCACCTACTACCTCCACGACGATCCAACGCCGCCGGTGGGCGACACGACCGCTCGCCTGCTGCTGACGGCCGACCAGGTCGTGCCGACAGCCCAGACCCTGTACAACTACTCCGCCGACTTGGACAGCGAACCCGGCCGCCACCTCGACGAGGCCGGCTACGACAAGAACCGCACCGATCCGGCCGAGGCCGTCGCGTGGCGTCTCCCTCCAACCACCGAGCTCCCAGCGCCTCGTTGGGGCAATCACGGTCGACTACTGGGTCGCCCAGGATGGATTCACCAACACGGATGAGACGAAGATCAAGTGGTTCCTGCGGGACTTCGATCCCGGCGACGGCACCTACACGGAGATCGAGGAGATCGAGTTCAAGCAAGAGCCGCTGGGTCCGTCTGGTGATTGGGTGCATGTCACAACGGTCTTCCAGGATGTCGACTAGTCCTGGCACCCGGCCACGTGATCGAACTCAAGGCCGAGGCCGGAGACATGCCAACGCCAACCTCGCCTACGACACCGACGAGTATCCGTCGTTCGTCGTCTTCCCCGAAGCTCTCGACATCGCGGTGACGGATCTGGAACGTCGAGACACCTGTTCGGGGAGGGTGAACTGGTCACCGGTCAGCGCCGACGTTGCGAACCAGGGAGCCGACGACACCATCGTTCGATCTGGTGCTCACCGATCTGACGAGCGGACAGGTGCTGGACACGGTTCCGTCTCGCTCGCCGTATTCGCAGACACAGACCGTCGACCTCACCTGGGACAGCACCGGGGCAACGCTCGGCAAACACAACCTCCAGGTGGAAGCGGTCGTGCCGGATGATATCGATCCGGGCGACAACACCCGGACCGATGAGGTCGACGTCAAGGTACCCAAGCACGACATTGCACTGGGTCGGCACTCGACCGCGCCGGGCAGCATCGGCCAGGGCGGGCAGCTGGTCCTGATCGATTCGATGTGGAGAACAAGGGAAACCGGACCGAGACGTTCGACCTGGTGCTCACCGACACGACCGACGGCGTTGAGCTCGACCGCAGGACGATGACGCTGGGTATCGGCGTGAAGGTGGAAGCAGGGATTCACGTGGGACACGGCCGGCGCGTCGCTTGGTGATCATGTGTTGGAGGTGGAGGCGGTGGTGGCCGGGGACGCCAACCCGGGTGACAACGTCAAGACGAAGACGGTTGAGATTGAAGCGCGTGGACCTGGACATCAAGGTGGCCAAGGTGACTGCGCCGAGTCCGGTCGGGGTGGGGGAGCAGGTGGTGGTGGATGTGGAGGTGGAGAACAAGGGCAACATTGCCACGACGTTCGATCTGGTGTTGCGGGACACGACCGACAGGTGTGACGATTGAGACCAGCTCGGTGACGGTGGCTCGGGACGTGACACGGTGTGGTTCGAGTTTGTGTGGGATACGACCGGGGGCGTCGGTGGGTGATCATGTGTTGCGAGGTGGAGGCGGTGGTGGCCGGGGACGCGAACCCGGGTGACAACTTCAAGACGAAGACGGTCGAGATCGAAGGCGGTGGACCTATGACCTCAGGGTGGCGAATGTGAATGCGCCGAGTCCGGTGGGGGTGGGGGAGCAGGTGGTGGTGGATGTTGCAGGTGGAGAACAAGGGGAACATCGCCACGAACGTTCGATCTGGTACTGCGGGACACGACCGACCGGGGTCGACGATCGAGACCAGGACGGTGACGGCTGGCTCGGGATGAGACGGCGTGGTTCGAGTTTGTGTGGGATACGGCCGGGGGCGTCGATGGGTGATCATGTGTTGCGAGGTGGAGGCGGTGGTGGCCGGGGATGCCAACCCGGGTGACAACTTCAAGACGAAGACGGTCATTCGACCTGTAGTAGCGGAGCAACGTCTCTTAGTGTGAACGAGTACGCGACATGGGAGTGCGGTGGCAGGCTTCGCTCCGGTCGGCCTCGCCATGGCCACGATCAGCATCTTCGGGATCTCGATCTAGCGAGATTAGGCCGTAGGCTCAAACCACCGATGACATCACACGACAACACCCGCACGGTCACGATCTCGAAGAAGCAGGAGATCTTCTTCTCGTGGACGTCGGATGTGCTCATCTACACCGTCGTCCTGAACCTCTTCGTGGAGTATGTGGATGCGGTTGTGATCGACTCATTCACGATCTCGATCCTCACCGCAGTTCTGCTGAAGGTGCTGCTCGATGTGGTCATGCGGGTCGAACACCACGTCCACAGCTTCTTCGCAGGAAAGGAAGGGGCCTTCTTCAAGGTCGCCGGCACCGTCTCGCTGTTTGCGATCCTGTTCCTCGGGAAACTGTTCATCCTCGAGGTGGTGAACTTCGTGTTCGGTGACCATGTCGAGTTGGGTCACTTCATCGAGGTCGTGGCGCTCGTCCTTGCATTGATGATCACCCGCAGGCTCTTCGGTGTGTTGTTCAAGTCGCTCGGGCGCCCGGTGAGAACGAGTCGTGGGGCACCCGCGGGGACTAGGACCTGAAGCCGTTCGATCCTGCGCCCGGTTCACCCGTCCGGGCGCTCGGTGGCTCCTGCCGGTACTCGTCGTTGAGGAAGGCGAGCACACCCTCGACCATCTGCGCGGACTGGTTCGAGTAGAAGAGGTCGAAGATGTGCTGGGCACCGGGGAACTCCATGTAGACCACGCGGGATCTCGATGTTTCCGCAAGCTGACCAACGAATGCCCGAGCTTCCTCAACCGGCGCCAGCGTGTCCCGATCTCCTTGGATCACGAGGAACGGGGGAACGTCGGGATGGATACGGTCGAGAGGGGATGCGTCGTGGAACTTCTCCGGCTCATCTTCGAGGAACGCCTTCATCACGAGCGGCTCCATGAGCATCGGGACGTACTGGTCGCTCTGGACGCCCAGCCGGTTGGTCGTGTCGTACACGCCGTAGATCGGCACGACCGCCTGCGCCGATGTGTCGGCGGATTCGAAGCCGGGCTGATAACGAGCATCGTTCTCGGTGAGGCCGACGAGTGCCGCGAGATGCCCTCCGGCCGATCCGCCGGCCACGGCCACGAACGATGTGTCGGCACCGTACTCCGCCCCGTGCTCACGGATCCACACGAGGGCCGCCTTCACGTCGATGAGGTGATCGGGGAACGTCGCCCCGGGGCTGAGGCGGTAGTTGGCGGAGAAGCACACCCATCCGTTGCGGGCCAGGTGGTGGAGCAGGGGCAGGCCCTGTTCCCGTTTGTCGCCGACGGTCCATCCACCGCCGTGGATGTAGAGGAGTGCGGGACGGTTCGTTGTGTCACCGGGACCTCGGTACACGTCGAGCTTGAGAACGCGGCCGGCCACCGTCCGGTACGGGATGTTCGAGATCTTCTCGACGCCGCGTCCTTTGAACGGTGCGGCGACGACGACCCTCCACAACGAACGGGATTCCCTGAGCGCGGGATGCCGTGTGCAGCGAGCGCATCGTCGACGACCGCTCTTGAGCGCCGGGTCTTCAGCAGCAGCACGAGCGACCCGATCCAGGATGCGGCGAGGAGGACGAGGCCGATCCAGCCGATGACCTCGTCGAGCGCTCCCCACCAGATCAGCAGACCGGCGATCACCATCTGGATGACGACGTGCTGCACCGGGAGGCCGATCACCAACCACGACCAGAACATGCTCGGGAAGAGCAGCAGGGTCTGACGGAACGGCCGGAAGGCGTTGATCGTGGCCGCGGCCGACCACAGGCCAAGGACAAACAACAGGATGGCAGGGAACACAGTCTCTCCGACTGACGGCATCGAGCAATCCTATCGAGGTGGCCGGAGCGGCGATTCGCGGCGAGGGGAAGCCAACGTGGTCCCGTGCCGGCGGGTTTCGATTCGGGACGATACGTCGCTCCTCGCATGCGAGTCGAGACTATCCCCAATCGAGCCATAACCCTCAACTAGAGCTTTAAAGCCTGGAGCGGCTGGGTGAGACCCACGCGACATTGCACCGGTGACTACTCCTTATGAGTGCACCAAATCCGATCCCCTAAATCTCACTTCAGGAGGTGGCAATCGCGGTCGATAACTAGTTACGTCCGCCGGTAGATCGAATGTGTCTTACACGCGGACGGGCAGCGTCGCCAAGTTGGAAACCAATTCGCACCATGCACTTCCTCCGAAATCACCGATCGGCAGTATCGGCCAGCGCCGTGTTCTTCATGGTCGCCCGGCTTCTTGTCGTGGTTGCCTCGACCGCACTGCTCGTGGCACACAGCCCTGAGCAAGGTCGGCCGATCCGACGTCCGGCATCTGCTACACCGTGCCCGACTCGGGCGGCGCCAACGGCGGCAACGACCTCCTCACTATTGTCGACCGACTCGACTTCAATCCGGTCACGAACGAGACGAACGCCGGGACGGGCACGGGCACGTACAACACCGAGGCCATACGCCATGAGCCCGTCGGGGACGTTGTAGGCGGCGACGCCGGCCAGCTGGGCATCATCGACGTCAATGCTGCAAGTGCGACGTACGGTGAGTTTGACTCCACCGGATTCGTCGCGTTGGAGCGGCGACGGGAGCGTGGGGCCCGTTGCCTTCAATGATGTGGACGGATTCGACGTTCGAACCCTTCAGCGGATATCCTCGGTCGGTGTGTCGCGAACCGCGAAAACACCAGCGTCGATCGCTGATCTTCTCGTCCCATCATCGATCCGTCTGACGGTGCCGCGATCCAGGGGACGCCTTCGGCGCAGGCTTCGACTACGTGACCATGCCGGCAGGCGCCGGTCTTGACGATGTCGACGATGTGGCGATCGATCCGACGGACGGAACGCTCTACGGCATCATGAACAATGGTGGTTCAGGCGACCGACTCGTCATCATTAACAAGGCGACCGGAGCGACCACCGACCTGGGTGTCATCGGTCCGACGGACATGGAGGGTTTCGGCTTCGGGGATGACGGGACCTTGTGGGGTGTCGACGGAAGCGCTCCCCTACGCCCTGTGGGAAGGTCGATAAGACCGGAGCCACGCCCGGAAGCCTCGAGACTCAACCCGCGACCGCTCGACAACGGTGCGGACTATGAGTCGGTCGAGTGCGTCGAGGAACGGGATCAACACGATCAGCGGGACCGTGTTCGCCGATGGGGACCAAGACGGGATCTGACCGGCTCTTGGGACCTTCCCGACCCCGGCGCGGTCGGTACGCTTGTACGCGAGACGTCGACGGCGATGGTCAGGTCAGAGTGCGTGGAGATACCTTGCTTACGACCCAGACCACAGCCACCGACGGGACGTACCTGTTCGAGGTCAGTTCGAAAAGGTGACTACGTCCTGGCCGTCGATACTGCGTCGCTTCCGCTCGGGCATCTTCATGACGACGGACAATGTTCGGAGACGGCCTCGTTCTCCTCTATGGGGTTCTCTTATCCGGGCAACGACTTCGGTTGTTTCCTTCTACATCAAAGCTCTACGATCGAGAAGGAAGTCGATCCGACGGGTGAGGTCGAACCCGGACAAGTCCTGACATACACCGTCACGGTCAGGAACAGCGACTCGGTAAACCACACCAACATCACTGTCACCGACGCGGTCCCCGATCCGTAAAATCCACCTACGTCGCCGACAGCACATCGGTAACCGCTCCCGTTACGACCGGGGAATCGTACCGCGTTACGAATTCAACGCTATCTCCTATTCCGGGAGCAACGGCTCACTGACGTGGACGTCTGGGTGGGTCGAGGAGGGAGAGACAACCGATCCCGACGACAACGAAATCCGGGTGCTTGTTGATGAGGATGTCGATCCGCAACGTGTGTATTCGCTCTACACGAAGAAGAAGGAACGGGCGATCCGCCGTCAGGCTGATCTGAGCGGGTTCACGGCAGGAGACACCTCAGCTTCGATCTCAGGCGCGAAGAAGGTCAAGGAAGGCGTCCTCATCGTTGAGATGGCCCCGATCGCGAACCGTAACCTGGACCCAGATCGCGGTCCTTTCACCGGCGTGAACCCGGTCGGCGGTATCGGCACCCAAGACCTTGAGGAAACCGACTACACCACCTACTCATATGATTTGAGCGCATATTCGGCGCCTGTTCACCGTGCAAACGCCAACGTGCGCTTCAGCCACACCAACCATGATGACGACTTCTGGATCGACAACGTCGAGATCAACGCTCTACAGCGAGATGTCACGACGTTCGACGGCGAAGCGCCTCCGACGGTCGCCTCCGGGTTCGACCTGCAACCCGGAGAAGAGGCAATCGTTACCTTCCAGGCAGTCGTCGATGCGCTTCCTGGTACACCGGTGATCGACAACCTGGCCTCTGTTGTGAGCACGGAGAGCCCGGTTCCGATATCGGCATCCGTCTCCTCAATGATGTCGCCGTGTCCATCGACGTGACGAAGGATGCGTCCCCCACATCTGTGCCGGAACACGGCGGGGATGTCACCTACACCGTGGACGTCGAGAACACGTCGGGTATCGATGTGACGATCAGCGACCTGGACGATGACATCTTCGGTGACTTGCTCGACGGTTCCAATCCAGCTGTAAGCAACAACACCTGTTCCTCAATGGACCTCTTGATTGCGGCGGGTGATACGCGAACCTGTACCTTCGAGGCCCCCTTGTCGGGGTGTACCACTGGCGAGCCATGTGAACAACGTGACCGCAACAGCCGGGAACCCGGGGCATGCTTCCGACACCGACACGGATTTCGCGGTGGGTGGTGTTCAGCGACGTTCCCCCCACAGTGACGCTGGGCAAGTGGGCATCGCCGACCACGTTGCCGGAACCGGGCGGCGACTTCACATTCACACTCGACATCACGAACACTTCCGATGAGTCGGTGACGATCACCGCGCTCGAGGACTCGCAGTCCGCCTCCTTCTCAGATGAGTGCAACAACCTGATCGGATCAACGCTTGCCGTCGGCGCTTCCACTTCCTGTACCTACACGGTGAACCACACCAACGCCGGGTCGTACCCGAATAAGGCAGCGGTAACCGTCGAGGACGATGACGGCAGCACCGGAACGGGAGAGGACACCGAGACGGTCACCGTCACGGATGTTGCGCCTTCGGTTTCGTTGGTCAAGTCGGCGTTGCCGACGATCCGGTTGGAGCCGGGTGGCGATTTTGTGTTCACGCTTGAGGTGACGAATACGTCGGTCGAGTCGGTGACGATCACGGAGTTGACGGATACCCAGTCGGTGTTCTTCTCACAGGACTGTATTGATCTGGTCGACACCGTGTTGGAGCCTGATGTGTCGGTGTCGTGTTCGTATACGGTTCCGCATGCCAATGCCGGGGTGTATGTCAACACGGCTTCGGTGACCGTTGAGGACAATGACGGCAGCGAGGATTCAGACACTGCTGAAGAGACCGTCACGGTCCTGGACGTCGATCCTGCATTGTTGTGACGAAGACTGCTGATCCGGCGAGTGTTCCTGAGACGGGTAGCGATGTCGAGTTCACGTTCTTGGTTGAGAATGTTGGTGTTGAGGATGTGACGTTGACGTCGTTGACGGACACGGTGTTTGGTGATCTTGATGGTCAAGGCTCGTGTTTGACCGGCGGTTCGATTCCTGTTGCCGGTTCGTATTCGTGTTCGATCACTGAGTCGTTGGCGGCTGATGATCTGGTTGATCATGTCAATGTGGTGACAGCGGTCGCGGTTGATGATGACGGTGCGTCTGATACCGACTCCGATGGTGCAACGGTGTCGTTCACGGATGTTGCGCCTTCGGTTTCGTTGGTCAAGTCGGCGTTGCCGACGATCCGGTTGGAGCCGGGTGGCGATTTTGTGTTCACGCTTGAGGTGACGAATACGTCGGTCGAGTCGGTGACGATCACGGAGTTGACGGATACCCAGTCGGTGTTCTTCTCACAGGGCTGTATTGATCTGGTCGACACCGTGTTGGAGCCTGATGTGTCGGTGTCGTGTTCGTATACGGTTCCGCATGCCAATGCCGGGGTGTATGTCAACACGGCTTCGGTGACCGTTGAGGACAATGACGGCAGCGAGGATTCAGACACTGCTGAAGAGACCGTCACGGTCCTGGACGTCGATCCTGACATTGTTGTGACGAAGACTGCTGATCCGGCGAGTGTTCCTGAGACGGGTGGCGATGTCGAGTTCACGTTCTTGGTTGAGAATGTTGGTGTTGAGGATGTGACGTTGACGTCGTTGACGGACACGGTGTTTGGTGATCTTGATGGTCAAGGCTCGTGTTTGACCGGCGGTTCGATTCCTGTTGCCGGTTCGTATTCGTGTTCGTTGACGGTCTTCCTTGCTTCGGATGACCTGTCGGCGCATTCGAACGTGGTGACTGCGATCGGAGCGGATGATGACGGCAACACTGATACCGACTTCGATGGCGAACTCGTGTCGTTCACGAATGTCGATCCTGACATTGTTGTGACGAAGACTGCTGATCCGGCGAGTGTTCCTGAGACGGGTAGCGATGTCGAGTTCACGTTCTTGGTTGAGAATGTTGGTGTTGAGGATGTGACGTTGACGTCGTTGACGGACACGGTGTTTGGTGATCTTGATGGTCAAGGCTCGTGTTTGACCGGCGGTTCGATTCCTGTTGCCGGTTCGTATTCGTGTTCGATCACTGAGTCGTTGGCGGCTGATGATCTGGTTGATCATGTCAATGTGGTGACAGCGGTCGCGGTTGATGATGACGGTGCGTCTGATACCGACTCCGATGGTGCAACGGTGTCGTTCACGGATGTTGCGCCTTCGGTTTCGTTGGTCAAGTCGGCGTTGCCGACGATCCGGTTGGAGCCGGGTGGCGATTTTGTGTTCACGCTTGAGGTGACGAATACGTCGGTCGAGTCGGTGACGATCACGGAGTTGACGGATACCCAGTCGGTGTTCTTCTCACAGGGCTGTATTGATCTGGTCGACACCGTGTTGGAGCCTGATGTGTCGGTGTCGTGTTCGTATGCGGTTCCGCATGCCAATGCCGGGGTGTATGTCAACACGGCTTCGGTGACCGTTGAGGACAATGACGGCAGCGAGGATTCAGACACTGCTGAAGAGACCGTCACGGTCCTGGACGTCGATCCTGACATTGTTGTGACGAAGACTGCTGATCCGGCGAGTGTTCCTGAGACGGGTAGCGATGTCGAGTTCACGTTCTTGGTTGAGAATGTTGGTGTTGAGGATGTGACGTTGACGTCGTTGACGGACACGGTGTTTGGTGATCTTGATGGTCAAGGCTCGTGTTTGACCGGCGGTTCGATTCCTATTGCCGGTTCGTATTCGTGTTCGTTGACGGTCTTCCTTGCTTCGGATGACCTGTCGGCGCATTCGAACGTGGTGACTGCGATCGGAGCGGATGATGACGGCAACACTGATACCGACTTCGATGGCGAACTCGTGTCGTTCACGAATGTCGATCCTGACATTGTTGTGACGAAGACTGCTGATCCGGCGAGTGTTCCTGAGACGGGTAGCGATGTCGAGTTCACGTTCTTGGTTGAGAATGTTGGTGTTGAGGATGTGACGTTGACGTCGTTGACGGACACGGTGTTTGGTGATCTTGATGGTCAAGGCTCGTGTTTGACCGGCGGTTCGATTCCTGTTGCCGGTTCGTATTCGTGTTCGATCACTGAGTCGTTGGCGGCTGATGATCTGGTTGATCATGTCAATGTGGTGACAGCGGTCGCGGTTGATGATGACGGTGCGTCTGATACCGACTCCGATGGTGCAACGGTGTCGTTCACGGATGTTGCGCCTTCGGTTTCGTTGGTCAAGTCGGCGTTGCCGACGATCCGGTTGGAGCCGGGTGGCGATTTTGTGTTCACGCTTGAGGTGACGAATACGTCGGTCGAGTCGGTGACGATCACGGAGTTGACGGATACCCAGTCGGTGTTCTTCTCACAGGACTGTATTGATCTGGTCGACACCGTGTTGGAGCCTGATGTGTCGGTGTCGTGTTCGTATACGGTTCCGCATGCCAATGCCGGGGTGTATGTCAACACGGCTTCGGTGACCGTTGAGGACAATGACGGCAGCGAGGATTCAGACACTGCTGAAGAGACCGTCACGGTCCTGGACGTCGATCCTGACATTGTTGTGACGAAGACTGCTGATCCGGCGAGTGTTCCTGAGACGGGTAGCGATGTCGAGTTCACGTTCTTGGTTGAGAATGTTGGTGTTGAGGATGTGACGTTGACGTCGTTGACGGACACGGTGTTTGGTGATCTTGATGGTCAAGGCTCGTGTTTGACCGGCGGTTCGATTCCTGTTGCCGGTTCGTATTCGTGTTCGATCACTGAGTCGTTGGCGGCTGATGATCTGGTTGATCATGTCAATGTGGTGACAGCGGTCGCGGTTGATGATGACGGTGCGTCTGATACCGACTCCGATGGTGCAACGGTGTCGTTCACGGATGTTGCGCCTTCGGTTTCGTTGGTCAAGTCGGCGTTGCCGATCGAACTACCCGAGTCCGGCGGACCGGCGACGTTCACTCTTGGTATCACCAACAACTCAGCGTTCGAGTCGGTGACGGTCACGGGTCTGGTCGACAACCGGTTCGGCAATTTGATCGGGTCTGACGCTGGTCTGATCGGCGGTGCCACGGCGACGTCATGCAATGAATCCCTGCCGATCACAATCGATGCGGGCGCAACGTTCGAGTGCACTATCGAGGCGGCCCTGGCTGGGGATGCCGGCGATACTCATACGAACACCGCCACAGTCACCGCGACCGACGGTGATCCCGGATCGACACCGGTTACGGCCTCCGACGATGCCACGGTCACGTTCACCGACGAGGTGCCCGAAATCGTGGTGACGAAGGTCGCCAACCCGACAAGCGTGCCCGAAAGCGGCGGCCCGGTGGTCTACACGGTCGACATAGAGAATCCGTCGTTTGAGACGGTGACGGTCACTGATCTGGTCGACAACCGGTTCGGCAACCTGATCGGATCTGAAGCTGGTCTGATCGGCGGTGCGACGGCGACGTCGTGTAACGATTCCTTGCCGATCACGATCGCTGCCGGCACAACGGTCACGTGCACGATCGACTCGACCCTGTCGGGTCACGAGGGTGACGCCCACACCAACACGGTGACGGTGACTGCGACGGACGGCGATCCCGGGTCGACACCGGTATCGAACTCGGACTCGGCGACTGTTTCGTTCACGGATGTGCCGCCGACGGTGACGTTGGACAAGTCCGCCAGCCCGACGACGCTGCCGGAACCCGGTGGCGACTTTGATTTCACGCTCGACGTCACGAACACGTCGTTCGAAGAAGTAACGATCACAGCGTTGACCGACACCCAGTCTGCGTTCTTCTCACAGGACTGCACCGATCTCGTCGGCACCACGCTGGCACCCGACGCGACCGCATCATGCTCCTACACAGTGCCACACACCAACGCCGGATCGTACGACAACACGGCGTCGGTCACGGTCGCAGACGATGAAGGCACCACTGCAACCGACACTGCCGAAGCGACCGTCACCGTCACGGACGTGGCGCCGACGGTGACGTTGGGCAAGTCGGCATTGCCGACGACGCTGCCTGAACCCGGCGGCGACTTCGTGTTCACCCTCGACGTCACGAATACGTCATTCGAAGCAGTGACAATCACAGCGTTGACCGACACCCAGTCTGCGTTCTTCTCACAGGACTGCACCGATCTCGTCGGCACCACGCTGGTGCCCGACTGCGACCGCGTCATGCTCGTACACGGTGCCACACACCAACGCCGGATCGTATGACAACACGGCGTCGGTGACCGTCCGAGATGATGATGGCACCACTGCAACCGGACACTGCCGAAGCGACCGTCACCGTCACGGACGTGGCGCCGACGGTGACGTTGGGCAAGTCGGCATTGCCGACGACGCTGCCTGAACCGGGCGGCGACTTTGAGTTCACGCTCGACATCACGAACACGTCCACTGAGACGGTCGTGATTGCGGCACTGACGGATACCCAGTCGGTGTTCTTCTCAGAGGACTGCATCAACCTGGTCAGTACCTCGCTTGTACCCGACTGCGTCGGCGTCGTGCTCCTATACGGTGCCTCACACCAACGCAGGATCGTATGAAAACACCGCATCGGTGACCGTCCGAGATGATGATGGCACTGAAGGTTCGGACACCGCCGAAGCAACTGTACGCGGTCACGGACGTGGCGCCGACGGTGACGTTGGACAAGTTCGCCACCCCGACGACGCTGCCGGAATCCGGTGGCGACTTTGAGTTCACCCTTGACATCACGAACACGTCGTTCGAAGAATGTGACGATCACAGCGTTGACCGACACCGAGTCGGCGTACTTCTCAGAGGAATTGCTCCGATCTCGTCGGCACCACGCTGGCACCCGACGCGTCGGCGTCGTGCTCCTATACGGTGCCGCACACCAATGCCGGATCGTATGACAACACCGCATCGGTCACGGTGGAGGATGATGATGGCACTGTAAGGTTCGGACACCGCTGAAGCGACCGTCACAGTCACAGATGTGCTTCCCGATATTCGAGTGACAAAGACAGCGAGTCCGTTCTCAGTTCCTGAGACCGGAGCCGATGTGACGTTCACGTTCCTGGTCGAGAACACCGGTGTGGAGGATGTGACGCTCACGTCGCTGACCGACACCGTCTTCGGCGATCTGGACGGTCGCGGCGATTGTGCAACGGGCGGGTCGATTCTGGTCGACGGTTCGTACTCATGCTCGCTGACGGTCTTTCTCGCTTCGGACGACCTGTCGGCGCATTCCAATGTGGTGACTGCGATCGCAGAGGACGATGACGGCAACACCGACACCGACTTCGATGGCGAGCGTGTGACCTTCACGAACGTCAACCCGACCATCGTTGTGGCAAAAATTGCCGACACCCACAAGCATGCACGAACCGGGCGGGGATGTGACCTACACAGTCGCCATTGAAAACACGTCACAGCGAGTCGGTGACGGTCACAAGCTTGATCGACGACCAGTTCGGAAACCTCTTGGGATCCGATGGGTTGATCGGTGGCGCCACCGGTACGTCGTGCAACAACTCGTTGCCGATCTCGATTGGAGCGAGTGGCACGTTCACCTGCACGATCGACGCCACCCTGTTGGGTGTCGAGGGTGATACACACACCGAACGTCGTGACGGCGACGGCGATTGATGGCGATATCGGATCAGCGCCGGCAACGGCCTCCGACGATGCGGTGGTCGACTTCATCCACAGCGGACTGCCGTCGATCGTGGTGACGAAGACCGCGAACCCGACTTCGCTGCCGGAGCCGGTGATTCTGCGGTGTTCACCGTTGCGATCGAGAACACTTCACGCGAGTCGGTGACGGTCACGTCACTGGTCGATGACAAGTTCGGCAACCTGCTGGACCCGGATGCTGCGCTGACGGGTGGCGCGACGGCGACGTCGTGCAACAACTCGCTGCCGATAGCGATCGACGAGGCAGCCACGTTCACGTGCACGATCGATGCGGCTCTCACCGGCGACGCCGGCGATTTCCACACCAACGTCGTCTCGGCGGCCGTGGAGGATGCCGACGCAAACGAGGCAACCGGCGCCGACGGGGCGACCATCACGTTCTCGGACGTTCTCCCGACGATCGAGGTGACCAAGACCGCTGATCCCACGACACTGCCCGAACCGGGTGGCGACGTGACCTACACGGTCTTGATTGAGAACACATCCGTCGAGTCGGTGACGGTCACGAGCCTGTCTGATGACAAGTTCGGCAACCTGCTCGGTCTTGATGAGAACCTGACCGGTGATGCGTCGGCGACGTCGTGTAATGACACGCTCCCGATCGGGATCGCTGCGGGCGATACGTTCCTCTGCACGATCGATGCGACGCTTGCCGGAGACGCCGGCGACACGCACGACAACATCGTGTCTGTGACCGCAGTCGACAACGAAGACAACCCGGCGACCGATGACGCCCCGGCGACCGTGACGTTCGCGGATGCTCTCCCGACGATCGTGGTCACCAAGACCGCTGATCCCTCGACACTGCTCGAACCGGGTGGCGACGTGACCTACACGGTCTCGATTGAGAACACATCCGTCGAGTCGGTGACGGTCACGAGCCTGTCTGATGACAAGTTCGGCAACCTGCTCGATCCTGACGCAACCCTGACCAGTGGCGCCACCGCCACGTCGTGCAGCGACACGCTCCCGATCGGGATCGCTGCGGGCGTTACGTTCCTCTGCACGATCGATGCGACGCTTGCCGGAGACGCCGGCGACACGCACGACAACATCGTGTCTGTGACCGCAGTCGACAACGAAGACAACCCGGCGACTGATGACGCCCCGGCGACCGTGACGTTCTCGAATGCCAACCCGACGATCGTGGTCACCAAGACCCCGGCTCCGGCGGTAGTGCCGGAAACCGGTGGCGCCGTTGTGTTCACCGTCGTGGTCGAAAACACATCGCCGGACGAATCGGTGACGATCACGGCGCTGTCTGACGACCGGTTCGGCAACCTGCTCGGTCCCGATGCAAACCTGACCGGCGGAGCGACGGCAACATCGTGCAATGACGACTCGCAAGCTCCGATTGCAGCAGGTGCAACGTTCACGTGCACGATCGGCACGACCCTTTCAGGCGACGTTGGAACTACACATCGCAATATCGTCACAGCGACTGCGATTGATGGCGACACCGGTTCGACACCCGCCACTGACTCGGGCGATGCAGCCGTCACATTCACCGATGTGCCCCCCAACATCGGTGTGACGAAGACTCCGTCGGCTCGATCTGTCGACGAGCCTGGTGGCACCGTCGCCTTTGCGGTGGTCGTGGGGAACCTCTCTGACGAAGTGGTCACACTTGACTCACTGATCGACAGCGAATTCGGGAACCTGCTGAATGCCTCGAATACCGCCGTGACCACGAACACCTGCGCTACCGCGCCTCGCTCGATTCCTGTCGGTGGAAGCTTCACCTGCTCGTTCGATGCCGACCTCGTCGGAACCGCAGCAGGACTGGATCACGAGAACACGGTGAGGGCCGTTGCCTCGGACAACGAAGGCACCCCGGCCGAGGACGATGACTCGGCGACGGTACGATTCGATGACATCCTGCCCACAATCTCGGTAGACAAGACCGTGAACCCGGGATCGTTGCCGGAGCCTGGTGGCACCGCCACCTTCAGTGTGGCCGTAGTGAACACGTCCAATGAATCGATCACGCTCGACTCCCTGAACGACTCGGTATTCGGCGATCTGCTCGACGGTTGGAACGTGGTCCGTCATCGACAACACCTGCGCCACTGAGCCTCGCTCGATTCCTGTGGGGGAAAGCTTCGACTGCACGTTTGATGCTGACCTCGTTGCGGACGCTGCCGGCGCCGACCATCGCAATGAGGTGACGGCTGGGGCGTCGGACGATGAGGGGAACACGACCTCGGAGGTAGACGACGCATCCGTCGTCTACACCGACGTGCTGCCGACAATCAGCATCACGAAGAGTCCCTCGGTTGGTTCGATTCCTGAGCCCGGAGGACCGGTCTCATTCGCGATCTCGATTGCAAACACTTCAACCGAGAGTGTCGTGATCGATGCACTCGGTGACAGCGACTTCGGGAACCTCCTCGACCCATTCCAACCCTGCGGTCACCTTGAATACCTGCCCGGCGCAGCCGAGGACTCTGCCGATCGGCGGGACGCTGGACTGTACGTTCGTTGCAACCGTTTCGGGTGATGCTTCAGGAGTCGACCACGTCAACACGGCGACGGCCGAAGCTCACGACAACGAGGGCAACACCGCGTCGGCGAGTGATGATGCCACTGTCGAGTTCACCGATGCGCTTCCGAATGTGGACGTTACGAAGACCCCATCCGCGGGTTCCATGGCCGAGCCGGGTGACACCGTCACCTTCAGTGTGGCCGTTGCGAACGCCGTCGGCGAAGCAGTGACACTCACGGCGTTGGTTGACGACGTCTACGGCAACTTGCTCGATGCCGGGAACGGCGCCGTTTCGTCGAATACCTGTCCGGCCGAGCCGACGGCTATCCCGGTCAGTGCCTCGTTCAACTGCTCGTTCGATGCGTTCGTCGCTGGGAACTTCGGTGATCCGGCTCACGTCAACACGGTCGAGGCGACGGTCATCGACAACGAGACCAACCCGGTCTCCGATGATGACTCAGCGACTGTCACGTACAGCGACGCTGAGCCGTCGATCGACGTCTCAAAGAACGTGACACCCGGGTCGCTTGATGAGCCCGGAGGAACTGCCACGTTCACGGTCGAGGTAGCGAACACCTCCGTCGAGCCACTGACACTCGATGCGCTCAACGACAGCGTCTTCGGGAACCTGCTCGACGGCGGCAACGGAGCGGTGTTCGCAAACACCTGTCCAACACAGCCGACGGCCATTGCAGTCGACGGAACGTTCACGTGCACGTTTGCAGCGAGTCTTGTCGGCGACGCGTCCGGTCCTGACCACATCAACGTGGTGACGGCCGAAGCGTCGGATGACGACTCGAACCCGGTGACCGACATGGACGGTGCGACTGTCGTGTTCGACGACGTTCTGCCGACGATCACGACGACGAAGACACCGAGCCCGGGTTCGGTCTCCGAACCTGGAGGCGTCGTCACCTTCACCGTCTCCGTTCGCAACACCTCACCGGAACCGGTGACGTTGACCGACCTTGTTGACGACGTGTTTGGCGACCTGCTCGATGGGAGCAATGTCGACGTCTCGAACAACACCTGCCCGGCGCAGCCAACGGCGATGCCGGTCGGGGCAACCGTGACATGCAGCTTCGATGCTTTTGTCTCCGGCAACAATGGTGATGCGGCCCATGTCAACACGGCGACCGCGACTGTCGAAGACGACGACCTCAACAGCGCCGACGATGGAGATTCCGCATCTGTCGCGTTCGGCGACTCCCTGCCAACCATCGACGTAGCCAAGGCAGCAAGCCCCGGATCAGTCCCCGAGTCCGGGAGCAAGCGTGACCTTCAGCGTCTCGGTAGCGAACACCGGCGTCGAAGAGCTCACGCTGACCGCGCTCGGCGACGATCAGTTCGGTGACTTGCTCGACCCAGCGAATCCGCTGCTGGCAGCCAACTCTTGCGCAACACAGTCGACGGCGATTGCCGTAGGGGCATCGTTCACGTGCAGCTTCGACGCTTTCGTCGCTGGGGACGCCTCCGGTGCCAATCATGTGAACACCGTCTCGGCGACTGCCGAGGACGACGACAACAACCCCGTCACCGGTGACGACTCAGCCGAGGTGCTCATCACCGACGTGCCGCCGTCGATCGCCACGACCAAGAGCGCGTCGGTCGCCGACGTGCCTGAGCCCGGTGCAACCGTGACCTTCTCGGTCTCGGTCCGGAACACGTCGGCGGAATCGGTAACGCTGACCGCTCTCACCGACGATGTGTTCGGCAACCTGTTGGAGGGGTCCAACCCGTCGCTGTCGGCGAATAGCTGCGCGGCACAGCCCAGGGCCATGGCTGCTGATGCAGTGTTCACGTGCAGCTTCGATGCCTTCGTGGCAGGCAGCTTCGGCGACGCAGCGCACGTCGACATCGTCACGGCCACGGTCCGTGACAACGACGGCACCGAGCGGTCCGACGATGACACCGCCACGGTGGGCTTCAACGACGCACCCCCAAACATCAGCGTCGCGAAGTCAGCGTCGCCGGCCGCGGTTGGGGAACCTGGGGACACCGTGACCTTCACGGTCGAGGTGACCAACTCATCCGTCGAGGTGGTGACGCTTACGTCGCTGACCGACGATGTCTTCGGCGATCTCCTGAGTGCGGGGAACCCGCTGCTGTCGGCCAACACCTGTCCGTACCAGACCACGACCATTCCGGTCGCCGGCACGCTGACCTGCGCATTCGATGCGTTCGTCTCGGGCAACTTCGGAGACACTGCCCACATGGATACGGTGACAGCCGAGGTCCAGGACGATGACGGCAACTCGGTCGAAGACGACGACTCCGCAACCGTGACCTTCCTGGACTTGCTGCCGCTGATCGACGTCAGCAAGACGCCGTCGGTCGGTTCGCTCCCGGAGCCGGGTGGAACTGTGGTCTTCACCGTTGCGATCGACAACACCGGACCTGAGACGGTCACCGTCACGGCGTTGGGCGACACTGTTTTCGGGGACCTCCTCGATCCAACGAACGTGGGAATCACAGCCAACACCTGTGCAACCGTGCCTCTGTCGATTCCGATGGACGGGAGCCTCACCTGCACCTTCAGCGCCGACATCGTCGGCGACGCAAGCGGGCCGGACCACGAGAACACGGTGAACGCTACAGCGCAGGATGATGAGGGGAACACCACCGGTTCAGAGGACCTCGCTACCGTCTCGTTCACGGACGTCCTGCCGACGGCTTCCGTCACCAAGACGCCGAACGTCGGTACCGTTCCCGAGCCGGGCGCACCGGTGACGTTCGCCGTCTCGGTCGCGAACACAGCACCCGAGGCTCTCGTGCTCGTAAGCCTCGCGGACGACGTGTTCGGCGATCTGCTCGATCCGGCGAATCCGGCTGTGGCTGCGAACTCTTGCCCGACGCAACCGACGGCAATCCCCGTCGGCGGCACACTGACCTGTTCGTTCGAAGGACTGGTAGCCGGCGACGCCAGCGGTCCGGATCACGAGAACACCGTCACTGCAGGCCTCTCGGATGACGATGCGAATACGGTGACGTCAGATGACACCGCAACGGTGACGTTCGATGACGCGTTGCCGAACATCTCGGTGACTAAGACCCCATCGGCGAGCGCCGTAACCGAGCCAGGCGAGATCGTCACATTCGATATTGCCGTGGATGCCTCGGCAACTGAAGCACTGACGTTGACTTCGTTGGTCGATGACGTCTTCGGCAACTTGTTGGATCCCGCGAACCCGTTGGCCTTGAACAACACCTGCGCGACGGTTTCCACGGCCATTCCGGCCGGCGGAACGTTCACCTGCGCTTTTGATGGGTTCGTCTCGGGCAGCTTCGGCGGTGCCGACCACGTGAACACCGTTGGGGCTTCGGCTCGAGACAATGAAGGGAATCCGACGACCGGCGACGACTCCGCCACAGTGGTCTTCAACGACTACGTGCCCTCAGTGCTCGTCGCCAAGTCGGCGAGTGTGGCGAGTGTCGACGAACCGGGTGCGACGGTCACCTTCAGCGTGACCGTGACAAACACGGGTGTTCGGGACGTGACGCTTGTTGACTTGGTTGATGACGTGTACGGCGATCTGCTCGACGGCGACAATGCCGCAGTTGATGCGAACACCTGCGCAGCACAGCCGACCGCAATCACCGCCGGCGGCACCCTCACGTGCTCGTTTGATGGATTCGTCTCAGGCAACGCGGCCGGGCCGGATCACGTGAACACCGTTTCGGGAACCGTGGAAGACGGAGACGGCGACGAGGCATCGGATGATGACCCGGCGACTGTCGCGATCAACGACGTGCCTCCGGTCGTGATGGTCGACAAGACGGCTTCAGCCGAATCGGTTGACGAGCCTGGCGACACCATCACGTTCACCGTCGTGGTGACGAACGCTTCGGCGGAGACGGTGACCCTCACCGCCCTCACCGACGATATCTTTGGTGACCTGCTCGACGATACGAACGTATCGGTCAGCTCCAACACCTGTCCGGCGCAGCCTGCCACGATGGCGGCTGGTGCCACGGTGACCTGCACATTCGACGGATTCGTCAGCGGTGACGCCAGTGGACTTGATCACGAGAACACTGTCACGGCAACGGTTGTCGACGACGACGGAACCACAGATGAAGACGACGGTTCGGCCGTGGTGTCCTTCGAAGACACGCCACCCTCGATTGTCGTCGAGAAGTCTGCGACGGTGACCGCGGTCGAGGCGCCGGGCGAACGTGTGACCTTCATCGTTGAGATTGCGAACGACGGTGATGAGCCGGTCACGATCACATCTCTCACCGATGATGTGTACGGAGACCTGCTCGACCCAAGCAATGCAGCGGTGTCCAACAACGTGTGCCCGCTGCAGCCGGCAACAACTGCCGTGGGTGCGACGTTCCGATGCACGTTTGACGCCTTCGTCGGAGGTGACGCCGACGGACCGGATCACGTCAACACCGTGACGGCCATCGCCGTGGACAACGACGGGACGACAACCGACGACGGTGGCAGCGCGGTTATCGTGATTGACCCGCTGGTCCCGCGATCATCGGTCTCCGGCCACATCTGGCTGGACTTGATTCCGAATCTCGAGTTCGACGAAGTCGACCCGCCGTTCTCCGGCTTCATCGGGCGGATCTACGACGCTGCCGGCGTCGAGGTCGGGACGACGGCGGTTGACGGCGACGGTTTCTATGAGTTCACAGAACTCCGCCCAGGCGACTACACCATCGTTGTTGAGGGTGGGTCCGTTGAGGCCGGGTATGTTGTTGTGCTCGATCCCGATGGCGTCAATGATCTGAGTACGGCGTTCAGCCTTTCGGCGAGTGAAAGCCTCGATCTCCGTGACTTCGCCTACCGCGGCGTCGGTGAGATTGGGGACACGGTGTGGCGTGACGACAACCGCAACGGAGTCCAGGATCCGGGCGAGCCCGGCATCGCCGGCGTCGGTGTGGAGTTGGTCTGGGCAGGATTCGACGGGGTGCTCAACACCGCGGACGACTACCGGTACCCGAAGCAGTTCACGTCCGCCGACGGCCTGTACTTGTTCGGCGAACTGCCACCTGGAGCGTACGCGGTCGCGATCGATCCGGCATCAGGGATGACCGCGACGACACCGACCTCATTTGCGGTCGACCTCGACGGCTCCGAATCGTTCTTGAACGCCGATGCAGGTTTCGCGGTCGCTGATTCGACGTCACTCCCGAAGACGGGTGCCGACACGGATCGTCTCACACGCACCGGCTTCCTGGCGATCGCCTTCGGGGCAATGCTCCTGGTCGGCGCTGCCGTGCTGGGACGCCGGCGCGACGGCAACGATCCCGTCGAGCACCAGTAGAACGACTTCTGATACCTATCTCGAGGGCTTCCCCCTCAGGCTCCGCTACCAACTGACGCTGGTATTTCGTCCTGGTGAGCCCCTGCCCGGTGGCGCCGGTATGCCTTCTCGACTTCGACGACGAAGGGCACTGCGAGGGACAGGGCGAACACTGCCAACCATTGCGAACCGGTGAGCGATGTCGTGTCGAGCCAGCGCTGGAGAAGCGGCAGTTCCACACCAAGCCAGGTGACGACGGCCGGGATCGAGAGCCACATGAAGAACGGGTGGATCGGACCTTCCCAGAACGGCCCGGGATCCCTCCGGTTCACCACACCGAGACCCACTGTTGCGAGGGCAGTGACCGCATAGGTCATCGTCATCGAGACCGACGGAGCATCGATCTGTGGCTCATCGGGACCCCACACGAGCGGGATGATCCCGCAAACGCCAAGGAGTAGACCGACGATGATCCATCGGATGCCGGTTGTCCGGTTGAAGACGGGGACCTTCGGATCCCGAGGCTCGCGGAGCATGAGGCCAGGATCCGGCTCGTCGGTCATGATGGCAACAACCGGGAACACGGCCACGAAGAGGCTCACGTAGATGAGCATCCCGGGGCTGAGCGCCACACCCTGGTTGACGTTGAAGATCGTCGCCATCAGCATCAGAGCGAGAAGCCCGAACATGCCGGACAGTTGGTATCCGATGTAGGCCTTGACCTTGTCGTAGATATCTCGACCGAGTTCGACGGCATGCACGAGGGTGGAGAAGTTGTCGTCGGTCAGGATCATCTTCGCCGCCTGTTTCGACACCTCACTTCCCGAGCCCATCGCAACACCGATGTCGGCCTTCTTGAGTGCCGCGGCGTCGTTGACGGCATCTCCGGTCATGGCGACTACCTGTCCGGTTTCCTGCATCGAATCGACGAGCCGGAGTTTGTCCTGTGGCGAGACCCGCCCGAAGACGTGGAGGTTCGGTACTTGCTCGGTGAGTTCCTCGTCAGTGAGTGCGTCGAATTCCTTGCCGGTGATGACACCACTACCCAGGCCGAGATCGTCTGCGATCGCTCGGGCGGTGATTGTGTGGTCACCGGTGATCATGCGAACGTCGATGCCGGCCTTGCGTGCGGTATCGACGGCGACTTTCGCTGAGGGCCGCAGCGGATCGATGATGCCGACGAGTGAGATGAAGATCAGGTCCGCAACCTGCTCCATTGGGTCTTCCTGGATCTCTCGTACGGCGCCTTCGGGGTAGCGCCTGACGGCGAATGAAAGAACTCGGAGGCCCTTCTCGGAGAGCTGGCGGTTGGCGTCGATGATCTCGTCTCGAACCTGCTCGATCGGCACGGTATCTCCGTGCCACAAAGCGAAGGAACTCCGGGCAAGGAGGACATCGGGCCCGCCCTTCACCAACTCGATCACCGGCTCGTCATCGAACTCCGGCACACGATGGAACGTCGCCATGAACTTGTACGCGGAGTCGAAGGGGACTTCTGCGAGGCGCGGGAGTTCGGCACGCGAGATCTCCGCGTCAACACCGAGCTTCGCTGCGAGAACGACGAGCGCAGCCTCGGTGGGGTCACCGATGATCGTGCCGTCGTCTTCGACCACGGCGTCGCTGCACAGGGTCAGGCCGTAGCCGAGCGCCGTGAAATCCGGGATCTCGTCGTCGGCTGCGTGGAGGACGGCACCGATCTTCTCGTAGCCGCTGCCTTCGACTTGTACCAGCGGCCTCCGGTGAACATCGACACCGCGGTCATCTCGTTCATCGTCAGCGTGCCGGTCTTGTCGCTGTTGATGGCGCTCGTCGAGCCGAGCGTCTCGACGTCGTTGAGGCTCTTCACCACCGCCTTGGCCTGGGCGAGGCGTTGCGCCCCGGACGACAGCATGATCTGAACGAACGTCGGCAGGCCGGAAGGGATCGCCGAGATAGCGGTCAGCACGCAGAGGAGGATGAGCGTGTTGGAGTCGAGGCCTCGGATCATGCCGACGACGAAGATGATGGCAACCGAAACCCAAGCGACGATGCCAAGCCACTTCGTCAGCTCACCGAGTTCGCGCTCGAGCGGCGACGGCTTGCGGGCCACACCTTGGAGCATTCCGGCGATCTTGCCCATCTCGGTGTTCGATCCGGTGGCCGTGACGATCATCGTCGCCGTTCCGCGTGTCACGGAAGTGTTCTGGAAGAGCATGTTCGAACGGTCACCGAGCGCGGTGTCGGGTTCGTCGAGGACGGCCGCATCCTTCGGGACGGGAGCGCTCTCGCCGGTGAGCGCCGCCTCCTGAACCTCGAGCGTCGCCGAGGTGATGATCCGACCGTCGGCAGGAACAAGATCGCCGGCCTCGACCATGACAACGTCGCCCGGAACGAGTTCGAGCGAGTCGATGCTGTCGACGCGGCCATCGCGGATCACTCGTGCAGACGGCACCTGCAGTTCATCAAGGGCATCGACGCTCGCTCGCGCCTTGAGCGCCTGGCTCGTGGCCATCCAGACGTTGAGCAACACGAGGAAGCCGATCAGCAACGCGGTCGACGTCTGACCGATGAGGAAGCTCAACACCGTAACAACGATGAGCATGAGGTTCATGGGGTCTCGGACCACCTTGAGGGCGATCTTCCACGTGCTCGGCGGCTGTTCCTTCGGGATCGAATTCGGGCCGTACTCTGTCAGCCTTGCTTCAACCTCAACGGTCGTGAGTCCGGTATCGATCCCGGTGTCGAGCCGGCTCGCCACCTCATCTGCCGGGAGGCAGAACCACTCGCTGCTCTGTTCGATCTGCGTCGTCAGGGTGGTGCTCCTTGGTCAGCTGATTCGACGATACCCATGTCGTGCTCGCCACGAGAGACCTCATCTGGGTTGCTGCTCGTTCCGGGGTAGCGTCTCGTGTGGCCCAACGAGAGGACGTATCCCGATGAAGCGATTCTGCCCATGTCGCTGATCACGCTCGGTCATGTTGGAGCCGGGGCGGCCCCGGTGAACCGCACGGCCACAGGCATCACGATGGCGGCGATCGGCGGCATCATCTTCGGCACGAGTGCAGCTCTTGTGGGCTACGTCATTGATGACTTCGACCCCTTCCGGCTCTCGGCACTCCGCATTGCGATTGCCGGCGTCTGCCTCCTTCCGTGGGCGATCGCCTATCGCTCAGCGATCAGCCGTGCTCCGGTTCGAGTGGCCGTGGTTGGTGTCCTGCAGATCGTTCTCAACGGCTTCTTCTACATCTCGATCGACCGAATCGGCGTCGGCCCTGCGGTCGGCCTCGAGTTCCTCGCCCCCGTGCTTGGTGGTGGTCTGGGACCGGGTCGCCGGCCATGCTCATCCACGACCGGTCACGTGGGGTGCGGTTGTCACGGCCGTGATCGGGGTTGGCCTGCTCGTCCAGATCGGGAACCTGGAGACTCTCGACGTCGTCGGTGTGCTCGCCGGGTTCGCGTCGGCAGTGTTCCTCGCGACCTACTTGCGGTTGAGCGAAGACGTAGGAGCGATCGTGGGTGGTTTCCCGCTCGCGGCGGGAGCCATCGCGATGGGCGGCGTCGTCGGCTTCTTCATCGCCAGGCCGTGGTCGATGCCGGCACCGTCGGACTCGACGGTGATCTGGGCCGTGGTGGCCCTCGGAACGCTCGCCATGGCGCTCCCGTTGTCGCTGGAGATCGCGTCGCTCTCGCGAGCACCCGCGCGGGTGGTCGGAGTGGTGATCACCATCGAGCCGGTCGCGGCCGCGCTGACCGCCTGGGTAATCCTCGACGAGTCGCTGGATCTGTTGCAGATCCTCGGCCTCATCCTGATCGTGGTCGCCGTGGCCGCTGTGTCCTTGACCGCATCGAGACCCCGCGACGCAGTGGTGGTCGGGGCATAGGCAAGGCAGCTCGCTGCGCCGTCACTGCGTGGTGGAGGCGAAGACGCGGAGCCTACGAGTCTTGGTTCTGCGACACGATCCCCACGATTGCTTCCACCGCTTCCTCCACTGCTGCGGCTGTCGCGGGGGACAGGTCGAAACCCAACTCGAGGTTGGTGGCCGGGATCGAGACGGTGTAGGCACGCGGCGGGACGCGGCCGAGGTCCCCAGCGAGGAGAAGCAGTGCAGCCGGATCGGTGTGGTGGCTCATCGATTGGGTTCCCCGTTCGCCGGCATGGACCGGATGAACCGCCATCTCCTTGCAGTCGACGTTCGCATCGACGAAGACAACAACGTCGGCACGCGTGATATCGAGCGCCAGCTCAGGAGTGAGCTGAGATTGCGATCGCACGTCCACGCCGGGAAGATCCATCGCTTCGATCCGTGAAGCTACGACGCGGCCGGCGCCGTCGTCTGAGCGCAGATCGTTGCCGTATCCGACGACGAGGATCTCAACCACGCCGGACTTCGGACAGTACCTCGCCGTCCGGAGCCACGAGGCTGACCACCAGCGGCATCATGCCGATTGCGTGTGTCGAGCAGCTCAAACACGGGTCGTAGGCGCGAATCCCGGCCTCGATGCGATTGAGGATGCCCTCCGGGATCGAGGGCCCGTCGATCCACTCTTTGGCGATCTGGAGGACCGTCTCGTTCATCGGCAGGTTGTTCTGTCCGGTGGCGATGATCATGTTGACGTCGGTCAGCACTCCGTGATCGTCGACGTGGTACTCGTGGAAGAGTGTTCCCCGCGGCGCCTCGGAGACGCCGACCGCATGGTGCTGGTTGACGCCTGCATACGCCCGAACATGGGGGCCGGTGACCGTGTCGTCGGCGAGGTGGTCTGCCATGCGCTCCGTGGCGCCGAGGATCTCGATGAGGCGCGCGTAGTGGTAGAAGAACGAGGAATTGGCGACCCCTCCTGCGCGCTCCCGGTATTCGGCCAGCGCTTCGTCGGCAGCCGGGACACCCATTCGTTCACAGACGTTCAAGCGGGCCAGCGGACCAACGCGGTACATGCCGTCGACCGGATCGTCGTCCGGGCCGACGTTGGGCTTGTAGTAGGGGGACTTGAGATACGAGTCGCGGCGACCCGCCTCGCCGATGATCGAGCGATAGTCGGCAGGAGCGACCCTATCTGCGACGGTGGTGCCTTCTGCGTCGACCATCTTGAGATACCCGTCGTAGTGCTCCCAGAGGCCGTCGTCGTTCGAAAGGCCGAGGTAGAGGCTTGGGAAGGATCCAAACGCTCGAACTTCCCGCTCGAAGGTATCGAGCATGCCGGTGAACAAGACCAGGGCGTCCTCTGCGGTCTTCTTCGCCTCGACGAGCCCCTCGATGAGCCGCTCGCGGGTCTCCTCGGTCATCTGCTCCGCGATGCCGCCGGGGAGGATGCCCGGTGAGTGGACCTTGCGTCCGGCGATCGACTCGATGACACCCTGGCCGAAGCTGCGCAGCATGATGCCGCGTCGAGCCAGCTCCGGCTCTTCCGCCATGAGTCCGAAGACGTTGCGGGCGGCGGGGTCAGAATCCAAGCCGAGCAGGAGATCTGGTGCGCTCAGATGGAAGAAGCTGAGGGCGTGCGACTGGATGATCTGGCCGAGATTGACGATGCGGCGCAGCTTCACGGCGGTGTCTGGGATCTTCACGCCCATGATCGCGTCGCCGGCCTTGGCGGATGCAAGGAGGTGGCTCACCGGGCAGATGCCGCACGTCCGAGCCGTGAGGCTCGGCATCTCCCAAACCGGCCGACCCTTGCAGAACTCCTCGAAACCGCGGAATTCGGTCACGTGGAATCGACAGTCGGAGACCAGGCCGGAGTCGTCGAGCGCGATTGTGATCTTCGCGTGGCCCTCGATGCGTGTGACCGGATCGATCACCACCATGTTCTTCACCGTGCGGTCCTCCTCACCCAAACCTGATGTCCTCACCGGTAATGCGGGAGGGGTCTCCATCGAGGAGCGCCTCAACCGCGCGCTGGATCCGGTCCGCCGGCGGCGGGCACCCGGGCAGATATGCGTCGACCTTGATCACCTTGTGCAACGGGAGCACCTGGGGCAAGAGCGGCGGAACGATCCCAGCTTCCACGGGGAGCATGCCATCCCGGTCGGGGGCCTTCGACGTAGACCGCTTCCAGGATGCCGGCAGGGTCTCCGAGTGGGTTCCTCATCGCAGTGACGTTGCCGGTCACGGCGCAGTCGCCGAACGACACGACCACCTTCGAGTTGGCCCTGATGTCACGGGCGAGTTCAACGTTGTCCTCGTTCGCGACGGCGCCTTCGACGAGGGTGATGTCGACATCGGGCGGGAACACCTTGACGTCGGCGATGGGGCTGTAGACGACGTCGGCCACGGCGGCGAGGTCGAAGAGCCAGGCATCCATATCGAGGAAGGACATGTGGCATCCCGAGCATCCGCCGAGCCAGGCAGTAGCGAGTCGAACCTTGCTCATGACACCGGCTCCGGGTTGATCCACTCGCCGCGGTTTCGAGCAACGGCGAGGCGGCTGATCATGGCGACCGAGTGCTCCATCTCACCGACGGCCGAGCCCTGATAGGACAACGAACCGGTCGGACACACGGCGACGCACTTCCCGCACCACGTGCACGCGAGGGAATCTCCCCACGGCGTTGCGAGGCCGCTGATAATCATCGCGTCGGCACCGTGTGATGCGACGTCCCAAACGTGGGCGCCCTCGATCTCGTCGCAGACACGAACGCAGCGGGTGCAGAGGATGCATCGGTTGGCGTCGAAGACGTACTTCGGGTGGCTGGCATCCACCGCCCTCAGCGGCGACTGGTAGTCGTAGCGCACGTGGTCCATGCCGCACGCCACAGCCATGTCCTGCAGTTCGCATTTGCCGTTCGACACACACACGGCACAGACGTGATTGCCCTCGGCAAACAACAGCTCGAGGATCGCCTTGCGGTGTGCCTTCAGCTTCGGAGTCATCGTGTAGACTTCCATCTCCGGATTGATGGGCGTCGCACACGCCGGCCGCATCTTGCGGTCTTCTTCGATCTCGATCATGCAGAGTCGGCAGCCACCCCACACGGAGAGACCTTCGACGAAGCAGAGCGACGGGATGAACACGTTGTTGCGTCGTGCCGCCTGCAGGACGGTCTCGTCGGTGAACGCTTCGACTTCCTCGCCGTCGAACATGATGGTCACGGTCGGTCGGCGTTCACGCATGCGCCACCTCCTCGCTGACGATCAGGTCTTCGTATTCGGATCGGAAGTAGTGCAACGTGCTCAGCACAGGGCTTGGTGCCGTTTGGCCGAGGCCACAGAGGCTGGTGTCCCGAACAACGTGGCAGAGATGCTCGAGGTCCTTCATGTCCTGTCGGGTGCCGACACCCGACGTGATACGTTCGAGGATCTGGTGCAGTTGCACCGTCCCGGCGCGACACGGGGAGCACTTCCCGCAACTCTCGTCCATCGAGAACTGCATGAAGAACTTGGCGATTTCAGGCATGCTGACGTCTTCGTCCATGACGACGAGGCCGCCCGAGCCCATGATCGAGCCAAGGTTGCGGAGGCTGTCGTAGTCGACTTTGGTGTCGAGGAACTCGGCGGAGATACACCCTCCGGACGGTCCGCCGGTTTGGGCAGCCTTGAACGCTTTGCCGTTGGGGATGCCGCCCCCCATGTCCTCGACGATGTGACGAAGCGTGATCCCCATGGGCACTTCGATCAGGCCGGTGTTGACGAGATCGCCCGCCAGAGCAAACACCTTGGTTCCGGTGTTGCCCTCGGTGCCGATCGCTGCATACCAATCGGCGCCCCTCCTCATGATCGTGGGCACGTTGGCCAACGTCTCAACGTTGTTGATCATCGTCGGCTGCGCCCCACAAACCTCGTTCGGTGGGGTACGGCGGGCGGAGGCGCGGGGTGCCGCGCCGGCCCTCGATCGAGGCCATGAGCGCCGTCTCCTCACCACACACGAACGCACCGGCACCGATTCTCACGTCGATCTGGAACGAGAAGTCGGTGTCGAGGATGTTCCGACCGAGGAGGCGTTTGCGTCGAGCGACCCTGATCGCCCGGTCGAGGCGTTCGACCGCCCGCGGGTATTCGGCCCGAACGTAGACGTATCCGTGGGTGGCGCCGGTGGCGTAGGCCGCGATCGCCATACCTTCGAGGAGGCGGTGTGGATCGTCTTCCATGACCGTGCGGTCCATGTAGGCGCCCGGATCCCCTTCGTCTCCGTTTGCGACCACGTACTTCGTTTCTCCGGCCGACGCGGCGAGCAGCGCCCACTTCGAACCAACCGGATAACCCGCCCCGCCGCGACCGCGGAGTCCGGACGCACGGATCGTCTCGACGACGTCTTCCGGAGCCATACGGGTGATCACCCGTTCGAGCGCCTGGTAGCCCCGGTGACCGACGTAGGACTCGATCCGGTTGGGATCGATCACGCCGCCGTTCTCGAGTACGACACGCTCCTGGCTCGTGAAGAACGGAATGTCATGGTCGAGGACGTTGGTCTCAACCGGCTTGTGATCTCGAATGTGGTCGGTGATGATGTCGATGCCGACCTCGGCGTTCACCGCCTGGTACATGACTTCGTCGAGGCCGCGTCGGAGGACGCGGACGAGCGGTCCTCTGCTGCAGAGGCCCATACATCCGGTCGGGATGAGCCGCGCTTCGAGGGCGAGGTCTTCCTTCTCGATCGTCTGTTCCATGGCTGCGAATGCGGGCCCCGCTCCGGCCGACAGGCAAGCGGTGCTCATGCAGGCCTTGACCCTCCACGGGAACCGGTAGCGCTCGGAGAGTTCTCGTTCAGCGACTTCGTGAAGGTCGATTGGGGCGGGCATCAGGCTTTGCCTCCTGAGGCGACTGCAGTGCCAACGACCTCAAGGGCCGATTCGGGTGACTGATGGGCGAGGACTTCGCCGTCGAGGACCATGACCGGGGCAAGCCCGCAGGAGCCGATGCATCTGGCGGTGCGGAGCGTGAGCGAGCCGTCCTCAGCAGTGGATCCCGCGGGGACTGAGTGGGTTTCCGAGAGCAACGCCACGATGTCGTCCGCACCCTTCACAAAGCAGGCTGTTCCGGTGCACACGGTGCAGGAGTGATCGCCGGGGGGATCGAAGGTGAAGAGGTGGTAGAACGTGGCGACGCCGTAGACCCTGCTTGGCGGCAGGCGGAGCGCGGTCGCCAGGTAGAGGAGGATGCCATCGTCGAGGTAGCCGAAAACATCTTGCGCAAGATGCAGCGTCTCGATCAGTTGGTCCTGGCCGTATTGGACGCGCCTGAGGTGTTTGTCAATCAGGTTGAACCGGTCGTCTCCCGAGGGATGTGGTTCTTCCGCCGGGCGTGGGCGTGCAGTTGTGCGTTCGGTCATCGTTCCCCGTCTCCGTATCGCCATACCTTGTCGGCGAGACCCTGCGCGTACTAGGGGCCAATGGCACGAAGATTTGGGGAAGAGACTCCAGATCCGAGATCCGAGATCCGAGATCCGAGATCTGAGATCCGAGACTCGAGACACGAGACTCGCGGCGGGCCTCATCTTCGCGATTCCGGCTCCCAGGCCGCCCCCTCCCGCCGTCGCTGCGCTCGGGCACCCTCCCCCACTTCGTGGTGGAGGGGAGTGGCTTGGTTACGTTGCTACGTCGATCGTTACTACCGAACCGGGGGTGGCGTAGGGGACGAGGGTGCCGGGGATGGGTTCGCCGTCGACCATGAGCTTGGGGGGACCACCACCGGAACTGTTGGTGATGTTCACTCGGTACTCGACTCCACGACAGTGGCGGACGAACTGCAGGTCGGTCAACTCCTGCGGGAGGCACGGCTCCACGCGGAGTCCGCCGAGTTCGGGCCGAACCCCGATGATGTGCTGCGTCATCGCGACCCAGTTCCAAGCCGCGGTTCCTGTCAGCCACGAGTTCTTCGCTTCGCCGTAGCGGGGCGCATCCCGACCGGCGATCATCTGTGCATAGACGTATGGCTCGGTCCGATGCAGCTCGGCGATCTCCTCTCGGAATGCCGGGGCGATCTTCTTCCAGTACTCGTAGGCCTCTTCGGCGCGTCCGAGCCGAGTGGCGGCGATCATCACCCAGGGGTTCGTGTGGCAGAACACGCTGCCGTTCTCCTTGTAGCCGGGTGGATAGGTGGTGATCTCACCGAGTTCGGGGTGGAATGTGGTGAACGCAGGCTGGTGGAGCAAGATGCCGTGGTCCGAGTTGAGCCTCGCGTTGACCGAGTCGAGCGCACGGCCGGCGTGTGGCGTCTCGGAGCCGATTCCGGCCATCACGCACATGCCCTGGGACTCGATGAAGATTTGCCCTTCCTTGTTCTTACTCGACCCCACCGGGTTCCCGAAGTGGTCATAGGCCCGAAGGAACCAGTCACCGTCCCAGCCGTGGGTCAGGACCGTGTCGGCCATCTCGGCAACGTGTTCACGGGCCGCCGCTGCGATGTCGGCAAGGCCGTGAGCTGCGGCCAAGTCCGCGTACTGCTCGCCCGCGTGGACGAACAACCCGGCGATGAACACCGATTCGGCCGTTCGGCCGTCCTGCGTCTCCATCGTCTGGAACGACTCTCCCGGCTCGGTTGAGAACGCGTTCAGGTTGAGGCAGTCGTTCCAGTCCGCTCGTCCGATCAGCGGGAGGCCGTGTGGCCCGAGATGATCGAGTACGTGCTGGAAGGAGCGGGAGAGGTGCTCGAACAGTGTCGCGCTGTCGTCGGGGTTGTTGTCGAACGGGACAGCCTCGTCGAGGATCGCGAGATCTCCGGTCTCTCTGATGTACGCCGCCGTGCCCTCGATGAGCCACAGCGGATCGTCGTTGAATCCGGTTCCGACGGAGTCGTTTCCGCGTTTCGTGAGCGGCTGGTATTGGTGGTAGGCACTGCCGTCCGGCAACTGGGTTGCCGCAACGTCGAGGATGCGCCCCCGCGCCCGCTCCGGGATCAGGTGAACGAACCCCAGGAGATCCTGGGCGGAGTCGCGAAAGCCCATCCCGCGCCCAAGCCCCGACTCGAAGTAGGAAGCGCTACGCGACATGTTGAACGTGACCATGCACTGGTAGGGGTTCCAGATGTTGATCATGCGGTCGACGCGGGGGTCATTGGTTGAGACGGAGACGGTCTCCAGGAGGTCGCTCCAGTACGTCCGCAGATTCTCGAGCGCGGCATCGACGGACTCAGAGGTTGAGAACTGGTCGAGAAGGGCGTGTGCCTTCGCCTTGTTGGCAACACCTGGCGATGCCCACTTGTCATCAGAGTCGTTCTCGACGTAGCCCAGGATGAACACCAGGTCGCGTTGCTCCCCGGGCCCCAACTCGACGTCGATTTGGTGGGAGCCGATCGGTGCCCAACCGCTGGCTACCGAGTTGCGGCACTGCCCCTCGACCACGACCTCGGGGGCCGACCAGTTGTTGCGGAGTCCGAAGAAGGTCTCCCGATCGGTGTCAAATCCATGAATCGGGGCGTTGACACTGTATACGGCGTAGTGATTGCGGCGCTCTCGGTACTCGGTGGTGTGATAGATCGCGCTGCCATCGACTTCGACTTCACCGAGGGAGAGGTTCCGCTGGAAATTCGTGGCATCGTCGGCCGCGTTCCACAGGCAGAACTCGGCGAGTGAAAACAGTTGGAAGGACCGACGCTTATTGGTCGTGTTTGTGAGGCGAACCCGATGGATTTCGGCCGTGGCGCCGAGCGGGACGAGGAACAGGACCTCGCAGTTGATCCCGTTGCGTTCCCCCGTGATCGACGTGTACGAGAGCCCATGTCGCGCCTCGAAGCGGTCGAGGTCGGTCTTCGCCGGTGTCCACGTGGGAGACCACACGTCGCCGCCGTCGTTGAGGTAGTAGCAGCGTCCGCCGGCATCGGTAGGGACGTTGTTGTAGCGCCACCGGGTGAGGCGGCGCATGAGAGCGTCGCGGTAGAACGTGTAGCCGCCCCCGGTGTGAGAGATCAGCCCGAAGAACTCCTCCGTGCCGAGGTAGTTGATCCAGGGATACGGTGTATGGGGTGTGGTGATGACGTATTCGCGAGCTTCGTCATCGAAGTAGCCGTACGACATAGTGCTGGTTGGCCCCCTGAGCGAGCGGCTGCAAGCGTATCAGAGTGGGGATACCCGACTTCGGCCCGCTGGCGACGCGTACAGTAACTCGCACACGCATCGACGAGAGTGAGTAGGACGTGGACAAGAACCCAGTCATCGAAGCACTTGGCAGGCGACTCCGCCTCGCAGTCATTGGGGGAGGCCCAGGGAGCTTCATCGGTGCGATGCATCGAACCGCCGCTCGGATCGACGATCGCTACGAGTTGGTCGCCGGTGTTCTTTCGTCGGATCCGGAACGGTCACGTGCGGCCGGCGTTGCGATCGGCATCGAACCCGACCGCGCCTACACGGATGCGTACACACTCATCGAGGCGGAGGCCGGTCGCGAGGACGGTGCCGATGTTGTGGCGATCATGACGCCCAACGACACCCACCACGCCTACTCCATCGCCGCGCTGGATGCAGGGTTCGACGTTATCTGTGACAAGCCGATCACGAACACGATCGACGAGGCGATCGATGTGATGGCAAAAGTGGAAGAGACCGGGCTGGTCTTCTGCCTCACCCACAACTACACGGGGTATCCCATGGTGCGCCAAGCACGTGCGATGGTCGAGTCAGGGGAACTCGGTGAGATCCGCCTGGTTCAGGTGGAGTACGTCCAAGGCGGCAAGGCGGACGAAAGCGACCCCGACCCGAATGAAGGGCTTCCATGGCGTTACGACCCGGTGCGCGGCGGGCCGTCACTGGTAATGGGCGACATCGGCACGCATGCTCACAACCTGGCTCGTTTCATCACCGGTCTCGAGGTCACTGAGGTCGCGGCCGAAGTCGGCCATATCGTCCCGAGTCGACTGGTCGACGACTACGCCGGGGCGCTGCTGCGGTTCAGCAACGGGGCCCGCGGCAGCTTCTGGGTTACGCAGACGGCGGCCGGCATCGAAAACGCCCTCCGGATCCGCGTATCAGGCACGCTCGGTAGCCTGGAGTGGCTACAAGAGCAACCGACCCGCCTGAGGTTCAACCCGCTCAATGGGCCCGCGCAGGTGCGGACGCCGAACGGCCCAGGCACGCTGCCGATCTCAGTTCGAGCCACGCGCATCGTATCCGGGCACCCCGAAGGGTTCCACGAAGGCTTCGCCAACGTCTACTCCGATGCTGCAGAGGCCATAGCTGCCCGCCGGGCCGGCATACCGGTTGATCCACTCGCTCTGCACTTTCCCAACGCAACGGACGGAGCGCTCGGTGTGGCGTTCGTCGATGCCGCGGTTGCTTCGAGCGCGGCCGACGGCGCCTGGACGGACGCTCTCGGTCCGTTCAGCGGTTGACCCGATTCGATCAGTAAATTTCCGGAACGAAAGTCTGCTCCGCGATGGGCGGCCGGATGTAGCCGGTGTCGTCCTGGCGCGGCGGCAATTCGAGCGGACCGAGCGTCCGGTCTTCGTACGGGATCATCGAGAGCAGGTGGCTCATACAGTTCAGCCGTGCTCGTTTCTTGTCCTCGGCATTTACCACGTACCAGGGGGCCTGTTTGATATCGGTGTGGTCAAACAGGATGTCCTTCGCCTTGGAGAACTCGACCCACCGGGCGCGTGATTCGAGATCCATCGGGCTCAGCTTCCAGCGCTTGATCGTGTCATCGATACGAGCAAGGAATCGGCGCTCCTGCTCCTCGTCGCTCACCGAGAACCAATACTTGATGAGGAGGATCCCGCTACGCACGAGCATGCGTTCGAACTCGGGGCAGGAACGCAGGAACTCTGTGTACTCCTCTTGCGTACAGAAGCCCATAACGGGCTCGACGAGACCTCGGTTGTACCAGGATCGGTCGAACAGCACCATCTCGCCGGCCGCGGGCAGGCGGCTGACGTAGCGCTGGAACCACCACTGTGTCTTCTCTCGTTCGGTCGCAGTTCCGAGGGCTTCGACCCTGCAGATGCGGGGATTGAGTCGCTCGGTGATGCGCTTGATCACTCCGCCCTTGCCGGCTGCGTCACGTCCCTCGAAGATCACGACGACCTTGAGACCCTCTTCCTTGACGTAGCTTTGGAGCTTGACCAGTTCCGTCTGGAGTTCCGCCAGTTCGGCCTCGTAGTACTTCTTCTTGAGCTTCGGCGGTCTGACGCTCTTCTGGGGTTCAACGGTGTCGAACACCGATTCATACGCCACCGGTACCTCTGAAACCGGTTCCTCTGAAACCAGTTCCTCTACCGCCGGTTCCTCCGAAACCAGTTCCTCTACCGCCGGTTCCTCCGAAAAGCCTCTACCGCCGGTTCCTCCAAAACCAGCTCCTCTGTCGCCGATTCCTCTGACTTTGAATCCCGTGACATCGACATGTGCGCCCCT
>CAWEEG010000004.1:0-27874 GCA_963808015.1 uncultured Actinomycetota bacterium
AGCAAAGGATGTCCTCGCGGCCGTGCTTGCCGGCGAGGGAGAGCCTCGCGAGGTCGCCGAAGCACGGGACCTTCTGCAGATCTCGGATGCTTCGGCGATCGAATCCGAGGTTTCGGCCGTGCTCGACGAACACCCCGAAGCACTGGAAAAGATCAAGTCTGGCGATTCCAAGCCGGTCGGGTTTCTCGTTGGTCAAGTTATGCGGGCAACGGGTGGCAAGGCCGATCCCCGCATGGTCCAGGAACTGATCCGCCGCAAGGCGAGCGGGTGAGCGATGGGGCGCATCGTCGTGCGCGACGACCGGAGGATCGAGGACCGCGACGCTGCGGAGATCTGGGCCCAAGTTGCGGACCTCTCGAGATTCGGTGAGTGGTTTCCGGTGCACAACGCCACTTCGATGACGGGCGAATTGCCGCAGGTTGGCAACATCATCTTCGTCACGATCGGGCGCCGGAGTGATCCCGCAAATGCAGTCCGCCTCGAGGTATCCGAATGGGAGGCGGGGCGTCGGTTCGCCTGTGATGTTCGAGAAGTGCCCGGCATCGACGAAGGACTGTTCTCAGTCGAGGTCGACGGGGCAGCTTCGGGCGGAGCAACGGTGATTTTGCGATTCGTGGGCGAGAGCGACGGCGTGTCCGGCCGGATCTCGGCGTATGAGATCGCAAGGCGATTCCGCGTCGCACTGAATCGGCTCGCGTCATGATCGAGGCTGTTGTGTTCGACTGCGATGGCGTGCTCGTCGACTCCGAACCGCTCGCCGATGAGATCTGGAATCGGGTTCTGGCCGGGTACGGGCATGAGACGTCCGTCGACGACGCTGAGGACATTCTCGGAACGTCGGAAGCGACCACCTACGAGTACTACGCAGCGAAGGTCAACCTGCCACCGTTCGACGAGTTCATGGCGAAGATCGATGCGATCCGAGAACCCGTCTACGAAGATCGGCTTGTCGCATTCGACGATGCGGTTGCAGCCGTGCAGGCGCTCGCTGCTCAGGGAACCACCATGGCCGTTGCCTCATCATCACGGCGCAACGCGCTGGAGGGGAAGCTGGCCCTTACCGGACTTGATCGCTATTTCGATGTGATCGTCGGGGGTGACGAAGTGGCCCACGGAAAGCCGGCGCCCGACGTATATCTCGAGGCTGCTCGACGATTGGGAGTTCCCCCGACCGACTGTGTCGCTATCGAAGACGCTGACCTGGGAGCGGAATCCGCGTCGGCTGCGGGAATGCGCGTCGTCATGGTCAGGCGAGATGAATCGATTTCGCTCGACTACGCAAGTGTGACCGAGATCACGGCTGACCTCATCAACTCATGGATGTGGCAGTTCTGACGGCCGCTTGTCGGAGAAGAACGGTCCCGTCCAAGCCACGATCGTTTCAGCCACGCGCCGCAGGACCTCTACCTTGGGGGCCGCATGGACTTTATCTTTGACGCTTTCGGCGAGGCAGCCGACTTTCTCCGTGACTCATCGGGTGAGCTCGGCGCGGTCGTCGGGCTGACGCTGCTCGTCGCAGGTATCGCGACGGTGGTGGCCGTCGCCCTCGGCGTGCCGCTTGGCATCACGCTCGGGCTCGGCCGTTTCCGTGGACGCCAAGTGCTGCTCACATTCGTCAATGTGGGAATGGGAATTCCGCCGGTCCTCGTCGGCCTGATCGTCCTGATGATTCTCTGGTCGGATGGCCCCCTCGGGTCTCTCGACATCCTGTTCACGCCGGCGGCCATGGTGATTGTTCAGGTCTTCCTAGCGCTTCCGATCGCAGCCGGTGTCACCGCAGGAGCCGTGTCGAGCTTGTCGCGCGACGCCGTTGAGCAGCTTGCTGCCCTCCGGCTCGGAACGGTTCGCCGGGGGACCGTTGTGGTGAGAGAAGTGTGGCCCGGCGTCACGGCAGCCGTCGCCGCTTCGTTCGGCAGAGTTGTTTCCGAGGTTGGCGCCGTCCTCATCGTCGGCGGCAACATCAAGGGGGAGACCCGAGTGCTCACCACGGCAATCGTCCAGGAAACCCGCCAGGCTCGGTTCGGTGCAGCGCTTGCGCTCGGTCTTGTCCTGCTCGTCATTGCCTTCATCGTCACCGGGACGTTGACCTGGCTGCAATCACGGGAGCGAGCCGATGCCTGAACGCCGCTTCGAGCACCTGCGTTGGCCGGTTGATCAACCAGTCGTCGACATCGACGAACTCGTCGTCGGAGACGGCGAGCGACTCGTCTTGTTCGGGCCAAACGGATCGGGCAAGACGACGGCGCTCCGCCTCATGGCCGGCACCATCGGTGGCGAACGGCCGGACGGAGTTGCCTACCTCCCACAGCGGCCGTACTTCTTCCGTGGTACCGCCCGGTCGAACCTCGAACTCGGCCTTGACGATGTCGAGCGGGGTCGAGCCTTGGAGCTGGCCACCGAATTCGGGGTGTCCGACCGTCTCGATGTCGCTGCTCGTTCGCTGTCTGGCGGGGAACGTATGAGGATCGCTCTGGCACGCACGCTCGCGTCGAGCGCGGACATCGTGCTGCTTGACGAGCCACTCGCGCCGCTCGACCATCGCGACCGGGAACACACGGCCACGACGATCGCCGCTGCCCTCCACGGACGTTCAGCCGTGATCGTCAGCCATGACCGCACGTCGGCCGCGATCCTCGGTGATTCTCTGGCCGTCGTTGTCGACGGGCAGGTTCGACAGCGAGGACGGATAGCTGAGGTGTTCACGACACCGATTGACGACGTTGTTGCCGGAGTTGTCGGTATCTCGAACGTCCTGTCGGGCGTGGCGACCACCGGAGATGGAGCCCTCGTTGAAGTCGAGTGGCAGGGCCGGACGATCGTGGCTGCCGGAACACAGACCACACGCGAGAAGGTGAAGGTCCTGTTTGGGGGTGAAGTGGTTGCCGTCCATCGCGACCGGCCGGATGGCGCCTCCCCGAGGAACGTCATCAGGGGCACGATCAGTGACATCCGCGCCGTTGGCCGGCTTCTTGAGATCGTGGTCGACTGCGGTGATCCCGTCGCTGCCCTCATCACACCGGGGTCGTTCGAAACACTCGACCTGCACCAGGGTTCAGCGGTCTACCTCAGCGTCAAAGCTGTAGCGATGACGGCCGTTTCCGTGGGAGACGCGGAGTGAGGAAGACCCTCGCCCTGCTCACGGGTACTGCGCTCCTAGTCGCCGCCTGTGGCACCGGCTCCGAGCGTGTTGTTGTGGCGGCCGGAACCACCATCGTGGACTCTGGCTTCATCGAGGCGTTGATCGACCGGTATCCGGGTGAAGGCGATTTCTCAGTGATCGCGGCGTCGAGTCGCGAAGGTTTCGCTCTGGCGGACGGCGGGGCTGCCGACTTGGTCTTCACCCATCTCGTGGAGGTCGAAGACGAATACGTCGAAGCTCATCCGGGCGCTTGGCAAGAGCCCGTGTTCGAGAGTCGGTTCCTCGTTGTTGGGCCCCCGGGACAGGCCATCATCCAATCCGGGATCGACGTGGTGGACGGCTTCTCTGCCGTTTCGGCCGCTGGAGCGCCGTTCGTGTCGCGGGGCGACGGTTCGGGTACCGCGGCGCGAGAGCATGCGATCTGGGAACTCGCGGCGATCGAGCCCATTGAGGAACCGTGGTACATCGAGACCGGCCAGGGGATGGGGTTCACCCTCCAGGTGACGGATCAGCGCGACGCGTTCACGCTGGTGGAAGGAGGCTCGTTCTTCGCCGAGGCCAGTGTCCTGAGCCTCGAGGAGATCGTTGTCACAGCCTCGCCGGATCAACTCCTCAGCAACCCATACCGCATGACGCTCGTCGACCCTTCGCAGACCACGGCAGGACGGGATCTGTTCACCTGGGTGATTTCCGAAGAGGGACATGCAGCGATGGCGGGAGTGAACGAGGAGCTCTACGGCAGGGTCGTCTACGCGCCGTCCTTCTGACCAATTCGGGGCCCTGATCAACCCGGGGTCGCTACATGATCCAGTAGACGAGCCATCCTGCTGCCAGCCCGTAGAGGCCCGCAACGACGTCGTCCATCGTGATCCCCACGGCACCGGGGAGTGACTCAGCCTGTTTCACGCCGGGCAGGATCTTGAAGATGTCGGCGAGGCGCGCAACCACGACGGCGACGAGCCACGGCCATCCCGTGAGTCCGATCGCAGCAACGAATGTGCCGGCGACTTCGTCGATCACAATCCAGCCCGGATCGGCGTGGTCTTCCGCGAATGGAGCCGACGACCAGAGTGAGAGCACGAACGCGATGCCGAACGCGATGGCTGCGACCCACCACGGGTAGCGCCACAAGAACAACGAGATCACCACGGCGAGCGCTGCTCCGAACGTCCCCGCACCATTATCCGAACCCCACAGACGTCGCGGGATCAGTCCGAGATACAGCCCTGAGGCGATGAAGCGATGCACGCGTGGGAGGTTAGGGCGTCGATGGCGAGGTCGTGGTTCGCTGACAGTCACCAAACCGGGTCTGGCCTGCCAAGCTTGGGGCATGGATCATCCCGTATTGATCATGTCTGCACTCGCAGGGGAATTGGGTCTCCTGAGCGCGGCAATGGCCGATGGTGGCGAGGCCCGGGCCGGCGGGCACAGATTCCGGGTCGGGACCATCGGTGGGAGCGACGTGGTGACGACGTCGGTCGGCGTCGGGAAGGTGAATGCCGCAATGGTGGCGACGCTCGCGATCGATCACTTCGCTCCGCGTGAGGTGTTGTTCACGGGGGTAGCGGGCGGCATCGACCCAGCGCTCGGGATCGGAGATGTTGTGGTGGCCGAACATGTGCTGCATCACGACGCCGGAGTCCTCGGACCGGACGGCCTCGAGGTATACCAGTCCGGGCATGTGCCGTTCTTCAACCCATCGGATGACCTCGGCTACCGCCCATCTCCCGACGTGCTCGATCGAGTTCGGTCCGTCGCCGCGGACCTGCAGCTGAGTCCGGTGCTGGGCCGCGTGCCGAGCATCGTGTTCGGAACGGTCGCGACCGGCGATCAGTTCATCGAGTCGGAGGAGGAACGCCGGCGCCTCCACGAGACCCTCGGAGCTCACGTTGTCGAAATGGAGGGCGCTGCGGTCGCCCAGGTTGCATGCCATTTCGGAGTCGATCATCTTGTGATCAGGGCGGTATCTGATCGCGCGGGCGTCGACTCCGCCACCGACTTCTCCCGCTTCCTCGATGAGGTTGCGGTCAACTCGTCGAGCGTCGTGCTCGGCATGCTCGAAGCGCCATAGCGGCGTGGACCCACTCCCGCGGTCCCGGCATCGGATCTGTGGCAGAATCGGGGTATGCAGCCCACCACGAACATCTGGATGGACGGCGAACTCGTCGCTTGGGACGATGCGACCGTCCATGTTCTCGCCCACGGACTTCACTACGGCACCGGAGCCTTCGAAGGGATCCGCGCCTACGAGACGGACTCCGGCACGGCCATATTCCGGCTGACCGAGCACATCGAGCGACTCGCCCGTTCGTGCAAGGCGCTTGGAATCCCTGTCGATTGGACAGTCGACGATCTCGTCAAGGCGTCGAAGGAACTGATGGCGCTCAACGGACTCACGTCTGGGTACATCAGGCCGCTCGTCTTCTACGGGACCGGTTCGATGGGGCTGAACCCGTCGGGTGCCTCGGTGCACACGATCATCGCGACCTGGGAATGGGGCGCCTATCTCGGCGAAGAAGGCCTCGCCAACGGGATCCGAGTCAAGGTGTCGCTCATGGCGCCGCATCGGCCAGGATGCGCTCATGCCGAACGCGAAGCTCACCGGGGGTTACGTGAACTCCGTCCTGGCGAAGCAGGAAGCCCTCCGGGCCGGCTACGACGAAGCTCTCATGATGAACACGGAAGGGTTCATCGCAGAGGGAAGCGGAGAGAATCTCTTCGTTGTGCGCGACGGCATTGTGCGTACTCCGCCGGTGACCGCGGGTGTCCTCGACGGACTCACTCGCGAGTCGGTGATGACGCTTCTTCGTGATGACGGGTATGAGGTCATCGAGACGAACGTCGCCCGCACCGACCTGTACTACGCCGATGAGCTGTTCTTCAGCGGTACCGCCGCGGAGGTGACCCCGATACGCGAGGTCGATGACCGCCCGGTGGGCGACGGACGTCCAGGCCCGGTGACGAAACGAGCTCAGCAGATGTTCATGGATGCCGTCACGGGCAAGAACGAGCGCCACAGGGATTGGCTCGAATACATCTGACCCGCTGCCTTCTACCATGACGGCCCAATCGAGTGAGCGGAAGCATGGCACAACAGCCGAACATCGAACTCCGAGACTCCGATCTCCCGCGCCCGGAAGCGGGTCCGAACCCGGAGCGGCGGTGGACTCCCGACCGTCCCGGTGACGTTGCCGGAACGGGTGTTCCATGGGGTGGGGCGTTCGGCACGCCGGGACCCGATGCCGGGTACGCCATCAAACTCGCAGCGGGCCGGGATTTGATCCTCGCCGAGAACGAACAACGAGCCGATGCCAACCTTGCAGTGGCCGCCGTTGCTGCCGCTCGGGCATCCCTTGCGTCCCGGGGGCCGACGAAGATCGACCTCGACGCTGCAATCGTGATCCTCGGCTACGACAGTGAGAGTGACTTCGGAGCGATCCGCGCGGCGGCGATTGCGGGTGCGGCGCACCACCCGCAGCGGATTCGTCGGCTCGTGGCAGGGATCCCGATGGATGTGGTCGAGGACACCGCCGACGACCTGCGCAGACGCGTCGACAGCGGCGAGTCGCTCATCGAACTCTGAAACGGGGCAGCACATGAAGATCGTCAGGGTCGACACCGATGTCGACGACATCACCTACGGCGCAGTCGAGCCGGAAGGCATCCGCATCTATCGCGGCTCGCCCTTTGTCGCGTGGGAACCAACAGAGACGGTCGTCGGCTGGGAGCATGCGCGCCTGTTGTCTCCCGTCATCCCGACGAAGGTTGTCGCCGTCGGGAAGAACTACGCCGAACATGCCGCAGAGATGGGCGGTGACGTCCCGGACTCGCCGGTGCTGTTTATGAAGCCGCCGACGTCGGTGATCGGGCCGCTCCAGCCGATTCGCATCCCGCAACAGACGGAAGAGGTGCACCACGAGGCAGAACTTGCCGTCGTCATCGGGAGCGTGACAAAGAACGTGCGCATCGAGGACGTGGGTCAGCACATCCTCGGATACACCGCAGCGAACGACGTCACGGCTCGCGACCTGCAACGTGCCGACGGCCAGTGGACACGAGCCAAGGGTTTCGACACGTTCTGCCCGCTCGGCCCGGCCATCGATACAGACCTCGACCCACAAGAGGGGCTTGTCGGTGATCTCCCGTGTCAACGGCGAGACGCGGCAGTCCGGTTCCACCGCAGATCTAGTGTTTGGTGTCGGGGAACTCGTCTCGTTCGTCTCGTCGATCATGACCCTGTTGCCGGGCGACATCATCTTGACCGGGCACACCGTCCGGTGTCGGCCCGATTGTGCCCGGGGACCGTGTCGAGGTCGAGATCGAAGGTGTTGGCGTGCTCATGAATCCGGTCATCCAGGCATGAGCCCCGAGAGTTCGATTCGCCCCGTCACCGACCGGCTACCTCCACGTGGGAGGTGCCCGAACAGCGCTGTATAACTGGCTCTTCGTTCGCTCGCAGGGTGGCACGATGATCCTGCGGTCCGACGACACCGACGAACAGCGGAGCACGCCGGAGTACGCAGCCGACATCCTCGACTCGATGCGCTGGCTCGGCCTCGACTGGGACGAGGGTATCGAAGTCGGCGGACCCCACGGCGGATACCGCCAGTCGGGACGCCTCGAGCGCTACCAAGAGGTTGCCGATCAACTCGTCGAAGACGGCTCGGCGTACTACTCGTTTGCGACACCTGAGCAACTCGATGCGTTCCGCAACGAAGCGCGGGCCGCGGGAACGGCTCCTTCGTACGACGGCCGATTCGATCTCGATCAGGAAGCAGCGAAGGCGCGGATCGCGGCAGGGGAGCGGCCGACCATTCGATTCAAGGTGCCGCGGCCCGGTCAGACAACGTTCGAGGACGTCGTTCGCGGAGAGGTCACGTTCGAGCACAATCAGGTCGACGACTTCGTCATACTCCGGTCCGACCGGACCCCTACCTATCACCTCGCTTCGACGGTCGACGATGTCGACTACGGAATCACCGACGTCATCCGCGGCGAGGACCTGCTCTCGTCGACACCGAAACACATTCTCCTCACCGAGGCGATGGGTGCGGAACCAGCGCGATACGCACACCTCTCGCTGCTGATGGGTCCCGACGGGAAGAAACTCTCGAAGCGGCACGGGCATACGGCCATCAGCGCCTACCGCGACGCCGGTTATCTCCCGGAAGCCCTCGTCAACTACCTGGCACTGCTCGGCTGGAACCCGGGAGACGACGAGACTGTGCTCCCACTCGCCGATATGGTCGAGCGTTTCGACCTCGATACCGTTTCGAAGAACCCGGCGATCTTCGACACCGACAAGCTCGAATGGATGAACGGTGTCTACATCCGCGAACTCGATCCCGCCGAGTTCGTCGAAGCGATCCTCCCATCGATCGAGGCGAGCCTCGACCGGCCGCTCACACTCGGAGACCGCGATCCGGCTCGATGCGATCGCCCCGCATGTGCAAGAGCGCACCAAGCTGCTGACCGAGGCCGCCGACCAGGTGCGGTTCCTCCTCGTCGATGAGGTCACGTTCGACGAAGCGTCGTGGAACAAGGTGATGACGAAGCCTGAGCGTCGCCGATGTCCTCGACGCTGCCATCGAGCGCCTCAGCGCTCTCGAAGTGTGGGGTGTCGCGGCCATCGAGGAGACGTTGCGAGCGATGATTGCCGACCTCGAGATCGGAGCAGGCAAGGGATTCCAGCCCATCCGAGTTGCGATCTCAGGTTCCACCGTCAGCCCGCCTCTCTTCGAGTCACTCGAAGCCCTCGGGCGTGAGGCGTCCGTTGGCCGAATGAACCGGGCCCGCGCCGCTGCTCTATGATCGCCGACGCCCAGATCACGTTCCTCCCCTCTGCCGATCTTGGACGAAGCCGTGCGTTCTACGAGGGGGTTGTCGGTCTTGAGCTTGTCGTCGACCAGGGCTCCTGCCTCATCTTCACCGTCGCCGATGGAGCATTCCTCGGCACCTGCCAACGGGATGTGGTGGAGTCGACCGAGGGTGTGATCTTCACGTTCGTGACCGACGATGTCGACGGCTGGTGCACGCGCATTCTCGACGCCGGCGGACGGATCGAGAGCGGTCCGGACCACAGCGCCCAGTACGGCATCTACCACGCGTTCCTGCGCGACCCCGACGGACATCGGCTTGAGATCCAGCGGTTCGACGATCCGGATTGGTCTTCGGCACCGAAGTAGGGCCGACGGGGATCACGCCCCGCAGGTTGCCGATAGGCCACCTCCGGACGTATCCTTGCCCAGCCTTCGGGGGTGGTGTAATTGGCAACACACCGGGTTCTGGTCCCGTCATTGGGGGTTCGAGTCCTCCCCCCCGAGCCGGCGTCTCTCTGAGTCGCCTACATATGGCCCCGTCGTCTAGCGGCCTAGGACGCCGCCCTCTCAAGGCGGTAGCGCCGGTTCAAATCCGGTCGGGGCTACGCGTACTCGCCTCCGGCGAGTCCGTTTGCAGAAACCCCCGTTCAGCGGGGGTTTCTGCTTGTGTGAGGCTCCAAGACGCCAGGGCGTTCTGCGCGTTCACAGGGAGAGTCCCGGTGGGTCTTGGGACACGCCTGGGACACAAACGGTTGCGGCGATGGCGTCGAGCCGGGCTGCGGTTTGGTGGTCGAGGCCGTCCATGAGGTGGCCGTACCGGTCGATGGTTACCTGGATGGACGAGTGTCCGAGTCGGGTCTGGATCGACTTGGGATGTTCTCCTGCGGCGATCAACCAAGCGGCTGGGTGTGGCGTAGGTCGTGGATTCGGCACGGCGCCCCGACTGATTCGGCGACGGCTTGACGCCAGATCCGCCCGAAGGTTCCTCGGCGGAGGAACCCGCCAGCCTCGGTTGTCCAGATGATTGTGCCGGACGGCGGGTGTTCATCGAGATGGTGATCGAAGGCGTCGACGGCGGTCTGGGGGAGGGTGATGGTCCGCTCCGAGGTGGTGGACTTCGGCGAGCCGAGTGCCGGTGATTGTCCTGATGCTTCGATGAGTGATGATTGGACGAAGAGTCGTCGGCGTTGCATGTCGTTGTTGGATAGTTGGAGGCCGGCGAGTTCGCCCCATCTCAGCCCGGTGTATGCGGCGACGGTCGCGAGTGATCCGTATCGGTCCGGTAGCGCGGTGGCGAGTTGGTTGACTTGGGTGGCGTCGAGGATGCGCATCTCGGTGCGACGCGGTCGGGGCAGGCGAAGACCGTCGCCGGGGGAGAAGAGGATCCGCTGGTCACGGACTGCTTGGTTGAGGGCGAGCTTGACCCATCGCATGGTTCGGGCGACGGTCTCGGAGGCGTAGCCGGCTGTGGTGAGTTCCGCCGTCAAGCGGCGGAGCTGTTCGTGTGTGATGCGAGAGGGGGGGGGTGTCGCCGATCCACGCCTTGATCCGGTCGTGGCAGAGGCGATCGGTTTCGATGGTGCGGGTGCTGAGGTGGGGCCGGTCGGCGATGACTTGTTTGGAGTAGTCGGCCCACTCGATGCTCCCGTGGTTGGGGTCGATCCACTGGCCCCGGTCGAGCTTTGCGAGCTCGGTTCGGAGCCATCGTTCGGCGTCGATCTTGCGATCGAAGCTTTTCGTGTGCCCACGTCCGTCCGGTCCTCGGTATCGTGCCCGCCACGGTGCGGGCCGGTCGGGTCGATGTTGGATGGATCCCCTCATCGGATGCTCGCCCTCAGGTAGAAGCTCTTTGGATCACGGAGGGTTGGATCTCGCGCCATCAACTTGCTCTGCGTTTGTGAGAGGTCCTTCGAGGGTTCGTCGCAGCCGCGGGCACTGCCACCGGATTGAACCCCTGCTTCGAGTCCTCGAGTTGGTTCTCGATCCACTCTTCAACGTCGATAGATCGGTAGCGGAGGTGTCTCCCGACTCGGAGCCCTGGTGGGCCTTGCCGGCGGTATCGCCATGCGTAGATCGTGGCCACCGGAACGTCGAGGTACTCGGCGAGTTCCTGAGCGGAAATGAGCGGTTCGAGACGTTGCATGCACCGATCATGCAACCTGACCCTGTCAGCAGAGTGTTCTCGCGTTGCCGTTCACACTGTTCTCGCCGGTCAGAGCATGTTTCTGGGACTCCGCCAACCTATCGGTGCCGCTGGCGGAGATCCGCTATGACAGGGCTGCTGACACTCTGGCGAGAGGGTTAGGCGGTGTCACCTCTGGGTGTGGAGCGGCAAGAAGCGCCGTCGGCTCCAGAAAGGATCCGGGCGCTTGATGTATACGGGACTGCCGGCCGGCGCCAGGCGTGCCCTCATGCCAACGGTTGAGGCAATGTCGGTCGCTCTCGCCGTTCAACCACCGGGAAAGCGAGGCAGGCGCCCACAGACTCGCAGCCAGGCGTCCTCGATGCCCACCGGCAGCCTGACGCCCCAATGGCGGATGACGCCGACCTCTCGCACTCCGACGAACGAGCCATTCAGCGAACTCGAACGACCTGATCCCGAAAATGGTCACGAAATGAAAGGGTCCTCCTCGATGATGAGCGACATGGACCACATCCGAGGGAGGAACCAATGAATGCGCACTTTCGAGACGATGAAGACACCGCCGACACGCGAACTCGCCGATGCCCAAGCACAAGCGCGAATCGCGCCGGGACCCTGTCCAACACCACACGCACCTGCAACACAGTTGCGGGCCGTCAACTGGTTGACCGATTGAGGTGATGCTGATGGCGTTGGACCGAGGAACCCTGTCGAGGATCGACCGGAGACTGCTCGCGGGACTTGGCGACGATGAGGCACTGCGGACGCTGCGGGTGCCAGCGACTGGGGCGAAGTGGTCGACGGGGAAGCGGTACTGCGACTCTGCCGGGGTCTCGATGGGTCGAGCCGTTGCGATGCTCATCCAGGGAGAGCTGCTCAGCGTGTTCGGTGAACACGCTGGCGGTGAGTGGCCGGCGCTTGCTCAGCGGGCAGCCGAAGAGCTCGATAGTCGAGAGGCCAAGATCGATGCGCGAGGACACAAGATCGATGCCGACGAAGCACTGATGCGCGAAAGACGTGGGCGACTGCGACCTTGGGAGGATGAACTTGAGACTCGAGAGCAAAGGGCCGAAGCAATGTCGAAGCGCTTCTCAAGTGTCTCGACGGCTCGCACCAAGATCGGGCGCAACGAACGATGCTCCTGCGGGTCAGGCCTGAAGTACAAACGCTGCCACGGTCTGTCTGATCGCCGGACATGTTGATGCTCCTATGTCACGGTGCCGGCGGGTTGGGTGGACAGGACTGGGGTGGGCCACACCGGGTTGGTGGGGAGGCTCTTATCAGGCGCTCCATGCTCGTGACTCATGCGGCAGTGTCAGCGCATTGTCTCGATACTGATCCGAGTTCCGTAGCGAGGCTCCCGAGATCGCGAACTTGGATTGACGATTGACTTGACCGAGTTGGACAGGATTCGGGTGCTCGTCTATGGCCGCCAGTGAGAAGGCCCGGGGTCGACGCGAGTTGTGGTGTGGGTGCGATCCGGCGCACCGACTGGGTCGGCAATCGCTTTGCACCGGATCCCTCCAAAGGCTCCCGACAGTCGGAGCTAGTCCATCTCGCCGAACCAGCCGCGCCGCTCCATCCACTTCGCCGCTTCGAGGACCGGAACCACCGATGCGGCGACGCCGAAGAGCGCGAGCCACTCGGCGACGCTGAGTGCAGAGGTGCCGAAGGCATCCTGGAGGAACGGCACGTACATGATCATGGCGAGGAGTAGCACTTCCCAGCAGATCGCGAGATTCAGCCATCGGTTGGCAAATGGATCATGGAGCACCGAGCGGCGGTCGGAACGGTAGCTGTAGGCCTTGAAGAACTGGATAAGCACGAGGGAGACGAAGGTGCGTGCCATCGCCTCTTTCACGGTGCCGCCCAGTGCCTTGGTGCCGGCGAAGACTCCTAGGTTGACGATCCCCGACCATACCCCGCCGAGGGACATCAGCGTGACGACGGGTCTGGTGAAGATACCGCGAGCGGCATCTCGCGGTGGGCGTTGCATGAGGTCCGTCTCCGGAGGGTCGACGGAGAGCGCGAGGGCGGGAAGCCCGTCGGTTGCCAGGTTGACGTAGAGAATCTGGACCGCCGAGAGGGGAAGGGGCATCCCGGCAACGGTCGCGCCGGCCATGAGGAGGATCTCCCCGACGTTGGACGAGATCAGATACATCAGGTACTTCTTGATGTTCCCGAAGATCCCACGGCCTTCCTCGACTGCGGCGACGATCGAGGCGAAGTTGTCGTCGAGGAGGATCATCTCGGCAGCTTCTCGGGAGACGTCGGTTCCGGAGATGCCCATTGCCACCCCGATATCCGACTTCTTGAGTGCGGGAGCGTCGTTCACGCCATCGCCGGTCATCGCCACGACTGCTCCTCGCTTCTGCCAGGCGGTGACGATCCGCAGTTTGTCAGCCGGCGAGACCCGGGCGTAGACGGCGACGTCGGCGACGTCGCGGGCGAGTTCGTCGTCCGTCATCTGTTCGAGTTCTCGACCGGTGATGACTCTGCCGTTGGCGGAGATGCCGAGCTCTCTGGCGATGGCCGTCGCCGTTGCGGGGTGGTCCCCGGTGATCATCACGACCTCGATGCCCGCGCTACGACAAGCGCCGATCGAAGCCGCTGCCTCCGGCCGGGACGGGTCGAGGAGACCGACGAGCCCCAGGAACGTCATGTTCTCCTCGACTGTGGCCAGATCGGCGTCGGCCTTGCTGGCGACACCGAGGACCCGGATGCCTTCGCCCGCCATGGTCTCGGCACGAGCGACGATCTCCGCTCGCGCCGTCTCGTCCAGAGAAGTGATGCTGCCGTCTTCCAGCACCGTCGTGCACGCGTCGAGGACGATCTCAGCCGCTCCCTTCGAGCACGCGGTGCTGCCTTCCGAATTCTCGTGCAGCGTTGTCATCCGTTTCCGTTCCGAGCTGAACGGAATCTCCGCGGTGCGCGGGCTCCGGACCTCGAGCTCGCTCTTCGCCAATCCGGCCTTCGCGGCCGCCACGATGAGCGCGCCCTCGGTCGGATCGCCGCGAATGGCCCAGCGGCCTCCAGCGTCGCGGACGAGCCTCGCGTCGGAAGCGAGTGCCGCCACGCGGAGCAGAACGACGACTGGGTCAGGCACCTCCACCGCTACCCCATCGACGGTCACCTCCCCCGTCGGCTCGTATCCTGAACCGAGGAGCGTCGCCGACACGCCTGAGGCGAAGACCTCCCGAACGGTCATCTCGTTTCGCGTCAGCGTCCCCGTCTTGTCGCTGCAGATCACGGAGGTGCTTCCCAGCGTCTCGACCGCGGGGAGGCGTCGAACGAGCGCGTTGCGCCGGACGATTCGCTGCACTCCCATCGCCAGAGAGATCGTTACGACCGCGGGCAACGCTTCAGGTACCACGGCGACCGCGAGCGCAATTCCGAAGAGGAACATCTCCAGGATGTCCTGGCCTCGAAGCACACCGAGAGCGACGATGAGGCCGACGACCACCAGGGCGATGACGGCAAGCACCCTGCCCACGCGGTCGAGGTTCTCTTGGAGCGGTGTTCTCCCAACCTCAACGGTCTGGAGCATCCCGGCGATCCTGCCGAACTCGGTGCGCATCCCCGTTGCGGTGACGATTCCCCGGCCCCGGCCGTAGGTGATGACTGTTCCGGAATACGCGATGTCGCGTCGGTCGGCGATTGCGATATCGGCGTCCGTGATCGGAGAGGCGTGTTTCTCGACTGGCACCGATTCGCCGGTCAACGGGGCCTCGTCGGCCTGAAGGTTGGCAGCTTCGAGGATTCGCAGATCGGCGGGAACCCGGTCTCCCACTTGGACGAGCACGATGTCGCCGGGGACGACATCGCGGGCTCGGATGAAGGACTCGTCGCCGTCGCGAGAGCACGCGCGCGGTTGGAGCCGCCATCTCCCGGAGCGCCTCGATCGCCCTCTCCGCCCGATACTCCTGGACAAAGCCGAGGAGGGCCGCGAACACGACGATGACACCGATGATGATCGCTTCGATCCCGTGTCCTAGTGCCGCAGACAGAGCGACGGCGATCAGCAGGATGACGATGAGGACATTCCTGAACTGGGCTGCGAGCAGCACCCACGTCGACGTCCGCTCCGGCTCCTCGAGTTCATTGGGACCGACAGCGGCAAGGCGCCGAGTCGCCTCTGAAGATGTAAGCCCATGACGTGAAGTGTCCAACGCACGGAGACATTCATCGACCGTGAGAACGTGGAACGGAATCGTGTTGTCTTGGATCGTCTCCATTCGGCTCCCTACTGGTTGCCCGTTCGTCGTGCCAGATCCGCGGCGTCAATACTCCGCACGCGGGAGAGGCCGCCGCCGGTGCGGCTCCGGCGCGGAGAGCGCGGATTGCAGCGTTCGACCGGATTCGCGTCGCCGATTGCTGGTCTCACGGAACAGCCTCGTCGGACGAGTCGGTAATGACGGCGAGCGGTAGCGGCGAGTGGCGGACAAGGTAGGAGGCGGTGCCACCGAGTCCACGGAACTGGCCTTCTCCGCGCCTGCCGACCACAATCAGGTCAGCCTCGTTTCTTGCAGCGGTCTCAAGGAGCGCAACGCGAGGGTCACAGTGGGCGACGACAACGCCGTATTCCACGCCAAGATCGCGGAACGATCCCACCGCTTCTTCCGTTTCGGCTCTGACCCGATCGTCGACACGTGCGACGTGTCCGGGTGGCTTCTCGCAACCGGGGTCGGCACAGCGGACAATCGTCGCCGGCACACCCAGACTCGCGCAGAACGTCGCCGACCATGACAGAACACGCTCGGCAACCGTCGAACAGTCGACACCGACGAGAACCCGGGACAACGCCGCTGGGGTCAGAGTTGACTCGCGAGGTACAACGACGAGAGGTCGGTGGGTGGTGAATAGCAGACGTCGACTGATCGAGCCGAGCAGCAACCCGGACAGCGGCCCGAGACCGCGTGTTCCCACTACCAGCATCGAGGCGTCCAACGCGTCGGCAGTATCGAGCAACGCCTCAGTGACTGGTCCCCGCATGGCAATGACCTCGATGCCGTCGAGTCCGGCATCGAGAAGGGACCGATTCGCGACATCAACAGTCTGCGTGTGCATCTCAGAGACGAGTTCGTCGACGCCGGGTGCATACGGGCGGGGGCCGTTCCGTCCACACCGCTGCTGCCTTGACCTCCGAGTTCGTTCGTCGCGCAATCGCGAGCGCCCATGCCGCTGCGATAGCGGCGTCCGTGGATCCGTCGATACCAACGAGGATCACACCATCCGTGTAGTCATGCATGTGGGCCTCCAGTCATGTCTCGGTGGAAGGTGCTGACATGCCCGGAACCAAGTTGGTGAGAGCGATACCCGGCAACTCCTCCAGGGTGAGTGCGGTGCCAATTCTCCATCGAGTGATTCATCCGGCATGATGCGATCCTCCGTGTGAACGAGCGGTCACGGCGGCTCCTTCATGGCTCGATGCGACTGTCACTGGGGTTTGACCGGGGTGATGAATCCCTCGGGCTTCACGGCCAGCACAGAGCAGCGGACCGATCGGAGAATGGTCTCGGCGGTGTTGCCTATGACCAGGCCCATCAGCCCGGTTCGGCCGACGGTGCCCATGACGATGAGATCAACATCGAGATCGTCGGCCAGGCGTGGCAGCACGGCACCGGGCGTGCCGGCCACCATGTGAACCGAACGCTCCGACTTGGTCACGTGACGGTTTGCCAGCATGTCGAGCTGTCCAAGCCGGAGGGATTCGGTGTCCCGAACCATGGCATCGACCATCGGTCCCGGAAGTTCGACATATGGAGACGAGCGCAGGGTTGATTCACCGACGAGGCTCCAAGCATGGCCCAGGTGAAGCTCCCAGCCTTGCCGACGAGCGAGGGACGCCGCCAGTTCCATGATCAGGTCGTTCAATCCGTCCGAAGCTGGATCATCCGGGTCCGGGTCGACCAGAGCCAGGACCCGACCGGTGCCGGGTCGACCGGAACGCATCACCCATACCGGGACCGGGCACTTGCGCAACAAATGCATCACGCCACTACTGAGATGCGGCTCGTCCGGCCTCTCAGCGACCGGCTCGCCAACCATGACCAGGTCGTGGGCATGGTCCAGGACCCGCCGGATCACCTCGATGAACGGTTCACCGACAGTCTCAACAACCTCGACATCCGCTCCACCCCGGGTGTTCCCGAGCAGATGCCGAAGTCGCTCCTCCCGGTCGCGCAGTATCGCTGCTTCGACATCGACGACACGGCCCTCCACATTCATCTTCTTTCTCCATGCGGGCAGCGGCGCCACAACGTCGAACACCGTGAGACGAGCGCTGTTGATCTCCGCCAGACTCACAGCGGCGCGGAGAGTCGGCGGATCCAGGCGTCCCGGAGACGTCGCAACCAGGATGTTCTTGAACCTCTCCATCACATCACCCCTTCCTCAATCGACCGGTCCATCGGCTGTGTTCCCGTTGGCTCACCAAGCCACGCGGGATCCCGGTTGGCCTGGTCGAGCTTTGGCGTTGCCTTGCGAAGGACGCGAAACGCGGCAGCCGTCCCGAATAGCCTGTGCCGAACCCCCGTGTCATCGAACGCTCGGCTCGGTTCACGGCACGGAACGACGGCTCCTCGCTCTGGATCGTCGAACTCTGGGGGTTCGGCGGCAAGTCAACGAGGACGAAGATGGCTCTCGCTGCAGAGCGTGCCGTCGTAGCAGCCATTGCGGCCTCCGGAGACCTCGGGAGGACACTTCATTTCCTCGTGAAGGTCTCTCCCGCCCCGGAGAGGCCCAGCACACCGGGCTCGGAGGCCGTATTGACGGCGTGCTGGTTTTGGGGATACTCCCCTTCACTTCAAGGTATATCAGGAACGCAATGGCGTGTCTAGATGTCGGGAGTCTCGCCTGGCGCAATAGGCGCGGTTTCCGAAGCCTTTCCCAAGCGGTGAGCGGGGAAGAAGGGGAATCGAGTTGTACTCCGAATCGGCTCAGTCGTGGGCTCACGATCTGGCGGATCTCAAATGCGGACCCGAACTCAGATGTGCAGCATCGATATCCGCCATCACAAAGCGGAGCGTCTCCCGGTGAGTGTCCGATGCACTCCACAGCCTCGAGAGATCGATCCGACCCCAGTCGGTTCACCCTCAACCCACTCGGCGGAGACGTGATCCGGGTGCCAATCGGTGTAGGGGTCGGCGAGCTCCGCCAGACATGACCACAGCTCTTCGGGCGGAGGCTCGATATGGACGGCGTCACCCCGAATCTGACGCACAGCTGCAGCACCTCCTCGGAGGCCGCATGACACGTCGCCGATCTCGCCGATGAGGACCGCAGCGAACACGGGGCCGATGCGTCGATGCGTTGGATCTCGCCATACCCGACGTCGGTCTGGCCAGTGAGCCCTAGGCAGGGCATCTCCATCGTGGTATATCTGGGGTACAAGGGGAGTATCCCGCAACAAGCAGAGCCGTCAATACGGCCGCAAGGCCCGGCATGCTGGCCCCTTCTCGGGGCGGGAGAGACCTTCGCGATAGACGATGAACGTCCCACGAAGGTCAGGAGCCGCAATGCTCGTTCCGCCTACCCGATTCGCACCGAAGACCGTCGCCGGCCTTGTCGATCTTCTGCTGGCCCGCCAAGCATCGATCTCGCGGCGCGCCGAGGCCTTGCGAAGAGAGGTCGTCGATGCGTTGAACGAGCGAGATCGCAGTGACCTGTTCGACCACGATGACCCATCTGTGGACTTCGATGCAGCGGCTGCACTGATGCTGGTGCAGCGGGCCGAGCAGCGACTGTGGGAGGTCGACCAGGCCTTGGCTCGGGTCGCCGACGGAACCTTTGGCTGCTGCACGGTCTGTGGCAGCCGGATCCCGATAGAACGGCTTCGGGTGTTGCCGGCCACGGCGACGTGTGTTGCCTGCAGCGACCGATCATCTCAACGCACCTGGCGTGTCGACAGGGACCGCACGTCAGCCGGCGGGGAACAGAGTCGATCGTCGGCGTTGCCGGGCATGCTGGCTGCGGGGGCGGGACGATGAGGGTCTACTCGAGCTCTGAGTTCCAACTCCAGAGTCGACTCATCGCTGAGAGTGACCGATATGCGGGTTTGCTCGAGGAGCTGCGGGCCGCAGCAACAAGTCGTTCCGACTACGAGCCGCACGATGTCACCGACGACGAGGCAGCGATCCAGGCCGACGCAATCGAAGTTCGTCTTGCGGCAATCCGCGATGCCTTGGAACGAATCGAGTCGGGCAACTACGGGTGGTGCGTGGCCTGCGGCGCAGTCATCGCCGTGGAGCGTCTTGACGCTGTGCCCACCACCACCGTATGTCGGGAGTGCGCAGGATGATCGGCAGCGACCGGAGCACCGATCCCGTGGCGAGCGAGCGGTCATTCGATGAGACCGTGCAAGGAGGTCACGATGCACACTGTTGAAGAGGCAATGACCGAACATGTCGTGACTGTATGGCCTGAAGCATCGGCGACGGTCGCGGCAAGAATCATGCGTGATATCGGGGTCAGCGGGCTGCCGGTCGTCGACGGGGAGGGTTGCGTGGTCGGGATCCTCACCGAGGCCGACCTGCTGCACCGTGCCGTCGTCGCAGACCCAGCCGAGATCGACGCCAAACACCGTCCCCGTGACTGGCCATCGGCGACCGTGGCCGACCTGATGAGCCGGGATGTGTTGGGGCTTCGCCGGGACGATCCTTTGGCCAAGGCGGCCCGACTGATGGAGAAGGCACGAGTACGACGCCTGGTCGTTGTCGGGGATGGATTCGCTCTCGAGGGCATCATCTCGCGTAGCGACGTCGTCGCCGCCCTCGCCCGATCCGACGCCGACATCGGAGCGGAGATCCGCACCTGCGTGATCGACCAAGTCCTCGGTCTTGAACCGGACGATATCGACGTCTCGGTGAGCCAAGGCGTCGTCACCCTGAACGGTGTCGTCGCCCAACGGCGAGAGGCGGTCCGGTTGGAGAGGCTCGTCGGCAGAGTCCTCGGGGTGAGCAACGTCGAGAGCGCTGTTGGGTGGAGAGCCGACACCATGACTCGAGGACGGAGGCCGAGGTTCGCGCTCTTCACCAACACCGGGGGAGAAGAGGGCATACGATCCGTACCGCCGGCTGCCACTGAGAGCGACGCTCGAGACCAAGGCGCCACGTCCAGCGACGAAGGAGGGGTGTAGCGGTCCATCGTTGTTGGGGCAAGCCGGCGATCAAAGCACAAGCCATAGCTTGTAGATAGAACCGCGTTCTACGAAGTATAGCTTGTAGAAGTTGGTTGCGTCTACAAGCTATGACTTGTATGATGGGTCTATGGTGAAGGACAACGTGCAGGCCCGGCGGCGACTCGACGCCCGTCTTCTGCGGCTCAGGCCGCTTGCTGACGAGCCGCGCCCGCACAAAGGCTGGATACGGGCGATCAGAGACGCACTCGGCATGTCCAGCACCGAGCTGGCAGCCCGAATCGGCGTGAGCCAGCAGAGGGTCTCTCAGATGGAACGCAGCGAGCTGCAAGACACCATCACACTGGAGACCCTGCGTCGCGTTGCGGATGCGCTTGACTGCGACCTTGTCTATGTGCTCCAGCCGCGCAGGAGCCTGGACGAAGCCGTCAAGGAGCAAGCTCGGAGGAAGGCTGCCCAACATCTCGCCCCCGTCGCCCATCACGGTCGACTCGAGGATCAGGCACTGGACGTCGACGACGAAGCGGCGCAGCTCGACGAGTTCGCCTCGCGCTTCGTTGACCGCAAGGGACTGTGGACCGAGACCAACAACTTGCCATGACCGACTCGCTGGCACCTCTGGGCGACGGCCACACCCATCTGTCCGAAGAGGACCGTCTCGGACTCATTCCGACCTACATCGCAACCCGCGGCGAGCTCTTCGACGCTGAGCAGCGCAGCATTGCTGAGGCGTTGTTGCGTCGACCGCCCTCGACCTTCACTCTCCTCGATGACACGTACCTGCGGCACCTCCACCAAGCGATGTTCGACCAGGTCTGGGAGTGGGCCGGCCAATACCGCACCCGGGAAACCAACATCGGAAGAGCGCCGGAACAGATCCCGTTCGAGATCCGCAATCTGGTCGAGGACACCAAGGCATGGGTCGAGTACGGTACCTACGAACCTGACGAGATCGCAGCGAGATTCCATCACCGCCTGGTCGCCGTCCATGCGTTCCCGAACGGCAACGGCCGCCACGGCCGAATCGCCGCCGACTACCTGATCACATCTCTCAAGGGCGAACCGTTCTCGTGGGGTGCTTGCCTCGACGCGGATACCGACGAACTACGAACCGCCTACCTCCATGCACTCCGCCGTGCCGACGACGGTGAGATCGCAGAACTCCTCATCTTCGCGCGAGCCTAACGCCAGGCCATTCGGATCCACCACGGGCATACTTGGGACACGCCTGGGACACATCAGGACCAGAATCGATGCGAATCAACGCGATGCGCTGAGATGCACGAGGAGATCGAATCTGCGCGAAAGCCCCGGCTCAGAGGCGGTTTCGAGCCGATTGCCCGGTCAGAGTGAAATGGCTGAGATTGCCTGAACCTTCCTCTCAAGGCGGTAGCGCCGGTTCAAATCCGGTCGGGGCTACGCGTACTCGCCTCCTGCGAGTCCGTTGGAAGAAACCTCCGCTTCGCGGAGGTTTCTTCTCGTCTGGTGTTGCAGGCAGCGGCGTCTGCCGCGCACCTTCGAGACGATGGGAACACCGCCGACACGCGAATTCGTCCATGGCACGCCTCAAGCGTGTCTCGCTCCGGACCCCGCCAAATACCACACGCACGTGCAGCAAGATGCCTGGAGTCTGCATGTGTACACGGGTGGTGGAGGTGATGGATCTTGATGGGGTCCTGTCGGCGAGGATCGACCGCAAGTTGTTGGCCGGTCTCCGCGGTAGCGAGGAGTACCGGACAGTGCGGGTGCCATCGACCGCGGCGAAGTGGTCGACGTGGAGGCGGTATGCGAGTCGGCGGGAACCTCGATGGGTCGGGCCGTCACCCTGTTCATTGACCGCGAGCTGATCGCCGTGTTCGGCGATGTCAACGGCGACGGGCGGCCGGTATTCGGGCAACGCGCCAGAGAGCGACTGAAGATCCGAGAGGTCACGATCGCGCCTCGAGAGAGCGAGGTCGATGCAGAGCAAGAGAGGATGAGCGGGAGGGATGGGCGGCTGCGATGGTGGGAGGATCCACTCGACGCCAGAGAACAACGGGCAGCGTGGGCGTCGAAGCGCCCGCCACGTAACTCGACCGTCCGCGCCAAGAACGGACACCACGAACGCTGCCCGTGCGGGTCGGGACGGAAGCAGAAGCACTGCTATGGCCTCGTCGGCCGCCGTACATATTGAATCTCCTATGTGTGTCGTTTTGTCAAGGTGTTTTCGGGTTGGGTGGACAGGACTGGGTTGAGCGACACCGTGGTGGTGGCAGGCTCCTATGAGGTCACACCGCCCTGGCGGATGGGTGGGTGGGGTCGACAGGTCAATATGAGGACAGCATCCGAAGACGGTGCGTCAGCCGGTTACTGGGTCAGACCCCACCCGCGGATCTTTCATGCGGCCCGTGGGAGGTGTTTGAATGTTTGGCGCGCAACGTAGCGTTTCAGGCACCGCATGATCTCTCGGGTTGATAGGCCTTCGGCTCTTCGCCTTCTGACGTAGTTGCGGGTCTCGGGATCCGATGACATGCGGGTGAGGACGATCTGGTAGAGCGCCGCGTTGGCGTGCCGGTTCCCGCCATAACTCAAACGGACCCGGCCGCTGGTCTTGCCCGATCCGGCCGGGACCGGTGAGGCGCCGCACAGGTGTGCCCATGAGCGTTCCGTATGCAACCGGTCCGGGTTGTCGCCCGCAGTGACCAACAGGGTCGCGGCGGTGACGACACCAACGCCGTAGCACTCGAGGAGCGACGGCGCCGTGGCGCCGATCAACTCGGTGAGGGCGTCGTCGATGGTGTGCATCTCGTCGTTGAGGTCCCGGATACGACGAGCGAGACCCCGAATCACGACATGGGTCGTATAGGTCACCGGGTTGGAACCCTTACGGGGCCGCATCGCAGCCGCCTCAGTGATAAGGCCGGTCTTGTATCGGTCCTTGAAACGGACCCGGATCTCGTCAGGGGCACAGATGACGATCTGGCGCAACTGGTTGAGTGCCTGATTGCGTTGCATCCGTGCCGAACGGCGCGCAATCATCAACACCCTGATCTGTTCCACCGTCCCGTCACGCCACTTCGGCGTCACCGAAGCCTCACCGGACAGGGCCGCACGTGCTGCAGCCTCAGCGTCGATCGGATCCGACTTCCCCAACCTGCGACGCTTCTGCCGATTCGGCCGATCCACCTCAACGACCTCAACACCAGCGTCGTGGAGGTGTCGGGCCAGGCCAACGCCATACGACCCCGTCCCCTCCACACCAACACGGATCACCGGACCAAAAGGATGTGAGCCATTCCACAAGACGCCGATAGCCGGCTCTGTTCACCCTGAACGACTCGATCCCCAACACGACGACCGTTCTGATCGAGCGCCGCTGCGACATGCACATCGGCGTGCGTATCCACACCACCGATCACTCCAGATACCATCAACATGGCTGCCCCTTTCTCTCGCTAATGGGCAAAGGGGTGGCACACGCCACCGGGACGGCGGACCAAGAGGCCAACCGAGCCGGCTCTAACGGCTCAACCGGACCCTCACCGCCCGACCGGGGCGTGCAACACCAACCTGATCATCGCATACGACACACCCAGCCGGAAAGGGGTATCCACTTCGGTACAGTTGCCCCTCCGGATGTGAGCCAGCGCCCCACTTTCGCCCCTGAATCGTCGCTCCTGTGGGAATCGAGCACGCTAACGGTCGCCCAGAGCGCTCGGCGCCCCACCGCTGTACCGAAGCGGATACCCCTTTTGCCGGATATGGGCGCCAAGACTCGCAGCGCTCGCCAGGCCGGGATTTCGCACATAGAACGGATTCCGGATTGCTGGGGGCTGGTCCCAATGACGGCTATGGACCGCAGGCTGCACTCGCAAGGGTGCGCCTGTCCCGTAAGTGAAGGGTGTTTCAACTCGCCAGGGTCTTCGATCTCCGCAAGGTCTTGCGGAATCGAATAGGTCTCCTTGATCTCCTCGATGTCACCTTGACTCGCTAGAAGCGGATGTCAACGACGGGACCGACTCGATGCGTCGTACGCAATCATGCCATCGAAGGTCCACAGCGTCCCCCCGGGGGGGAGGCCGAACATTGGTGTGTCATCGAACGGGATATCCCCGATCACTTCGATCATGCCGGACCCCGTCGCATCGGCAAAGCGCCCCGATCCCTCGCCCTCGAGGACGGTCCACGTCCCCGCCCCGTCGAAGCCGTCGGGAGCACCGAAGTCGGTGACGTAGGACTTCCAATCGAGGTCGTATGTGAGCACCAGCATGTCGCCGTTGGCGGCCGTGAAGCTCGCCCTGCCCTCGCTATACCCGTCGCCAGCGTCGTTCACGAACCGGGAACACTGGATCAGGTCAAGATCCGACCGACCGAGATGGGACACCTGCCCCGTCCCCCGGCTGAAGAACTGCCACTCTGCCCACTCAAGGCAGCCTTCCACTGGCTCCTCCTCAAACGGCGGGAAGATCTGCCCATTGTCGAGAGCGAGCACGCTGCCCTTGAACGGCACCGTGTGATCCGAATGACCACGGCTTGCCAGCGCTGGGCTGGCGATTGTCATCAACACCAGCGTGGCGACGGCGATGATGGAAGAGAGCTTCTTCATCCAACTCTCCTTTGCGCTCCGCACCCGAAGGTGCGGCGAGGGCGCGGATTCGCACCCTCTGCCTCAAGTAAACGCCCGGACGGTGGGCGGGTCAAGGGAAACCGGGTCGGTGACACGCCTACATCGGCACATGTCGGCGGTGGTTTCAGGGGGTCATTGCATCGCTTCGGCGAGTTTGTCTGATGGTGTCATGTCGCCGAGGGTTTGTCGAGGACGTGTGTTGAGCGAGTATGCGGCCTGGTCGAGAACGTCTTGCGTGTGGATGGACAGGTCGGTGCCTTTCGGGAAGTACTGGCGCAACAAGCCGTTGGTGTTCTCGTTCGATCCTCTCTGCCACGGCGATTTCGGGTCGCAGGAGTAGACCTGGACGCCGGTATCGACCGTGAACTGTGCGTGTTGGGCCATCTCGGTGCCCTGGTCCCACGTCAACGATTGCCAGAGATGCTTCGGGAGGCGCTTGATCGTGGCGGTCAACGCAACCCTGACATCTTCGGCTTTGTTGCCCTTCGGGACCCGGAACAGCATCACATACCGGGTCTGGCGTTCGACCAGGGTCCCGATAGCTGATTTCCCCTTCCCGATGATGAGGTCGCCTTCCCAGTGGCCGGGAACGGCACGGTCCTCGATCTCAGCAGGCCGGTCGCTGATCATGACCATGTCCCGGATCTTGCCCTTCGTTGACTTCGGTCTGCCCTGGGGCCGGCGCACCGCACGTCCGGTGCGCAAAGAGCGCCACAACTCGGTACGCAGAGCGCCTCTGCCCTGGACAAACAGGGATTGGTAGATCGTTTCGTGTGACACCCGCATCTCCTCATCGTCAGGATATGCCCTCACCAGCCAGCGTGAGATCTGGCCAGGCGACCACCACAACAAGAGCTTCTCGTCAACCGCGTCGCGCAGACGCCGACACTCAGCAAGCTTCATCGGTTTCGGGCGCTTCGCCCGGCGCCTCGACGCCCGATGCGCCACGGTGGCCCGATACTTCTGGTGGCCCCCGTTGATCTTGACCTCACGAGAAACCGTGGAAGGAGATCTCCCCAACCCAGAAGCAATCGAACGCAACGACTCGTCACGGGCCAACCCCCCTCGAGATCTCCTCCCGATCAGTCAACGACAATCTGAGGCTGCACCACTCGCCAACCGGGACAGGACGCCGCCATCGAGACGACACCAACTGGGTTCGGATCGTTGACGGAGACCTCCCCAGTCGGCGGCTTATCGACCGCTGCGACTCGCCAGCCTCCCACCGATCCCACAACTCCTCACGCTCAACATCAGACAACCGTTCCATCGCGCACCTCCACAGAGACAAGTCTCGTCAAAGGTGATGCAACGACCCCCGAAACCACCGCCGATATGTGCGGGTGGTATTCCTGCCCGGTTCGAATCGGATCTGTCTTGATTCAGACGGTGACTTCGGCGTCGTGTTCGTACGTGACACCGATCGGACCGTATTTCCTTCAGATGCCAGATCTGGGCAGAGTGTGTCGCCACCACTCGTGCTGGGTGGCGTATCTGCTGCGCAGTCGATGGGTTGCCCGCGCCGGTTGGGTTCGGTAGGTTCGGTGGGGGATGGGAGGGGCCCGATGCCCGCACGGTCCGCCAAAGAGAAGATGCTGGCGGGAGAGCCATACAACATGCTTGATCCCGATCTCGATGCGGTGCGACGTACGACGAGAGATCTGGTCTATCGATTCAACCATGCAGCCACGATGTCGGAACGTCGCGCCGTTCTGGAACTGCTGTTCGGCGAGATCGGTGAGAACTCTATGGTCGAGCCGCCGTTCCATTGCAGCTACGGCGAGAACACCTACATCGGCCACGACGCCTACCTGAACGCCTTCTGCACGATCCTCGACAACAACGAGGTCCGTATCGGCAACCACGTCATGATCGGTCCGGCCGTTCAGATCTATACCGCTGCACATCTCCTCCAAGCGGACGCAAGAATCGCAGGATGGGAAGTGACCAAGCCGATCGTGATCGAAGACAACGTGTGGATCGGCGGCAGGGCTGTTGTCCTACCGAACGTGACGATTGGGAGCAATGCCGTCGTAGGCGCAGGCGCAGTGGTCACGCGAGACGTTCCCCCAAACACCGTCGTCGTTGGGAACCCGGCGACCGTGAGTAGAGAGATCGATCAACGTCGCTTCGCCTAAGCGGAGTGATGGACTCCAGTGAAACCGACGCAACCGACGGCGGACGGCAGCGACGCCCATAGGTGCCGATATGGGCGGGTGGTGCGGTTCGTCGGAACGGAAGAAGGGCCCGACCAACAGGTCGGACCCTTCTCGGTATTGATACCGCCTCAACGCTCCTGGGCGAAGAGCCGAGTGCGAGGTCTAGAGCTCGTTGAGTCCCACACACCGCGGGTTCACACTATTGATCGACGACGTATCGCCTTCAACGCTCCAGTGCTCGGCCGTAATCGACGTCACTTCCGAACCGAGCTCGACGATTCCACCCGGAGAGTCCACTGCGTCAGATGCATCCGGTCTGCCCTCGTTGTACCCAAGGTCGGCAGAGAACGATGACTTGACACCCGAACCGAAGTCCGCACGCCACTTCTCGTTCGGCTGGTCCTCGCCGCCCTCCGAGTCGTCCCATGTTCCGAGCACGACGCTGTATTTGCCGGCGGGAATTGTGACGGGATCCGACACCATCGTCGGGTTCGTCGGCGTCAAACTGAACCAGCCGCCCGAAGGGTTCGGAGTCAGTGTGAAGTCGGCGATCCAATCCACATCTACTCCGGCACACGAACCACCAGGTGGTGGTGGCGGCGGCGGTATGTCAAGTCCGCACTCCTCGCCATCAACGAGTTCGTAGTCGGACCATGTGATGTTGTCCTTTGTGCGTGTGTGGTGATCGCCGTGGTTCTTGGTCGTCGCTGGGATTGGTCCAAGCTGCAATATCGATAGTGATCTCTACAAACGGGTTGCTCAGCGATCGTGTTGCATGACAGATCGTGATCTGTGTGCCCGTCCTCAAGGTCACTGTTAGATTAAGCCTCCGTAGCCGCAGCCGGCGCCGCAAGCGCCGCAACCAGGACGGT
>CAWEEG010000005.1:0-57413 GCA_963808015.1 uncultured Actinomycetota bacterium
CGCGGTTGGCGACCTCGTGGTTCGTGCAAACAGCGCCACCGGCCGGCAGAATCTGAACCCCACAAATGTGGCGGTTCTCGGTGGTGTGCGCCACCTCGACCTGCCACGCGATCCGGTTGTCGTCGAACGCGTCATGGCCTGGCTCACCGAGAAACCGACTGGGGAGGTTCCCTACTCGTTCGACAGTGCTCTCAGCGCCACCGTTTGACCCCATTCTCTTGCCCGGTCGAGTTCGCCGTCGGTGATGGGGCCCTTCCCACCTTCAACGAGGAAGATCTCAGCAGGCACGAGGATCCGGTAGCCGATCTTCTTGAGGCGTTTCGCCGCACCGCGAGCCGCTGAGCCGGGGAGGTTGGGCTTGCGAATGCTGGTATCGAAGGTCGCGGCCATGTCACCGGAGACGCGCTTGAGGTCTCCGATCCATTCCCGGATTCCCATGTCGAGCGAAATGACCGGCTCGTCTGAGTCGTCGGCCCCTTGCTGGCGGGAGCTCTTCCTGCTGAGGCCAAACTGGTGGGTCGGGCCGCCGACGACGAGCAGGCCCGACTCGGATGGGTCAGTGGGGGCGACACCGACTTCCACAACGTCCGTTGTGAGCTCCCGGGCGAGGCCTTCGCCGACGGCTTCGGCGATGAGCTTGGTATTGCCGTACAGCGATTCGTACACGACGAGAGCGTTCGTTGGGGTCCTCCCTGTTGAGACATCCATCGTGCCTCGCGAGGGCGCTGCCGAACCAGGGCCAACGGTCCCGGTCGTGGTGCTCGGTATCCGCGGTGTTAGGTGCTCGTGGCGGCTGTGAATGGTGCGGTGGGGGATCGCAGGATGCGGCGGTCGGTCGTGACGGCGATGAGGTCATAGTCCGGGAATCGGTTGAGCCAAACAGCGTCGCTCAGCCCGGCCGCGAAGACAGCTGTGGCGAGGGCGTCTGCAATCCCTAGGTCGGGACCGAGCACGGACACGCCGGAGAACATCTCGGATTCACCAGCGGTGCCCCAGATGTGACCGCCTCGTGCGTAGCGACCCGACGTCGCAATGGCGGAATCTCGAAGATCGACCGTTCCCAGGACTGCGTCAGGATTCAGCGGGTCACGGATTCCTGCGGTCCACACGTCTCTGCCGGGCGGGGCGCCGCGAGCAACAACATCTCCTCCCGCAGAGATCAAGAATGACTCGACGCCGCCGCCGACGAGGATCCGTGCCGCTCCTTCAATCGCCCAACCTTTCACGTATCCCGCAGGATCGAGTTCCTCTCCTGAGCGGTGGTCGAATGCACCGTCAGTCTCCACGGTGAGGCGATCACACGTGTCGAGGACCTCGCACACGAGAGGATCGGCGTCGCTGATCGCGAGGCGACCGTCGCGGATACGGGAGATCTCGCTGTCCGCACGGTACGTGCTGAAGATGGCCTCGATCCGGTTCAAGTAGGCCACGGCTTCGTCAACGACGAGATCATCAAACCCGAGATCACGGATGTCGAACAGCACCGCGGTGCCCATGATGTGCTCCGCCCGGCGAGAGTGACGGTCGGTCACACCCCGGCCTCGAAGAGCGCCGACTCGAGCGACGCTCCCCAGGCTTCCCACGTCACCGTGGCGCCCGAGATGACGTCGAAGTCCGAGCTCTGTGTGCTGATCGCATCCTCTTCGTAGATCGGTATCACCTGGTCGTTGATGCGTTGCGACCGCCGATCCGGGGGTTCCTCGAGCGTGACGACGTCGACGAGAAGTCCATCCTCGACCACGATCTCCACCTGAAACGATCCGAAGGGCGAGTCGAAGGACTCACCGACGACTGTGAAAGTGCCTTCGGTCGTCGTGGGGGCATCAACGGTGGTAGTCGCTGTGGTGGAGCTCGACGTGGTCGAGGGCGGTGGTGCTTCGGTAGTCGTGGTCGTCGACGACGTGTCCGGCGCGGGAGGAGCACCAGTAGTGGTCGTCGGCGACGCCACGACTACCGACGTCTGTGTGACCTGCTCGGCCGTCGCCGTCACGATCCCGGTGTCCGGGTCGAGCAGCAAGAGGAGGCCAACGACGAGGAGGCCTATGAGGGCGAGTGTGCGCTTCATGAGTAGATGGGGATCGATCGATGTTTCATTCCGGTGGCATTATGCACCGCGAGTATGAGGAGGGTATGAGAGCGGCCCGTGAACATTCTGAGAGTCCGCGCGGCCTTCTTCTCACCTCGTTCTCATCTCGTCTCTACGTTGTTCACATCTCGGTGTGTTTATATCCTCTCAATGGCGACCTACCTCAAGCACGACGCGCCGACACCGGCCGAGCGGCTCAACGATGCTTCTCGATCGGATCGGCCCACCAAACGCCGACGCAGGACGGTGTCCCTGCTCATCGTTGATGCCATCTTGTTCGCGATCTTCCTTCTTGTGGTCAATGTGCCCTTGACCGGCCTGACCATCCACGAGTGGCTCGGCATCCTGATCGGAATCGGCTTCGTTATTCATCTGCTGCAGCATGGCGAGTGGATCGCAACAACCACCAGACGCTTCATGTCGGCAAGCTCCTTCCAGAACCGTGTCAACTACCTGCTGATGGCCGGCCTCTTCATTGGTTTCGCTTCCATCATCGTGTCCGGCCTCCTCATCTCCGAGGTTGCGCTCCCGTGGCTTGGGTTCACCCCCGGTGGCGGCACCTTCTGGCTTTGGGTCCACCTCGCTTCCGTTGGATGGGTGATCTGGTTCACGGCCATCCACCTTGCGATGAACTGGCGCTGGATCGGCCACACAGCCGATCGGTTCGTCTTCAAGCCGATCTCGAGACTGGGTGGCGCCAAATGACGGTGATACGCCGTGTGGTGATCGTGCTGGTCTTCGGCGTCGCTGTGACCATGGCCTGGGCGTGGATTGCCAGAACTCCGTGGGCCGCAACGGTCGATGTCCTCACCGCCGGCGAGCAGTTCACCGACTGGGTTGAGCCGTTCCGGATGATTGCCGGAGCGCTTCTCGTTGCAGTGCCGGCCATCCTGTTGGTCCGCTCAGGCTGGTCTTGGGTCTCGTGGCATCTATTCGGGCAGGAGCCCGCTCGCCGGATCCCGTTCGAGCGTTCAGCGGGGGGCCGATAGCTGAAGCCTGCCGGCGAAGCCCTCGCCCTCGAATGCCGCGCCTCCGTATCATGAGCGAGTACCCGAGCACGAGGCGCCACCACGTCATGAACCGCCGCTATCGAGACGCCTCGCTCTCCGTTGATGAGCGGGTGCGCGATCTGCTGGCACGAATGACGCTTGATGAGAAGCTGGCACAACTCGGCAGCACCTACGTGTACGAGATATTGGATGGCACCGAGCTCGATCCTGATCGTGCAGCGAAGGTCATGGAGCACGGGATCGGCCAGATCTCGCGGATTGCCGGAGCGTCGGCGTTGGAGCCTCAGGAGGTAGCGGAGGCTGCAAACGCCATCCAACACGACCTGCGGACCCGGACGCGGCTCGGCATTCCGGCCATCGTGCACGAAGAGTGTCTTGCAGGCGTTATGGCGAACGGCGCCACGGTGTTTCCGCAGGGCATCGGTGTTGCTGCCACGTGGGATCCGAGCGTCTCGTTCGCAATAGGTCGGTCAATCGCTCGCCAGATGAGGGCGGGTGGTGCTCACCAGGGGCTCGCGCCGGTGCTCGACGTGTGTCGGGACCCGAGATGGGGAAGAGTCGAGGAGACCTCGGGAGAGGATCCCTATCTCGTGGCGTGTATGGGAGTCTCGTCCATTCGAGGGCTGCAAGCGGGTGGAAACGAGGGTGGCGTCATTGCGACTGCCAAGCACTTTGCCGGACATGGTGCTCCCGAGGGTGGGATGAATTCGGCGCCGCCGCACATCGGCCCTCGCGAACTCCGCGAGGTGTATCTCTCTCCGTTCGAGGCAGCCGTTCGTGTGGCAGGAGTGAAATCGTTCATGCACGCCTATCACGAGATTGATGGGATCCCGTGTATTGCCAATCGGGATCTGCTGGTGGACACACTTCGGATTCGCTGGGGATTCGATGGGACGATGGTGTCGGACTACAACGGCGTCGAGGAGTTGGTGGCCACACACCGCCTCGTGCCCACGCTCACCGAGGCGGCAGCGGCATCGCTCGAGGCCGGAGTTGATGTTGAGCTGCCCAACACCACCGGATATAGGGAGCCCCTCAAGGCTGCGGTCGAGTCGGGTCGCGTTGACGAAGCGGTCGTGGATTGCAGTGTGGCCAGGGTCCTGCGTCAGAAGTTCGAGCTCGGCCTGTTCGAAGATCCGACGGTCCCATCGACCGGCATGAAGCCATCGGCCGATGACGCAACACTCGCGCGGACTGCAGCCAAATCGAGCTTTGTGCTCCTGAAGAATCGGGGGGCCGTCCTCCCACTGGGAGATCAGGTGGGCTCAATTGCCGTCATCGGGCCGTCGGCAGATGATGCCCGTCTGCTCCTCGGCGACTACTCGTTTGCCGCTGCCCTCGAGGTCATGGAAGAAGCGAGAATCTCGGCCGACGCGTTCAGTCCGGCTCCGAACGAACCTTTGCCGGAGCCCGACCTACGCGGCGTATCGACCCTGCTCGACGCCGTCGTTCGGCGTGCCGGTGAATCGGTCGAGGTCCGGTTCGCCCGCGGGTGCAGCTTCAGCGGTACTTCAACCGAGGGGTTTGCAGCAGCCGTCGCTCTGGCTGCCGAAACAGACATCGCCGTGCTGTTCATGGGAGGGAAGTCGGGCATGACGCTCGACGCCACCACCGGTGAGTTCCGCGATCGCACCGACATCAACCTCCCTGGTGTCCAAGAGCAGTTGCTCGCCGCCGTCGCGGCCACGGGTACCCCCGTGGTGCTCGTCCTGGTGAGCGGACGTCCCCTGTCACCAGATGTGAGCAGAGCCCAGGCCGTTCTCCACGTATGGCTGCCGGGTGAGCACGGCGCCGGGGCAGTTGCGAGCGTTCTCTTTGGAGATGTGTCCCCTGGGGGCAAACTCCCGATCACGATCCCACGCAACGTCGGTCAGATCCCGATCTACCACGGTCACAAACCGACGGGCGGGCGGTCCCGCTTGAGAGGGGAGTACGTCGACGCTTCGAACACGCCGCTCTATCCGTTTGGGCACGGTTTGAGTTACACGTCGTTCAAGTGTTTCGGAGCCTCAGCTCGCCTCGTCCGTGGTGGAGACGGACGGCGTCGTCAGCGTGGTGGTGACCGCAACGAACACTGGTGCGATGGTGGGCGACGAGGTTGTGCAGATCTACGCCAGGCGAGAATCGGCTCCCGTGACGCGTCCAGTCCGTGAATTGATCGGGTTCAAGCGAATCCACCTCGAACCGGGGGAATCTCGAACGCTGACATTCGAACTCGCTGCCGATCTGTTCGGGTTCTACGATCGTGAGATGCGATACGCGACTCATCCAGGTTCCGTGACCATCTCAGCCGGTACATCGTCCGTCGACGTGAGCGGCTCCGTTGAAGTTGAACTCGTGGGGCCGGTCATCGTGGATCCGCAGCGCACCTTCTTCAGCACTCTTGAGGTGTCCTGACCATGGGTGATACTCCCGTCACCATCACTACACAGACAGTCGACCTCGGCCCGGTCGAGATCTCGGTTGCTGTGAACGCCGGTCCTCGGATCCTCGGCTATGCGCGACACGGCGGTCCTCAACTCTTCGCCTCGCTTCCGGATGACGTGATTGAGCATCCTGCGATTGGAACGTATCGGTTCCTTGGGGGCCATCGACTGTGGCGTGCTCCAGAAGTGCCGGCAATTGCGTATGAGCCGGACGACGTTCCCGTCGAAGTCACGGTCGCGGACGGTGGCTGTGAGCTGGTTGGGCATCTCGGCGGTGATGCCATCGTCAAGGCGATTTCGGTTTCGCAACACGGCGACTTCACCATCGTGGATCACGAACTACGCAATGAAGGCTGGACCCCCGTGCGCTTGGCACCATGGGCAATCACCCAACTGGTTCCCGGCGGAACGGCGTATCTACCGCAACAGCGGGTCCCTGCGGACGAGGACGGTGTGCTCCCGAACCGCCACATCGTGCTGTGGCCGTATACCGATCTATCGGAACCCGAGGTCACGATCAGTCAGGAACAGGTGACGGTCTTCGCATCCGACCGCCCGTCCAAATCGAAAGTCGGTCTTCCCAATCGTGCGGGGTGGATCGCCTACGCGCTCGGCGACGAGTTGTTCGTCAAGTGGTCGGCTCTTCATCGGGACCGCGATTTGTACGTCGATCGTGGTGTCAGCGTGGAGTGCTATCGGGATGAGCGATTCATCGAGATGGAGACGCTCGGACCGCTCGTCACACTGCAACCGGGGAAACGAGCCGTGCATCGCGAGATCTGGACGCTGCTCGACGTTTCTGAGGACACGGTCCCCGACGTTCTCGAGTCTCTACCGGCCGAACCGGAGGTTCTGGGATTGTGAACTACTTCATTGGGATCGACTCATCGACAACCGCTACCAAGGCGCTGCTGATGGACGATCAGGGGGCAGTTGTCGCCATCGGGCGGTCTGAATACGACTTCGAAACGCCTCGGCCGCTCTGGTCGGAGCAGTCGCCACACCTCTGGTGGGATGCCACCGTGATCGCCATCCGCGACGCACTGGCACAAGCCGGAATTGAAGGGGACGCTGTGGCAGGGATTGGTCTCACCGGCCAGATGCATGGATTGGTGCTCCTCGACGACACGGGGGAGGTCCTTCGCCCCTCGATCCTGTGGAACGATCAGCGAACACAGGCGGAGTGTGACGAGATTCGGGAACGTGTCGGTCAAGAGGAGCTCATCACCATCACGGGCAACGACGCCCTGACCGGATTCACCGCTCCCAAGATCCTGTGGGTGCGCAACAACGAACCGGACGTGTTTGCTCGTGTGGCCCACGTCTTGCTGCCAAAGGACTACGTTCGATTCCGGCTCACCGACACGTACGCCAGCGATCGTGCCGGGGGCTCGGGCACGATCCTCTTCGACCTCGCCGCTCGCGATTGGTCGGCAGAAGTGGCCCGTGTTCTGGACATCCCGATGGAGTGGTTGCCACCGACGTTCGAGGGCCCCGACGTGACCGGCGTCGTTACCGATGAAGCTGCTGCGCTCACCGGCCTCCGTCCGGGTACTCCCGTGATGGCGGGTGGCGGCGACCAGGCCGCAAACGGCGTGGGAGTCGGTGCTGATCGCCCCTGGTGTTGTTGCGATGAGCGTCGGAACGAGCGGTGTTGTCTTCGCCGCCGCCGATCGCCCGGTCGTGGAACCCGCAGGCCGACTCCACGCCTTCTGCCATGCCGTGCCGGGCATGTGGCATCTCATGGGTGTGATGCTCTCGGCCGCCGGCAGCTACAAGTGGTTCAAGGAGACGTTCGCTCCCGACCTCACGTACGACGAGCTGAATGACGCTGCCGCTCAGGTCCCCGCGGGTTCCGACGGCTTGGTATTCCTCCCGTATCTCACCGGCGAACGCACACCACACCCTGATCCGCTCGCACGGGGAGCGTTCGTTGGTCTGACGGTTCGTCACGGACTCGGACATATGGCGCGTGCCGTGATGGAAGGTGTCGCCTTCGGCCTGCGGGACTCCGTCGAGTTGATGGCCGCCGAGATGGAACTTGGCGAAGTACGAGTCTCCGGTGGAGGTGCGTCGAGCGACTTGTGGCTCCGGATCATCGCTGACGTGATCGGGCTACCGGTTCGGGTCGTCGGCACCGCCGAATCGGCCGCCCACGGAGCGGCCATGCTTGCCGCCGTCGGCGCTGGAGCGTTCGACTCGGTCGCGGAAGCCTGCGAGGTCGCCGTCGAGGTCGGAGAGATGACCGAACCTGGGCAGGGCACTGCCGTGTACGACGAGGTGTACCAGGTCTACCGGGACCTCTATCCCACGCTGAGAGACTCGTTCCACCGCCTGTCTGAACTCGACGCATGAGCACTCGATCGGATCACATCGCAGAGAGCGGAGGGCCATGACAAGGTATGACTTCCCCGAGGGTTTCGTCTGGGGCAGTGCTACCGCGTCGTACCAGATCGAGGGTGCAGTCGATGAGGACGGTCGCGGCGAGAGCATCTGGGATCGGTTCTCCCACACCCCGGGACGTGTGAAGAACGGCGACACCGGTGACGTCGCCTGCGACCACTACCACCGTTGGCGCGACGACATCGCCCTCATGCAGTCGTTGAACCTGAATGCCTACCGGTTCTCGATCGCCTGGTCACGGATCATCCCCGACGGTGACGGCGACGTGAACCGCCGCGGTCTCGACTTCTACGACCGTCTTGTGGATGGTCTCCTCGAGGCTGGGATCGATCCCTATGTGACGCTGTATCACTGGGACTTGCCGCAGGCGCTGGAGGACAAGGGCGGTTGGCGCTCACGCGACACGGTGGAGGCATTCGCGCGCTACACGGAGATCGTCGTCGACCGGCTCGGTGATCGAGTGGAGAACTGGTGGACGATCAACGAGCCGTGGGTGGTTGCGGTCGAGGGCCACGAGCTGGGCCTGCACGCACCGGGTCATCAGTCGGTCAAGGAGTCGCTCGACGTCTCGCACCACCTGCTGCTTGCCCATGCACGGAGCATGGACGTGCTGCACAGCGGGAAGTCCAACCGTGTCGGGATCGTGCTGAATCAGGCTCTCCACGTGCCTCGTTCCGCCCACGCCGCCGATATCGCGGCCACAGAGCTTGCGGACGGGCGCTACAACCGGTGGTTCCTCGACCCTCTTGCCGGTCGCGGCTATCCGGAAGACGTCGCTGACGCCCTCGAATGGGATCAAGCCGTGATCGAACACGGCGACCTCGAGGCGGATCGCCCGTCCGATGGACATGCTGGGCGTCAACTACTACACCCGCGTCGTGTGCGCCGCTCCCGGGGTTGCCGACGCCGACCGTCCGCGACCGCTGGTGACGCCACAAGGGGAGCCAACCGACATGGGTTGGGAGGTCTTTCCCCAGGGCCTCTATGAGACGCTGATCCGCGACTTCCGCGAGTACGGGCACACGCCGATCTACATCACGGAGAACGGCGCGGCCTACGACGTGCCGAAAGTCGACGGGTCGATTGCCGACTCACTTCGGCGTTCGTACCTCGAGCGGCACCTGGCCGAGATGCATCGAGCGATTGCGGACGGCGTTCCGGTCGACGGCTACTTCGTGTGGTCGCTGCTCGACAACTTCGAGTGGGCCCACGGCTATTCAATGCGATTCGGCATCGTCGGCGTTGACTTCGACGATCAGACGAGGACCGTCAAGGACAGCGGGAAGTGGTTCGCGGGTGTTGCCGCCCGGAACAGCTTCGACGCCTGACCGGCGGCTACGACGTGGTCCAGATCGTCCGGTTGATCAGGTTCTCGAGTTGTTCTTGACGGCCTGAGACCGCGCTCGGGTCGATCTCGCCGGCGACGACACGAGCCTCGAGGGCGGCGAGGTCGACCGTTCCATCGGTGATTGCCGAGCCCAGGTCGGAGTCCCACCCCGCGTACCGTGCATCACGGGCCGCATCCAATGTCCCGTCTTCGATCAGTTGTGCAGCTACGAGCAGTGAATACGCGAGTGTGTCGATCCCTCCGATGTGTGCATGGAAGAGGTCGTCGCGCGACATGCTCTGTCGCCGCAGTTTTGTGTCGAAGTTGAAGCCGCCGGTGGTGAGGCCACCGGCCTTCAGGATCTCGTACAGCGCCAACGTCACGTCCTCGACTGAATTCGGGAACTGGTCGGTGTCCCAGCCGTTCTGCGGGTCTCCCCGGTTGGCGTCGATGCTCCCGAAGACCCCATTCGCCACGGCATAGGCGACCTCATGGTGGAAGCTGTGGCCTGCAAGCGTTGCATGGTTGGCTTCGATGTTGACGAAGTACTCGCCCAGCAGGTCGTAACGCTCGAGGAAGCCGTGCACCGTTGCGCTGTCGTAGTCGTACTGGTGCTTGGTCGGCTCCTGTGGTTTCGGCTCGAGGAGCAGCTTCCCATCGAAGCCGGTCGACTGCTTGTAGTCGACCACCATGTGGAGGAATCGAGCGAGCTGGTCGGTTTCCTTGCTGATCTTCGTGTTGAGGAGTGTCTCGTAGCCCTCGCGGCCGCCCCACAACACGTAGTTGGCGCCTCCCAGCTGGTGCGTGGCATCGATGGCGTTCTTCACCTGTGCTGCCGCGTAGGAGAACACCTCGGGATCAGGATTGGTCGCCGCCCCGGCTGCGTATCGAGGGTGGCTGAAGAGGTTGGCGGTGCCCCACAGCAGCTTCACGCCGGTCTCCGCCATCTTCTCCTCGGCGTACGCGACCATCGTCTTCACGTTCTGCTGGGTCTCGGCGAACGTGGCGCCCTCCGGCAGCGATATCAAGGTCGTGGAAACACCAGAACGGCGTGCCGAGTTTCGCAAAGAACTCGAACGCCGCGTCCATCTTCATGCGGGCGGCATCCATGCGGAGCCATCGAACCGTCGAGCCACGGGCGATCGAATGTCCCTGCTCCGAAGACGTCGCTGCCCGGCCAGTTGAACGAGTGCCAGTAGCACACGGCGATGCGAAGCTGCTCATCCATCCGCTTGCCGAGCACGATCCGTGCGGGATCGTAGAAACGATACGCCAGGTCGTCCTGAGCATCGGGTCCCTCGTAGCGGATCGGCTCTACGTCGGAGAAGAACTCGGTCATGGTGGCTCTCGCTTTCGTTCGGTCACGGGCGGCGCCCATTGGCGGGCGACGGACTCTGAAGACACCGCATATCGTACCAACCCGGCTGCGGCCGGGATCAGATGCGACCAGACGGTGTCACTAGGGTTCCGCCCATGAAGTACGCCTTCAATATCCCCAACTTCGGGCCATACGCCGACGCTGCCGCCGTCGCCGATCTGGCGGCGGCCGCAGAGCAATCGGGATGGGACGGGTTCGTCGTCTGGGACCACATCGTCATCGCAGACGGGATGCCCGTTGGTGATCCGTGGGTGATCCTGACCGCCGTCGCCATGAAGACCGAACGCATCATGATTGGGCCGATGGTCACCCCGCTTCCGCGCCGTCGTCCGTGGGTCGTTGCCCGCCAGACGGTGACGCTCGACCATCTCAGCGGGGGGCGCCTCGTGCTCGGTGTCGGCATCGGTGTGCCTCCGGAGGAGGAGTTCGGGACGTTCGGCGAGCCGACGGGCGTCCGGGAACGTGCGGAGCGTCTCGATGAGGCTCTCGACGTGATCGTCGGGATGTGGTCGGGTGAGCCGTTCTCGTACGACGGTGAGTACTACCGGGTCAAGGAGACCACGTTCATGCCACGGCCCGTGCAGCGGCCGCGAATCCCGATCTGGGTCGCCGGGACCTGGCCCAACAAGGGCCCGTTCCGTCGGGCCGCTCGTTTCGAAGGTGTGTACCCGCTCGCAGACGACAACGGCATGCCGACCCTCATCACCCCACACGGGGTGAGCGAGGTGGTGGCCAATATCGCGTCGCAGCGAACCGACATGGATGGCTTCGAGGTGAGCGCAGCGATCGTTCTCACCGGTGATCCAGGAGAGGACCTTCGGCGGGTCGCCGAGTTCGAGGATGCGGGGGTGACGTGGGCGCACATCGGCCCGGCGAACGAAGGGGAGACCTTCGAGGAGGTGGCCCGATGGGTTGCCGCCGGACCGCCCCGCTCGTGATACCGACGCAGTAGTCTCGCCGTCGTGTCCACCCAACGCGATCTTCCGTGGCCGGCCGTCTCTGATCCGGCCCAGGGCGCCGATCCGCTCGAGCGGGCCTGGTCTCCCGAGGCGTTCCATGTGCTGGCGAAGCCGACCGGTGCGATCTGCAACCTCGGGTGCTCGTATTGCTTCTTCCTCGACAAGGAGGAGTTGTACGAGGGCAGTCGTTTCCACATGTCCGACGAGGTGCTCGATCGGTACATCAAGCAGCTGATCGATGCTCACTCCTCGCCGGTGGTCACCGTTGCCTGGCAGGGGGGCGAACCGACGTTGATGGGCCTCGATTTCTACCGCCGGGCGATCGAGGTGCAGGAGCGATTATCGCAAACCTGGCACGTCTTTCGAGAACACCATCCAGACCAACGGGACGCTGCTCACCGATGAGTGGTGCGAGTTCCTCAAGGAGAACGAGTTCCTCGTCGGCATCAGCATCGACGGGCCGCAGCCGCTCCACGACGTCAACCGCGTGAACAAGCGCGGCGAGGGCACCTTCGACAAGGTGATGCGCGGCCTGCGCTTGTTGCAGAAGCACGAGGTTGACTACAACGTGCTGACGACCGTCAACTCGATGAACGGGGCGTTCCCGCTCGAGGTCTATCGCTTCCTTCGTGATGATGTCGGCACCGATTGGATGCAGTTCATCCCCGTGGTCGAGCGTGTTGATGAGGATGGAAATCCCGCATTCCTGAACGGGCAGTATGCGTCCGACCGGTCGGTCGGAGCGGAGCAGTTCGGGCGATTCCTGTCGGCGATCTTCGACGAGTGGGTCCGGAATGATGTCGGGAGTGTCTACGTCCAGACGTTCGAAGCGACGGTGCGGAATTGGATGGGGCTTCCATCGTCAGGCATGTGTGTGTTCAACGAGACCTGCGGTCTCGGCGTCGCCCTGGAGCACAACGGCGACCTGTACTCCTGCGACCACTTCGTGGAGCCCGAGTACCTCATCGGGAACATCGCCGATACGAACATGGGGGATCTCGTCGGTTCGCAGCGGCAACACGACTTCGGCATGGACAAACGCGACAGCCTCCCGCAGTACTGCCTGGATTGCGATGTTCGGTTCGCGTGCCACGGGGAATGTCCCAAGAACCGCTTCATCGACACACCGGACGGTGAGTCCGGCTTGAACTACCTCTGTGCCGGCTTCAAGGACTTCTTCCACCACGTCGACGAGCCAATGCAGGTCATGGTCGAGGCGATTCGCGCCGGGCAGACCGCTGCTCCGGTGATGCAGTTCATGGCACAAAGCGACGCAGCATTCGCGGCCTCCGTTGCCAAGGCCGGGCGCAACAACCCATGCCCCTGCGGGAGCGGCGAGAAGACCAAGCGGTGCCATGGGGCGCCACAAAAGGCGGCGGAGCGGGCTCCTGCGATGCCGACGGCGCCGGGTGATCCACGGCCGAGAGTTCGTTGAGTTCGTTCCCCACCAAGTCCCGGCGGTATTGATCCACCAGGCCTCACCTATCTCATGGAGGGAGGCCGGAGCTGCCTCCGGTGCGGTAGATGTGGCCAAGCCGGGACGTCCATTCGATCTCGCCGTTGGGGAGGATCTCGTACGTCCACCCGGCAGCGTGGCGGATGCCGTGGTCGTGTCGGCACAGGGGTCCAAGGTCTTCGGTCCTGGTTCTGCCTCCCTCCGCCCATGGGATCCGGTGATCGAGGTCGCAATCACGGGCGGGCATGCGACATCCCGGGAAGATGCACGTGCGGTTGCGGGCAACGACTGCTCGGTGCTGAGCAGCAGTGGGCCTGCGGCGGGTGGTCCCGGTCGAAAGCGGCCGGCCCGTGTCGGGGTCGGTGACCGTGTATCGCCAGGTGCCGTCGACCTGCCGTTCGGCGACCTTGCGTGTGATGTCGGCGATGACCGGTCCGTATCCGGCGAGTTCACCCGGGTCGTCGTTGAGGTTGAGGAGCGTCTCGAGATCGACGGAGATGTCGACCGAGCCTTCAGATGTCGACTGTGCGGTCCCTCCGGTGCACAGATCGAGGAATACATCGGTACGAAGTTGGTCCATCGAGCGTTGGTCGCCGTCGTTCCTCAGGCTTCGCGCTGTTCGATTGAGGCGTTTCATCAACGCCGAGGCCCGATCCGGCGGCAGATCAAACGCATAGAGGTTGGCCGTGCCTGCGGGTGTCGGCTCCATCACCACCCGCCGATCGTTCACTGCATGTTCGTAGCGCTCCTGGGCCTCGTCGGGCTCAATCTCCATGCGGAGCCTGTCGAGGCGAGCGCCGAGTTGCCCCGTCGTGAGGTTGGGAGCATCCGGAAGGACAGCGTCGACGATCGTCCGTGCTGCGGCGATCGGCAGGTCGATGGTGTATCGGTCGAAGACCTTGGCTCGCCTCACGTCGATGCTCCCTGCGTCGAGAGATTCGAACACCTGCGGAAGGCGCCGCTGAAGATCGAGGGCAAACGAGAGTTCAGCGTCGGCGGATCGTCGAGTGAGGCGCAGCGCTGCCCGGATCTCGGCGGCGGCGTACTCGTCCGCAGATTGCACGTTCAAGCCGTCCTCGGCCACGAATGCCGCGCTGACTTCGGCCATATCACGGAGAACCTGCGCCGCGTAGTGAGAGGCCATTCGCTGGTGTGCGCGGAGTACTACAACGCGGTCGTATCCCGAGATCGGCACATCGCTGTATGCCATGAGCCAACCTGCCAGCTCGAGCCCTGGCTCGACGTCCTCGAGCCAGTGAACGGTGGATTCAGCCAAACGCTTCGGCTGGGTAGTCATACCTCCGACCGTACAACCCGGGTGTGACAGAAAACGCAGCGAGCTGCGAGCCTCAAGCGAGAACGTGGTCGCCGAGCTTGAGACGATGTCAGCGCCCTACGACTCCTCTTCGGCACCGGCCTCGCCGACCTCGAACAGCTCGCTCTGCACGCTGACCTCGTCGATGTCGACAACCGCTTGTTCGGTCGGGAGACCGAACCAACCGAGTCCAGCAGTGAGTGTGTAGGCGGTGAGCACGGCGATGCCCGCCGGCACGGTCTCGACCGCTCCGATGCCGACGGTGAGGGTGGCAAGGAAGATCATCGTGAACGGTGTCCCGAGCGACACCCCGGGCACGGCGACGAGCATTGCAGACACCGCTAGGGCTATGGGGATGTCGGGGAACATGACGTGCACCGCCAACCCAGCGGTTCCACCGATGAAGAGCGTTGGCATCACGGGCCCGCCGATGAAGCCGGTGGTCAGGCTGATTCCGACGGCCAGGATCTTGGCGAAGACAACGACGAGGAGCAGCGTGGCGCCGAGCGTCTCGACCTCACCGATTGCGGTGCTCAATTGCGATTTGCCGGATGCAATCGTCAGCGGAACCGCAACCGCGATGAACCCAAGCAGGAGACCGCCGACGGTTGACCGGAGCACGATGTGTCCCACCAGCGGGACGACCCACCGCCGGAGGAAGAAGACCGTCAAGCCGAGCAGCCACGACAGTGTCGCGGCTGCGAAGCCAAGTCCCACGGCGAGGGGGAAGTGCCATACCTCGACGTCGTAGCCGGGCAGCGCAAAGACTCCGAGGAATGTGTCACCGAGGATGGCGAAGTTGAGCATGAAGCCGAACGTTGCCGCCGTGAAACCGGGGATCAACATGCGGAAGTATTGCCGCCGCTCCGGCCAGCGAAATTCGATCACCATCAGGGTCGCAAGGAATGGAGCTGTCAGGAGGCCGCCGAGCGCGCCGTTGATACCGCTGAGCACGCCGCTTGTGCGCTGGTCTTCGGGGAGGTTCCGAATCTTGGCATACCAGTTGCCGACCATGGCCCCGGAGCGGATGCCGCCATCGAACGGGCCGAGGCTCGCACCGCCGATGAGCGAGACAGCCGAGACGGCGATCGCCTGCAGTGCGTTGTCCCGATCGATCGACCCGTTCTGCACGATGGTGAGCGATCCTTCGAGATCCTCCGGGACGCGGAGGGCGCTTCGGAGGACACCAACGAGGAGACCGGTGCCGGTGAGCAGCGCGATCCACCACCACTTGCCTCCCATCAGGGAGTAGTCGATGTCGGTTCCCCAGATGAACTCGGTGCCGTACCGAACGGTCTGCGTGAATGCCAGAGTTGCGGCACCGGCAAGGAATCCGATGATGACGGCGCGTCCCACGTTGAGCCAGAAGACCCGGTCCCGTGCGAACAGATCGTTCATGCCTTCCTCAATTGCCGCTGTCGAAATCCCGCCGAAACGCTAGTCACCGTCGCCAGAGCTGTCCGTGGCTGGAAGGGTGAATGGGTTCGGGAGTTGCCCGTTGCTGATCTGACGCCGCCACAAGCCGACGCTCACCCAGCCGATCGGGATCGGCATGAACCACTGGGCAAGGCGGAACAGGATGACGCCTGCCGCGATCAGATCGGCGTATTGATCTCCGGCGATCTGGCTGAAGAGCCAGATGTACGCCATCTCCGCGATGCCGATGCCACCGGGCGTGATGGGGATGGCGGTGATCATCAACACGATCACCCAGACGATGAAGATCTGCCCGAGGGACAAGATGTCTGGTCCGAGACCAACGATCCGCAGGGCCAGTACCAGCATGACGAACGCCCACAGTTTGCCGGTCGCCGAGAACAGGAGGGCCTTGACACCGCTCTCTTTGACGATCCCGATGGCGAGGTCACGGAATCCGACCACACGATCGGAGAGACCCTCGACAGGATCGCGTTTGATCTTGCCGAGTCCCCAGTTTGCGAATGACTCTGCCTTCTCTGCGAGCCATTGGGTGAATGCCTCGGAGCGGACCATACCGATCACGACGACCGCCATGACGATGAGCACGAGAAGGGCGATGATTGCGATCCATACGAAGTCGCCGAGGTCGCCGACGCCGAGGATGAGGAACAGGATCACGGCGATCGACGGGAGGCTGAACTTCACGATGTTGTCGAAGAGGCCGCTGAGGACGATCCCGAGCATCGTGCGTTCCACCCCGAACCCCCACGAGCGGTACATGCCGTAGCGCACGACGAGGTCGGCACCAGGGATCGTCGTACTGACCGCCGTGGACGCCACCCATGCCGACATCCCGCGCCGCAGACCCATGCCCGGCATCAGAGACGCGTACAGCGCACCTTCGGGAACGTACAGGATCAGTCCTGCGCCGATCATCACGATGTAGTCGATCGGATCGAGTTCCTTGAGGATGGTGAAGACCGTCTCGTAGTCGATCACCTGGGGCAGCAAGAACCCGAAGATGAAGATGACCACGACGAGTCCGACGCCGGCGGCGATCAAGGAGTTTCGTCGGTCCTTTGAGGTCCGCTGCGGCGGAGCGGGAGGTGTGAACTCGGGCTCGGAACCCTGTTGCTCAGTCATGCGTTGGTTTGCTCCTTGTCCGGGTGGTGATGGCGGGGCGTTGGTAGGGGAGCCTGCCGTGGTTGGCGTTGATGGTTGATCACGATGACCTCAGATCCCAGCTACTTCGATGATGACGACAAGACCGACCGTGTAGACGCCGTAGAGGATCACGATCCCGAGGGCCATCCACGTGGCGAGCTCCTTGCGGTCGATTCCGGCGGCGAGCCCGATGAGGACCGTCAGCGTGACACCGGGAAAGATCGGACCGACGAGACCGAGGCCCTTCGTGCCGTACTTGCCCAGCATCTCTTTGCCCCCTTGGAGCTTCTCTTCCGAGATGTTGAGTCGCTCGACGATCCAATCACGCAGACCGGCTCCGATGAATACGAAGACGAGCATGCCGAGGAGTGCCCCGACGGCGGCGGCGAGGTACGTCTCCAGCGCAGGAAGATCGAGGAGGAAGCCGACCGGGATCGCGAAGCCTCCACTTATGACCGCAACAATCGCGACGATGAGATGGTCGGTCATGGTGTCATCTCCCTCCGCCGGTCGAGGAGGGTTCCGGCTCGAGCTCGTGTTCGGCACGCTGCTTCTCTGCCGGGCGGAGCCAGATGAACAAGGTGGCAAAGGACCCGGCGCCGGCGATTGCAGCCATCCAGTTGACCGAGTTGTAGCCGAACTCCTTCGCGAGGAACCCACCAAGAAGGGCGCCCACGAAGCTGCCGAGGGCACTCGCCGCGATAACCCAGCCGTTCGCCTGACCTGCCGGGAACGAAGCGAACCGCACGGCAAGTCCCGCCTGCGGAAGGCGAACGAACGGTGCTGCCTGATACATCAACTGCATGAACGCGGCACCAAGCAACACTTTGTTGTCGGTCATCATGCCGACGGCGCCCATGCCAAGGCCGGCCGCCATGCGGGTGGCAATGCCGACGGTGAACGGTGTGAATCCACCCTTCTTCGCCATCCATCGTCCCGCCGGGAAATACAGCAGAATGTTGAGAAGGCCGGCGATCGAAATCAACGCCGAGGTTGTCTTAGCGTCGATCCCGTAGACCTCGGGCATGATGTTGGCGATCTGGGCATTCACACCGTTGTTCGCCACAGACGTCAACACGAGGACAGCGAAGTAGATGCCGAAGGTCGATAGCAGCACCTGTTTGAGGCCGATCTTCGTGCGGTTGTCCGCATCAACCGCGCCGGCATCAGCCGAAACGGCGCGGTTGAGCCGTTCGCTCACGCCACCAGAGGTGAACCACACCACAACGAATGTGAGAGAGACGACGACGGCACCGAGCCAGAAGCGACTCGAGAACGCCCAGGAGGCGACAACGGCAAGGATGAGTCCTCCGACCAGCTGGCCGGCCGGCATCATCAGCTGCAGCGTTGTCATCTGCTTGGCTTCCGTGTCCTGATCGAGCTTCGAGCCAACAACGAAGACCGGAGCCGTTGCGCTCACCGCGGCTACCGACAGTCCCATGAGGATCGCGTCGAGTGCGTAGAGCGCGGAGTTGTCCGCTGATAGTGCGTATGCGGCAAACGAGAGGGCCATCCCAGCTATGCCGCCAACCATCACAAGCCGGTGGGCGCCGTACCGATCAGCGAAGGAGCCGATCGGCGGTCCCGCAAGTGCTCCGAGCGCGATGATCCCCATAACGATGCCCGCCGTGGAAGCGTCGCCTCCCGTCTCCGTTACGTAGGGAGGGATGAGCAGAGACACGAACGCGCTGTAGGAGATCCCGATGGCGAACATCGAGAGCATCCACCATTCGAAGGTCTTCGGTTGTGCGATCGCTCCAGCAGTCATGCTGCTCTCCTAGGCATCTGCTGTTCCATCTGCTTCTTTGGCCTTCACCATCTTGCGCCGCCAGCCGATGAGCGGCGGAATGCCGATGAGGATCGGGAGTAGCCACGTGAAGATGCGATGGACGAAGGCGCCTGCGGTGACCGCGTTGGCAAGGTCCGGGTTCGAGGAAGCGTCACCTCCGACAATGATGCCGACATAGGCGAGTTCGACGACGCCGAGCCCGCCAGGGAAGATCGGGATCATGCTGAGCAGCAGCCCGACGGCATAGGCATCGAAGATGAGCCCGATCGAGGCTTGATCTTCGGTGACCCCCATGAAGCGCATCGACAGAACGAGAGCAATGAAGAAGATCGCCTGGGCGGTGAGGGTCACGACCAGTGCCGGGAACCACCGTGCCTTGAGCGTTCCCTGCACGTCTCCCCGGAAATTGGCCAGCTTGACACCGAGGCCCGTGGCCTCGGGGAACTTCCACCGACCGCCGCCATCCCGTTGTACCACCGTTGTCCAGTCTCGCCGATGCGCACCGCGATCGACTCCCGGTACAGGATCGAGAGCGGTCAACCCGGCACCACCGATGACGGCCGCCAGGCCAATGATTGTGATCGTTACGAAGAGGTCATCGTTGAGGCCCTCAGCGATGAGTACCCAGGCGAGTGCGATGATGGGTACCACCAGCTTGTACCCGGTGGCGAAGAACCAACTCAGGATGAGGCCGGCACCGGCGGCTTCTCCTTTGATCCCAGCCGTGCGGTACATGCCGAACCGGATGGCGACATCGGCTCCAGGCGGTGCGAGGAATGCAACCGAGTTCGACGCCGCCCACGCCTTCCAGCCCTCCCACCAGCCGAGGCCGGGGATCAGCGTGTTGTACACGCCGGCGCTGAACCACGTGAACATCACGCCGAAAGCTGACAGCAGCAGGATCTCCTGAATCGACAGCTTCAGCATGGAGTCGATGACCTGGCCATAGTCGATGAACTGAGGCAGGAAGACAACAAAGATCAAGAACAACACGACGGCGACGAGGATCAACTCGCGTACCGCCTTCTTCTTGTTCTCTTTGGCAGCTTCCTCCGGGGTGTCCTCGGGACCCGGAAGGAGGACTTCGTCGCCGCTCATCGTTGCCTCCCACTCATGTTCGGGGTCGTTGCATCACAGGGATCCGTTCTCCACTTCGAGGTCGGGGAGGATGGCGGTGAGATCAGCAGTGTCCTGGAGGAGTTCTGCCTTGGCGATTCCCCTCACGAGACTCGTTGCGTCGTCTTCGCCGATGACCAGAATCCGTCGGAGGGTCTCCGATTGCTGGAAATCGCCGAGCACGTCGGGCAACGGTCGGCCGGGCAGGCCGGTCTCCACGATGGCGACGTCGGGTTGGAACGCGTGGCAATAGCTGATCAGTTCGGCGGTTGACGTGGCAGTGGCCACAATCGTGACGTCTGGTGTCGCGTTGAGGGCGAGGTAGAGGGCCGTCTTCACCTCCCGGCTGTGCAGGGCGAGTACGACGTTCATGAAGGAACCGTATTGATGAGGCGGTCTGGTGGCTACAGCACAGACTGTCGGTTTCGCGACCTGGTGGGACTATCAGGTCGGCCGGCGGTCCACGCACTCAGACGTCGATGAGTCCCTCCCTGGACGCGATCACAACGGCCTCGGTTCTGGTCTTCGCTCCGAGCTTGTCGAGCACGTTATGTACATGGAAGTTGACCGTGGAAACGCTGATCATCAGTCGATCCGCAATCTGGGGATTGGTCAGCCCCGTTGCCACGAGCTCGAGGGTCGCCTGCTCTCGTTCCGTGAGTTCTGCGGCGTACTCGTCGACTTCGTTCAACGACCGGGCGACCAGCGCCCGCATGGCCTCGGGCGCAATCACCCCTCGTCCTTCGCCGGCCAATCGGATTGCCGACATCAGCTCGTCCTCTTCGACATCCTTGAACAGGTACCCGATCGCGCCGGCTTCGAGGGCCCTCTGAGCGAACGCCTCGTCGTCGAAGCTGGTCAAAGCGACGATGTTCACCTCTGGGAATCGAGCCTTCATGTGGCCGATCGCGGTCGGTCCGTCCATCACGGGCATCTTCATGTCCATCAGAACAACGTCGGGCCGGAGGGCGGCACATTGCTCGATGGCCTCCTCCCCGTTGGCTGCCTCTCCAACCAGTTCGAGGTCATCGTGTACGGAGATGAAGGTGCTCAGACCCTTGCGAACGACCTTGTGGTCGTCGACCACCAGTACCCGTATCGGTCCTTGGCTCGTCATGCCTGCTCGCTCTCCGATTGCGTCGGCCACCTCACCTTTACGGTTGTACCTGCATCGAGATCGCTCGAGATGCCCAACTCGGCGCCGACGTCGTGGGCCCGCTCGCTCATGATATCGAGACCCATGGTCCCGGCGGGGAGGGCAGAGGGATCGAAGCCGTAGCCGTCGTCGGTGATGGAGAGATCAACCCGCGAATCGGTACCGGTGAGGTTCACCGCAAGACTGCTGGCGTTTGCATGCTTGGCGATGTTGCTCATCGCTTCCTGAGCGATTCGGTACACGGCCATATGGACGTCCGGCGGCAGCGTGCCGTTCATCTGAACATGGACCGTCGTGGGGATGTCGTGGCGAGCAGCAAGACCGTCGCTCAGCTGCGTGATCAGAGTCGCAAGGTCGGTCTCGGTGATGGTGTGCGGCCGCAACTCGCGAAGGAGGGTCCGCATCTCTGCAAGCGCTCCGCGTGTGAGGCGTTGCAGTTCGCCGGAACTCCGCTTGGCCATCTCGGGATCACGTTCCCAGAGTTGGGGGAGACTTCCCGCCACCAGGTTGATGGAGAACAACAGTTGGGTCACAACATCATGCAAGTCTCGAGCAAGCCGAGACCGCTCGGCTGATGTGGCTTGCTCTTCAGCTTGGGCAAGGAGCTGTGTCTGAGCTTCCTCGAGTTCGGCCGATCGCTCAGCGACCATGGCCTCCAGATTGTCTCGGTAGTCGACCAACTCCGTCTCCGTTGCGATGGCGCTGTTGACCATCTGCAGGCTCATCGCGACCACAAAACCGAGGAATCCGAAGTCCGTGAGCACCACGAAGTCGAATACTCCGAGTTGGACCAGGCTCTCCTCGATGATCGTGAAAATGAACCAAGCGATTCCGATGGCCAGTGCCACCGCTGCGTCGCGGTCGCCCTCGCGGAATTGTTGGATGCCTGCCACCACGGAGTAGACGATCATCGCGAGCGTGGCGAGAAGGAGGAGGGGGAGCAGCGCTGCGGCCTCCGTCTGGACCATGTACACGGTCTCACCCCACGGAAATGTCACCGTGTCGACGCCGCTTGCTGTGTTGACAACCAACTCGGGGAGAAAGACTGCGGCAACCCCGTAGGCAGCAAACGCTGCGGTGATCGCCCATAGGACTGGCCGCGGTCGCACGCCCGTGTAGGCGGCAACGAACCAGACGAACGCCGAGAAGCCCAAAGCGGCCAAGATGCCGCTGACACGATTCGCGGCACCGTAGCGGTCGAGCGTCTCAGCCATGAACGACGTACGTGCCGTCATGATTGCTCCTGCATATGCCATCGCGAAGAGAGCGAAGAGCAGGTTGAGCTTCCGGTCTGAGGGGCGCCGAACGCCGACGAACAAGTACAACACGCCGAATGCGAGACACAGACCGGCCACCACAGCGATCGACGTAGTGAAGTAGGCCAACGTGCTCTCTCCCGTCGGGAAGGGCCCTGTATCGAGAGGGCAGGCTAGCTTCGGAGCTCGAGCGGGGCCCTCCCTGCACAGCGCGACCTAGCAGTTCGGCCAGGTCGGAAACCGACAGAGCTGTCGATGGATGTGCTGCCGGGTGGCAGTTACGCTCATCAATAAGGTGCGAGGAGCTCATCCAGACGGAGGAACGTAGTGGAAACCATCTTCCGAACTCGATACCTGAGCGTGATAGCGGTGGCTTTCGCGGCCGTGGGTGCCGTTCTCATGTTTGTGATTGGAGGCGTGACGACCATCGACGGCATCGTGACGTACTTCGGTGGCCACGAGGACAAGGCCTTCAGCAGCGACGCCGCCCTTGGTGCCACTGTGGAAATCGTCGCCTCCCTCGACCAGTTCCTGCTCGGTTTGGTCCTGCTGGTGTTCGCCTTTGGCGTGTATTCGCTGTGGGTCGTTGCCGACGCGGCGGCTTGGGAGAAGGAACGCACGAAGATCCATGCACCGGATTGGATCAACGTCACCAGCGTGACCGACCTCAAAGTCAAGCTCATCGAGGTTATCGCCGTCCTCCTCGCCGTGCTCTTCCTCAAAGGGGTGCTGCTCGAGCCGCAAACCACATGGCCGGATCTCGTGGTTCCGATCGCCGTCGCCCTGTTTGCATTGACGGTGTGGTTGATCCGCCGGGCGGGCAATTGAGGAGGAACCAGTAGACCACGGTGGGCATCTAAAGAGCTGAGAAGGGAGAATGTCATGACAGATCGTCCGAACATCCTCATCCTGTGGGGTGATGACATCGGCTGGTACAACATCAGCCACAACAACCGCGGCGCGATGGGGTATGAGACGCCCAACATCGACCGTGTTGCCCGCGAAGGGATCGAGTTCACCGACTACTACGCCCAGCAATCCTGCACGGCTGGTCGTGCGGCCTTCATCACCGGCCAGAACCCTTTGCGGACCGGACTCACCAAGGTAGGGGTTCCGGGAGCGGATGCCGGGCTGCAAGCGGAGGATCCGACCATTGCCGAGCTCCTCAAGCCACTTGGCTATCGGACCGGCCAGTTTGGCAAGAACCACCTTGGGGACAAGGACGAGTTCCTTCCCACGAATCACGGATTCGACGAGTTCTACGGCAACCTTTACCACCTGAACGCTGAGGACGAGCCGGAGCATCCGGACTATCCGAAGGACCCGCACTTCCGCGAGCGCTTCGGACCCCGTGGCGTGATCCACTCGTTTGCCGATGGTCGGATCGAAGACACGGGTCCGCTCACGAAGAAGCGCATGGAGACCATCGACGAGGAGATGACGGACCGAGCCGTGGAGTTCATTCGCGAGGCCCACACCGCCGACGAGCCATTCTTCGTGTGGTGGAACGCCACACGCATGCACTTCCGGACGCGTGTGAAAGAGGCGTCGCTCGGACTCTCCGGCCAGGGGTTCTACAACGATGCGATGGTCGAGCACGACGGACTGGTTGGCCGGATGCTCAACATCGTCGACGAGTTGGGGATCGCCGAAAACACGATCGTCGTGTACTCGACGGACAACGGACCCCACTTCAACACCTGGCCCGACGGGGCAATCACGCCATGGCGGAGCGAGAAGAACTCGAACTGGGAAGGCGCCTACCGGGTCCCCTGTTTCGCTCGTTGGCCGGGGAAGTTCCCGGAGGGCGTCACACTCAACGGAATCGTGTCCCACCAGGAATGGCTTCCCACCCTTCTGGCGGCTGCAGGCGAGCCCGACGTGGTCGCCAAGTTGGAGTCGGGCTACCGGGTTGGTGACAAGGAGTTCAAGGTGAGGATCGACGGCTACAACTGCCTGGACTACTTCACCGGAGCGACGGATGAGTCACCGAGAGTCTGGTTCTTCTATACGAGCGACGACGGCCTGATTACCGCCATTCGTTACGGCGATTGGAAGGCTGTGTTCTTCGAACAGCGCGCCAAGACGATGCAGATGTGGGCTGAGCCCTTCGTGGCACTGCGCATGCCGAAGATCTTCAATCTCCGCCGGGATCCGTTCGAACGCGCAGACGAGAATGCCAATGTCTACTGGGATTGGATGCTCGACCACGTCTTCGTCATATATCCAATGCAGGCCCTCGCTGCAGAGCAGCTCCAGTCGTTCCGGGAGTTCCCACCGCGGCAGAAGCCGGCTGCGTTCAACCTGGACTCCATACTGGCTTCAATGGATGACGCGAGTGGAGGAGGGTTGCACTAGGCGAGACACCGCCTTCGCCTCCCTCACGAAGTGGGGAGGCGCTGTCCGGGCAACTGCCCGGACGCGGAGGGGCTTCGCTCTCACTAGCTCGACGGGTCGATCTTCACGCAGTTGGCCGGCAGGTCGTTTCCGCTGACCTTGAAGTCGTCGCAGGTCAGCAACACATCGTTACGCGCACCGATGAGGTAGCCCGGCGGCGAAGAAGACCACAACGGCGACCGCCACGGTCGAGCTTGTTCGATCGGGGGAGGTCGCGGAAGTCGGGATTGATCGTCGAGACGAGCATCCAGGCGACGAACGGCAACGCTACCACGGTGATGATCAGAGTGAGCCATAGCAAGAGCACTCTCGCCGGCGTCCTCCTTCCGAGGATTATCGATCCAGGCGACAAGGAGCCATGCTGACGGGATCAGGAGCACGAGCCGTGCCGGCCAGCTATTCGGGGGGAGCCGGCTGAAGATCGAACCGACGAACACGATCGTCGACGTGACCCAAACCGTGAAGATCTGGTCGAAGAAGATCTCGCCGTATGCCCCGAGGTTGAACGCCAGCATGAAGGCAACCGACGCGCTCGCCACCGAGATCAGCAGCGTCGCGCGTTCGGCCGGTGTCCCGTAGCGGTCGGCTGTCTCGATGGTGTCGGACGAATCACTCATGGCTGCCTCCGGTCGGTTGCCGCAATGTAGACACTCGGCGCCCAATCCTTTGGGTTCGAGCCTTCGCTCGTTCCCTCATGCGGATCGCCGACCGTGATGCGGATATGATCGTCGGGTGAACTCCGATGATCGAGAGACCAGCGAGTCCCGCAACCAATTGATCGACGGGACGATCATCGCGTCCGCCGGAATTCTCATCCTGCTCGGATCGGTCGTCACCGAATGGTTTGCGCTTGCTCGTGGGGGTTGCCCTGCTGCTGTTTGCCATCGTGGACGGGCGGCGCTTGCGTCGGGAAACGGCTGGGCTCGGAATCTGGGCTCGCGCGATCACCTTTGCCGCCGCGGGAGTAGCGCTCATCGTCTTCGAGCCCGAGATGACCGGCTCGGCGGGGACCATGGTGGGTGCGGTGCTCGGGGTTGTGGGGCTTGCTTCGCTGTGGCGCGCGCTGCGTGCTCCGGCAAGGCCGCTCGGAGAACGTCGTGGCTGCGCTGGTCGCGTTCGCATTGGCCGCGCTCGTGCTCCTGTTTCCGGCTACCTCGCTCCGGGCGGTGAGCGCGGCAATCGGGGTTGTGATGTTCGGCCTCGGGTTCGCCGTCGTTGCCATGACCCTGGGTGGTCGCATCGGCGATGATGAGCGACCTTGGCAGGCGTTTGTTCTGTGGGTTCGAGAGCGGCAGTACTCGCCGACGGAGCGACGCGAACTCGTCGACACGCTCTATTTCGTGGGAGATGACGCCAGCTGCCCGTCTGACGAGATTCACCGTCCTCCTCCTCCTGGCAGCGATCATCGCAACCTTCGGCGTTGCCGCCGACAATGTGGCGGTCGTCGTCGGAGCGATGCTGATATCCCCGATCACCGCCCCGATCATGGGGATCTCCGCCGGAATCCTGTTGGGATTCAGACGGAGAACACTGTTGGCACTGCTGACGCTGCTCGGCGGTGGGGTGGGTGTTGTTGCGCTTGCAGCGTTGATCGGCGCGATCGTCCCGGAGTTCGCCCTCGAGCGGAACAACCTCGTTACGACTTTCGCCTCACCAACGTTGATCGACCTCGCGGTCGCGCTTGCGGCCGGTGCCGCCGGGGGCTTCGCCACCGCCCGGCGTGACGTCTCGAACTCACTCCCCGGCGTTGCGGTCTCTCTCACCCTGGTCCCTGCGCTGGCCACTGCGGGGCTGTTGTTCCAGACGGGTGCCGTCGCCTTTGGCGTAGGTGCCCTCCTGACGTTCGTGACCAACGCCGTCGCAATCGTGCTCGCGGCCGCGGCTGCGTTTGTGCTCACGGGGTTCGCCCCACTTCGCAGGATTGAGGAGAGCGGCCAGAGCGTCCGGTTTGGCCTTGGATTGGCGATTCTCGTGGTGGTGCTCGTGACGATCCCGCTGGCGTGGTCGGTGGAACAGATCATCGAGCGCAACGACCTCACAACCGGGGTCGAAGTCGCCACACGAGAGTGGCTCGGCGATGACTCCGGGTACGAAGTACTCGATGTGTCGCTTCTCACTGATGCCGTCGAGGTGAGGCTCGCGGGCACCGGGGACCTTCCGGATGTGAATGATCTGAGCGCACACGTCAACGAGACAGCGGGTCGTGACGTCGAACTGGTCGTCAAGGTGATCGAGCAGAAGACGCTGACCCCCGGTTCGGCGGAGTCCTAGCGGTCCTTCGTCGCGTCCGTCACTCGGGTGTGACGTAGGCGGCGGTGATGCCACCGTCGACAAGGAATTCGGTTCCCGTCACATAGGACGAGTCGTCGGAGGCGAGCCACAACGCGGCTTTGGCCATTTCCGCAGCTTCGCCGAATCGGCCCATCGGCACGTGGACGAGACGGCGCTGCTTCTTCTCCTCGGTATCGAGGAACTTCATGAGGAGTTCGGTGCGCAGCGGACCAGGGCAGAGGGCGTTCACCCTGATGTTCTCCCTCGCGTGGACAACGGCGAGCTCCCGTGTCATCGCAAGGACGGCGCCTTTCGAAGCCGTGTAGGCAATCTGGGGTGTGGCCGCCCCGAGGTGCGCAACAAACGACGCCGTGTTGATGATCGAACCGCCGCCGGAGCGTTGAAGGGCGGGAATCCCGTGTTTGCACCCGAGGAAGACACCTTTGGCATTGATGTCCATCGTCAAATCCCAGATGGCTGGCTCGGTTCCAACGGCGTCTCCGTCGTCGGAGTGCATGATTCCGGCGTTGTTGAACACCACGTCGACCCGGCTGAACGCGCCCTCGGCGGCCGCGATCATGGCAGCCGAATCCGCATCGCTCGACACGTCGGCCACAACGGGAATCGCGATGCCACCGGCGGCCATGATCTCCGAAACGACGGCTGCGATCCCGTCCTCGTCGAGGTCGACCGCGGCCACGGCCGCACCTTCGGCGGCGAACAACAAGGCTGCCTCACGCCCGATCCCACTGGCCGCTCCGGTGATGACGGCCGACTTCCCTTCGAGTCTCATGGTGCTCCTAGATCCGTTCGAAGTACCGCCGCCGCTCCCAGTCGGTGACGGCCGTGTCGAATGCCTTCTGTTCGCTACGGAAGAAGTGGACGTAGTGGTCGTGAACCGCCGCCCCGAACGTCTCCCGAGCCCACTCGCTGGCTTCGAACCGGTCGGTTGCGCTTCCAAGCGTCCTCGGCACCTCTGGCAGGTGTTCGGCGGCGTAGACATCACCGGTGAAGATGTCGGGCGGTTCGATCCGGTTGGCAATCCCGTCGAGGCCGGCAGCCAGTGTCGCGGCGTAGGTGAGGTACGGGTTCACGTCCGACCCGGGCACCCGGTTCTCGATCCTCAGGCTCGGGCCGCCGCCAACGACCCGGAATCCGGCGGTTCGGTTGTCGTAGCTCCACGCGATCCTCGTCGGCGCCCACGAGGCGTCAACGAACCGTTTGTACGAGTTGACCGTCGGCGCATAGAACGGCATCACCTCTGGGAGGTGTGCCATCCAGCCGCCGAGGAACCACCGGAACTCATCCGAGCCTCGGATCGGTCCGATCTCGTGTTCTCCCGGGAACACCGGCCGATCCCCGTCCCACAGGCTCAGATGGATGTGGCAGCTCGATCCGGCATCGTCGTCGTGTGGTTTCGCCATGAACGTCACCGAGATACCCAACTCGTCGGCAATCTCCTTCATGCACAGCTTCATCAGGCTGTGTCGGTCGGACATGGCGAGGATGTCGGCGTAGCGAATGTTGAGCTCGTGCTGGCCGCGGCCCGTCTCGCCCTTCGAGGTCTCGACCGGAATACCCGATCGTGTCAATGCCCGGCGTGCTGCGCTGGTTGAAGAACTCCTCCCGCGTGCCCTGGAGGAGGTGATAGTCCTCGGAGTACCAGCCGACCGGGGTGAGCCCGGCGTAGCCTCGTTCCGATGCCTCCCGGTACGAGTCCTCGAAGATGAAGTACTCCAGCTCCGAGGCTGCCATCGCCGAGAAACCCGCATCCGCGAGCCGGTCGATCTGCCGACGAAGGATCGACCGGGGAGCAACCTCGACGGGATCGTGCGTGCGTGGATCATGGAGGTCACAGAGGACGATGGCGGTGGTGGCCAGCCAATCAGCGATCCGAAGCGTCGAGAGGTCGGGAACGAGGTGGAAGTCGCCGTATCCGAGTTCCCAGTTGGCGTACGCGTAGCCGGGAACCGGCTCCATCTCCATGTCCGTGGTGAGGAGATAGTCGCAGCCGTGACTCCCGCCTTCTGCAACCTCTTCGACGAAGAAGTCGCCGTCGACCCGTTTGCCGTTGAGCCGGCCGTAGTGGTCGGTGAATGCCACGATGACCGTATCGATTGCACCGGCCTCGACGGCCGCGGCCAGCTCATCCGAGCGTCAGGTTTCCGGGCGACTTCGTCATGATGACCGCTCCCTTGCACACTCGTTGTCTCCGCTTCTGGACCCTAGCGATTGCGGGGCGCGCTGAGCGGGAGGTTGGGACGACCTACATGGAAGATGACTAGTCCGTTCGGTACCGACGAGTTTGGGTCTCGGGTGGCCGCGGATTCGGCCGATGGAAGGGGATGAGCAATTGCCCGACCACCAGCCGACACATCTCGGACACACGGGACAATGTCGGCTGGCAGCACAACCGAACGAGGTTGATCGGGGCGCACTTCGGAGGTGCACCAATGTTTCTCTCGACTGATCGCCAACGAGGCGGAGAACGATCGTTATCTCGAGCGGACCGCTGAACGGCTGCGCTCGATGACCGCACGCACGAATGGGTCTGGAAGGCGCCGATCCGGCGGAGGTCCGTGCCCGGCTCGAGTCGATGGACCGCTATGCCCGACGTCATGCCGGTGCGGGCCAGAGCGTCGCATAGGCTGACGTTCTCCAGTTCCTCCGGCTCCGTCGTCGCGGATCCAGCACCGCACTAGTCCCTCGGGCATCCCAAGGGTTGTGTCTCACGGAACCTCCGAATCCGTGGATACTGTGTATCAGACAAGGCGCACAAGACCTGCTGACTGTTGGGGGTCGGCACATGGGCGGGGGCGCCAACCGGGCACTGCGAGGAGTGGGGAATGCGGGCGTTTTGGTCGCGTAGGAAGGGCGAGGACCACGAGCGATACCGCGCTCGTACGGTCGATCGGCTCAGGGGCCTTGCATCAACCGAAGTCGACGGCCGAGGCCTCCGGGCCGGTAGATATCCGAGCCCGGGTGGAGCGTCTCAAGGCCGAATCACAACCAGACCCCGCACGGCACCGCGGAACGGCCTAGCCGAAGCCACCGATACCGGCGTGGGGGATCTGTCCGAGACGTCCAGCCTGAAAGTCGTCGTAGGCCGCAATCAACTCTGCCCGGGTATTCATCACAACGGGACCCGCCCATGCGATCGGCTCGCGAATCGGTAGACCGCCGAGCACCAGAACGTCCATGTTCGGGCTTCGCGTGTCCTGGTGGTCATTGGCGCTGATCGTGATCGTGTCTCCGGGGCCGAACACGGCAAGATTGCCCATCTCGGCGGGGTGCCGGTCGATCCCGAATGACCCGTCACCGTTCAACACGTACACCAGGGCGTTGAAGTCGCGCCTCCACGGGACCGTGAGGCGAGCACCCGGGTGGATGGTCGCGTGGAACATGGCCATTGGCGTGTGGGTTGATCCGGGGCCTTGATGACCTCCAAGGTCGCCTGCGATGAGACGGATCAGTGCCCCACCGTCGGGTGTTGTGAGCAGCACAACATTCTCGGCGCTGAGGTCCTGGTAGCGCGGGGCGAGGAACTTGTCCGCGCTTGGAAGGTTCACCCACAGCTGGAATCCGTGGAAGAGGCCGCCGCTGACGACGAGCTCTTCCGGCGGTGCCTCGATGTGGAGAATGCCGGACCCTGCCGTCATCCACTGCGTGTCGCCGTTGGTGATGACACCACCACCACCGTGGGAATCCTGGTGTTCCATGGTGCCGTCGATCATGTACGTGACGGTCTCAAAACCGCGATGCGGATGCCACGGCGTTCCCTTTGGCTCTCCCGGGGCGTACTCGACTTCTCCCATCTGGTCGAGGTGGATGAACGGGTCGAGATCGGCCAGGTCGACGCCTCCGAAGGCTCGCCTGACCGGGAAACCCTCACCCTCGAAGCCGGTCGGTCCTGTGGTCACGGATTTCACCGGTCGATCGATGGCATCGGCCGGCCCCGTGTCGAGACGCGGCAGCACAAGGGGATCCTCGACGGTTACTGCGGGCATGGTCGATTCCTTCGTTGGCTTCCTCAACACAACGCTGCCGTGGCGTGGCCAATTCCCGTCGTGGAGCGCTTAGTTCGCGGTGGCTGCGCTGTCATCTGTGGTGGCCGACTCCAGAGCCGTGACGTCGTCGTATGGGCTGTGGTACACGACGTCGTAGCTCTTCGTGAAGTTCGAGGCGAACGACATGATCAGTGCGGCAACCGGCAGCGCCATGAATGCCCCCATCGGGCCCGCGATCGCACCGCCGGCGAGCGCTGCTCCGAATGCGACGGCTCCGTTGAGGGACATCGTCTTCGAGCTGATCTTCGGGCTGAGCCAGTAGTTCTCAATCTGCTGATAGATGAGCGCGTACGCGAGGACGATCAGTGCAGCAACCCAGCCCTCGATCGCGAGCGTGAGAGCAATCGGGACTGCCGAGCCGATGTACGTGCCAATGGCCGGGATAAACACGGACACGAAACCACCGAATATGGCAAGTGGGATAGAGAGGGCCACCGGCATACCGACGAGGACCATCGTGAAAAAGAACCCGGTGCTGTTGATGAGCATCAGCAACGACCGGGAGTAGAAATAGCCGCCCGTCTGCCTGATCGCCTCGTCCCATGTCCACCCCACCCGTTTCTGAGATTCGGGGCTCATGTGTGAGAGCACTGTCCTCTGGAAGCGAGGCGCGTCTGCCGTGAAGTAGAACGTGAACATGGCAATGGTCGCGAGGTTGAAGATGAACGCGACTCCGCTGGTCGCGATGCCTACGAGATTGCCGATGGCTCCTTTCGCCCAATCCTCGAGGATCTCGCTCGTGCCCTGAGCGACGTCCTCGCCGGTGCCGGGTGATGGGAACTCGATCCCGAAGGTATCGGACAGCCAGGCGCTCCCGGTGGCGATCCACTCACTCCCGCTCTCACCGATCGTCTGTGCGAGTTGGGCGATCGCCGGGATGATGAACAGGATCAAGAGCGCTCCGGCGAGGAAGCCAATGCCGTAGATCGCGCCGACGGATGAGCCACGGCGCCATCCATACTTCTGAACCAGCCAGTTGACGGCCGGCTGGAGGGCAAGGCTGAAGAAGAACGAGAGGATGAGCATCCACAGCAGGCTGCGCATCTGTCCCATCGCCCAGAGCCCAGCGAGCGTGAGCAGGACCGCGCCGATCACCTGCCAGATCGATCGGCTCTCGAGCCTGATTCGGAGAACGCGCGGCGACCCATCCTTGGCCTTTCCCCGTTTCGACTCTCTGTTCGATCCCATATCGGTCGTCGCCATTGTCGGCTCCTCGCTGTCTTCGATCGCGGTGGTCGGCCGGACCCCGGGAGCCGGCTCGGTGCCATTGTGGGCGATGTGACACCGCGTCCAGCGCATTTGGCGTGATGCGAGGGAGTACCGTCCGGACCCGCAGACGACAGAGGTGCATGATGTCGGATCAGATCGGGTTCATCGGGCTGGGGATCATGGGATCGGGGATGGCCAGGAACCTCCTCGAGAAGGGTCACGACGTTGTGGTGTGGAATCGGACGCCCTCACGCATGGAGCCGCTTGTCGAAGCGGGGGCGTCTGCAGGCGAATCGCCGGCCGACGTCGCCCGGCGCTGCCCGATTGTGATGATCTGTGTCTCGGATACACCCGACGTCGATGCGATTCTCACGTCCGACGGCGGGCTGCTTGAGGGCGATTTCCGAGGGCTCGCTCGTCATCGACCACTCGACGATCAGCCCGGCGGCCACGGTGTGGTTTGCCGAGGAGGTTGCGGCGCGTGGTGGTACCTGGATTGATGCGCCGGTCAGCGGAGGCTCCGAGGGCGCACAACGCGGCATGCTGTCCATCATGGTCGGAGGTGCCGAGGACGACGTCGCTCGTGCCCGTCCCTTTATGGAGGCTTTCGGGACCACGATCACCCACGTTGGCCCCGTCGGCTCCGGCCAACGCGTCAAGATCGTCAATCAAATCCTTGTTGTCGTAACGCAACTCGCTGTTTCGGAGGCTCTGCTCTTCGCACAGGCTTCGGGCCTCGACCTCGAGGCAACGCTCGAAGCAGTGCAAGGCGGCGCGGCCGGGTCATGGATGCTCGCCAATCGCGGTCCTCAGATGATCGTGCGGGATTGGCGCCCCGGCTTCACGATCGATCTCCAGCAAAAGGACCTACGCCTCGCGTTGCAGGCCGCAGACGCGGTCGGTTCGCCGATCCCTGGCACAGCGCTCGTCTTCCAGCTCTACCGGGCCCTCCAGAATGAAGGTCTCGGTGACGAGGGAAACCATGCCTTGGTGAAAGCTCTAGAGAAGATGGCAGGGATCGAGGTCGGGGGCTAGAACAGCCCCCTCTGCGACCGAGCATCAGCTCGGCCGCGTCTCCCCCACCTTCGGCGGTCGGAGACCTTGTGTGTCTACACTCCCGCTCCATGACCGCCGACGATTCAACAGCACCCGAGGCCCCGCCGACGCCCGAGAAGTCGAGCAAAACGAAGACGATCGTCGGCGGCATCATCACGCTGATCGTCCTCGTCCTCGTCTTCGGCATCGTGTTGCCGCAGTTCGGCGACTACGACGAAGCCTGGGCGGCGATCCAGGCCATGTCTGCTGTTGCGCTTGGCATCCTGGTCCTGATGACGATCTTCAACGTGATCGCGTACGTGTGGCCGTACCAAGCCGCCCTGCCCGGTCTCAAATACAAGCCGGCGTTCCTGATCCGCCAAACGTCGTTCATGATCAGCAACGTCATTCCGATGGGCGGCGCCTTCGGCATCGCGGTCCAGTACGCAATGCTGAGCTTCTACGGCATCGGGCCGGGTCAGGCCACAGCAGGTATCGGAATCGTGAGTGCCTGGAACACCTTTGTCACCCTCAGCCTGCCCGATCTTCGCGGCGGTTGGTTTGGTCTTCATCGGGCAGGCAAAGGGCGCCGCGTTCGCGGTAGCGGCCGTCGGACTCGTCGCCGTGGTGGCCGTCGTGTTGCTCGTCGCGGCGATCCTGCGCAGCCCCGACACAGCTCGGAAGGTCGGGGAGTGGGGCGACCGTGTCGTCAAGTGGGCGTACGGGCTCTTCAAGAAGACTCCCACATTCAGCGTTGTAGACGAGGTGCTGAAGTTCCGGAACTCGACCGTCGATGTGGTGAGCCAGGGGTGGCTCCGAATCACGGGGACGAGCTATCTCCAGCAGTTCATGCAATTCCTGATCCTCTGGGCCGCAATCTTCGCCATCCAAGGAGGGTCGAACGCCCCGGTGACGTTCATCGAGGCATTCGCGGCGTTTGCATTCGGCCGCCTTACGACCTTCATCCCGCTGCCCCCAGGTGGGCTGGGGACAACCGATGCGGCCATCACCGGCATCCTTGTTGGCTTCGGGGCGGCCAACAACGACGCCCTGGCAGCCGTCATGGTGTGGCGTGCGCTCACCTACTTCCCGCAGGTCATCATCGGGATCGGGACCTACCTGTACTACAAGGCACAGGCGGGGAAGCGGGAGAAGGCGGAGGCTTCGCCGGCCTGACCGTTGCCGGTCTCTTGTCGGCCACACCTAGGCGTCCGGGTTCTCGCCCGCGTGCTGGTCCGTCGGTGACACCTCGAGATGGATTGAGCGATCCTGATGCTCATGCCGCTCCGATGGGTGCTGATGGGCCGGGTCGTCGAGCAGGAGGCGGGTGTCCTCCATGTGGATCAGGCTCGGTCCATAGGCCGTGCGCAAGTTCGCCTCGGTGAGTACTTCGGCGGGTGAGCCTGAGGCCACGACCACTCCCGACATCAGGATCACGTAGTCGGCAACTTGGGCTGCCGTCAGGTCGTGGGTCGTGAGAATGATCGTGCATCCGTGTGACTGCTCCTCATGGATCACGTCATCGATCGCCTTTGCCGACGTGATGTCAAGACCGGTGAGAGGCTCGTCGAGGAGCAGCATCTCGTGGTCCTGCGCCAGGCCCTGTGCGACGAAGACCCGCTGTCGCTGGCCGCCCGACAGCTCCGTGATGTGTCGATCGGCCAGGCCGGTGATCTCCATTCGGTCCATCGCCTGATTCACGTGCAGCCGGTCTTCGGCCTTGAGGCGGCGGTACGGGCCGGTCGACGGGTAGCGGCCCATGGTGACGACCTCCCGTACCGTGATTGGGAGAGATTCGTTGACCCGGGTCGACTGCAGAACGTAGGCTGTGCGGCGGGGCCGCCCGTCGATGGGGGCGGTGGTGATCGATCCCGACGACGGTTCGATCAACCCAGCGATGCCGTTGAGGATGGTCGACTTGCCGGAACCGTTCGGACCGATGATCGCCGCGATGTGGCCCTCCGGAATCGCAAATGATGCGGGGGACACCGCCGTCCTCGACCCATATCGGAAGGCCGCCTGCTCGGCGACGACGGCAGCGCTCGTCAGCGGCACGACGTGCACCGTCCCTCGATCTCGAACCGGTGTCCGGTGACGGCGAAGCCGTTGACGGTCGCCATCTCCTCGATGAGTCTCTCGATGGCGTGCTCCTGGTCGGGATTGGGTATCACGTCGACGGCGGTTCCACACGATACGCACACGAAGTGGTGATGATGTCCAGCGAGCCACTCGGCGAGTTCGAACCGCATGATGCCGTCCGAGTCGTGCTGGGCGACGAGCACGCCCGAGTCAGTGAGAACCGAGAGCGACCGATACAGGGATGAGAGGGGGATGACATCGCCGAGCTCGGCCTGGATCTCCGCAGCGGTCCTCGGGCCACCAGCGCCGGCAATGGCCTGAACAGTCGCCCGCCTGCCCCTGGTGAAGCGAACGTCCTCAGTGGCGAGATGTTGTTCGACGGTCTGTTCAAGATGTTGCATTAGTGGCGCCCGGTGATAGCGTTCATTCAATAATAGGAATCATTCTCATTTAGTGCAAGGAGTCGAGAATGCATCGCTTTGCGATTCTGGTGGCCATTGTCGGCTTGGTCGCCGCTCTGTTGACCGGCTGCGCAAGTGATGACGGAACCGACGGCACCGACGGCACCGTGCAGATCGTTGCGACGACCACGATCCTCGGCGACATTGCCCGCAACGTCGCTGGCGACAATGCAAACGTCGAAGTTCTGATGCCCGTTGGCGTGAACCCCCACGACTTCCAGCCGTCTTCTCAGCAAGTAGCAGCCATCCAGCGGGCTGATCTCGTCGTTGCGAACGGCCTCGAACTCGAGGCCGGATTGCACGACGTGCTCGAAGCGGCAGAGAGTGATGGAGTCCTCGTGTGGGAGGTCGCAGCCGATCTCGACCCGCTGCCGTTCGCCACCGCCGACCACGAGGACGAAGACGGCCACGAAGACGAGGACGGGAGCCTCGACCCGCACTTCTGGCTCGATCCACTCCGGGTCGCTGCGGTCGCCGGGCTGATGTCAGAACACCTCTCCGAAGTGGCACCGGGCGTCGACTGGTCCTTCGCGGCAGACGAGTACGCCGTCAAACTCGAGGCATTACACAGCACGAGCGTCGAGCAGTTGGCGGTGGTGGCGGTCTCCGATCGGAAGCTGGTGACCAACCATCTCTCGCTCGGCTACTTCTCAGATCGCTACGACTTCGAGATGATCGGGACCGTGATTCCCGGGGGCGCCTCGCTGGCAAATCCATCGTCCTCAGAACTCGCCTCGCTCGTCGAGACCATCGAACACGAGCAGGTGCCCGCGATCTTCACCGAAACGATCGAACCGGATGCCCTCGCACAGGCCGTCGCCGCCGAGGTCGGCTACGACGTGGCGGTGGTTGAGTTGTACACCGGGTCTCTCGGTGATTCGGGGACCGACGGAGACACCCTGATCGGCATGCTGGCAACCAACGTCGACCGGATCACAGAGGCACTCGGTACGCCGTGACCGCCCGCCAGCGCCGCCGTTGTACCGTATCGGTCACATGGACTGGCTGACCGCCCCCTTCGAACTGGCATTCCAGCAGCGAGCGCTGCTGGCAGGATCGCTCGCGGCGCTGACGACCTCCGTCGTCGGAACCTGGGTCGTCATCCGCGGCATGACCTTCCTCGGTGATGCCCTCGTCCACGGCGTGATCCCGGGGATCGCCCTTGCCATCCTGTTCGGCTTCAGCCCGCTGCTCGGCGCGGCGATCGCGGCTCTGGTGATGATCTGGGGGATCAACCTCGTCCATCGACAGACCACGTTCTCGGAAGACACCGGGATCGGCCTGCTGTTTGTCGGCATGCTCGGCCTCGGCGTGATCCTCATCTCGAAGTCGAGCGCATACAGCGGCAACCTCACCGCGATCCTCTTCGGTGATGTGCTCGGGGTCACCACGACGGACCTCGTCGTCCTCGCCGTGATCACGGTGATTGCCGTTGGAGCCTCAATGGCGTTCTACCGGAGCTTCCTCGTGCTCGCCTTCAATGAACAGAAGGCTGCCCTCTACGGACTCCACCCCAGAACAACACACGTGCTGCTGCTGGTGCTCATTGTGATGTCAATCGTGGGATCGTTCCAGACCGTCGGCACGCTGCTGGTCTTCGGATTGCTGGTCGGTCCACCCGCCACCGCGGCGCTGCTCGTCAACCGGGTGCCGGTGATGATGGCCGTCGCTGCGTTGATCGGGGTCTTCTCAGTCGCGGCAGGCCTGATCATCTCGTACCACGCCAACACGTCGGGTTCGGCGACGATGGCGGTGGTGCCGATCGTGCTCTTCTTCCTGGTCCTCACCGCCACGAACGTGATGGCCGGGGTTCGGGATCGGAGACCCGACGAGTCCGCCGACGCTACGGCGAGGGCGTAGGGACATGGTTGAGACTCACCCAACCCCGGGTGTGGGGGCGGTCATCATCGAAGAAGGGCAACTTTTGCTCGTGCGGAGAGGCCGCGGCGCCTACCAGGGCTACTGGGCCGTCCCGGGAGGTCGGCAGCGGCGCGGCGAAACCATGCGCGAGGCTGTCGTTCGAGAGGTGCGCGAAGAAACCGGTCTCACGATCGAGGTCGGGAGTGTGGTGTGGGCCGGCGACATCATGGACGAGGAGCAGCCTCCGACCTATCACTATGTGGTGGTCGACTTCGCCGCGACACGAACGGGAGGCCACCTCGAGGCGGGAGACGACGCAGCCGAGGTTCGGTGGGTCCCGGTGGATGACATCCGGTCTATGCAGCTCACGCCGACGATGAACGAACTGCTGCATGAGATCGGCTTCTGACTCTTCGTCAGAGTCCCGACAGGCAGAGCTCGCCCGATCGTGGGCTCTCGTTGCCGCCCGAGTCGATTGCGGAGATCTGGTAGCAGTTCCGGTCGTTCTCGAGCGAACGCGGGAAGTCGATGTAGGCCGTCCTGCCGCCCCCCGCGTTGTAGGCCGGCCCTACGAGGGCCGCCGGGTCGTGGGCAACGGTGGCCAAGAGTGCCTTGGCGCCGCCTGGCAACTCTGAGTACCAGAGCAAATAGGAGGACGTGTCGGGGGCGCTCACGCGACTCCACACGACCATGACCTCACCGCTCCCGCCACCAATGTTCACGTCGAAGCCTGACGGTGTGGGCGGCGGCACGGCGGGAAGGCACACTTCGGCGCTGCGTTGACCCTCGTGCCCTGCGCCGTCGACCGCTGAGACCTGGTAGCAGTGCTTGCCTTCGATCTGCGCTCTCAGGTCGACATAGGCCGTGCGGCCACCACCGGCGTCGTAGGCCGGTCCGGGCAGTGCGGATGTGTCGTGGGGGATCTCAGCGAGCAGCACCTTGGACGCACCGGGGTCGTCGGAGTACCAGAGGCGATAGAGGTCGAGATCAGGCTCGGGGTTCCTGCCCCATTCGGGAATAACCTCGCCGCTGCCCCCTCCGATCTCAACGGTGAGACCTCCAACGGCGGCCGGGGCCGGGTCGGGGGCTGTGGTCGTGGTCGTGGTCGATGTGGTTGTCGTTGGAGCCGTCGTGGTTGTTGTTGATGTTGTGGTCGTGGTGGTCGACGTTGAGGTGGTAGTGGTCGATGTTGAGGTCTCGGCCGGACCTGTTGTTGTGGTCACACTTGTTGACACGGTTGTCACCGGCGGAGTGGCGTCGTCCGCTGAATCTCCACATCCCGCTGCCGCGACGACCAACACAACCGAAAGCACAATCACACGCATCGATGTCATGAACGCATCGTCGCGCCGATCGGCCGAATCGACAAGACGTTGGCGAACACAGCGCTAGCGTTTCGTCCGATGATCGACATTGCTGCGGCGAGAGCCGATACGCCGGGTGCCGCGTTCGTGACCCACTTCAACAACGCCGGTGCGTCACTTCCCCCGCGACCTGTGCTGGACACCGTCACCGACTACCTGAGTGAGGAAGCTCGTTATGGGGGATACGAGGTAGCCGAAGCGCACGCCGATGAGCTCAACTCGGTGTACGACACGCTGGCAGCTTTCATTGGTGCGGATCGATCGGAGATCGCTCTCACCGACAGCGCCACACGTGCGTGGGGCTCTGTCTTCTCGGCGATGAGCTTCCAGGAAGGTGACCGCATCCTCACGACCGCCAGCGAGTACGCCTCCAACGTGATCGCCTTCCTCCAGGTGGCGCAGCGGACGGGGGCATCGGTCGAGGTTGTGCCGAACCGATCAACCGGTGAGATCGATCCCGACGCACTCCACACGATGATCGACGAGCGGGTTCGTCTGATCGCCATCAACCACGTGCCAACGAATAGTGGCCTCGTGAATCCAGCCGCTGAGGTGGGCCGGGTGGCCAAGGCTCACGGTGTTCCCTATCTCCTCGACGCCTGCCAGTCGGTGGGCCAGATGCCAATCGATGTCCAAGAGATCGGGTGTGACCTGTTGTCGGCCACCTCCAGGAAGTTCCTTCGCGGGCCTCGTGGCACCGGATTCCTCTACGTGAGGTCATCGATGCTCGGTCAACTCGAACCAGCGGTGCTCGATCTGCAGGGTGCGCGATGGGAGGCGCTCGACCGGTTCATCGTGCGGCCAGATGCTCGCCGGTTCGAACTGTGGGAGCGATCATCGGCTCTTGTGCTCGGAATGGGCCGAGCAGCGACCTATGCGATGCAGGTGGGACTGGATGAGATCTGGGAGCGCGTCGCCTTGCTCGGTTCCATGCTCAGGGCGGCGCTCACCGAGGTGAGCGGCGTAACCGTACGCGACATCGGATCAGTGCAGGGAGCCATCGTGACGTTCACCGTGGAGGGTCGCGAGGCAAACGACGTGAAGGTCGCTCTTCGCGACCAGTCCATCAACGTTTCGGTGGTGACACCCAACTCGGCCCGGTTCGACATGGAGCAGCGGCAACTACCCGACCTCGTCCGGGCGTCGGTTCACTACTTCAACACGGAGCGGGAGATCGAACGGCTCGTGGAGGCTGTGTTCGCTCTCTGAGTCGTCCGTAGCCTGATCAGGGGTACGGATCGCCGGCGATGAATGCGGCAATCACAGCGGCGGCATCTTCGGTCGGTATCACGTAGGCACGCCCGTCGTTGCCCTTGTGGTTCTTCACGGGGAGGGTGACGCGATCGATATCTGTGGAGCTCATACCAAGCGCAGCGCGTCCGAGATCGGTCATCAAGCCGAGGCTCAGGCCTTCGTCGGCGGCGATATTGTCGGCGAAGGTTGGGAGGAATGTTGGGAGGTTGAACGCACTCGAAGGTGAAGCAACCTGATCGAAGAGTTGCACCATGATGTCCTGCTGACGCTGTGTTCGTGCAATGTCTCCGCCCCCGGTGCCGCTCCACGAACCGTTCTCGTACACCTCGTACTGGCGGGATCGGGCGTATGCAACGGCCGTTTCTCCATCCAGCGTGTGGGTTCCCGCCTCGACGGAGAATCCCGACTTGGCGTCGCGGGCGGCGAGCGGGAAGTCGAAGGTGACACCCCCGAGCGAATCGACGATTCTGCCGAATCCACCGAAGTCGATCTCCACGAAGTGGTGAACGGGGATCCCTGTTTCCTGCTGGACCGTCTTGATGAGCAAATCGGGGCCACCGACGACGTATGAAGCGTTCAGCCGATTGATCCCATTGCCCTCGATGTCAACCATGAGGTCCCGTGGAAGGCTCAGAAGCTGGATCCGCTCACCCGGCACCATGTGCGCAAGCATCATCACGTCGGTTCTGCGGCCGGTGAACTCACCGAACGCATCCTCATTCCAGTCATCCGGGAGATTCGAGCGGTCATCGGTCGCGATGACGAGGAAGTTGACCGGCTCTGAGGAACCGGGCGCCACCGTTGCGAGGCTCGTGAGTTCGGTCGAGTCGATGCGGTCGATCTTGCTTTCGGTCCACTTCACATACCCGATCGTTCCGAATATGGCGATGAGTGCGACGACAAGAAAGGCCAGCAACGCCTTCTTGGCGAAGCCTCCCTTCCGCTTCGTCGGTGGTGGTGGCGCGGGTGGCGGTGGTGGTGGCGTGGCCGCGGTGATGGGAAATTCTTCGGTAGTCATGGAATCCAATACTGATCGGATGCCGTTGAGCCTAGGAACGATCACCAGATAGGAAGCGAGGATTACGCTCTCCCTATGCCTACTGAGACCCCCATCAAGATTCACTCGCAAGACGTCACCGAAGGGCCGGCGAGGGCCGGTGCACGGGCCATGCTGCGCGCCGTCGGGCTCGGCGAGAACGACTTCGCGAAATCCCAGGTCGGTGTGGTCAGCGCGGGGAATGAAGTGACCCCCTGCAACTTGACCGGGCCGAAGCTCTCCGCGCGAGCCCGCGAGGGTGTGTACGAGGCGGGCGGTGTCGGGCTGGTGTTCACCACCATCGCCGTTTCCGATGGCATATCGATGGGCCACGAGGGGATGCGCGCCTCGCTTGTTTCTCGAGAGGTGATCGCTGATTCCGTCGAATTGGTGATGCACGCTGAACGCTTCGATGCGATGGTCTCAATTGCCGGGTGTGACAAGTCCCTGCCCGGGATGCTGATGGCCGCCGCCCGTCACAATCTGCCTTCGGTGTTCCTGTATGGAGGTTCGTCGCTTCCCGGCAAGCTCGACGGCGTTGATATCTCGATCGTCGATGTTTTCGAGGGTATTGGGGCTCACTCCGAGGGCCGTATCGACGACGAACAGTTGCTCCGCATTGAGCAGGCCGCATGTCCAGGCGACGGCTCGTGTGCGGGGATGTTCACGGCGAACACGATGGCATCGGTGGGTGAGGCGCTCGGAATGTCGCTGCCCGGGAGCGCGTCCGTTCCGGCCGTCTCGGCGAGGCTCGACGACTATGCCCGCCAGTCGGGGGAGGCGGCGATGGAATTGCTGCGCTCCGACATCCGACCCCGTGACATCATGACCCGCAAGGCATTCGAGAACGCGATCACCGTGGTGATGGCCCTCGGCGGGTCAACAAACGCGGTGCTGCACCTGCTCGCAATCGCTCACGAAGCTCGCGTGGACCTGACACTCGAGGACTTCGACCGAATCAGCAGGAAGACGCCACACGTCGGTGACCTCAAGCCGTTCGGCCGCTACCACATGGTCGACCTCGATCAGATCGGTGGTGTGCCGGTGGTTCTGCGAGCGCTCTACGACGAGGGGTTGATCCACGGTGACGCACTGACCGTCACCGGCCAGACGATGGCGGAGAACCTTGAAGGTGTTTCCTTCCCTCAAGAGCAGGACGTGGTGCGGGCCACATCCGATCCGGTCGCCGAGCAAGGGGGGATCGCGATTCTGCGCGGGTCGCTTGCACCCGGGGGAGCAGTCGTAAAGATCGCGGGCGTCGACCTTGATGTTTTCGAAGGTACGGCGCGAGTGTTCGACGATGAGCAGCACGCGCTCGAAGCACTGTGGGCACACGATCTCCACCCAGGCGACGTTGTTGTGATCCGATATGAGGGCCCATCCGGCGGTCCCGGTATGCGGGAGATGTTGGCGATCACCGCAGCGATCAAGGGCGCAGGCCTCGGCAAGGAAGTGCTCCTGATCACCGACGGCCGCTTCTCCGGAGGAACGACCGGCTTGTGCATCGGGCATGTGGCTCCCGAGGCGGCGAAAGGCGGTCCGATAGCGCTCGTTCGCGAGGGTGACAGGATCCGGGTCGATCTTCCGGCCAGGCAGCTTGATCTTCTTGTTGATGAAGCCGACCTGGCGTCCCGTCGAGCCGCCTGGTCGGCGCCCGAGTCCCGATACCCGACCGGTGCGCTGGGCAAGTACTCCAGGTTGGTCGGCTCGGCGGAGCGCGGCGCCGTCTGCGACTGAGCCACCGGCGCTGCAGCGACGGTACGGTTTCCGCGTCGGGGCGACTACCGTGCCCGGCATGGAACTCAGCATCGAATACTGCGTCGTCTGAAGCTATACCAGCCGTGCCGTGAGCATGGCCGAGCAACTGATCGGCGAGTTCGAGCAGAAGATCAGCCGTCTGACCCTGATCCCTTCGGGTGGGGGACGGTTCGAGGTGATGCTCGACGACAGAGTGATCTACTCAAAGGCCGAAACCGGCCTCCACCCCGACTACGAGACAGTCGCCGTCCCGCTGCGCGAGATCCTGGGGTAGCCGGCAGCCAGCAGTCAGTACTCAGTAGTCCGTAGACCGTAGACCTGTCTCGTGTCTCATGTCTCGTGTCTCATGTCTCGTGTCTCGTGTCTCTTGCCTTGACTGCAGACTGAATCCTTCCTTTCCCGATAGCCTTTGGATCGTGAAACAGGGAACCGGTAGAACCGTGCTCGTGACCGACCTCTTTGCGTCGGAAGGGCCCTTCCAGCAAGCTGCGCGTGATTTCGTCGCAGGCACGTGCACTGCCTGCGGGATCATCATCGACGAGCAAGATGCCACGTTTCACAATGCCGGTTATCTCTGCCCGGACTGCTGGCAGTTCGCCGGTGGCTTCAAGGGCTAACCCTGTTCAGCTCATCAGCCGATGTCGACGCGTTCTCCACGGACCCACGTCTCGTGAACGACCGTGTCCCTGAGCTCATCGGGATCGATGGTGACCGGATCCCGATCGACAATGATCACGTCCGCTGGGCTCGTTGGCGCGAGCGGCAGCGGTTCGCCGAGTGCAGCAGCAGCGCCGTCCGTGAAGAGCGCGAGGGCACGATCGGGGAGGAGGCTCTCGGCTCGCAGAACCCCTGCCCGGTCGCGGGCGAGCGCCATGCCTGACCATGGATCAGGGGGCTCGACCGGGCTATCCGAGCCTCCGCACATCGGAACACCCGCGTAGTCCAGCGACGCGAACGGGTAGGTCGAAACAATCCGGTCCTCTCCCACCCGGTCGGCAATCCACTCGAACTCGGACCCGAGGAAGGCAGGTTGCACCGATGTGATGGTCCCGAGCTGTGCCATACGGTCGATGTCTGATCGCCCCAGGACAGACGCGTGTTCGATGCGAAGCTTCCGTGGGTTCGCCCCTTCGGTAACGAGTTCCTCGAAGAGATCGATGACCGCGCTGTTCGCCCGGTCGCCGATCGCATGGATCGCGACCATTCCGCCCATTGCGAGTGATGCTCTGGCCAGTTCTCGGTCCGATGCGTCGAGGCGCATGGTTCCCATCTCGTCCGGCCGATCGGAGAACGGAGCGTGCATCGCCGCCGTGTGACCTCCGAGGCTTCCATCGGCGAACCCCTTGTATCCGGCCCATCGAAGGCGGTCGCTCCCGACGTCCATGCGGCCCCTGGCGTCGGCGAGTCCATCAACCGTGTGGGCGATGACAAACGCATGCACCGTGATCGGGAGGCGGTCCGCGACGGCAACAAGCCGTGTGACTTCGTCTCCGAGACTCGCCCACGGCCCGTCGCCGAGACCAAGAATCGCCCCGATGGAAGTGATGCCCATGGCCGCCAGCCCTGTGAGAGCGCGGAGGAGAGAAGCATCGGTGACCGCTTCCGACGCGTCGAGTCGAGTCGAAATCAGGTCAATGGCGGTCTCGCGGCAGAATCCCGTTGGGTTCACCGGCGTCGTCGCGGTCGATAGAACCGTCGCCTGGGTTTTGTGTTGACCGGTCGATGCCGGCAACTCGGAGAGCGGCTGTGTTGGCGATCGCAACATGGCCGCAATAGCGGTGAAGGAGGATCGGGCGGTCCACCGCAACCGCATCGAGATCATCGCGAGTGGGGAGTCGACGCTCGACCAGGGATTCGTCGTCGAGGCGCAGGGCAACGAACGGGGCGTCCGGCGAGAGATCTGTCGAAGCCTTCCGGATCGTGTCCTGCAGCATGCTGATGCTCGTCACACCTTCCAGCGAGACTCCGAAGAGTGAGGCAGCGTACGGAACCGGGTGCATGTGTGCATCGCGCATTCCAGGCAGCAGGAAGGCGCCATCGTAGTTCTCGACTCGGACCCCTGGCTGACTGAGGGTTCGATGGCTGCCGACGGCAACGATGCGATCGTCGTGCATCAGCACGGCATTCCCGTGGATTCCGCGAGCAGTCCGCACTGCCTCACCGACGAGGAGGCGTCGGTGCAAGCTCATCTCAGGCGGTCGGGGAGCAGCGGTTCGATGATCTGCTGGAACCCGTCGTGAACCAGGCCGTTGGTGGCGAGGACAAGCGGAGTGGTGGGGACGGAGTTCGCACCGAAGAGGTCGGTGACACGGCCGCCCGCCTCTCGAACGATCAGTATCCCGGCCGCCTGATCCCACGGGGCAAGGCCAAGCTCCCAATATGCCTCGTATCTCCCCGCCGCGACCCAGGCGAGGTCGAGAGCCGCTGAGCCGAATCGACGGATGCCGTTGACGGACGCAAGCACCGCACCAACGACCTGCGCGTATTCGTCGGCGTAGTCGCCGTGGTCGTATGGGAAGCCGGTCGCAGCCACGGAACGATCGAGCCTCTCGACCGGCGACACACTGATCGCGTGCTGATTCAGGTACGCACCTTCACCGGCGGCGGCGGAGAAACACTCATCACGGAGCGGGTCGTAGATGACTCCGACGAGCGGTCGGTCACCCTCCCACAAGGCGACACTCACCGAGATCTGTGGAATTCCGTGGACGAAGTTGACCGTGCCGTCGAGCGGGTCGACGATCCAGAGGCGGCCGTCGGGGATCGTGCCCCCGCTCTCTTCGGCGAGGATCGCATCGTTCGGGCGGTGTTCGGCGAGTATCGAGAGCACGACGGCTTCGGAGGAATGATCGGTCGCCGTCACCGGATCGAACTGGCGCTTGTACTGCGGCGTCACACTCTGATCGAAACCGTCTCGAACAATCGCGCCACCAGCCCGCGCAGCAGCAACAGCAATGTCAAGGTCGTTCATGAGAGAGAGACTAGGAGACTCGAGATCCGAGACCCGAGACTCGAGATCCGAGACCCGAGATTCGAGATCCGAGACAAGTCCAGTCTCGTGTCTCAAGTCTCGTGTCTCTTGTCTTCTCCCTTGAGCCTCAAACCTGTCGGCTCACTACCCTCGCGGCTTCATGCTTCCCTACCTTGCGGCATTTGCCAGCGCTTTGTTGATGTGGGCTGCGTTCCCGCCGTTGGATCTCGGACCGCTCGCGTTCGTCGCTCCGATTCCTCTGTTCTGGGCACTGCGCCACGTTGAGCGGGGTTTCGAGGCTGTCACTATCGGATTCCTCTGGGGAACCGTGTTCTTCGGGTTGCTGTTGTTCTGGATCAGCATCCTCGGGTTTATTGCCTGGGTGCCTCTCGTGATGCTGATGGCGGCGTACTTCGCCCTCTACGGCCTTGTTGTGTGGCTCTTCCGCCTCTGGCCGGCGTGGAGATGGTGGCTCATCGCGGTCGGGGTCGTGGGCGGTCATCGAGTTCGTTCGCGCCCGTTTCCCGTTCGGTGGGTTCCCCTGGGGCAACATCGGGTACGCCGCCGGCGGATTCCCTCCGCTCCTCGGAAGCGTTCAGTTCATTGGCCCGGCCGGGTGGACCGTGCTGGCGGTGGCGTTCGCCGCTGCTGCCGCGCTGCTGATCGAGTCCCGCGATCATTGGCGGCAGTTCGTCGACACCACGGTTGTCATCGTTCTCCTGGGTGTTGTTGGTTTGCTCTTCGCCCCCAGGGCCGACGGGGAGACAGTGCGTGTTGCGATCGTGCAAGGGGGATCCCCGTGCCCGATGGTCCATTGCCAAAACGAGAACCAACGCATATTCGAATCGCACCTTGCGTTGACCGAGACGATTCCAGTCGGGGGCGCCAAGCTCGTGGTCTGGGCCGAGAACTCGACCGGACCGCCGTTTGATCCGGAGACCAACGACGCCGTGAAGGCTGCAATCATCTCGGAGGCTGGGCGAATCGGGGCCTACTTCCTGGTCTCCGGCACCCGGAAGGTGGAGCCCGACGGATTCCTGAACGTCAACATGTTCTACTCACCCGAAGGTGTGAAGATCGGCGAGTACGCGAAGCAACACCCGGTTCCGTTCGGCGAATACGTTCCGTTGCGCTCGCTGCTCGGTTTCATTCCGCAACTCGACCAGGTTCCAAGAGACATGGTGCGAGGCACCGATGCTGTCGTGTTCCCGATGGCACTCGCAACGACCGACGGCCAGCTTGGATCAGTCATCTCGTTCGAGGGTGCGTTCCCGAGGAGCATTCGAGCAATATCGAACGCCGGGTCAGAACTTCTGGTTGTTGCAACCAATGAGAGCACGTATGGCGACTCTCCTGCGTCGGATCAGCTCGTTGACATGACGAGGGTGAACGCAGCTGCGATAGGACAGGACGTTGTCCACGCTGCGATCACCGGAAAGTCGACGTTCATCACGGCATCGGGCAGCGTTGGCGAAGAGACCGAGTTGTACACCGAGGGCCTGCTCTACGGCAATGTCGCTATGCGTTCGGCCGGCCCGACGGTATTCACTCGATTCCCGAACTGGGTCACGCTGATCGCACTACTTGGTCTCGTGGGTGCTCTGTTCTGGCCGGGTGAGGGCGGGTTGGAGGCCCTCGTTGGGCGCCATCGGCCCGAATAGAGCCGCTCCGACAAGACTCCCGGAAGAATAGTTTTGCAATGTCGGGATAGTGCAAATAGAATCGTCTTAACACATCTTCAGCAACCCCGATCGGCGTTGTCCGCCGCCGACATCACGGGCCTTATCCAGCCGCTCTCCTTGGAGGTCATCCATGTCTGACATCATGAAAGCTTCTCGCCCGCAGGGCCGGTCCCGCCGCCCGAAGACGTACGACGAAGGTCGCGTCTGCGGAAGCGACGAATGTGACACTGTCCTTTCCCGCTACAACCGTGCCGAGTTCTGCCACACGCACAAGCCGGTTAAGTACCCTCGCCTTCGTGGTGTGCTGACGCAGAACTAGGTTGAGCAGCAAGTAGCAAGCAGTGAGCCGGCGCCCTTCTGGACGCCGGCTCAGTCGCGTCTGGCGCGTTGTCCCGGCCTATTTCTCGTACGCAGTGATCGCTTGGTCGAGGATATCGATGCCGGCATCGAGATCGTCGAGAGAGACGTTCAGGGGTGGGATGAACCGGATCACGTTGTTGTCGGGACCACAATTGAGGATGAACAGGCCAAGCTCCTCGGCCGTGCTCGAGATGGCACCGAAGGCTTCGGTATCCGGCTCGCGGCCATCCTTGACCAACTCGATACCGATCATCAGGCCGAGTCCACGGACGTCTCCGATCGTGCGGTGACGCTCCTGCAGGTCGCCGAGTCGCGTGAACGAGAGGTCCGACCGTTCCGCGACACCCGGGATGACGTCCTTGAGCATCTCGACCACCGCGGCCGAAGCAGCGCAGGACACCGGGTTGCCTCCGAATGTGGTGCCGTGTGAACCGGGCTCCCACTTCGAGAAGATCTCCTTGGAGGCGCCGACTGCCGACAGGGGGAGACCGTTGGCAATCGCCTTGCCCATCACGAGGATGTCGGGGTCGATGCCGTAGACCTGGCTTGTGAAGAAGTCACCGGTGCGTCCGAAGCCCGTCTGAACCTCGTCGGTGATCATGAGGATCCCGTGCTCGTCCGCGAGGTCCCGAATCGCCTTTATGAACTCGTAGCTGGCGGGGTAGTACCCGCCCTCTCCTTGAAGCGGCTCGAACAGGAACGCGGCGATCTCGTTCGGCGCCACTTCGTGCTTGAACATCAGGCGCAGTTCGTTCAATGCGTAGGCGTTCGCATCCTCCTGCGACATGTTCCAGCGGTACGGATGAGGGAACGGGGAGACAAACACCGACGGGACCAGTGGAAAATACCCGCTGCGGTACTTGGCTCGCGACGTCGTATACGACACGGAACCCATGCTGCGGCCGTGGAAACCGCCGCGAAACACGATGATGCCCTGGCGGCCTGAGGTCTTTCGCGCGAGCTTCACGGATGCCTCGACTGCTTCGGCGCCGGAGTTCATGAAGAAGACCTGTTCCACGCTGCCGGGGGCCACCTCGACGATGCTCTCTGCCGCGGTGGCGACCGATTCATAGAGGAAGGATCCGCCGGCGTGCCAGAGGCGGCTGAGTTGGTCTTCGGCTGCGGCTGCGACCGTTGGCGGCCGGTGGCCGAGGTTGGTCACCGCAATGCCGCAAGCAAAGTCGATGTAGCGGTTGCCGTTGATGTCGGTGACCCAGGTGCCATCACCTTCGACGATCTCGATCTGGGAGTCGTAGGTGATGACGGGGGCAATCGCATTTTGGAGTCGTCTGGAGAGGTCGGTCATGGTGTTCCTCCTGGTTCGCGGGCGGGGACGTACGAGACTGACTGTTGTTACGGAGCAGCGAAGAGATGGCCGCGTTCAGTCTGAGGAGTCCAGAGCATGTGGCCATTATGCCTTGTCGAAGCAGTTGATGATCCGAGACTTGAGACACGAGACACGAGACACGAGACACGAGACACGAGACACGAGACACGAGACACGAGACTTGAGACTTGAGACACGAGACTTGAGACACGAGACTTGAGACTTGAGACACGAGACACGAGACACGAGACACGAGACACGAGACACTGACTACTGACTACTGGCCCTCGAACTCTGGGGGTCTGCGTTCGATGAACGAGGCCATCGCTTCTCCTAGGTCGTTGGAGTGGAGGAAGGCAGCGTTCCAAAGAGCCACATAGTCGAGGGCCTCCTCAACGGTCTTGCCGTCCCCGGCCCGGAGCACCGCCTTCGTGCCTTGTACAGCAAGCGGCGAATTTGCGGCGATCAGTTCGGCGGTCTCTATTGCCGCTTCGAGTGTCGCGTTCTGGTCGGGGAGCAGACGCGTAACGAGACCCAACGAAGCGGCCTCGCCGGCGTCGAAATCACGCCCGGTGTAGGCCAATTCGGCGACGCTCCCCGGGTCGATGATATGAGGAAGGCGCTGCAGCGTCCCCACGTCGGCGACCATCGCAAGACGAGTCTCCCGGATGGAGAAGACAGCGTCGACTGCGGCGTACCGGATGTCGCATGCGGTGATCAGGTCGACGCCTGCTCCGATGCAGTATCCGTGAACGGCAGCGATCACCGGTACAGGGCACTGAGCGAGCGATGAGAACGTGCGCTGCATCGTTGTGACGAGCTGTCGGGTTCGCGCGCGCTGGGCGACCGGAGATCCTGGGGGAGCTGCAGCCGGGTCGAGGCTTCCGGTCGCAATCACCGGGCCGAACGACTTCAAGTCGAGGCCGACGGTGAACGCTGAACCTTTTGCAGCGACAACAACCGCTCGAATGCCTGGGTCGGTGCCCAACTCCTCCATGGTGGAGGGCAGCATGGTCCAGAACTCCGGGGCGAACGCGTTCCGTTGGTCGGGGCGGTCCAACCACACAATGGCGATGTGGTCGCGGCGCTCGACCGTGATTGGGGCTGCTCCATCCATACCGCAAGGGTAGCGAGCGCCTCTATCCGTACCTCCGCAGGCCGACCTCGAGGCGTTCTTGCGAATCGATACTGAACCAGGAGCGTCCGTCTTCTCCCCATGTTCTCCACTCGGGTTCTGCGACGAGACGTGTGCCGACATGGTCGAGAGCGGCGATGATCGAGCGGCCGCCGGCGTCGAGAACGGCGGTGGCGGCAGCGAGGAAGGCGGGTCGATAAACGGCGCACGTGACCTGCTGCCACCCCTCGTCGATTGGAACGATGGCGTCTCCCTCGAGCGTGAGGAGAGCATCGAGTGTCCCGGGGCGCACAAACGGATGATCGACGGCAACCAGAACGAGCGTCCTGCCCGGGTAGGAGTGCATCACCGTCTCGAGGCCGGTGAGCGGTCCCCGGGCGTCGGGCCGTCGGTCTGGAATGGCCCGTGTCCCTTCCGGTGCGCCCGTGCGGCCGACGACCACCACATCACCGACCGGCGCGACTGCATTGATCACCATTTCGAGCATGGTCGAAGTGCCGATGGGGGCCATTGCCTTGTCAAACCCCATACGTGTGCTGTCACCGCCGGCGAGCACGGCAACGATCGGTTGATCCATGGCGCGACGGTAGCTGGAACCGCGACGCCATCACCGACCGTCATAGCGGTGAGGGTCGGCGGCGACGCCGGGCCACACCCAACAAGGAGAAGGACGATGTCCAGACCGAACCGGATGGGGAAGACACGAATTGTGACGGCAGCCTTGCTGGCTGCCGTTCTGTTGTTGGCAGCGTGCAGCGGGTCCGACGACGCGGCGAGCGAGATGATGACAACGGTGGCGTACGCCTCCGAGGAGACGATTGCTGCAAGTGGTGGCGAGGCGATGGATGCCGAGCTGGCGATGGAGCAAGGGGTCAAGGTGGCGCCCTCGATAGGGACCGAACTGCCGGACGGACTCAAGGTCATCCGCGACGGCCGTGTCGACATCAGAGTGGAGGTCGGCACCTTCGGTCAGATTTCATCGCAGCTTCGGAGCATCGCCGCCGACCTCGGGGGCTACATCACCGCAGGTGAGACGCACCTGCAGCAGATCGACGATGTGAACTACACCGTGGGTTGGCTCACCATGCGCATCCCAGAAGACCGTTTTGACGATGCCCTGAACCGCGTCGACGGCCTCGGCGAACGGCTGAGCCTCAACGTGTCGAGCCAGGACGTCACCGAGGAGTACGTCGACCTCGAGGGCCGCCTTCGGTACTGGCGGAGCCAGGAAGAGTTCTACCAACGCCTCATGAACGAGGCGACGGAAATTGACGATCTGGTGACCATCCAGACACGGATGCAGGATGTGTTGCTCAACATCGAGCAGATCGAGGGACGCCTTCGATACCTCGACAGTCGGACAAGCTTCTCGACGTTGACCGTCGGACTGACCGAGGTGCCGGGTTCCACACCGATCGACGAGCCGGACGATCCGAGCATTCTCGAAAGCGCGATCGACCAGGCAGGCGAAGTTCTGCTCGCAACGATCGGTGGATTGATCGTGGGTGCTGCGTTTGTGCTTCCGATCGCGTTGCTGGCGCTCGTTGGATTCGGACTCTGGCGTGCCGTTGCGGCAGTTCGCCGGCCCAAGGAAGGCACGTCGGCGACGGCCGAGAAGCCTGCCACCGAGGAGGAACTATCAGAAGAGCCGGCACCCGACGAGGAGTAGTCGTCGAGCGGGTCGGCTCGTGGATCACCCGAGCGTGAAGGGCGGATACTCGTCGGTGAGTGCGACAGTCCAGCCCCACGCTCGGGCCCACCATCGCTGGTAGTTGAGGACGAACTCGTGGATCCCGAGTGGTAGCTGGCCGGTGAATACCACGATCACATATCCGATCCAGGCGACGAGCAGCACCCCAAAACTCAGCAGGAACAGAATCACAAAATGCGGCAGGGCGGCGATCGTGCGGATGAGGAAGATCCCGAGCACGGCGAGCAGGCGGTTCCGAGGTTGTGGGGCCGGTTCCACGATGACGGTCACCGGATAGTCCTGGTCCGTGCCGAACGTCGGATAGACATCGGTGGTACCCGCAAACCAGGCGACCACACGGGTGATCCAGGCGAGGAAGATGATCTCGAGCCGGCGGATCGGGTCCGGAAGGCGATCGGTGAACGCGATGCCCCAGTAGCCGATCCAGGCCAGAATCTGAATCATCATGCCGAACAGGAACAGCAGCAGGATGTGCGGCAGCAGGAGAACCAGCTTGATCAGGACGATGCCGGCGGCAGCGAGCCAGCGGTTGCGCTGCTCGTCGTCGACCGGCATCTGGACGGTGATGGGGTAGGTGGGGGGTCCGTTCATGGGCGGAACGCTACCTGGTCCGAGTTCTTCGTCCATGTTCTTCCGTCGGCCGCGATGGGCATCCGATCCACCCGGTCCCGTTGAACTGCACGTAGCCTGTGGGCATGAGCGAACAACGATCAACGGTTCTGATGGTGGTGGTGGGGGTCGTCGTGGGCCTGCTGATCGCACTTCTCGTGTTCCTCGCGGTTCAGGCATTTGGGGGAGATGACGAAGCGGTGACCACAACGACACTCTCGTCAACCACTTCTGAAGCCACGACGACCACCGAGGCCACTACCACGACAACGGTGGCCGAAACGACGACCACCGAAGCCGAAACGACCACAACGGTGGCCGAAACGACGACCAGCGAGGCCACAACAACGACCACCACACTCGCTCCGCTCGCACTCGAACCTGGCGGCATCGGAGCCGTGGATTTCGGTGCAACACCCGATGCCGCGATCGCCTACACAACCTCGTTCCTCGGGCCGCCGGATCGAGACACCGGATGGGTCGATTCGTTCAGCGAGTTTGGTACCTGTCCGCCGCCCGAGGTTCGCGGAGTGCAATGGGGAACCAGTCCGAGTGGCTTCGGCCACGCCTTCACCCTGCTCTTCACGAAAGCCGCAACGAGTCACCTGCCCGCGGGCGGCGAACACCTGTTCGGCTACGACTACTACGGCGGTGGTGTTGCTCTCTCAACGCCGGAGGGGATGACCGTTGGATCGACGCTCCTCGAGGCCAAGACGTTCTACCCGACCGTGGATATCAACGAAAGTCCGTGGGATCCGGCGAGCGGCGTGTGGGTGGTCGACGACAACCCGTCCGACGATGCCCAACTCTTCGGATTCGCCACCGGCCAGTCGGACACAGATCTGGTCACCAGCATCGTCGGCGGCGTGACCTGCGGGGAGTGATCTGGCGAAGCCATCGGCTTCGCCAGGCGTAGTCTGTAGTCAGTAGTCCGTATCGCGTTGTCCAATTCCTCCCCCTCAGGGGGAGGAATCCGAATACGGACTACGGACTGTGGAGATTGCTGGAACGCTTTGCGTTCAAGCAATCTCCACCTCCCCGTCGCCCTTGACGATTCTTCCTATGACGGTGGCGGCTTGGTCGTAGGAGTTGAAACCCTTGATGAGACGATCGGCATCTCCTTCCGGGGCGACGGCCACGAAACCGATTCCCATGTTGAACATGTGGAGCATCTCGTCATCAGAGACCGAACCGAGACTCTGAAGCACTTGAAAGATCTCGGGAATGTCCCAACGCGACCGCTCGATGGAGGCGGCGGTTCCGTCGGGGAGGATCTTTCCCACTCCTGCGGGGATTCCTCCGCCCTTGATATGTGCGAGTCCATGGGGTTCGGCCCTCGCGAGTGCGTTGACGACGGATGGTGCGTACACCACCGACGGATCGAGGAGGACTTCAGCGAACGAGCGGTCAGAGCCGGGGAACGCGGCGTCGATGTCGAGTTGATCGACGATCAGGGCACGTACCAAGGAGAACCCGCTGGTGCGGAGGTTCGGACTGTGCACCCCGATGATGACGTCGCCGACTTCGATCCGGTCGTTGTCGACTTCATCTCCAAGTTCGACAACACCGAGTGCTGTAGCAGCGATGTCGAAGCGGTCGCTGTCGATGATCCCCGGGTGTTCGGCCGTCTCTCCGCCAAGAAGGGCCACGTCGTTGTCGGCGCAGGCGTCGGTGATCGATTCGATGAGGAACTCGATCCGATCGAGGTCCAGGTAGCCGACGGCAATGTAGTCCTGCATGGCGACGGGCATTGCTCCTGCCGAGGAGAGGTCGTCGGCGACCATCGCCACGAGGTCGTAGCCGAGGCCTTCGACGAGTCCTGTGACGCGCGCGATCTCAGCCTTCGTGCCGATGCCGGCGGTCGCCATCAGCATGACCGGCTTCTGGTACCCGGGCGGCACTCGGAGGCCCGCTGCGAACCCTCCGAATCCGGAGAGCACGTCATCGGTCCACGTCGATGTGACTCGCCAACCGATCCGGTCGGCGAGTTCGCTGGCTGCGTCGGGTTCGTGGCTGCTACTCATCCGTGTCGTCCGAAGGGTACCTGCCCCCGGTCATCGTCTCGCCCTCCCCGGAAATTCTTGTCGCCCACACACGGGTGGTTGATGGTTTCGTAGGATGAGAGTCACGGAGGGACCGTGGAACCCGATGCACATCGAGCGTTCACCAGATTTGTCAAGGAGACGGAGCCGAGACTCTCGTACGCACTTGCAGCGGCCTACGGACTGGAGGTCGGGGCGGAAGCCACAGCCGACGCTCTGGTGTGGGCATGGGAGCATTGGGAGAGTCTTGAAGCCAAGCGGAACCCCGCCGGCTATCTGTACCGCGTTGGCCAGTCGAAGGCCAGGCGATACCACCGCCCACGCATGCTGTTCCCCGCGCTGCCGGTCGCAGAAGCCCCGTCGGTCGAGCCCGGACTCACCGACGCGTTGGGGAGTCTGTCGAAGAATCAGCGGGTGGCCGTCGTGCTGATTCACGGCATGGACTACAGCGAACGAGAAGTCGCCGATCTGTTGGGGATCTCCCGGTGGTCGGTGAGGACCCACGCCGATCGCGGCCTTCGGCGGATACGGAGTGCATTGGGGGTGAGCGCAGATGTCACGGGTTGAGCCTCAACTGCGCGAGTACTTCGATGCCGGCGTCGAGCGGATCACCGTCGAGGACGTCATCGCTCAGACCCAGGTGCAGCAGAACCGCCTCGAACCGCTTCGCGGGCGTCGGAGCTTCAAGCCGGCGTGGGCGGCTGTCGGGGCGTTCGCCGTCACGATCCTGGGTCTCGGCGGGCTCGCGGCAGGGCTCAAATTGACCGAGCGAATCACCGGCGAGTTCGGTGCCGACGCAGCTGAGATCGTGGCTGCCGACGGCGGAACTCTCGGGATCTGGCTGATCGCTGCGTTCGTCGCGGCGTTGGCCGCCGCGGGGGTGACCTGGTTGATCCGCAGGCCCACGGAGAAGGACACGAAGGACGAAGAGAATCAGGGAAAGGTGATGGTCATGGAAACCATCGAAGGCACCGACCGCGAGGTCGGTACCAACAAGGAAACGAAGAAGCCCAGCCGCGGACCGACGGTTCTGATCGTTGTTCTGGCCGTGGCTCTGGTGGGCTTGGTCGCATGGATGGCTTTCATGATGCGGCCGAATAGCCCAACCGCGGCATCACCGGAGATCTTGCAACTGATGGAGGACTACGCCGCGGCTTGGAACGCCCAGGACGCCGATGCACTCGAGGTTTTGGTGACCGATGGGTACCGCATCTACAGCCCCGCAACTCAGGGCTTCGATCACGACATGGAGAGCATTCGGTCCTACGTGTTTCCCACCCTCGGCAGCATGGACTGGCAGGTCTCGAACAACGGGAACTACTACGCGGTGAACACGGCCGGGTACACGTGGGCTGTGACCGGGGAGGGCGACACGATCACTCGTGTCGGTATCGAGTATGAACAGAGCTCCGTGTATACGGTTTTTGCGCCGCCGAACGGGACGTACCTCGTGAGCGAGCACTACATCGTTGGCGGCTAGCTGTACCCGGCCTCACCGAGATCGAATCCCCCGGGGACCCACCCGGGGGATTCCCGCGTCAAGCATGCGTCGATGTTCTGCTGCGGACAGCTCAGAACGGCGCGACCATCAATACCGCGACGAGGTCGATCGCAACCACGGCCCCCGCAATCGCCGTTCGTATGCCGACCGCGTTCGCCTTGCCCGCCGCGAAGACCGACCAGAGGGCGGCGATCCCGAGACCGGCGAGGAAACCGCCGAGATGGGCAAGGCCGTCGATACCCGGTGCGAGGCTGATCACAACGTTGATCGCAAGGAGCACGAACAACTGGGTGAACATCGAACGCCCGCCGGGTGTCTTGCGCATCTTCCAGGCAACGAAGATCCATGCCCCGAACAGGCCAAAGATCGCGCCCGACGCACCGATGCTGACTTGGTTCAGTGAGCCGAGCAGGTAGGAGAGCAGACCGCCTGCCCCTGCCGTCGCGAGATACAACGCGGCAAACGGAACCGACCCGACCTGCTGCTCCATACGCGGCCCGAACAGATAGAGCGCATACATGTTGAAGCCGATGTGGAGGAGCGATCCGTGGAGGAGGGCAGCGGTGAAGATGCGCCACCAGTCACCGTCGGCCACGAGCCAGTTCGCCTGAGCGAACGTGTTGGTCAGCCAGATGTCGAGATCAGGCGACAGCATGCCGGCAACGTAGATCGCAACCGTGACAGCCATGATCGTGAAGCTGACGGGCGCCGTCTGGAACGTCGGTCTGCCGTAGATCTGACGTCCGCGGATAACCCGGTGCCGATCACTCGGAGCCGCGCACTCGGGGCACAACTGACCGACCGAGGCGTCGTTGCTGCACTCGACACAAATCGGCTTGTCACACCGGGTGCACGACAAGCCGGTCACCCGATCGGGGTGCCGGTAGCAGACCGGTACGGTGGTCTCTTGGGACTCCATGTCGAGCCGAAACCTACCGAGAAGAACGTGATAATCCGACGCTGCTGCCCGCGCAGGCGCCCTGGCGAACTCAGAGGGTTCTGAAGTACTCGATAGCCTGCTGAG
>CAWEEG010000006.1:0-29565 GCA_963808015.1 uncultured Actinomycetota bacterium
GCCGGTGCCTTCGCCGAGGTTGTCTAGGTGGTGGGCAATGACGACGATCGTGCCTCCCGGTGCGACCGCTCGTTGCGCAGCGGTATGGACTGCCCGCCGCATCTGTTCGGGCAAGTGGATGTACGCCAAGAGGACGAGATTCCACTCCTGCCCATCGGGCTCCCAGGTGAGCAGGTCGACCGACTCGAAGGTTGCATCGAGACCCAGTTCGGCGGCTCGTGCACGCGCCTGCTCGATCGCCACCGGTGAGAGATCCAGTCCGGTGACGGTGAACCCGCTGCTCGGCCAGCCACAGGGCGTTGCGGCCTTGGCCACACCCAAGATCGAGGGCAGTCCCGCGATCGACGTCCTCCGCAATCTCGACGAGGAACTGATTCGCCTCATGTCCAAACACCGTTTCGCTCTCTCGGTAGCGGTCGTTCCACATGTCCTGCATGACTTCTCTGTCCATGGAGCGAAGGTATCAGACGTCGAGGTGTTTCGTCGCTTCCCGAAACGACAGCCCCGAGAGTGCGTCCCGGTGTTCGGTCACGAACGCAATCACCGCGGACGGGTCGGTCTTGGCGTAGTCGCGGAGCGCCCAACCGATGGCTTTCCGAATGAAGAACTCGGTTTCGTGCATGCGCCGCGCGCAGGCGTCGAAGAGCAGATCGGTATCGGTCTCCTGCTTGTGGCCGATCTGTCCGATGATCGCGGAGCGCCGCAGCCACATGTCGGGATCGTCGATCCATGCCCTGACCTTGGGAGTCGTGGCGTCGCGCTGGTTGAGCAGAACCTGCCCAACGAGATGGATCGCGAGGGAATCCACGAAATCCCACCACGCCCCCTCGACGATCATCCTCCGATACAGCGGGATCGACGACACCGTGATGTACTTCGGAAACGAGCATGCATAGTCGATTGCGAGGTACCGCTCTTCTCGATGCGGCTGGTTCCAGAGTGCGAGAACTGCTTGGCGGTACTCGCTTCGATCGGCCGGCGGGAATCGGCGAATGGCCTCGCGGTGCACCGGGACTCGCGCCGCCTTCTGGGCGCCGTAGAACGGCGTGTCGGTCTTCATGTAGGCAGCCATCGAAGCAGCCTTGGCCGGATTCGCTCCTTCGCTCAGACCGCGAGCGACAAGATCCACAAGCCCCTCAACGTCCACGCGACACCTCCAGCCACCGATCCCCCACCGCACCGAACGGCTCCCTGCCCTGCTCGACGTGCAAGGACGAGTTGAGCGGCCTCCGTTCGTGCACGGTCGACGACGTGTTCCGGGTAGCCGAACGCAACCTTGTGTTCCTCGAACTCGTCTTCGTCGTCGACTTCGACGCTTCCATCGCTGCGGCGAACAACATCCAGATCGAGGTCGACCATGCGAACCGTGTCCCCGTCCCACACGGCCGGGGTGATCACATCAACGTACGTTCGGATCGACCGGCCGTCGGTGGGAGTCCGTCGTTCCAAATCCCCGTCCACCACTGCCCGGCAGCGATCACTTTGACGAATCCGTGTTTCGCCTCGATCGGGGCCTCAGACCCCCGACGGAGTTCGGTCCCGGCCGGAGCCCACAGCCACACGCCGTGTTCGTCCTCACCGAGGCGCTGCATGTCGAAAGCCCAGTGCGCGCGTCCGTCCCACTTCGAGAATCGGACGTTCACGGTTTCGGTCATTGTCCCGGACCTGCCGGCGCTACGAAGGCGAACCGGTCTCCTGCTCGGCGGTCCAGCTGCCACCGGAGCGAAGCAACGCTGCAAGGTCTCCGGTCCCCCGCAGCTCCTGTGCCTGCTTGATATGGCCGACCATGAGGTCCTCGTAGACCGCGCGGTCGACGTCACGGAAGATCCCGAGCGGGGTTGGCCCATGGGGACCCCGCGAGAGGCGGCTCAGGGCGAACGCAACACCGGGTTCCGGGTCCTTGGCGTTGTGGACCTGGATGGCGTCGATGCCGACCGCCGACACCTCGACAATCTCTGCGCCGAGCTCTCCGATGCGAATCCCATACTCGTCGTCGGGACCGAAGACGATGGGCTTGCCGTGTTCGAGATAGACGCGGTTGTCGTCTCGGGTCTCGCGGCTTGTGAGCTCGATGAACGCCTTGTCGTTGAAGACGTTGCAGTTCTGATAGATCTCGATGAACGACGTGCCGCGATGCTCCGCGGCTGCGGCGAGCACCTCGGCCATGTGTTTCCGGTCCATGTCGATCGTGCGAGCAACAAACGTCGCCTCAGCGCCGAGCGCGAGGCTGACCGGGTTGAACGGGTAGTCGATCGAACCCATCGGAGACGTCTTCGTCTTCTTCCCCAGCTCCGACGTCGGCGAGTACTGGCCCTTGGTCAACCCGTAGATCTGGTTGTTGAACAGCAGGATCTTCAGATTCACGTTGCGCCGCAAGGCATGGATGAGGTGGTTCCCGCCGATCGACAACCCGTCTCCGTCGCCCGTAATCACCCAGACCGTGAGATCCGGATTCGCGCTCGACACGCCGGATGCGATCGCCGGGGCGCGCCCGTGGATGCTGTGCATGCCATAGGTGTTCACGTAGTACGGGAAACGGCTCGAGCAGCCGATCCCGGAGATGAACACGTGGTTCTCTCGGGCGATACCCATGTCGGCGAGGAAACTCTGGACCGTGGCGAGGATGGTGTAGTCACCACAACCCGGGCACCAGCGGACCTCCTGAGCGGACTGGAAATCGGACCGTGCGTAGTCCTTCACTTCAATCGTCATGAGTTGAGCCCCCGGCAGATCTCTACGAGTTTGTCTTCGATCTCACCCGACTTGAACGGGTCTCCCTCCATCTTGCTGAGTGTCACAGCGTCGACCAGATACTCGGCCCGGATCAGCTTGGAGAGCTGTCCGGCGTTGAGCTCGGGGATCAGGACGACCTCGCGGCCTTCCATGATCTCGCCGAGGTCCGGCGGAAGTGGATTGAGGTGCCGGATCTGCGCGTGAGCAACGGAGAGACCGTGTTCTCTGCGTGCGTTCAGCACACCGGCACGGATCGCGCCAAACGTTGAACCCCATCCGAGGACAAGGATCTTCGCGTCGGCGTCTCCGTGAACCGTGATCGGCGGAATGTCCTTGCGGATAGCGTCGATCTTGGCGGCGCGGAGTTCGGTCATCAACTGATGGTTCGCACCGTCGTACGCAACGGCACCGGTCCGATTCTGCTTCTCGAGGCCTCCGAGCCGGTGTTCGAGATCCGGCGTACCCGGGATTGCCCACGGACGGGCCATGGTCTCCGGATCCCGAATGTAGGCGAGGAACTGGTCTCCGTCGTTGGGCTTCGACGCGAACGTGACCGGGAACTTCGGCAAGTCGGCGACGTCGGGGATCAACCACGGCTCGGACGAATTGGCGACGTAGCCGTCCGAGAGCAGGATCACCGGCGTCATGTACTTCGTGGCGATGCGGGCCGCCTCGATCGCCGTTGAGAACGCGTCCGCCGGAGTGGCGGCGGCGAGCACCGGCAACGGTGCCTCTCCGTGGCGTCCGTACATGGCGAACAGCAGGTCGGACTGCTCCACCCTGGTCGGCATACCCGTTGACGGACCGGCGCGTTGAACGTCGATGACGATCAGCGGCAACTCCATCATGAAGGCAAGGCTGATCGACTCCGACTTGAGCGCAAGGCCGGGGCCGGATGTGGTAGTTGCCGCAAGACTGCCCGCGAACGCGGCTCCCACGGCCGTTCCGACCGCGGCGATCTCGTCTTCAGCCTGGAACGTCTTGACCCCGAAGTGCTTCTGCTTCGCCAGTTCCTCGAGGATCGACGTCGCGGGCGTGATCGGGTAGGAACCGAGGAAGAGCGGCAGGTTCGCGGCCCTCGCACCGGCGATGAGCCCCCAGGCCAGCGCAGCATTTCCGGTCACGTTGGTGTATTCCCCTTCAGGAAGCGACGCGGGCCGCACCTCGAAGGTGTGGTGGAATTCCTCGGTGGTGATTCCGTAGTTGTATCCGGCGCGGAGCGCAGCGCTGTTGGCAGCGGCCACGGGGCTGTCGGCTCCGAACTTGCCGGTGATCCACTCCTCGACCGACTCGAGCGGTCGCGAATACATCCACGACATCAATCCGAGGGCGAAGAAGTTCTTGGAACGAAGCACCGCTCGACCCTTCACGCCGGTACCGACCAGCGCCTTGCTTCGTGAGTTCTTCCATCGGAGCCGTCAGCACGTGGAAGCCGCGGAGCGACTGGTCCTTGAGCGGGTTCTTCTCGTACCCGGCTTTCGCGAAATTCCGTTCGTCGAAAGAATCCGTGTTGACGATGATCAACGCCCCCGGCTTGAGGTCATCGAAGTTCGCCATGAGCGCCGCTGGGTTCATCGCGATCAGGCAATCGGGACGGTCGCCGGGGGTGAGGATGTCCCAATCGGCGATGTGAACCTGGAACGAAGAAACTCCCGCGATCGTCCCGGCAGGGGCGCGAATCTCGGCCGGGAAGTTCGGGAGCGTGGCAAGGTCGTTGCCGAACATCGCGGAGCTGGCGGTGAACTGGGTCCCCGCCAACTGCATGCCGTCCCCGGAGTCTCCTGCGAACCGGATGACCACCCGATCGATCTGTTCCGGTGTCGGCAGGGTGTCGGTCTCAGTGTCTGATGACACGGTTTCTGCTCCTCGTCGCGATTGGCGGCTCGATAGGGATCATCCCCCTTGTGCACATTGTGCACCACGCAAGTCTATTCCCCTTCGGCCCGGTGGTTGCCGATCTCCTGCAGACCCGATCCGGCACCGGCGATGGGGAGACGCACCGACCCCGGATGCTCGCCTCCGATCACTCAGTCGCTGACGACGGAGCAATGATCGGCGGCCGACCGACACCGACGATGCCGGCCAATTCGAGGCCGAGACCGATCTCCAAGAGATCAGATTCGCCCCATCGCCGGCCGATCACCTGCATGCTCGCCGGCGGCGTCCCGTTGCTCTGGATTGGGAGCGCCAGGGCAGGATTCCCAACACGATTGACCGGCCAGGTGTTCTGGGCGATGACCAGGCGATGGAAGATGCTCTCGCCGTCGATGTCCATGTCGGCTTGCCCGATCACCTTCCGCGTTGATCCGACCGTCGGAGTGACGAGCACATCGAATCGAGTGAACAGCCGGCTCAGCGCGTGGCGGGCGCCGGCGTCCCAGGCCATCGCGTCGATCACCGAATCGAGCCCGACCGCGGCGGCGGCGCGGAGACGGGCAGCAACATCACGACCATATCGATCGGCGTCCCGATCCCAGCGATCCCGATGAACGCGGAACACTTCAGCGGAGGTGGCCAACGCGGCAGCATCGGTAATCGCGAGCGCCGGCTCGTCAACGGTCTCGATGGATACGCCCGCACCAACGAGCCTCTCGATTGCGGCATGGAATGCCTCGCGAGTGACCCGATCCGTCGGCACGAGCATCCACTGCTTCGGAATTGCGATCGAAATCGTGGAGGGATCGCGAGGCTCGCCCGCACGGTCGACGGGCACCGGAGCGGCCCAAGGATCGTGCGGGTCGTCACCGGCGATGGCTGCGTACACGGTGGCCGCATCAGTCACCGTTCTGGTGATCGGGCCGACGGTGTCGAGCGACGGGGCAAGCGGGGTTACACCGGTCAGCGGTACACGCCCGTGGGTGACTTTCAGGCCCACCACACCGCACAACGCAGCCGGAACGCGCACCGATCCCCCGGTGTCCGTGCCGATGGCTGCGGGCACGATGCCTGCAGCGACGGCCGCGGCCGAACCTCCGGACGACCCACCCGGCGAGAGGTCGATATCCCAGGGATTGCGCACCGGGCCGAAGTGCTCGTTCTCCGATGTGAATCCGAAGGCAAACTCGTGAAGCCCGGTCCGGCCGATGATGACGGCGCCCGCAGCCTCGAGCCGATCAACCACCGTCGCGGACGTGTCCGGAACGGCCGGTTCGAACGCGGCGCCGTTGGTGTTCGGGATGCCGGCCTGGTCGATCAGATCCTTGAGTCCGATCGGGATGCCGGCAAGCGGACCGACGTCCTCGCCCGCGGCGATCCTGCGATCCAACTCCTCGGCGCGGGCTATTGCTCCGGGCCTGTCGATCGACGTGAAGGTGTTCAGGCGGGGTTGAAGCGTTTCCGCGGCGGCAAGCGCCTCTTCAACGGTGTCGACAGCCGAACGCTCACCGCTTCGAACCGCTGCGGCGAGGTCGACGATCGAGACCACGGATCACTCCCAGGTGATGGTCTGATCGTCCGGGAAGACTTCGATCCACACTCGTCCGGGCGGGATAGAAATCTCTTCGCCGGCTTCGTCGAGGAGCGTCACCGGGTCTTCCTCGGTTTCCCGCATCCACGTGGCGTGAATGACACCACCGCGGTAGAAGACATGGGCCGGCCACTCGCCGGTCGTTCGCAACGCCGGGAGCTCCTGGCCCTTCCCCGCTGGATCCCATGCCGTGTAGCGGCCGGCTTCGACGACCACAACCATCTCGGTGGAGATCTGCTGCTCTTCGTCGATCGATCTGTCGGTGTCGATCGACATGTGCGGCTCGTCACCGTAGGAGTGCAGGTACAACTCCTCTTCCTCATCCCAGGTCCAGGTCGAGGGGGCATGATCCGAGAACTGCAGCTCGATGAGCGTCGCTTCTTCGGTCGGCTCGGGCGCATCCAGGGCATAGGTGAAGATCGGCAGCGGTGCGACGTCGGGCCACTCGCGCTCGTCGGCCCACTCGCGAATCTCCTCGGTTGATGAGTACAGATTGTGGGGTGCCCTGCGAGTCTTGTCTCGGAATGTCGTGATGCCGTTGTCGAAGATCATGTAGAGGTCTTCGCTGGAGAACATGGCGCGGACCCATGGCTGAGCACCGGAGATCTGGAACGGCCCTTCGAGGGGTTTGACGAGGCTCACATCGGTTGGCCGACCGGACCGGACCGGACCGAGGCGCTCGGTGTCGCTCTGGTGGAACAAGGCGATGAACCGAGTGAGGCCACCTTCGACGAGCACTTCGTACACCGCGTCGGCGAGGTGCAGGTTGGTGTGAGGCCGGGCACTCGGATGGTTGTCGATCTTGACCGCAACAACCCGCCGGTTCATGAGTTCGTCATCGGCTTCGAGGCCGTTGATGGTGGCCTCCGCCGGTGGGACGGTGGTGGTCGTGGTCGTCGTGGAAGTCGTGGTCGTCGTGGAGGTCGTGGTCGTCGTGGAGGTCGTCGTGGTTGTCGCCAGCGTCGTTGTTGGTCCGCGGCGGAGCTGCGGCTGCAGGACACACCAAGCAACGCGAGCGCGGCGAACAGAAGAAGAGATCTCTTGAGGGGAATCATGATGGCCGTGAGTGTATCGACGGTTCCCCCAAACACGATGATTCGGCGCCGGGCCCCGGCCAGCGTGCCCGTGCTCCTCCACCACGCAGTGTCAATCCATTCCTCCCCCTCAGGGTGTGCAGACCGGCGAGTGATGGACGGATGTTCGGTGACATGGCTGGACACTTTGGGGGGAGGTGTTCGTATGCCGTGGAGGGGGTCAAGGCGCTCCGATGTGGGAGCTCGTTCGGCACGCGGCAGGTCTACGTGGGTCGTGGAACCGTTCGACCCCCTCCGCCGAGGGGGAGGATCGGGTTGAGGGGGAGGAGTCGAAGAGGATGAGGAATCTGCCGGAATCCGGCTGGCGGATCAGTCTTCCGGCATCGGGTTGTAGCGGTGTGCCCAGCGTTGGGTCTCGACGGCGCCGTTGGGGTAGGCGATCGTACGCGTGACTCGCACCGTCCCGCCGTCCTTCGACGTGACCGACCCCGTTGTGTAACCCGTGACGACACGTCCCTCGTTGTTGCCGTAGAGGCGCACGGTGACGCTCCCCGACGTGTACGACGTGTCGATGTACACCGGCGCCAGGGTGTCGTTTCGGAAGACCACGTCCGGGCCCGGATACCCGAGCGTGGCTTCGATCCCGACCGGGTAGCGGGTGAAGTACAGGCTGTGGGGCTTGTGGTAGACGTCCTCGTATCCGCCCCAGAAGACTGCGTTGTACAGCGTGGTGGCGAACTGGCTCGTGCCTCCACCGATGTTCGCCGGGTGGTCGCAGCAGACGATCTCGCCGCCCACGATGGCGCCGGCCGCAACGTACCCCTTCGCCTCCGTTCGCTTACCAACGTGAGAGTTGATGGAGAACGTCTCCCCCGGCTGCACAACGGCGCCGTCGACGGCATCGGCAATGCGGTGGATGTTGGTCACACGACTCTGACAGCACGGGTGGTAGGTCGTGAACTCGGCCACGAGCAGTTTGTCCTGAGGCGGCGGGGCGTCACCGCCCGGCAGATCGCCGAACACGCCGGCCACCGGATTCATGAGCGATCCGCCGTAGAGGAATTCGTCATTGGCGGCGCCCTGTGTGTTGGTGTATCGCAGGAAGAACTTCCCCTGCGCCACGCGGAAGAGGCCGGGGGTGGAAACGCCATCAGCGGTCCAGTCGCCGGCGACGATGCGATCACCCTTGTCGCCGAAGAGGAACTGTGCTCCGCCGGACCCTGGTCGTTGCTGTTGCGGTAGTACACCAGGCCCGTCTTCTCACGGTGCAGGCCCACGGTGTCGATACCGTCGTAGTCGAAATCGCCGACGAACGGTTTGTCACCCGGGTCTCCGAAGACGAACGAGTAATCGGCCGCTCCGAGACCTTCGTCGCTGGTGCCGAGTCGATTGATCACAAAGACGCGGCTCTCCGAAGGGCGGTATACCGACACGGAGTCGCACCCATCGCCGTCGAAGTCGCCGGCGAGCGGGATGTCACCCGGGTTGCCGAAGAAGAACTTGATGTCGGCGACACCCTGCGTGTTCGAGTTCCGCAGGTAGACGTATCCGTCGGACTGGCGGTACAGGCCGGGAGTGTCGTAGCCGTCACAATTCCAGTCGCCGGTGAACGGGAAGTCGCCGGGGTTCCCGTAGTAGAAGCGTGTTGATTGACCGCTGACAGGGTCGCGCAAGCCACCATTGGCCAGACTCGGAGTCGACAACGCCGACGCCGGCCTGTTCGGGCGGGCGGGGCACGGTGCGTGGTCGTCGTCGACGTGGTCGTTGTCGATGTGGTGGTGTCGTCGGCCTGTCGCGCTCAGCGGTCGCCAAGCCACCACAACGATGGCCATGAGCGAAGAACCCGACCAGGATTCGCGCATAGGCACGCGGAGAAGCTGAAGACGTCATCGCGCCGAAGAGTACTGGCTGGTCATTTGAGTCCCTACGATCTCGTTCGCTACGGAATTGCGTGCACGGTGGTGCCGATGGGCGCCCAGTTGTAGAGCGCGAGCGCCTTGTGGTCGGCCTGCCGGACGCAACCGCCCGACCCGAACGACCCAAGCTGCGCCTCAGTCTGCATCGGCCGGCCGTTCGAGTACCGCGGGATCGAATGGAAGCCGTACGACCACTGGTTGCCGAACGTCCCGGGCCGGACGAACCGAACCATGTGCTTCATGGTGATGCCGCCGTACGGTGCCCAGGCGTTGACCGATTTCGAGAACACCTTGTAGGTTCCGAAGAGCGGGATGCCCTTGCGTCCCGTCACCGGATAGGTATCGACGAGTTTGTCGTTCTCGTCGATGAGCCACACCTGGTGCATCGAATTCGAGTAGATGATCCGTTTCCCGGAACCAACATTCGGATACGGCGGAGACGTCGGTGGTGCCTCATGACCACCCGGCAGGGCCCCGAACGAACCTGCGATCGGCACGTACTTCGAGTAGCCGTAGTCGTACGAAGCGTCGCCCGCACCCGGTGTATTGCTGTTGCGCACATGGAACGTGCCGGTTGACGGCCGATAGACGCCAACCGTGTCGGCGCCGCCGGACCAGGCGGCCATGACCATCTTGTCGGAACGCTCGCCGAACGTGAACGAGACATCGGCGGCGCCACCCTTGTGCGAGTTCTGGAGGTACGACCGTGCTGGTGTAGGGCCGGTACACGCCCGACCGTGTCGGTGCCGTCACCGTCGAAGTCACCGGCGATCGGCCGGTCACCGGGAACGCCGAACGTGTATGCGACATCGGCTGCACCAAGGCCCTCACCGTCGGCACCGAGGGTGTTGATGATGTAGAAGCGGTGTTCCGAAGGCCGGTAGATCGAGACGGTATCGCAGCCGTCGCCGTTGAAGTCACCGGCGATCGGGACATCGCCGGGGTTGCCGAAGAAGTAGCGGACATCGGCTACACCTTGCGTGTTGGAGTTCCTGAGGTAGACGTAGCCGTCTGAGCTGCGGTAGAGGCCGGGCGTGTCGACGTCGTTGCAGTTCCAGTCGCCGGTGAACGGTTTGTCGCCGGGATTGCCGAAGTAGAAGTGCGTCGTTTCGCCGGTTCCAGGATCGCGGAGGAACCACTCGCCGGTAGTTGGGTCGACGAGCCCGACACCTGCGTCGTTCGACACGGCTGACGCGGTGCCACCGATCGCGGCGAACAAACCCGCGATGAGAGCGAGGACCAAGAAGATCCGAGTTCCAGTACGCACATGTCCTCCGTTCTGCTGCTCCGGGCCCAGAGCGAGCGAGACTACCCGTCTCGGTATCGGCACGGAGAACATTGCGACTGGAGGAGATCTCTGGGCGCCGTGTCGAATAGAGCCGCTTTGGCACCACACTGCAGGTGATGGCATTCCTCAAGGCGTCGCCCACAACGTTCGATACACAACCTATGGGCATCCTTTCGATGACTCGCGTGTCGGCGGATCATTGCGGCGTTCGCCGTCATGCCTCATCGTGTTCACCGCTGTGCCCGCTGGTGCCGTCGAAGATGACACCGTCTCGTTTGATGGAGCGGGATGGGGCCACGGCGTGGGCATGAGCCAATACGGCGCCGAAGCCATGGCGGCCGAAGGCTTCACCCACCAGCAGATCTTGAGCACCTACTACCAGGGCACGACCCTCGGCACGATGGGAATCAACGGTGTTCCGACGGTCGGCGACATCTTCGTTGGTGTTGATGTCCGACCAGACGGCGCGAACGATCTCGATCAGCAACGGACCGGGCACCTCCGACGACGGGCGTCGTTGTGTCGCGAGGCGTCGACGCCACATTGCAGCAGAAGGAGTTGTTCGCCGGGGCATCATTCACCGTTGTCGACACCGCCCCGCAGACCAACGGCGGCTGCACCGTGGCGTTCAGCGACGGGACGGTCTGGGAAGCCGGATCGTGCGACATCACCGTCCCACTCGCATCCCGACACAGCGCCTCCGCCATACGTGATCGCCCTCGACGCATGCCGGACCACCAACTGCACATTCGCGTGGGGGACCGCGCTGCTCCTCGTCGACAACGGCAGCGTCGTTGGCAACGGCGGTCCGCGTACCGTCGCCGACACGGTCTGTCCGGGCGCCTGTCCGCTCTGGCCGGGCTTCGACGTTGTTGTGCAACTCCCGCTCGACACCTACACCCGGGGTATCGCCGAGGTGCCGTTCTCGTGGAACGTCGAGACGCTCAAGGCCCAGGCCATTGCCGCACGATCGTACGCCGCCACGGCGGACCTTCGAACGGACCATCGTGCCGCCGGGTGCTTCTGCGACATCAAGAACAGCTCAGCCGATCAGGTCTTTGCCGGATGGCTCGGCGCACGATCGCTCTGGCAGACGTGGGATGCCGCGGCCGTCGCCACGACCGGCCAGGTGGTCGTCCACCCGGCCGCGCCGGACTCGACCATCGTCCGTGCGTTCTACTCCTCGTCGTCGGGCGGCGCCACCGAGTCTTCCGAAGACAAATGGGGCGGAGCATTCCCCTATCTCGTCTCGGTTCCCGACCCGTGGTCGCTCGCCTCGATCAACCCGTTCCGCTCGTGGACCGAGACCATCACTCGCGCCAGCCTCGCATCCTGGCTCGGCCTCGCCGACGTCGAAACCGTCGACGTAATCTCCACGAACGATTCAGGAAGCCCGAGCCGCTTCCGCTTCGGCGGGATCACCAGCGGTGGAACCTCGGTCAACGTGGAGAAGAGCGTTGGTGAAGTCACCTCGCGATACGGCCTCCGCTCGTGGTACTTCGCCATCACCATCAACCGGCCGCCCCCGCTGAACGACCCCGACGCCGACCAGGTCGCCATGCAGGACCCCCGCACCGGGATCTGGCACATCAGGCACTCCGACGGATCAGTCGACAGCTTCTACTACGGCAACCCGAAGGACACTCCGTACGCAGGCGATTGGAACGGCGACGGAATCGACACCATGGGCCTCTATCGCGAGAGCAACGGGTATCTCTTCCTCCGGAACACGAACGATCAGGGAATCGCCGACATCGAGATCTACTACGGCATCCCCCGCGACCTCCCGATCTCGGGTGACTGGAACGGCGACGGGGTCGACACGGTGGGCATCTACCGATTCTCCGAGGGCCGGTTCTACCTGCGCAACACGAATACGCAGGGAATCGCCGACATCGACTTCCCCTTCGGCAACCCGGGTGACGTACCGATCGCCGGCGACTGGGACGGCGACGGAGACGACACCGTCGGGGTCTACCGGCCGTCCACGCGGATGGTCTACCTGATGAACGACCTCAACCACCCCGTCGCCGACATCTCGTTCTTCTACTCGGGCGCCGCATCCGGCGACCGGATTGTCGCCGGCGATTGGGACGGTGACGGTACCGACACGGTCGGCATCTTCAGGCCGTCAACCGGCACCTGGTACCTCCGGGACACGTTCACGCAGACGTCGGCGAACATCGTCTTCGAGTTCGGCGAGGGCTTCATGAATCCGACAACCGGCTTCTGGGGCGAGTAACCGGGCCGTCGGCGGGTATTGTCGCGACGACCGCCAACGTCGAGAACCGGGTCGGAGCAGAACCTGTGCCACCACACACCACGATCGTGCTGCCTTCCTTCAACGAGGAGGAGGCGCTCCCCGTGGTCGTCGCAGACATCCGGGCGGTCCTCGGAACAGATGCCGACATCCTCGTCGTCGACGACGGCAGCTCCGACGGAACCGCCGATGTGGCACGGAAGCTTGGTTGTGCGGTTGAAGTGCACAACACCAACCGGGGCAAGGGTGCCGCCATCCGAACCGGGGTTGCGGCTGCGACAGGTGAGATCGTGATCGTCATGGACGCCGACGCCACCTATCCCGCGGCGACGATCCCCGCCATGGTCGACCTCCTCGAAGACAACGACTTCGTTCGGGCCGAACGCAACATCGATGCTTCGAACACACCTGCGATCAACCGGCTTGGCAACGTCCTGCTTGGCAAAGCGATGACGTCGCTGCACGGACTCGACGCCGGCGACTACCTCTCTGGACTGTACGGAGCGAGGCGCGAGGTGTTTGAACGTCTCGGCACGGAAGCCGACGGGTTCGACATCGAGGTCGAGATCGGCATCAAGTCGCAGGCCAACGAGCTGAGAGTGGCCACGTTGCCGACCGACTACCACCCTCGTGTAGGGGAGAAGAAGCTCGATCCGATCACCGACGGGATGGGGATCCTCGGCCGCATCCTGACCATGGTGTTGTTGTACCGGCCGCTCGTGTTCTTCGCGGTACCGGGGCTCGTTCTCCTGGTCCTCTCCATCATCGGGGCGCTCGCGTTGTCCCAGGGCCCGATCGTCACGGACTACCTCGGGTTGAGCATCCACACATTCATCGTTGCCGCGCTCGGAATCCTCGCCGGTTTCCAGCTTGTTGTGTTCGGACTCGCCGCCGCCCTCTATCGAGCCAGCCTCGGCTTCACACCCACGATCTGGCTCCAGCGAGCCACATCCACCGGCGTGCGAACCACGATGGCCGTCGTCGGTGGCATCCTCGCCGTGGTCTCCGGTGTGTTCCTTGCCATCCTCATCATCAGCTGGCTTGTTGCAGGCGGACCGGCGTTCACTGAGACCCGGCAGCTGGTGTTCACGTCGACCGGTTTCGTGTTCGGACTCCAGCTCGTCTCAGCGTCGCTGTTCCTCACCCTCTTCCGGGACCGGCCCGTTCCGACGTCGCTCGGCTCATGAACTCTCGCCTACTCGACGTGACGGTGGTCGTAGTGGGCTACAACGATCGCGAGTCCCTCCCGACATGTGTTGCTGCACTCGCCGCAGACCCGGCGGCTGCTCGTATCGTCGTCGTCGACAACGCCTCGACCGACGGGACCTCGGAGATCTTCAACAGCCTCCGGGCGCTCGACCCGCGGGTCGAGACCATCGAGAACCCCGAGAACGTGGGCTATGCAGCAGCTGTTGACGGCGTCCTCCCGACGATCACCACCGGTTACCTCGCTGTGCTCAACGCCGACTCTGTGCCATCGACCGGCTGGCTCGGCCCGCAGGTCACCTATCTCGATGCACATCCCCAGTTCGCCGCGACGAGTCCGACCGTGACGCTGGCGGGCACCGAGCGACTGAACGCCGCGGGCCTCGACATCCACGTGACCGGACTCGGATTCAATCGCAGGCTCCACAGCCCGGTGGACGCAGCCGAGGCGAAGCCGACTGAGGTCCCCGGTCTGCAGGGTGGCGCGTTCGTTGTTCGCCGAGACGCCCTCGAGGCGGCCGGCGGCTGGTATTCGGAGGGTTTCCTCTATCACGAGGATGTGGAGCTCTCATGGACCTTGCGACTGATGGGGTATCGCATCGCGTTCGTGCCCACTCCGCGGGTCGACCACCACTACTCCTTGACCATGTCGCCCGAGAAGCTGTTCCTGCTCGAACGCAACCGATGGGAGACGCTCCTTGCCAACACGAGTTGGATCACGCGATTCGCCATCTCGCCGTTCTTGCTGTGGACCGAACTCATGATGTGGGCGTACTGCGCGTTGCGGGGTCGATCGATGCTCGTGGCGAAGAAGCGGAGCTACACCTCGATCGGCACGCGCCGCGGCATCATCGCCAAGCGTCGCTCCGTGGTCCGCGGCCTGCGCCGCGTCTCGGACTGGCGGGTGTTGCGCGCGTTCAGCTGGAACTACACGTGGGACCAGTTGGTGTTCGTCGGCCGGCGCCGCACGTCGGCAGGACGGCGCGGCGGCAGAGATATGCCGGTTGAATAGGTCGGCCGGTCATCGGAAGCCGCCGACTAGTTCTCGAAGAGGCGGCCGGCGACCGGGAGCCAGGTCGGTTCTCCCCAGCCGAATTCCGCGTCGGCGTTGCCCTGCGTGTTCGTGAAGCGGAAGTAGAACCGCGAAGTCAACGGACGGTAGAGCCCAACCGTGTCGATGCCGTCTCCAGTCCAGTCCGCTGCGACCATCCGATCGCCGGGGTTTCCGTAGATGAACGACACGTCGGCGATACCTTGCGTGTTCGTGTTGCGGAAGTAGACCAGGCCGGTTGACTCGCGATGGAGCCCGACGGTATCCACCGCGTTGCCGGTGAAGTCCCCGACGAACGGCTTGTCCCCCGGGTTCCCGAAGTAGTAGGCGTAGTCGGCGGCGCCGAGCCCGCCACTGCCGTCGCCGAGCCGATTGATCACGTAGACACGCCCTTCGGACTGGCGATAGATCGAGACCGTGTCGCATCCGTCCCCGTTGAAGTCACCGGCCAGCGGCACATCACCAGGATTACCGAAGTAGAACTCGACGTCCGCGTTTCCCTGAGTGTTTGAGTCGCGCAGGTACACGAAGCCGTCGCTCTGGCGGTAGAGGCCCGGGGTCTCAGAACCGTTGCAGTCCCAGTCGCCGACGAACGGCACGTCTCCCGGGTTGCCGTAGTAGAACACGTCGACCGTCGTGTCGGGGGCTCGCAGCCGCCACACGCCGGTTGCCGGGTCCACCAGGCCGACCGAGTCGTAGATCACCGGTGCGGGTGCGGGCCCGGGGCCGGGCTCCGCGCTGCCACCCGGTCCGTAGTGCGGCAACGGCTGATCCTTTTCGAAGGCGCCGAGGTCGGGGAGGCCGTTGACGATGAAGGCGTCGTTCAGGTTCGCAAGGTTCGTGCCGCGGTTGATGCCGGCGGACGCCGCGGAGAGGCGGAGGTCGCGGCTGCCGGGGGTGACCGGGACGTCCCAACTCGCCGTCAGGCCGGCGTCGACCAGGTCCGAGAAGCCAACCGCCGTTCCGTGGTCCTCAACCCCGGGCGGCAGGTCCGTGATGCGGTCATATCGCACGTTGTCCCACTTGAAGTAGGGAGCGGATGCTCCGCCGACGGCTCTCGTCGTGCCCCACCCGCCGTAGTCGAAGTCGCGGAACCCAGCTCGGTGCGACGGTCGTGAACTCGAAGGCGTACGCGGTGCCGAGGAAGAGGTTGTTGCGGAAGATCGCGTTCGTCCACGGCACACCGGGGTCGCCGAGCCCGTTGTTGTGCTTCACCGCGGTGTTGTGGGCGACGACCAGGCCGCTCGGGCTGTTGTTGAGCTTGATCGGGTTGGATTCGAGGTTGAACAGTTCGTTGCGGAACAGGTAGGCGGGGCCGCCGTAGATCGGCTGGACGCTGATGCCCATGCGGGCGTTCGTGACACGGTTGCGCCACACGCGAACGTTGGCGCGGTTGTAGTCGATCTCGATGCCGTCATCGACGCAGTAGGCGGCGTCGTTTCCGTACACGTCGTTGCCGTAGGACGGCCCGGTGGAGGGCTGCACCGAGATGCAGTCACCGAAGTACGTCACCCGGTTGTAGCACGCCACGTTTCCGGTGCCGCGCAGGTCGATCCCCCGTTCGCTCGGAATGCCGGCTTGTGGCCAGGCGGTTCGTCCGGTGATGGTGTTGTTGCAGACCGTCTGGTTGGACTCGTCGCCAAAACCCCGGCGGTTGTAGACGCCGAAGTCGACGTCGCGAATGGTGTTGTCCTCGATGACGATGTTGTGGGTGCGTTGCGCGTCGATACCCCAGGTGCCGTTCTGGATGACGAGGTTGCGCACGATCACGTATCCGGTCGGCGTGTCGAATGCGCCGATGGCGATTACTTCGCGGTCGGTTCCGTTGCCGTCGACGATCGCTTGGCCCGCGTCGGGGCCGACGAAGCTGATCGGACGGGTGGCTGTTCCGCTTGTTGTGATCGTGAATCCGTTGTAGGTGCCCGCGGCAACGTGGAAGACATCGCCCGGAACCGCGGCATCGGCTGCCGCTTGGAGGCCCCGGAACGGATTTGCCGTGGAGCCGTCTCCCCCACCGGTGCCGGGAACGACGTTGAGCTGCCGCCCGGTTGGATCAGCGACCGGCTTGGTGCGGGCTGTGGCGGTGGCTGTGCGTGTTGCTCCGCCTCCGTCGGGATCGGCCAGCGTCAAGCGAAGCTCATAGGAGACGCCGGGGTCAACGAACATGGCGCTCGCCGCCCACGAGTTGAGTCCGAGGGGGCTCCCGTTGACGATGACCGACGGATAGGCACGCATGGCCGGCGCCGCCATCTTCCAGTCGGACGTGCCGGCCGGTCGGAACTCGAGTGTCATGGTCGAATCGAGATCGTCGTCTCCGGTGATCTCCCAATAGACACCGATGTGGTGGAACGTGGCATCGACGCGGACGGCACCAGCGCTGACCGAGTTCTGAGGCGCCGCGCCGGCCGGGACGACGCCGACGACAAACATCAGCGCGACGACGAGGACGACGAGGACGGATCGACGCGTTGCCACGCTCCGTATCGTAGCGGACACGTTCCGCGCGGGCCATCCCCGATGCTCCTCCCCGTCTCGAGTTGGCGGAGCCCTCCGGCACCGGCGCCGCCACGGTCGGCATCACACCTATTCGAAATCGCCTTCTGAAGGTACGCTACGCCCATGAGCCCGTTCCTAGCGTTGTGGACCGCATACCAGTACGGGGACTGGACGGACGGCAATCTCGCTGAGTCGTCGTCTGACACCGCCCCGGTGTGGGAATACATCCTGACCTACGGCTTCTTTGTGGTGGTCTTCGGCGGGTTTGTTGCCCTTTCCTACTGGGGATACCGTCGGCGTGCCAGCGGTGTTGAGGCGGACACGTCCAACGCCGGGGGCTGAAGCGATCGCACATCCTCCCAACGTCAGCTGACCACCGGACAGACGCTGCCAACGGGTGGCGGGCTGATCACAGCATGTCGGTTTCTACATTGGGCTCCGCGCTGGAGCAGCTGGTGAACCGCCTCGAGAGGACAACATGAGTGGAACTGCGGTGATCGTCGGAGCGTCGTCGGGCATCGGCGAGGCGCTGGCTCGACGTCTCCATGCCGATGGCTGGCGGGTGCACGTGCTGGCGCGTCGTGGAGAACAGCTCAACGCCGTCGCTGCGTCGCTCGGCGATCGCGCAACGGCACAGGTCATCGACCTGTCTGAGATCGAGCCGGCGCGGGACGCGTTCGCTGCTCTTCTCGAGGACATCGGTGACGTTGACCTGGTCGTGGTGTCCGCAGGGACGGGCGACGAGAATCCAGACCTCGATTGGGCGATCGAGAAGCGCACCTTCGACGTCAACGTGGTCGGCTTCGCCGCCGCGGCCGACGCGGCGCTCAACCACTTTCGAGAGGCCGGGCGTGGGCACCTCATCGGGATCACCTCGGTTGCCGCACTTCGCGGAAGCGGGCCGGCTGCGAGCTACGCTGCGTCGAAGGCGTTCCAATCGACCTACCTCGACGGACTCCGCGCGCTGGGGAAGGCCTCGGGTGCTGCGATCACGGTCACTGAGATCCAGCCCGGCTTCGTCGACACCGCGATGATGAAGGCACCGAACCCGTTCTGGGTTGTCTCGGCGGACGAGGCCGCACAGCAGATCCAACGGGCGATATCGCGTCGGCCCAAACACGCCTACGTCCCACGACGGTGGGCGCTGGTGGCGTGGATCCTTCGTTGGCTACCGCGCCCGGGCTGACGCGAAAACTGCGAACCCAGGGTTCTCCACCTCGTATGCGGCGCCGTGAGCCCGCGGAATGGGACCCCCGACGTACTCCTCGCCCGAGCGCCACTGGAAACCTGCACGGAATCTTCACGCGGCGACGGAGACTTCCACATCTTCGATCCGTACGGTGTCCGGCATCGGCTGTGCGCCGACGAGACATCGAGGACTGGGAGATCTGCATGTTCGTTGAGACGAGATCCGTAGCCATCCGCCGGGCGTCACGAGCCACCACTCGTGCACCGAGTGAACGGCCGGTGGTGCTGTTCGAGTCCGCCGAGCCGCCTTGTCGTACCGAGGCAATCCACTTCTCGACAATGGCTGCGAACGAATTCTGGGACCTCACGGGCTGGGTGAGGAGCGCCGTGACCCGCTCTGGGGTGAGCAACGGACAAGTCACCATCCACACACCCCACACCACAACCAGCATCGTGGTCAATGAGGCTGAGAGCGGCTTTCTCAGCGACTTCCGCAGGATGATCGACGGGATCGTCCCGAAGAACGCGTACTACGAGCACGACGACCACGACCTCCGCACCGAGAATCTCCAAGAGGACGAGTACATCAACGGCCACGCCCACTGTCGTGCGCTGCTGGTTGGCCAGCCGTCCGTCACCATTCCGATTGTGGACGGCAATGCCGTCCTCGGCAGGTGGCAGCGTGTCATGTTCGTCGAACTCGACCAAGCGAGATCGCGACAGGCCTACGTCCACGTCCAGGGCGCCTGACATCGCCGACCACCCCCGCGCCGCTTTCATGGTCCCAGGCGGCGCTGGCACGACGAGCCGGGCCTGCTGGTGGGCAGAAGAGGGGATCCGTCGATGAACGTGACCATGATCCTGCCTGCATTGATTGAGGCGAAGGGTCCGGGTTGGCGGCCGATCAAGTACTCCCTCTTCCCACCGAACGCTTGCGCCATGTCGCGTACACGGGCGGATGGAAGAAGTTCGAGTGGCTGTGGGATCGCGTCATTTCAGCCAGACAGGTGAACCGCGCACTCCCGCTGCTGGAGACGCTGCTCTCGGGCTTTGGGGAGCACGCCGCGGACGACAACTCGATTCGTCGGCTCGGGGAGCCGGCCCGTGGACTCCGCGCTCTGCCTGCCCTTCCCCTTCCCGTACCGCCCGGCGTTCGCGTCGCCAGGCGCGCAGTCGGTGAGAAAGAACCGTACGCTTCATGACCGTGGGTGGGACGATTCTCATAATCGAGGACGAGCAGGACATCGCAGAGGTGGTGGCGGCACGCCTCCGGAGCGAGGGGTTCGAAACCGAAATCTGCGGCGACGGACTCGCCGGGATCGAACGGTGCCATGCTCTCGCGCCCGACCTTGTGGTGCTCGACATCATGCTGCCTGGAATCGACGGCATCGAAGTCTGCCGCCGTATTCAGCAGGGCAAGCGCACCCCGGTCGTGATGCTGACGGCGAAGGACGAAGAGAGCGACATGCTCATCGGCCTCGGAGTCGGGGCGGACGACTATCTCACCAAGCCGTTCAGTCCCCGCGAGCTCGTGGCGCGGATCAGGGCGGTGCTCAGGCGAGCCTCCGTCGAAGCCGAGCCGCCGCATCTCTGGTACGTCGGCGACGTCGTGATCGACGAGGACCGACGCACGGTCGAGCGATCCGAGGCCGAGGTGCACCTCACGGCAACGGAGTTCGACCTCCTGCTTGCCCTCGTGACCGCCGGTGGTGCCGTGCTGACGCGGGACCAGCTGCTCTTCCGCGTTTGGGGCTATCGCGACGGCTCGGGGGCTCGCACAGTGGACAGTCACATCCGTGCGGTTCGGCGGAAGCTCGGCGTCGACCTGATCCGCACCGTGCATTCGGTCGGCTACGCCATCGCGTTCCCGGTCGGGAACCGGCCATGACCGCTCCCCCGGCCGGAGACCGGCGCGACTCGATCGACGCGGTGAATTCCCGGCTCGACAGGGCAATCGGCTGGGTCGACGTTGTTGTACCTCTTAGGGGGCTTCGCCCACTCGACCGAATCCCTTCACTGAAGCTGAAACTCAGCGTTGTGATCGGGGCTGCGCTCGTCATCACAATCGTCACGCTGATGGTCGGCGCCTGGCTCGACCTGCCTCCACTCCTGGGCATCGCTATCACCATCGTGGTTGTGATCGTGCTCGTACAGATCCTCGCACGCGGCCTCACCGCACCGCTGAGGGAGATGATGCAGGCGGCCAACGCCATGGCGGACGGCGATTTTGACCAGCGTGTCCCCGCAACCACTGCGGACGAGGTGGGAGAATTGGCTCGGTCGTTCAACGCGATGGCCGCCAACATCGCCGACCTCGAGCGGCAGCACAGGGAACTCATCGCCAACGTGAGCCATGAACTCCGGACGCCCATCGCCGTGCTCCGCGGCAATCTCGAAAACCTGCAGGACGACGTCGTCGACGACCCGGATGCGACGATCGATGCCATGTTGAGGCAGACCGAGCGCCTCGGATACCTGGTCAACCAGGTGCTGGACCTGTCCAGGCTCGAAGCCGGGGCGAGCCCCTTGCGCTTCGTTCAGATGGACCTGATTGCTGTGATCGGCGACGCCGTGGAAGAGGCACGACTCCAGGTTCCGCAGCAGAAGATCGTGGTGGAGGCCCCGGCGGCGCTTGCGATCCAAGGCGACCCCGAACGCCTCCATCAGGTGATAACGAATCTCCTCAGCAACGCCGGCCGCTACAGCCCCGAAGACGAGCCGATCCGGATCACCGTCCGGGCCGGAGATTCGCAGGTGTCGATGGTTGTGGAGGATCGCGGCCCGGGCATCCCGCCGGAGGAACTCGACCGGGTCTTCGACCGCTACCACCGGGCCGATGACCAAGTAGCACGTTCCCGTGGTTTTGGTCTCGGCCTGGCGATCTCGAAATGGATCGTCGACATGCACAGCGGGACGATCACCGCATCGAACGGTCGGGAAACCGGATGTGTGATGACCGTGGAGCTCCCCGCCGGGAACCAACCGCCAACCCAGGGTTCACAGCGCCGCCATTCCGCGGGCTGACAGCGCCGCATACGGGGTCGAGAACCCAGGGTTCACAGCGCCGCCATTCCGCGGGCTGACAGCGCCGCATACGAGGTCGAGAACCCAGGGTTCACAGCGCCGCCATTCCGCGGGCTGACAGCGCCGCATACGAGGTGGAGAACCCAGGGTTCGCAGCGCCCGCCATTCCGCGGGCTGGCGGCGCCGAATAGGACGTCTACAACTCTGGGTCCGCGGGTTCGTTGCGGGACCAGGCGACGGCGTTGGCGTACGACCCGACGTAGACCCAGTAGTCGGCGACCGTCGCCGCGTTCTCCAGGTTCACGTAGACCTTGCCGTCCGACGGCCGATAGACGGCCACCGTGTCGTCCCCGTCGCCGTCCCAGTCTCCGGCCAGGATCACGTCGCCGGGATCCCCATAGAAGAACTCGAAATCAGCGACCCCGGTCGTCAGCGAGTCCCGGAAGTACGCGAACCCCGTCGACTGGCGATACAAGCCGACGGTGTCGATACCGTCTCCGTTGAAATCGCCCACAAACGGGACATCGCCCGGGTTCCCGAAGAGGAAGTCGAAGTCCGCCGCGCCCAACCCGCCCCCGTCTTCACCGAGCCGGTTGACCACGTACACCCGCGCCTCGGACTCGCGGTAGATCGAGACCGAGTCCTTGCCGTCGCCGTCGAAATCGCCGACCAACGGCCAGTCCCCGGGATTCCCGAAGAAGAACTCTGAATCGGCGACGCCTTCGGTGTTCGAGTCGCGCACATAGACGAAGCCGTCAGACTGTCGATAGAGGCCCGGCGTCGCGGTGCCGTTGCCGTCCCAATCCCCCATAAACGGGACGTCGCCGGGATTCCCGAAGAAGAAGCCGTCCATGGCCGTCGCCGACCTCCAGGCCGTCCCACAACGTCCATTCGCCGCCCTCGTCGATCGAGCCCGACCGAATCACACACGCCGTCCTCACACGGCGCGGGTCGTGAGTCCGGAAGCGGAACGTCGGCCGCGGCGGCGTGCGGTGTTGGGTTGATCGCCTGGTGTCGGTCGCGCCAGTTGTCGGCGTCGAGATCAACCGGCGCCCACAGCTCCCAGTGGAGATGCGGGCTGACGTACTCGGCATTGCCGGAGTCGCCGACCCAGCCGATGAGTTGTCCCGCTTCGACGTGAGATCCCGACACGAGGCCGTCGGCGATACCCCAGCCTTGGCCGTCGTCCGTTCCTGGTGTGTCGTTGTTGAGGTGGATGTAGTAGCTCTTCCAACCGTCGTCATGGTTGATCGAGATGGCGCAACAGGTGCTGCTGACCCAGTCGATCGTGCCAGCGGCGGCGGCCACCACAGGGACACCCTTGACGCCGTACGTGAGGATGTCGACCCCGAGGTGCCCGCGGCTGCACCCACTTCGGCAGGCGCCCCACGTGTCGGAGAAGTAATTGTCGCCCTGGACCGGGAAGATCATCGGATAGAGGCCGTCCTCGGCAGGGGCGGGAAGCGGATCGGGCTGGGGATCCATCGGGTAGTCGGCCCAGGCAGGCATCGCCGCGAACGCCACCACGAGGGCGAGTGCGACCACTCCAAGGCGCAGGAGGCGGCGCGGGTCGTTGAGAGCAGAAGCACCCATAGGGAGTCTTCGGCCTGCACTTGGAGAATCTTGAATCATCGGATCCGTGAAGTGGGTTGGCGACGTTTCGTCGGGGTGGGTATCGGACCAGCGGTACCCGACCTACCCGGCCCGTACCACCTGAGAATAGGGCCCGATGGAGTATTCGTGGTCGGCGACACCCTGACCGTTGCTGAGCTTCACGTACAGAATGCCCACGGACGGGCGGTACACGGCGACCGTGTCCACCCCGTCTCCGTTCCAATCACCGGCGAGGATCTGATCGTCCGGGTCGCCGTAGATGAACGAAGAGTCCGCGGCGCCCTGCGCGTGGTAGTTGCGGAAGTAGACGAGTCCGGTGTACTCCCGATGGAGGCCGATCGTGTCAACACCATTGCCGTTGAAATCGCCGGCGAACGGTTTGTCACCCGGATCCCCGAAGTAGTAGTCGAAGTCCGCTGCGCCGAGTCCCCCACCGTCTTCACCGAGGCGGTTGATGAGGTAGACGCGGCCTTCGGAGGCGCGGTAGAGGGAGACGGTGTCGCAGCCATCGCCGTCGAAGTCGCCGGCGATGGGGATGTCGCCGGGATTCCCGAAGTAGAACGTGATGTCCGCAATCCCCTGCGTGTTTGAATTCCGGAGATACACGAATCCATCCGACTGGCGGTAGAGACCCGGTGTCCTCGTGCCGTCGCAGTTCCAGTCGCCCGAGAACGCAACGTCGCCCGGCACTCCGTAGTAGAAATCCGCGATGGAGGGCTCCGAAAGGGCAGGCTTGAGCGACCACACCCCTGATTCGCTGACGGTGAATATCCCGCTGCACTCCTCAGTAGTCGGACACGGGTCGTCCGGGTTGTAGCGGATCGCTTGAACGGCGGCGGCAGCGTCGACACGTCCGTATCCACTGGTCTCGTCCCACCCGGGTTCTTCGATGTCGACGGCCGACTCGGTCAGCATGTCCCGGACGTACTCCGGCGATGCGGTCGGGTTCACCGAAAGCATGAGGGCCACCGTCCCGGTCACGTGAGGCGCAGACATCGATGTTCCGTTCCACATGTAGTAGCCCCACACCCCGGATTCATCGAACGTCTCTTGCCAAATGCCGGCGTATCTCGAACCGCCCGGGGCGACCACATCGAGTTCGTCGCCGCGTGCGCTGTACTCCGCAATCACGTCGGCGATCGTTGTAGCGCCGACCGCGATCGTCAGAGGATGGTTTGCCGGTGACGAAACGAATGTGCTCCCGTCGTTGCCGCTCGACGCAACAACAACGATGCCGGCTTCATGCGCTTCTTCCACCAGGAAGTCGATCACACTGTCCGAGCATGTTGGCCACGGAGCAGCGCAGTCCAAGCCGAGCGAGAGGTTGATCACATCCGCGTCGTGTTCGATCGCCCAGACCATGCCCTTGTAGATCGTCTGTGTGGAGGCCGTGGCATGTTCGTCCATGACCTTGACGGGCATGATCGAGGCCCCAGGAGCGACGCCCGCCGCGCCGATGTTGTTGTTGGTGCACTGGGCAATGGTTCCGGTGACATGGGTGCCGTGCCCGTTGTCGTCAAGCGCTGCCGTGAGACCGGCCTCGTCGGTGATGCCGTTGTAGGGATCCACGTAGTCGTGGCACGCAAGGTCCTCTCCGCCCACACCAACTCCCGAGTCGAGCACCGCCACGACCGTTCCGGTGCCGTCGCCGTAGTCCCAGGCGATTGCCGTGTTGATCTGCTGGAGATTCCACTGAGCTTCGAACAGCGGATCGTTCGGCACACCGTGGGCCACATAGCGGTAGTTGAAGGCGACGTCCTGCACGCCCGGCATCGAGGCGAGGCGTTGATAGGCAGCTTCGATCGATTCGCCGGGTCGAGCGCTGCGGGTCACCCACGCCGCTGCTGGGGAAGCCGAGTATCGCGACCAGGCTGGTTCAAATTGGATGAGAAACGGCTCGTCGGCGAGCATCTCGGAATCCGGCGCCATCGAAAGCTCGGGTTCGTTGGCCTCGGCGCCGTTCGGGCCCGCGATCAGCACCGCTGCGAAGGTGACTGCCACCAGCAGTGCGGACGCGACTCGTTGCTTCGGTGGTGACTCGTCCATGGTCGGTGTTCTCTGCGATCTAGCTTCGTTGCCAGGCGACGGCGTTGGGGTAGGTCCCAACATAGACGTAGTAGTCGGCAACCGTTGGCGCATTCGCCAGATTTATGTACACCCGACCGTCGGACGGTCGATAGGCCGCGATCGTGTCGTCCCCGTCTCCGTCCCAGTCGCCTGCGAGAATCACATCACCCGGGTTGCCGTAGAAGAACGCGAGATCCGCGATCCCCGTCGTCAGCGAGTTCCGGAAGTAGACGAAACCTGAGGACTGGCGATACAGGCCGACGCTGTCGATTCCGTTTCCGTCGAAGTCACCGACGAACGGCATGTCACCCGGGTTTCCGAACTGGTAGGAGTAGTCGGCAGCGCCGAGGCCGGCATCATTAGACCCCAATTGGTTGATGATGTAGAACGTCTGGTTCGACGGACGGTAGATCGACACCGTGTCCCGGCCGTTGCCGTTGAAGTCACCGACGATCGGAAGGTCGCCGGGATTCCCGAAGAAGAACTTTATGTCGGCGTTGCCCTGGGAGTTGGTGTTCCTCAGGTAGACGTAGCCGTCCGATTGCCGATAGAGACCCGGCGTTGCGACTCCGTCACCGTTCCAGTCCCCCATGAACGGAACGTCGCCGGGATTGCCGAAGAAGAACGCGTCCATGCCGTCGCCCACGTCCGGGCTGGCCCACAAATGCCACTGGCTTCCCGCATCAACCAGCCCGACCGAATCACAGGTGGCTCCAGCGCACGGTGCGGGCCGCGGGTCGGGAAGCGGCTCCGACTCGAAGTCGACCCACACGTTGGCCGACGCCATCACGGCCGAGGTTCGCAGGGTGTTCGGAAGGCCGCCGCCCGACGCGGTGACTTCCCATGTTCCCGGACCTATGGGAATCGACCACCCTCCGCCCTCGTTGGTCTGAACCGTTGCGGATCCCGCGCTCACCGAGACACCGGCAATACCCTCATTCAGGTCCATCCGGTTGTTGTTGTTCTTGTCGTCGTAGACCACACCGGTGAGTGCCGGTTCCGTATTCCGCGGCCGGGCGAGGATGATGGTCCATGTGCGGCTGGCTGCGTGATGTCCGACCCCGATCTCGCGGAACGTCTCCGGGATCGATCCCTGACCCATTACCGATTCGCGATGTCCGGAGTTGGACGAGAGGAAACCGATCAACATCGATTGCGGGGTTTGGTAGCCGCGGCCGATGTTCTCACCCCAGCTCGACCAGTCGTAGCCCACCGCTGCCAGCGCCTGTGTTGGACCGAATCCAGTGACCGGGTTGTAATGGGCGAAGTAGTCGTACGCAACCATGTCGTCGGTCCGAAGCTGAGCAGCATCACTGATGACGTCGCCGACGGCGACCGGTGGGCGGGCCTGGTAGCTCGCCACGAGATCCTGCAATGATCCGGAGAGGTGGGCGGCGGCATAGGTGGCCGGGTCGCGCCGAGCTTCGTTGAGGTCGTAGATGAACTGCTGCTCTTCGGCCGTGACTTCTGTCGCGAGTGCCGGCGCAATCCCGAGAGCCACAACGAACCCAACGATGAGGGCCGGCAGGAGCAGCAGTCGGGAAACTGCCATGCCTCAACGACCCCTTGACCAGGTTACGGCGTTGGGATAGGACCCCACGTAGACGTAGTAGTCGGCCGCCGTTGGTGCGTTCTTCAGGTTCACATACACACGGCCGTCCGAGGGCCGGAAGACCGCCACCGTGTCGTCGCCATTGCCGTCCCAGTCACCAGCCAGGATCACATCGCCGGGGTTCCCGTAGAAGAACTCGAAGTGGGCAACCCCTGTCGACAGGGAGTTCCGGAAGTACACGAACCCGGACGACTGGCGATAGAGCCCAACGGAATCGATCCGGTTGCCGTCGAAGTCTCCAACAAAAGGAACGTCACCCGGGTTCCCGAAGTAGAAGTCGTAGTCGGCTGCGCCCAGTCCGCCGCCGTTGACACCCAGGCGATTCACCACGTAGACGCGTGCCTCGGATTCGTGGAAGAGCGAGACGGTGTCCTTGCCGTCCCCGTTGAAGTCGCCGACCAGCGGCCAGTCGCCGGGATTCCCGAAGAAGAACGTGGTGTCTGCGATCCCCTGCGTATTCGAGTTCCTCAGGTACACGAACCCGTCAGAGCGCCGATAGAGCCCTGGTGTGTCGATCCCGTCTCCGTCCCAATCTCCCATGAATGGAACGTCGCCGGGGTTCCCGAAGTAGAACCCGTCCATGCCCGATCCGGAATCCAGCCCGTCCCACAACTGCCATTCGCCGCCTGCATTCACCAATCCGATGGAGTCACACGACCCATTCGGGCAGGGCGGCGTCTGGGGCGTCGGAGGTGCGATGACGAGCGGGCCGGGCGCAAACCAATCGCTCAGCGGCCATTGGTAGCTCGCGGTGCTCGTCCCGTCCTGCCAGCCGGGAGACACCCACGATCCGGTCCAGATACGCCAGTCGGTCTCCTTGTTGAGATTGAACCAGATGAACCCGAAGACATTCGATTTCGCTTTGAGGTGTGCGAAGAGGTCGCGCACCCACTGGGCCTGGTCGCCACCGCAGTTGCGGCCCGCCGCCGTCTGCGTGATGACGATCGGCTTTGTCGAGTTGATGGCCGTCAGTTCGTTGATCGCGCCGTCGACCACCTCGGCGACGCTCTCCCACTTCGTCGAGAGGCACGTACCGAAGTTGTATCCGGAGAACGACAGGACGTCGACATAGTCGTCGCCCGGGTAGTAGTCCGCCAAGGTTCCGCAGCCCGGTGAAGTCCACCCGTTGGGTGCGAACGCCCACCGCACTTGGTTTCGTCGAGACCGCGGCTGCGGAAGATGTCCACGAACTTGCGGTACGCGCCCTTGAAGTTCCCGGGATCACATCCGAACGGAACCCATCTGCCGTTCGCTTCCTGGAGCGGGGCGATGATGACATTACGGCCCTCACCCTTGTTGAGGTACTGCTCGACGTGTGACGCCCACTCGTGGATCTTCGCATCGAACTGGCCTGCTGCAACCGCGTAGGCCGAAGCGTTCACGATCACGCTCGCGAAGGGCGTCGCCCTTCCTCGCCAGACCTCGTCGAGCAACTCTCGTGTGTTTGACCAGCCGCCACTGGCTGAATCGTTCTCTGCGATGTCGTGGAATGTTCCGCCGAACGTGGCTCGGCCGCCTGCAGCATCTCCGAGCGCATTGAAGTCGCTGGAGGAGAAGAACTCGGAGGAGTAGATGCCGCTGTGGACCTCGTCGGCGATGACGATCTCACCGGCACTGACAGCCGGCGCGACCGACACGATCAGCCCGACGAGCGCGAGCACCACGGTCCAGCGACGAAGACCCCTCATCACGTCGTTATCGGCGCCGTTCAGGCGTCGCTTGAATGGAGATTCGTCCGGCCAACTCCGGCATGTCCAAGATACAGAGCACCGGAAAACCATAAGGTCGGTTCGAAGAAAACGGTCTGGGTCATCGCGGTGGAGGCCACAACAACGAGTGCGATCGCCCCGATCGTACCTCCGCCCCACCGCACGATGATGTAGACGACCGCAGCGAAGGCGAACAAACCGAGTAGGCCGGTCTCGCCGAGGAGCTGCAGGAACAGGTTGTGCGGTTCCTGCATGTTCGGCGTCGCCCAGCCGACCCCGAGACCGATGCCGGAGATCGGGTGGGTCTGATAGGCCTCCACGTAGCGGGGCCACACGACGGACCTGGTGTCCTGGGCCCCGATGCCCTCTTCGACGAACCCTTCGATCGGGGCACCGAGCGAGGCGCCTTGAGAAAGCCGGTACTCCATAGCGTCGGCGAGGTCGGTGCCGACGCCGGGTTCATCGGCAACCCAAAACGCGGCAACGAGGAGCACACCAACGACGAAGGCCACCCCGAGCAGTCGCACAAGGTGCAGCCACGGGATGCGATCGCGGAAGTGGACGAACAGCGTCGCCGCTCCCACCGCGACCACAAAGCCGAGCCATCCGGTTCGGCTCATCGTCATGAATGTCCCGGCGCCGAGACCGCCGACGACCGCCGCGTTCAGCCACCACCGGCTGAACGCCCACCCCCGGGCGGACGCCGCAATGACGAGTGCGGCCCACAGGTTCATCCACGCCGCGGCGTAGCCCGGGTCCTGGTGCCAGTTCGTCAACGCGATGAAACCCTCGGTCAGGTACGTCGGCTTTCCGACGCGGTCGATTCCGGGAACGTCATCGATAGCCTCGATCACTTCGGCCCCGAACGTTCCGACAATCGCGAACGAGAGCAAGGCCGCAG
>CAWEEG010000007.1:0-211084 GCA_963808015.1 uncultured Actinomycetota bacterium
CACTTCGAGGCCGACTTGGCTCGGCAGTTCATTCGTGGTGGCACGGTTGGTCCGATCGAGGCGAGGATCACTGCGGCTGCAGCAATGGCAGCAATGCTCGCAGCGGTCGAGGTGTGGGCCACTGCCTAGCCTCCACGGCCGTTCTCCTCGGCGGCGAGCGAGGCGGCCGCTTCGCTCCGGACCGTGCTGACCGGGTAGTGTCTTCGTCTATGTCCGGCATCTCGTGGCCTGCAACCCTCAATCGGTTGATATCCGGTTCTGACCTCACACGCGACGAGGCGTACGAGGTGATGGCCGAAATCATGGCCGGCGACGCATCCGAACCCCAGATCGCAGCGCTGCTCGTGGCGTTGCGAGCGAAGGGTGAGACCGCCGAGGAGATGACGGGCCTCGTTAATGCCATGGTGGATGCCTCGGTGCGAGTGGACGTGGGGGAGCCGGTTGTTGACTCGGTCGGGACGGGTGGTGATCAATCCGGGACGTTCAATATCTCGACCACGGCGGCGTTCATTGCTGCCGGTGTCGGTGTGAAGATCGCCAAACACGGGAACCGTGCCGCTTCATCGAAGACCGGTTCTGCGGATGTGCTCGAGGCACTCGGCTTCAACCTCGAGATGGAGCCGGACGTCACAGCCGCGATGGTGCGTGAGGTAGGTTTTGGCTTCTTCTTCGCTCCCCGATATCACCCGGCGATGCGCCACGCCGGTGGCGTGCGATCGTCGCTCGGCATCCGAACCGTCTTCAACTTCCTCGGACCACTCACCAACCCCGCCGGTGCGAGCCGGCTGTCTGTTGGAACGTCCGATCCCCGGATGGCAGCACTGATGGTTGACGTGCTGCGGAATCGTGGAGCAGAGCGGGCATTCGTCTTCTACGGTGAGGACGGTCTGGACGAGCTGACCACCACCGGGCCATCGTTCATCTACCGGCTCCGGGACGGCGAGGTGACCACCGCCGAGTTCACCCCTGAGGACTTCGGTGTCAAACGTGCCGCGTTGGACGATCTGAAGGGTGGAACGGTCGAGGAGAACGCCGTGATCTTGCGTTCGATTCTCGACGGTCGCCCGGGACCGAAGCGGGATATTGCCGTGGTCAACGCAGCCCCCGCCATTGTGGTCTCCGGCCTCGCCGACGGATTCCTCGAAGCGGTAGATCTCGCACGTGAGGCGATCGACTCGGGAGACGCACGCGCGGTGCTCGAACGTTCGATCGCCTTCACCGAGAGCCACGCCTAGAAACGTCCCCATACGCCGTCGCTGCGGGTACGGTGGCTGCATGCGGAGACCAATAGTCCTGATAGCGGCGCTCGCCGTCGTGGTTGTTTCGTGCTCGAGCGGCACCGATGCGGCCACGCCGGCCGTCGAGGCATCATCGACGACCGCCGTGGCTCAGTCCGAACCCGACGTGTCGACATCGGCAACCACCGTTCCAGACACCGCTCCGTCCGAGACGGATACCGTGCCCGAGTCCGAGGCACCGCCGGAAACGGCCGCACCCGTCGATGGACCTCCGGCTCCCGACTTCACCATGACGCTCAACGACGGAAGCGAGTTCACGCTCTCGGCCGAGCAGAAGCCGGTGTACATCGTCTTCTGGGCCGAGTGGTGAAGCACCTGCCGACAGGAGTTGCCTGTCATCGATTCAGTGGCACCCGACTATGCCGATTCGGTCCGGTTCATCGCGGTTGCCGGGCAGTCCGATCTCGCCTCCACGAAGGCGCAAGCCGATCAGCTCCTGTCAAATGTGAATTGGGGCCTCGATGAGAGCGTCTGGAATCTCTACGGTGTTCGAGGCCAGCCGGTCTCGTTCCTGATTACCGGGAACGACATCGAGGTCGGCAATTGGTTCGGAGCTGCGGGCGAAGAGAAGCTGCGCGCTGCGCTTGACGAGCTTGTCGCGCTCGGTGCGTAGCCGCTAGCGGCGCACCACCGACCAGACGAGCGCCACGATTCCAATCACGAGTCCTGTGGCGTAGAACCACACGGGTCCGCCTGAAATGGACGGTTGGAGCGGTTCGACGATGAGGCGGGTCCCTGCGGCTGCTATCACAGCGAGCGCAGCGGGAGCACCTGCGCGGCGGTCGACGGTAGGCCTTCCACCAGGCGAGGCCAATCGCCGCCGCTCCGAGCAGGAGGGCCGCGTAGATGCCGACCGGGTGGCGCGTCACTCACTCCCCGCCTGAGCGATTGCCCACGGGAGGTCCGATGCCGTCCCGAGACACGTGCCGCGAACGAGACACCCTGCGTGCCACCCAGCCAGGCCGGCGAGCGCTGCTGCGGAGATGCCGTCTGCCATGGTGATCGTGCTTCTCCTGGCCTGAAGGACAAACACGGCCGCCGCGCCAAGTGACGCACCGACGGTGGAGACACCCGAGCGCACGAGGATGACGTCCATCGGGTGGGCGATCGGGTTCACACCGTCAATCAGCATCGCGACGATCCGGCCAATGAAGATGCCGGCGACGGTCGAGACGAGGCCGATCTCCCAGAGGTTCCCGGTACACCGGGCGGCGTTGCCGTGTTTCGCCTCCCACCACAGCATGACGTATGCCGCAGCCCCCGCAACGGCCGCGGCGGCGAGCAGGGTGAATTCCATCAGCCGTTCACCAACTCATCGATCTGCAGGGCCAGCGTGCGTTCGTCGATGACGCCGAAGTGCAGGTACGAGAGTTCGCCTCCTGCCCGATAGAAGAATGTGAGGGGGACGCCCCGTGACCCGCCAAGATCTGTTGGGACCTGTCCGGAAGCATCGGAAAGATGGGAGATTGGCGCATCGGGGAAGAACTCGGCGATGAAGGCGGTGGCACCCTCGGGGGTGTCGCGCACGTCGAGTCCGATGAAGAGCACGTCGTCGGCGTATGCGGTGGCGGCACGGCCGATCAGCGGTGCCTCAGACCGGCACGGTGTGCACCATGAAGCCCAGACGTTGACGACGACGGGCTCGGTCGATTCGGTCAGGAGGATCTGCAGCTCTTCACTCGTCACGGGTGACGGAGGTTCGATCCCCTCGACCGGTTCGCTCGATGAGCACGCGGCTGTGAGCAACGCGATGGCAAACATGGTGAGAGCGACCCGGAACACGAACGAGAGCGTACCTCCGTGACCCTTCAACCGGCTCGGCGGTTGAGTTCGGCCTCGACGTCCTCAAGATCGACGCCCCGTTCTGCAAGGAGGACGAGGAGGTGGTACACCAGGTCCGCGGACTCCTCGACGATCCGATCCATGGAGCCGGTGCCTGCCTCGTGATCCTTCGCTGCCATCAGCACTTCGGTGGCTTCCTCGGTGACCTTTCGGCTGCACGCGTCGACGCCGCCGTCCAGCAACGTCGTCGTGTACGAGCCGGGTGGCCGCTCGGCGGCCCGTGACGTGATCGTGGCCCACAGCGATGACAGACCGCCGTCGTCGCGGCGTTCGTGGGCTGGGGCGTCGACCGGATCGAAACACGTCGTGGCGCCCGTGTGGCACGCAGGGCCGGCGGGTTCGACACGGACGAGCAGGGTGTCGGCATCGCAGTCGAGACGCATGTCGACCACACTCATCGTGTTTCCGCTCGTCTCGCCTTTCTCCCAGAGGACACCCCGGCTGCGGCTCCAGAACGTCATCCGTCCCGTCGATGCCGTTTCCTCGAGGCTGGCCTTGTTCGCGTAGGCGAGCATCAGGACGTCGCCGGTGTTCACGTCCTGGACGACGACCGGAACAAGCCCCCGTTCGTCGTAGGCGGGTTCGATGGTCATGCAACCTCCACAATGCGCATCGGGATGCCGGCTTCTGCAAGCGACTCCTTGACGACCGGGATCGGGTACTCGGATCGATGGAAGATCGATGCCGCGAGCGCGGCATCGGCACGGCCGGGCTGGAGGGCGGCGACGAGGTCGGACTGGGGATCCGGCTCCACCGGACGCAACGATCGGAACCGAGGTTGCGGCGCGGGCGGCTTCGAGGAGCGGGAGGTCGTATCCGTCCTTGGTCCCGTCACGGTCCATGGAAGTGAGGAGAATCTCGCCTGCGCCGCGCTCGGTGACGTCGCGGATCCACGCGATGGCGTCGATGCCGGTCGGTTTCCGACCTCCGTGGGTGTAGACCTCCCACGAACCGTTCGACCGCCGTGCGTCGACGGCTACCACGACACACTGGGCGCCGAACGCAGTCGAACACTCGTTGATCAGGTTCGGCCGGTCGATCGAAGCCGTATTGACTGTCACCTTGTCGGCACCCGCACGGAGAACGGCTCGCATGTCCTCGACGGCCCGGACGCCGCCTCCGACGGTGAGGGGAACGAAGACGTGCTCCGCCGTACGCCGCACGATGTCGAGGAGCGTGCCGCGGTTCTCGTACGAAGCGGTGATGTCGAGAAAGCAGATCTCGTCTGCACCGTCGGCGGTGTAGCGGGCTGCGAGTTCCACGGGGTCGCCCTCATCGGTCAGGTTCACGAACTGGACGCCCTTGACCACGCGGCCGTTCGCGACATCGAGACAGGGGATGATGCGGCTACGCAGCACGGCGCACTTCTCCAACGAAGTTCTCGAGCACCCGAAGACCAGATGCGCCGCTTCGCTCCGGGTGGAATTGAAGCCCGATGCAGGTTCGGTCGCGCACCGCTGCCACGAAACGACCGCCGTGGTCGCTCGTTGCCGTAACAATGGCCGGATCGTCGGGCACCGCGGCATAGGAGTGGACGAAGGTGAACAACGAGCCGGGCGCTACGCCGTCAAAGATCGGATCGTCAGACGTCCACACATCGTTCCAGCCCATGTGGGGGAGTGGTCGGCCGCTGATCGCCTGAACCGACCCCGGGACAAGCCCAAGGCAGTTCCCGCCATCCTCATCCGACCGGTCGAAGAGGAGTTGCATCCCGACACAGATCCCGAGCAGGGGGCCGTCCCACGACCTCAGGGGTTCAACCAAATCCTGCGCCTCGAGCCGCGCCATGGCGGCACCGGTAGCCCCGACGCCCGGGAGGACGATGGCGTCGGCACCGACGAGATCGGCCGGGTTCTCGGCGATCCTCGGATCGCCGCCCACAACTTCGAGTGCCCGCTGGATCGAGACGAGGTTGCCGGCTCCGTGGTCAATGACCGCGAGACGGGTCACAACGTACCTTTGGTGGATGGGACGCCGACTCTGCGGGGATCGAGGGTGACGGCTCCGCGTAGGGCAATGCCGAAGGCCTTGAACGCCGCCTCTGCAATGTGGTGGTCGTTCGCTCCCTGAGCGCTGAGGTGCACCGTCGATCGACTGGTGCGGATGAGCGATTCGAGGGCATGGGGAATCATCTGCGTCCCCATCACCCCGATCCGCTCGCCGACGAATTGCAGATCGAAAACGGCGTACGGACGTCCGCCGGCGTCGATTACGCAACTGGCAATGGCTTCATCCATGGGTACCGCCGCGCTCGCAAACCGCGTGATACCGGAACGGTCGCCCAACGCCTCGTCGATTGCTGATCCAAGGACAAGCGCGGTGTCCTCAACCGTGTGGTGCTCGTCGACGTGGAGATCGCCACCAGTACGGATCGTGAGATCGATCATGCCGTGGTGGGCGAGCGAGGTCAGGAGGTGGTCGTAGATACCGACGCCGGTGGCGATATCGGCCACTCCCGTGCCGTCGAGGTCGATGGTGACCTCAACGTTGGTCTCCTTGGTCGTTCGCGAGACCGTGGCCCTTCGGTTCATGAGCGAATCCTTTCGATAGTGTTGACGAGTCGGTCATCGTCCGTTGGAGATCGGACGGTGAAACGGAGGTAGTCGATGAGTTCTGGGATGTGTGGAAACTCCCGCACAACTAGACCCTCACGCATCAGGCCTGCGGCAAGAGCCTGCGCTTCGGGGCCGACGTGAGCGAGCAGGAAATTGGCCTCGGAAGGCGCCACGTCGAGACCCAGCTCGGTGAGTCGATCAGCGAGTCGTTCGCGTTCCACGATCAGGCCCTCCACGGAACGGCGCATGCGGTCGGGATTCGAGAGCGCAGCAATGGCGAGCGTATTCGAGACTGTGGAGATGCTCCCGGGCGGTCGTACTCGATCGATGGCGTCGATCAGCTCGCTGTTCCCGATCGCGTAGCCCACCCGGATCCCGGCAAGGCCGAACCCTTTCGAGAGGGTGTGGAGCACCAGAAGACTGTCGAATCGGTCGATCCACGATCCCCACCGGTCGTTGGTGAACTCGGCGTACGCGGCATCGAGAACCACGATCCCAGGTGACGATGTGATGATTCGTTCGATCGTCACATCGGGCAGACGATCCCCGGTTGGATTGTTGGGGACGCAGATCCACGTGAGGTCGCTGCTGTGACTCGACCCTGGCGGAGCGCCCGACAACCCCTCGAACGTCGCTCCCTGTTGTTCGGTTGCGATCTGATAGAGCGGATAGGTCGGTGTGTATCCCCGCGCACGGCCGCCCGGCGGAAGGAAGGCCCGAGCAGCAAGGATGATCAGCTCGTCGACTCCGGCACCTGGAACCACCTCCTCCGGTCTCACCCCGGCATATCGGGCGGCCGATTCGCGGAGTGGGCGATAGGACGCCGCCGGGTACTCGTTGAGGTCCGGCAGGTCGGGCGGCACAAACGGGGCTGTCCAATCGGTTGGATCGGGGGACGTGTTCTGGTCGAAGCGGACCACACGATCGCGGTCGATGCCGAAACGTTCGGCGATCTCGGCAGTCGTCGCCTGCCAGACGTAGCGTTTGGTGGTCATCGCTGCTCCTCGAATCGCGCCTCGACGCAGCGGGCGTGGGCGGTCAGCCCCTCGGAGGTTGCGAGGTCGCGAATTGTTGGAGCGATGGACTCGAGCCCCTCCCTCGTGAGCTCCTGGACCTGCCGCCACGAACCAAAGTTCTCAACGGCCAGCGGGCCGTAGGACCGCGCCAGTCCACCGGTCGGGAGCACGTGGTTCGCCCCGGTGGCGTAGTCACCGGCCGACTCCGGCGTCCAGCGTCCAACGAACACGGACCCGGCGGAGCGAACGCGTTCGGCGTCGCGGGACGCGTTCGCTGTTTGGACCGTGAGATGCTCCGGGGCCCATGCCTCTGCGAACTCGAGTGCAGCGTCCAGGTCCGGGGCGAGGACGGCCATGCCGTACCCGATCGAGAGAGCTCTTGATGAGCTCCGCTCGTTCGAGGTGGACGAGTTGCAGCGCCGCCTCGGTGAGGACGGCGTCGAGCGTGCCTTCGTCGTCGGAAACCAGGACAACCGGAGAGTCGGGTCCATGTTCTGCCTGGCACAAGAGGTCGGCAGCTGCGACGGCCGGATCCGCGGTCGCGTCGATGACGATGAGTGCTTCGCTCGGCCCGGCTGGGAGGTCGACACCGCACACGCCATATACCGCCAGCTTCGCTGCGGTGACCCAGGGCCCTCCGGGACCAACGATGAGGTCGACGGGTTCGATCGTCTCGGTTCCGTGGGCAAGGGCGCCGATCGCTTGTGCGCCACCGGTGGCATAGACCTCGTCGACTCCGAGAAGCGCACACGCCGCCAGGACGAGGGGGTGGACGGCGCCATGGTCTCCGCTGGGACTCACCACGGCGATCTCTTGCACACCGGCCACCTGGGCGGGTACAACCCCCATGAGCACCGAAGACGGGTAGGCAGCGCGTCCGCCAGGCACGTATACGCCGGCGCGGGTGACCGGGGACCATCGGCGTTCGACGACGACACCCGGCACAACCTCGACGCGGTCATCCATCGGTCGTTGACGTTCGTGAACGATCCGGATGTTCTCGGCGGCTGCCTTCAATGCTTGGCGGGTGACGGGCCCAACAGCGCCGAAAGCCGCTCCAATCGCCTCGGTTGGAACACGTACCGAACCGATCGCCGGACCGCCTCCGTATTCTCTGTTCGCGGCAAGCAGAGCGGTGTCGCCACCGAGGCGTACTCGATCGACGATCTCTGCGGCCGCCACCCGGACGGATGGATCCGGCACGGCCGAACGGCGTGTCAGCGCCCGGTAGTCAGCCTGATCGAGTTCGGCGAGTGTGACGCTGCGCATGCTCATGCGATCATCTGCTCGACGGGGAGCACCAGGATGCCCGATGCGCCTGCGGCGCGGAGTTTGGGGAGGATCTGCCATAGACGGTCGGCTTCCACGACGGAATGCACCGCCACCATGCCGTTGTGAGCGAGTGGGACCACACTGGGAGCCTCGATGCCGGGGATGATCTCCTCGATACGAGGGACGATCTCACGTGGGGCGTTCATGAGCACGTAGCGTCTCGAGCGGGCAGCAACGACGGCTCCGACCATCGTGATCACCGTCTGTGCTGTATCGGAGAGTGGAACGCCGGCGGGTACGACCAGAACCGCCTCCGACTCGAGGACACTCTCGATCGGGCGGAGCCCGTTGACCAGCATCGTGCTCCCCGTAGAGACGAGGTCTGCAATGCCATCGGCCACGTCGAGTTTGGTCGCAACCTCGACGGATCCTCGCATTGCGACGGTCTCGATCTCAACACCGAGCGAGCTGAAATAGTCGGTGACCGTTCTCGGGTGCGACGTTGCGACCCGCTTACCCTCAAGTCCGGCGGAATGCTCAATAGGTGAGTCCTCAGGGACGGCGACGGTCAAGGTGCAGCGGCCGTATCCCAGCGGCATGACGGAATCTAGGTCGAAACCCGACTCGCCCAACAGGTCGTATCCCGTGATTCCAAGAGCGGCAACACCGTCGGCCACCAGCTCTGCTACATCGTCGGATCGGACGAACAGCAGCTCAACCGGCGCTGATCGTGCGGTCACCGAGAGGGCGCGGTCGCTGCGTTCAAACCGAATGCCGGCGCGGCGAAGGAGCTCGGCACTTGGCTCGGCGAGGCGTCCCTTTGTCGGGACTGCGATTCGGAGATTCACGCCTGCGCATCCTTCAATCGATGGAGGGCAGTGCGGTATCCACCCGTCCCGTGATTCAGCCAGTCGTTGATTCGGGTGACGGTCGTCGTCGACACTCCCGTCGCCTCGGCGATCCTCCGGTAGGAGAGGCCGTCATCGAGCAATTGGACGACGGCCCACCGAGCGCTCAATTCCTCGAGTTCGTGCCGGGTGCACAGGTCTCGGAAGAAGCGCTGGAGTTCGTCCCGGCTCTCGAGTCTCTTCACGGCGTCGAAGAGGGCGTCGGTCGACGGAGTTCTCCATTCGTCGGTGGTATCGGGTGGCATGTCGCTCCTTGTTGGTAACGAGAGCGTAGGTGTATTAACGTCTTAACACAATACGACAGATGGGAACACACGATGCAGGTGATACCGGCGGTCGATGTCCTCGACGGCATGGCCGTTCGGCTGGCACGGGGTGACTACGACGCCGTCACCCGATACTCGGGCGATCCCATCGCCGTCGTGGAGGACTGGGCCGCCTCAGGGTCGGAACTCGTGCATGTCGTAGACCTCGAAGCCGCACGTTCGGGTGTCCCGGACTTCGGGTTGATCATGCGGTTGGGGTCTCTCAGCATCCCGATCCAGTACGGGGGCGGCATCCGCACCCCCGATGCTGCCGAGGCGGCTCTTCACGCCGGGCTCTCACGCATCGTTGTGGGGAGTGCGCTGCTCGACGACAACGCCGCGAAGTTCGTCTCCCGCGTCGACGCCGACGCCATCGTGGCTGGAATCGATGTTCGCCAAGGCCGTGCGCGGGGGAGTGGTTGGAGAGACGAAGGTGTGGACGCCGACGAGGCACTCGATCGCGTGCTGGCCCTCGGCCTGTCTTCGGTGCTCGCCACGGGCATCGAGACCGACGGGATGATGACCGGTCCGGACCTCGCACTCCTCTCCCGGTTCCGGTCGGCCGCTCCCGAGTGCCACCTCATCGCATCAGGTGGTGTGGGTTCTCTCGATCACCTGGAAGCCCTCGTCGAGCTCGGCGCGGATGCGGTGGTGGTCGGTCGGGCGCTCTACGAGCGTCGATTCACGTTTGAGGATGCCGTCGCACGGGTTTCGCTCCGGGAGTAGCCGAGGCGCGTCGGTGGGGCGACCGTGTGGTCGCCCCACCGTTTCCACCCCCTTCGTCGTTGTTACTCCTGTTCGAACCCGCGTCTGCGGGTTGCGGCGATTGCCAGACCGCCGAGCACCAGCAATCCGATGCCGAGCCACACGAGAACCCCGGAGTCTGTTCCGGTCTTTGGGAGTGTTTCGGCGACGCCGAAGTCGGCGAGGAGGTATTCCTGGCCTTCCACGAGGTCGATGGTGAACGCTCCTGCGGTGGTGAGTGCTCCTGAGACCGATGTTGTGTCGAGGGTGGCGGTGTAGCGGCCGGCGTCGAGGCCGACGAACTTGTACCAGCCGTCCCATGGTCCCTTGGCGGTTGTTGCGGTGCCCACGACGGTGCCTTCGGCGTTGGTGAGTACGACGCGTGCTCCGTTGATACCGGGTTCTCCGGAGTCCTGGATGCCGTTCTTGTTGGTGTCCTGCCAGACCGTGTCGCCAAGTTGTGCGGTGCCGAGTACTTCGATCGGTGCGAGCTTGGCGTCGTCGTTGGCGGTGACGGGGGTTCCGTCTGGTCCAACTCCGGTCGCGACTGCGACGTTGGTGAACGTCCATGACATGCTGTCGGGGGTGTGCGTCGAGGTGCACGTCTGGGTGGTGGACGCTGCGACGGCGAGGTCCCCGATGGTCAGGTCACACGACGCAACGAGAGCGTCGGTGATCATAACATCGGACAGTGGCACGTTCCCGGTGTTGGACACCACAATCGTCCACGTCACCTCGGTTGCTTCACCAACCGGAATGATCCCAGGCTCAGCACTCTTCACCACATCAATCAACGGCACCTGGCCGATCACCGTTTCGAAGCAGTCTTCGTCCGTGACCGCATCCTCGATCGGGTCGAGGCCCGACGCAAGCGCGCAGTTCTGAACGCTTCCTGCCGTGATGTCGCTCTGGGTGACGAGGTACTCCGCCGTGCACGTCATCGACTCGCCAACCGCAAGGCTGGAATGTGGGCACGCGACCGCGCCCTGTCCGAGGTTGAGGTCCTCGACGTCGATGTCGGTGAGGGTCACATTGCCGGTGTTGGTCACCTCGAACTCGTAGGTGATCGTGTCTCCCGGATTCGCCAGACCGTCGTCACCGAGTCCAAACGCCCCCGTCTTGATGAGGTCGATCGATGAATCGACGCCGTAGTAGTGCGATGGGTCGGTGTCGCCGACGGAGTTGCCAGCAGCGTCGGTGCCGGTGGCGGTGCCTTCGTTGGCGTATTGGCCGGCGATCGCGACACCGGTTGCGGTGCATGTCGTTGAGGCTCCTGGAGCCAGGGTGTCGACGGGGCAAGTGATCGGACCGATATCGCTATCGGTGACCGATATGTCGGATACCGGGGCGTTTGAGCCGTTGGTGACGACGTAGGTCCATGTCACGGTGTTGCCGGTCGGGATCATTGGTCCGGTTGGTGTATCGGCATCGACGCCGTTTGTCGCCTTCTCCAGGGTGAGTTCACCTTCAACCCCGTAGTAGTGCGACGGATCCATGTCGGATGTCGTTCCGAGCGGGTCGGTGCCGGTGGCGGTGCCTTCGTTGGCGTATTGACCGGCGGTTGCGACACCGGTTGCGTGATAGACCCAGATCTCGCCCGGGTCGAGTTTGTTGTTGCTGTTGGTGTCACCGGCTGAGTAGACCGGATCGACACCAGGGACATTGTCGTCAACGGCGATGTCGGTGAGTGCAACGTTTCCGGTGTTCTGCACCAGGTAGACCCAATCGACGGTGTTGCCGGCCGGGATCATTGGTCCGGTTGGTGTATCCGCGTCGACGCCGTTCGTGTACTTCTCGATGTCGATGCCGCTATTGACGCCGTAGTAGTGCGATGGGTCGGTGTCGCCGACGGAGTTGCCAGCAGCGTCGGTGCCGGTGGCGGTGCCTTCGTTGGCGTATTGGCCGGCGATCGCGACACCGGTTGCGGTGCATGTCGTTGAGGCTCCTGGAGCCAGGGTGTCGACGGGGCAAGTGATCGGACCGATATCGCTATCGGTGACCGATATGTCGGATACCGGGGCGTTTGAGCCGTTGGTGACGACGTAGGTCCATGTCACGGTGTTGCCGGTCGGGATCATTGGTCCGGTTGGTGTATCGGCATCGACGCCGTTCGTCGCCTTCTCCAGGGTGAGTTCACCTTCAACCCCGTAGTAGTGCGACGGATCCATGTCGGATGTCGTTCCGAGCGGGTCGGTGCCGGTGGCGGTGCCTTCGTTGGCGTATTGACCGGCGGTTGCGACACCGGTTGCGTGATAGACCCAGATCTCGCCCGGGTCGAGTTTGTTGTTGCTGTTGGTGTCACCGGCTGAGTAGACCGGATCGACACCAGGGACATTGTCGTCAACGGCGATGTCGGTGAGTGCAACGTTTCCGGTGTTCTGCACCAGGTAGACCCAATCGACGGTGTTGCCGGCCGGGATCATCGGTCCGGTTGGTGTATCCGCATCGACGCCGTTCGTGTACTTCTCGATGTCGATGCCGCTATTGACGCCGTAGTAGTGCGACGGGTCGGTGTCGCCGACGGAGTTGCCAGCAGCGTCGGTGCCGGTGGCGGTGCCTTCGTTGGCGTATTGGCCGGCGATCGCGACACCGGTTGCGGTGCATGTCGTTGAGGCTCCTGGAGCCAGGGTGTCGACGGGGCAAGTGATCGGACCGATATCGCTATCGGTGACCGTGATGCCGGTGAGATCCACATTCGTCGTGTTGGTGACGACGTAGGTCCAGGTCACGGTGTTGCCGGCCGGGATCATCGGTCCGGTTGGTGTATCGGCATCGACGCCGTTCGTGTACTTCTCGATATCGATGCCGCCGGTCACGGTCCCGTAGTAGTGCGACGGGTCGGTGTCGTCGTGTGTCGTTCCGAGCGGGTCGGTGCCGGTGGCGGTGCCTTCGTTGGCGTATTGGCCGGCGATCGCGACACCGGTTGCGGTGCATGTCGTTGAGGCTCCTGGAGCCAGGGTGTCGACGGGGCAAGTGATCGGACCGATATCACTATCGGTGACCGTGATGCCGGTGAGATCCACATTCGTCGTGTTGGTGACGACGTAGGTCCAGGTCACGGTGTTGCCGGCCGGGATCATCGGTCCGGTTGGTGTATCCGCATCGACGCCGTTCGTGTACTTCTCGATATCGATGCCGCCGGTCACGGTCCCGTAGTAGTGCGACGGGTCGGTGTCGTCGTGTGTCGTTCCGAGCGGGTCGGTGCCGGTGGCGGTGCCTTCGTTGGCGTATTGGCCGGCGATCGCGACACCGGTTGCGGTGCATGTCGTTGAGGCTCCTGGAGCCAGGGTGTCGACGGGGCAAGTGATCGGACCGATATCACTATCGGTGACCGTGATGCCGGTGAGATCCACATTCGTCGTGTTGGTGACGACGTAGGTCCAGGTCACGGTGTTGCCGGCCGGGATCATCGGTCCGGTTGGTGTATCGGCATCCACGCCGTTCGTGTACTTCTCGATATCGATGCCGCCGGTCACGGTCCCGTAGTAGTGCGACGGGTCGGTGTCGTCGTGTGTCGTTCCGAGCGGGTCGGTGCCGGTGGCGGTGCCTTCGTTGGCGTATTGGCCGGCGATCGCGACACCGGTTGCGGTGCATGTCGTTGAGGCTCCTGGAGCCAGGGTGTCGACGGGGCAAGTGATCGGACCGATATCACTATCGGTGACCGTGATGCCGGTGAGATCCACATTCGTCGTGTTGGTGACGACGTAGGTCCAGGTCACGGTGTTGCCGGCCGGGATCATCGGTCCGGTTGGTGTATCCGCATCCACGCCGTTCGTGTACTTCTCGATATCGATGCCGCCGGTCACGGTCCCGTAGTAGTGCGACGGGTCGGTGTCGTCGTGTGTCGTTCCGAGCGGGTCGGTGCCGGTGGCGGTGCCTTCGTTGGCGTATTGGCCGGCGATCGCGACACCGGTTGCGGTGCATGTCGTTGAGGCTCCTGGAGCCAGGGTGTCGACGGGGCAAGTGATCGGACCGATATCACTATCGGTGACCGTGATGCCGGTGAGATCCGTTTGGCCGGTATTGGTGACGACGTAGGTCCAGGTCACGGTGTTGCCGGCCGGGATCATCGGTCCGGTTGGTGTATCCGCATCCACGCCGTTCGTGTACTTCTCGATATCGATGCCGGGAACAAGGGGCGTGATATCGTCCGGACTGAAGTTCACGGTCTTGTCGCCGCCGCCGTCGGTCTCGACACGCGCCTGAAACACGCCAGAAGCGGAAGCGGCCCCCTGGCCGTCGGGAACCGTCCCGCCACCGGGGAGAGGATCACCCGGTGCCGCGATGTGCCCGCCGTAGACGACGTACGCGTTTCCCGTTGCCGTCATCGTGAAGATGATCTCCCACCCCAGGTAGTTGGCTGGGCAGAGCCCGCCTCCCTCTCCAAGCGATGTAGCCGAATTGATAGTCAGCCCGGCTCCGTTGAACCCTGGAGATACATCACCGGTGAGGTCGCCAATTGCCGGCGGAGGTGTCATACCCGTGTGGGACGAGTTCCATGGGTCGATATCGGTGAATGCGTAGGCGCCGGAATCGTCGAAGTCGAGGCAGGCATGGAACATGAGTTGTTCACCCGCGCTTGCATCGATTGTCACGCGAAAAGCCGCAGTCTCGCCCTCGGTGTATCCCTTTGGATGCCCCGGAACCCAGTCCGAGGTCGCCGGTGCGGGATCCCACACTTCGTGCTTCTTGAGTGAGTTGCCGACCCAAGCGGCGGCGCACGCGCCTCGCTCGTGCCCGGGGCGTTCGGGATGATGGTGGTGACGCCGATCAACAACAGGGTCGCAAGAGCGACGATCAGGATTCTTCGGATTTGCCCGCCATTTGCGCGGGACAGCGCCACAGGAAACACCTGTTACCTCCACCTCTCGTTGTGGTGCCACCGTGGTGACCCCCAGCCGCCGTCGTGCCTAGCCCAGGCACCGTCGCAGCCCATTTCCCTTCTCGATCATCGGAGGGGCGCATACAAACGCTCGACCGATGCGAACAGTTCACCAAGTCCCCACCTGCGCCCTTGTGCGCTCAGGAGTGATGTGATGAGTGTTCTGTGAGTAACCGTACCCCTACACAGAGTGGTCGACCAGAATCAACCACTATCCCGCAGGGTGACTAGTCACCAGGCCGGAGCGATCGAACGATCGCCCCGCTCATCCTCGTGTCGTCTTGTGGTGCTCAGCCGTCGTGGCGGCGGCGGATGATCCAGATCGCGCCGATTCCCAGGCTGATCAGCAGCAGAGCCACCAACGCGAGTTGAGTTGCGTCTGCCCCGGTGTTTGGGAGTGTCTCCGAGACGCCGACGGTTGCCATCAGCAACTGCTTCCCTACTCAGAGTGATCGACAGGGGCGCCCGTTGACGTTATCGCCGTGTCTAGTCCCGCGGCATCGACGGTGATAGCCGACGGATCGTTCCGCAGGGCGATGAGCGCCGCTTCACGCAGCAGGCCGGAGAGTTCCGCGAACGAATAGCCCTCGGTGCGCCGCACAAGGTCATCGAGATCAACATCGTCGGCGAACGGCACATCACTGATGTCGAAGAATGCCTGTCGCGCTTCCGGCGCAGGGAGGCCCAGTCGGAGGTGGACCTCGAGGCGCCCCGGCCGCAGCAGCGCCGGGTCGATGAGATCGCGTCGGTTTGTTGCTCCGATCACGAAGACGTCACCGCGTTCCGACACGCCGTCCATTTCGGTGAGGAGCGCCGCGACGACAGAGTCTGTGACCGAATTGGTCGAGTTGCCGCGAATAGGTGCGAGTGCGTCGATTTCGTCGAAGAAGAGGATGGCGGGGGCGACGGCGCGGGCACGGGCGAAGACCTCTCGGACGGCTCGCTCGGACTCGCCGACCCACTTGTCGAGCAATTCGGCGCCCTTGATCGGGAAGAACGCTGCTCCCGATTCATGAGCAAGAGCCCTGATGACGTAGGTCTTACCGGTGCCGGGAGGTCCGTAGAGAAGGAGACCCCGCGGTGGCTCGATACCGAGTCGGGTGAACCGATCGGGATCCTCCATCTGCCAGATCACAGACTCGGTCAACCGCTGTTTCACGTCGCTCAGGTTTGCGACGCGGTCGAATCCGTACCCGGGGATCTCGCCGGACGATGTGGCACCGAGGGACGGCGTTGTCGCGTCGATCGCGGCCTCCAACGTCTCGTGTGCGACTGGATCGCCGGATCCTGCCGCTCCTGCCGACGCCTGAAGCACGGCCGATACGACATCTGCTCCGGAGAAACCGGCGGTTCTGGACGCGAGGCGATCAAAGTCGATCTCGGTGGTTGGGACCCGAGCCAGCGCTGCCTGGAAGAGACGCCGGCGCCGTTCGAGATCGGGCGGCGGAACCGAGAGTGATCGAGGAAGGAGAGGAGTCTTCGCCAGCTCGTCTCCGAGGGCGGCGGTCGAGTGAACTCCGAGGACACACACCATGCCGGGTCGCTGTGCGACGGCGTCGAGAAACCACCGCATGATTGCGGCCACTTGATTCTTGAACATCCCGTCGCTGCCGGCAACGGCGTCGAGGCGGTCGACGAACAAGACCACGGGTGACACGCTGTCCTTCACGGCTCTCTCGAGCAGAGTCAGCAGACGTTCAGGCTTGAAGACGAGGTCGAGCGAGACCTCTCGAACGGCGACGCCGGCCTCCTGAGCGGCGGCCGCGACGAGTTCCGATCGACCGCATCCGGCAGGGCCCTCGACGATTACTCCGGCGACCGACGGAAGACCCCACGAACCGGGAAGGTCGGACCGGGATGTGAGCAGGGTGATCCAACCGACAAGGGTTTCGAGTTCGGTGTCGAGACCGGTCAGAAGGGCGTCGGCGGTTGAGAGTGACTCGCCGGACGGCCGTCCCGACGGCTGTGCCGCCACGTCGGGGGCCACGTCCTCGGAGTCGTGGACCACGGTGCGATCGCCGACGGTTCCCGCAGGGCCGGGTTCGACCGACACAACACGTACGACGCGTTCTTCCTCATCGCGCTCGCCGTAGGAGCCGTGTACGGCGATCCGGTCGCCGACGGATACCACGTTTCCCTGGAGTGAGCGGGCGAGGTGGCGCGCGTCGAGGCGCTCTCCGCCGACGACGATGACTCGGCGAGCTTGAGGCACGACGGTACGCACGACGTCGATCGAAGTGCCGAGCGTGACGTCGGCGTTGTCACGAACCAACGGTCCCACGGTGAGCGCATTCGGTCCCGGGACGTCGCCGGGTGACACCATGCAATGGGTTTTACCGAGGGCGACGATTCCGCCGCCGGGGAGGCCCATTGCCGCCAGCAGCGTCGCGTCGGCGCGTGCCACGGGGTCGGAGCCTGGTCGGATGATGAAACGCATGGCGCAAAGGTAGCGTGGTGGGATGAACGAAACGCCGGACATGAACGACTTCGATTCGCTGGGCATCCGCGTCGGCACCATCGTGCGTGCGGACCACAACACCGGAGCCCGCGAACCGGCCTACCGGCTGTGGATCGACATAGGAGCTGAGGCGCCGGTCCAGTCGTCGGCGAAGATCACGGAGCGATACGAAGTCGAGGGTCTGATCGGTCGCCAAGTTGTGGTCGTCACCGGGTTCGGAGCGATTCGCGTTGGGGGGTTCCGGTCCGACGTCCTCGTCCTCGGCGTGGTCGCGCCGGACGGAGTGGTGCTCCTCGGGCCGGACGAACCGGTCCCTCCGGGGGCGAGTATCGCGTGATCACGCAAGACTGGGGACCTCTCGGATGGGAAGTGCCAGCACCCCGGTGCTCTGCATGATGGTGACACCCTCTCGTTCGAGCCAGCGCCAGATCAGGTGAGCTTCCTCGGCGGTCTGCACGGAATCGGGAGTTTGGGTCGGCTCCTCGGTGGGATCCTCGGCGGCGACAAGCGGTGGCTGTGACCGAGTGTTCCATGATCCAACGAGGCGGCCGTGACGGATCGCGACCCCGTCACCGGCGGCGTCTTCGGCCCACAGGGTTCCCGCTGCCGAGAGTGATTGCCAGGCCCTACGACGCTCGAGCGATCGGGCCAATGACTGGTAACGGTCTCTCACCTCAGCCGCGTTCTCGAACCGCTGATCCCGGGCGAGGCGTGACATCCTCTCGCTTAGTACGTCGAGCATCAGAGCGGGGTCACCGTCGATGCCGTTGCGGACCTGATCGACTACCGCCTGATACTCCACGTCGTCGACGGAGCCGTCACACGGGCACAACGCGGTGCCGAGCTGCCCGTAGGAACACGACGCGGAGCGGGTCGTGCCGGTCGTATTGCACCGCCGGATAGGGACGGCGTCCCAGATCGCGTGGACGACGACCTCCGCTGTCTTGCGGGATCGGTACGGTCCGAGATACAGCGCATCATCGTTTCGAAGCGACCGGACCATCGACAGTCGCGGGAAGCGTTCGGTGGTCAGCTTCACCCACGTCTGGCTCCGGGGGGGTCGTGATCTGCGGTTGTATCGCGGCGTGTGTTCGGCGATGAGCCGGAGCTCGACGACTTCCGCCTCGAGTTCGGTTTCACACACCCGGTATTCGACTCGCTCGAGGTCGCGGAGCATCTGGGCGACCGAACGTCGATCGTCGCCGTAGAAGTAGGAGCGAACACGGGAGCGTAGGTTCTTTGCCTTGCCGACGTAGATCACGGAGCCGTCGCGGTCGATGAAGAAGTAGACGCCCGGTCGGCGCGGAAGGTCAGTGGTCAACTCGATCTTCCCGTAGTTGGCGGAGCCTCGGGCGGTCGGAAGTGTCAGCAGGTCGTCGAGGTGGGTGACGCCAAGGGTTCCCGCCCGTTCGAGGAGGGCCCAGAAGACATGAGCGGTGGCCTTTGCGTCGTCGAGCGCTCGGTGCGTCGGCGGATGTGGTGCCCGGAAGTGGGCGGCAAGGGACGAGAGTTTCAGGTTGCGGACTTCCGAGCGGACGAGGCGCCGACTCAGTCCGAGCGTGTCGACCGAGCGGTTCGCGAGGCGACCGTATCCAAGGCGCTCGGCCGCGGCGTTCAGGAACGAGAGGTCGAATCGCACATTGTGTCCGACGATCACGGCATCACCGATGAACTCGAGAAAGGCTGGAAGGGCCTCTCCGATGGCCGGCGCCTCAACAACCATCGTCTGTGTGATGCCAGTGAGAACCGTGATGAACGGGGGGATCTCTGTACCGGGGTTGACGAGCGTCTGGAATGTTCCGACGAGTTCTCCACCGAGGTACTTCACCGCACCGATCTCGGTGATCTCGCAGTTTGCGGCGGTTGCCCCCGTCGTTTCGAGGTCGAGCACACAAAATGGGACGGCGTGGAGCGCCGCTTCCATGTCCTCGAATGTTCGTTGCCCCGCCAGCATCGCGACCTCCGCCCGACGACGGTACACCGAACAGACGTTCGATTCAAGCACGGTAGCGTCAACTTGCGGATGTGGGGCCGGCGGTTGAGACTGGTTGCATGATCTTCCACGGCCGGATCTACTACGACTTCTCGCCTGCGGTGTGGCGGTTCTATCGGTTCCTCACCGCCGCGTCGAATGAGGGTGCCGACGTGCGTCTTGAATGGCGTCCCTTCCTCACCGAAGGTGATCCGCAGAGCGCTTCAGGATTGGCGCTCGTCGAAGCCGTTCGACATCAGTTTCCGGAACGCCACGGCGCGTACCTTCAAGCGCTGCTGGCCTTGCGGCACCTCGAAGGTGCTGATCTGACGGATCCGAATGTGACTGCAGTGGCCGGACCCTCGGCGGGAATCGAGGAGACGCCTGCTCCCGACGATGACGCCGTAGCTCGCTCAACCGAAGAGGGGGCCGATCTCGGTGTGTCGGGCGCCCCAACCGTGTTCCGTCATGGCCCGGTGCTCCGCGTGGATGTGAATCCGGCCGCCTATGCGGGCGACACCCTCGATCGTCTCAGGCTCATCGACGCCGTGCTCGAGGACGACGGGATCTGGAGCCTTCGCAAGCCGTAGGGCTAGCGGCGCTGACGGACGGCCTCGAAGAGCATCACGGCGGCGGAGATCGACGCGTTGAGTGAGTCCGCTCGTCCCGCCATTGGTATCCGAACCGGCCTGCCCGCTTCGGTCCAGGCCGCCGACACGCCGTCGTGCTCCGAGCCGATGACGATGGTGACGACACCGGTGAGATCGGCATGCCACAGATCGACAGCGGCTTCAGGCGTCGCGACAAACAGGGGACCACGCTGGAGCGACCAGTCGATCGCGGTATTGGCATCGGTGACCGCAAACGGAACGGAGAACAGCGCGCCCTGAGAGGCCCTCACCACGTTCGGATTGAACGGGTCGACGTTCGGATCGGCGATCAGGAGCCCGGCTCCGGCAGCATCGGCTGTCCGAAACATGGCTCCAAGGTTGCCGGGTTTCTCGATGGATTCGGCCGCGAGGGTGAGATCCCGTGCCAGCCCCGTGAGCGAAGGACTCCAAAGGGGAGCCACGGCAAGGATGCCGTCCGGGTGTTGGCGCATGGAGAGCTTCTGGAATGCACGTTCGGAGGTTGTCGTGATCTGGACTCCGTCGTGGTCGAGGAGCGCAGCGAGCGCTTGGGTCTCGTCCGTCGCGTGCTCCCGGCACAGGAACACCTCGGCAATCGTGATTCCGGCCGCACACGCGCGTTCGGTCTCTCGTGCGCCTTCGATGGTGAACATGCCCGAAAGCTCTCGCTGGCGCCGCTTCTTCAGGCGAGCAGTCGCCACGATTCGTGCGTTCGATGAGCTCTCGATATGGGAGATCACCAGCCGCCGCCGCCTCCGGACGAGAATCCACCGCCGCCACTGAAGCCGCCGAAGCTACCGCCGCTCCATGACGAACCGCCCCACGACGAACCACCACTGGATCCGAATCCGCCGCCGCCGCCCCACCACGAGCCTCGATCCTGGGACCACGACGTATCTTGGTAGACGGGCTCCCAGCCGAAGGAATCCGAGACGCCTCGCGTGATCACCCAGTGGTGGTAGAAGAACGTCATCGGGTCGAACGACCCGATGCCCGACGGGATCGGAGACCCGGTCCAGCTGTCGTTCTGTCCGCTCGTGCCGGCGTGGGCGAGTTCGGGAGCAAACCGGTCGGCGTCGTCGATGCTGCTATCGGCGAGGGCACGCCTTTGCGCCGCGTAGGCAAGCGCAAAGCGGCGTGGGCCGCGCGGATCAGATGCACCGAAAGCAGCAGCGACGTCGGCGTACGACCCGACCAGCCCAAGTTCATGAAGTGCGTCCCGGGCTTCGAGCCAGCGCCTCATCGCCTGGCTGGGCTCCAGCGACATCGCGAGCACTCCGGCGATCGTGCGCGCGGAGTCGCTCGTGGTGTACTCAGCGAGTTCGTCGCGAAGCTGTTCGTAGACCTCAGGCCCGTCGTCTCGGCGGTTCAGCAAGCCTGCAGTGATCGATATTGGAAGACCAAGGCGGCGAGTGACGGCGCGAACCCTGCTGACTTCCCCCTCGGTCATGAGTCCGGCGAGAGCGAACTCGACGGCCTCGGCCGGATCGAAGCCACGATCGCGGTGGAGTTGGTAGGCATCCAGGAACTCCGTGGTGTTGTCTTCGTTGCGGTTCATCAGCAGCAAGGCAGCGATGGCAGCCGGGTCCAGACCATCGGCAGTCAGGCCTGCGGCTTCGGCCCCGAGTGCCGTCCTGACTTCCTCGTAGCGGTCGACGGCGCGGGCGGTGTCATCGTCGAGGTCGGCAAGCGCCGCTGCGATCGCCGGTCGGGCTGTGGAATCGGGAAGCTGTTCGTAGAGTTGCTCGAGCCGATGGGTCTTCACTTCGGCTTCTGAGGAGGCTGCGCGATACTCAGCGACCGACTCTGAGAGCGGAGCAGAGCGATTGAACGCCGCCGCTGCCTCAGCAATTGCCGCCCCGAGGGAAGTTGGCACCACATCTCCGATCGGCGACGGGGTGAGTTCTGCAATGAGGGCGTCTCCCGTACGCCGACGCGCCGCCGCAACCCGGTGGGGACGCAGGGACGAAATCAGACGTTCGAGGGCGCGGCGTTTCGAGTCGAATGTCTTGTCGTCCTTGAGATCTACCGCGAGTGCTTCATCTGCGGCTTCCTGAACGGCGTTCTCGAGAATGGGGCGCTCCTCGGAGGCGCGCAACTCCAAGGGTTCGCGTGTCTCACGTACGAGTCGCTTCCGGTCGATGACGTGGAGGACGCCGAGGCTCCAGAGGGATTCGAGTGCAACGGCGTCGGACGAATCGCCGGACACGACCCGCCACAGTTCGTTGATTCCTTCGGCGGTGGGTACGTCGCTCACCGGCGGAGCCTGCACCGAGAAGTCTGCGTATCTCGGCAGGTCGGCGCCGGACGGTTCGAGATCGGCGAGGTCCCCATCGATCAGCCGCTCGCGTTCCTTCTTGACCTTCTTCGTACGCTTGCGGCGGCTCGAGTTGATCTGGCCGATGACTGAGAAGCCGAAGAAGCCGGCGATGCCGAGGAAGATGATCCAACCGAAGGAGAACCCTCCCGAGTCGGATTCCTCCGTCAGGTTGCCCGCGAGTGATTGCTCGACGGCGCCGACGATCGCGAGCAGACCACCCTCGAAGTCTCCCGCCGAGAAGAAACTCCTGGCTGAACCCGCAATGGCGCTACCCGGAACGCTGATGCCGTCCTGGTGCACGACCTCGGTCCTGCGCTCGTCGAGCGACACCAACACGAGGATCCCATTCTCTTCGACTGGGTCGCCGACGCCCCAGGCGTTCGCAAGGTCGGAGGCGAAATCGGCCGGGTTGGCGCCGCGGCTGTCCTGGACGACAACCACCGCGATCGGGTTGCCGTAGTTTCCGACAATCCGCGAGATCGCGTCCTCGATACGCTGAGGATCGTCGACGACACCCGGTTCGTCGGTGAAGTAGCCCTCGCAGACGACTCCCTGGTATTCGCCGCACTCCACGACCGCTCGTTGGGCGGCTGCCGGGGCAGCGGTGGCGATCGCAGCGATCGCCACGAGGACCAGCGGAAGGATGGAGCGTCGGAGCCGAATCATGGACACGATGATGGTCGTTCCCGCTGTGGATGCACAAACGGGTGGGCGCTCTGGCTAGTACAAATCGTAGAAACCGGCGATGAGGCGGTCGCGAACACCGAGCCAGTCCGACAGGGACTCCTTGACGATCACCTCGAGGGCAGCATCGTCGGCTGGTCCGGCGATCTCGACGTGAACCATCTGTGGTTCCGTTACCGGATGTCCAATGGATGAGAGCAACCGAATCGTGGTTTCGTCGGCCTCAGTCTCGGCGATGATCCGACGCGAGATGTCTTCGGCGAAGGCGTGGTAGGTCTTGCCAACGTGTGCGGCCGGGTTCTTCCCTGCCGCTGCTTCGAGACTCATCGGGCGATACGGGGTGATGAGTCCGCCGAATCGATTCCCGCGACCGACCTGACCATCGTCACCCGCCTCGGCTGAGGTCCCGGTGAGCGTGAGATACTGGGAATCGGCGGTATCGGCTTGGTTGACTCTGACCGTCGTGTTCTCCCCGAAGACGTCGCGGACGAGTGCGAGGGCGTCGATCCTGACCCGCTCTATGACCTGGTCGTACGTGGTCCGGTCGTGCACCTTGCGGGCGAGCACGGGAACGGCGACCGTTACGGCCACCTCGGAGTCATGGCGCGCTCCCATCACTTTGATATCCCGCCCGATCGGGACTTCGCCGCGATAGGGCGTCGAGTTCAAGTAGTGCTCGAGTCGGTAGACGACGTCTTCGAGCGCCGATCGCGGCACCGAGACCGCAGCGAACGACGTGTCGTTCGCCCGAGGAACACCGTCGCGATGACCTTGGGCCACGACGTCGGCGAGGTCTGCAGCTGACTGGTTCAGCCAGATCTCAACATCAAATGCATCGGGTGTTGCGTCAGGCAGGAGTTGGAGCAACCGGCGTCGAGTGCCGTCGGCTAGTGCGTCGACATCGGGGCGCCATTGGTCGGTGAAGTTGACCTTGCCCACCAGCACCAGGCGCGATCGTTTCGTGTGCTCGCCTCCGCCAAAGCCGATATCAACGGAACCGGCCGCGAAGATCGCTTTGTCCACATTGAAGTGCTGAACCCGGCCCGTCTGCTCGAGCGAGGTTCGTGCGAGGTCGCGAGCGAGGTCCTCTGCAAGGCGGTCGCAGATGGTGTCCGGGTGGCCGCTCCCTTTCCGTTCGACGAACTCGACGGGCGGGAGGAAAGGCGGTCGTTGGTCGATGGTGAGGTCCATTGCGCTCCTGGATCGGCGCGCATCGTACCCCTAACGCGGGTCAATCCTCGACGTTGGTGTCCCAGCGTTCGCGACGAACAGTGTCGGGGCGCCGGCCGCGAGCGAGGGATCTGGACCTCCGGTCGGGTGCCGGGTGACCGATCGTCACAATCCCTACCGGCGACACATCTTCTGGAATCCCGAGGAGCTCTTCGATGGCGTCAATGTTGTGAGCGCCGAGGAAGCCGGCCGCGAGACCTTCGTCAACGGCGGCGAGGAGGAGGAGCATCATGGACGCACCGCCGTCGACCCACCAATACGGGATGGGCCAACCCTCCTCTGTCCCTTTCGGACCGTCATCTCCGTCCTTGTCCGCTTCCCGATAGCGTTCGAGGTACGCACCCTTGCGAGTGCAGATCATCACGTGGACCGGCGCCCTCGAGATCCATGGATCGAACCCCTGGCTCACGTACTCGTCTTCGCCAGCGAGCGAGGCAATCTCGCGCCGAGTTGTCTCGTCGGTGACGGCGACAAACGAGACACCTTGCGAGAAACCTGCGCTCGGAGCGCGACTTGCCCGGTCGAGGATGCGAGCTAGCACCTCATCGTCGACGGGAGCATCGATGTAGTTGCGCACCATCCGGCGGCGGCGAACGACCTCGTCGAACTCCATCTCAGAGGTCGAGGAGGGCTTCGGTCACGTTCTCGATCGCACCCTTTGCGTCCGAGAAGAGCATCATGGTTGACGGCATGTAGAACAGTGGGTTGTCGATGCCCGCAAAACCGGGGGACAGGCTGCGCTTGATCACCACCGTCGTCGCCGCCAGGTCGACTTCGAGGATCGGCATCCCGTAGATTGGACTGGTGCTGTCGTCACGAGCCGAGGGATTCACCACGTCGTTCGCTCCGACGACCAGGACAACATCGGTGTTTGGGAACTTCGGATTCGAGTGGTCGAGGTCCAGGAGCACGTCATACGGGACGTCGGCCTCAGCGAGGAGGACGTTCATGTGTCCGGGCATCCGTCCGGCCACCGGATGGATTGCATACTCGATGTTGATATCCCGTTCCTCGAGGGCTGTCGCGAGTTCTCGTACCGCATGCTGAGCCTGGGCCACCGCCAACCCGTACCCAGGTACCACCAAAACGTTCTGCGCGTAGTTGAGGGAGATCGCAACGTCTTCCGGGGTGGCACTGTTGACCGGCTTGTCGCCGGCGTCGATCGGGCCGGCACCCTCGGTTCCGAACCCGGCGAACAGCACATTGGCGAGGGACCGGTTCATCGCCTCCGACATTTGCACGGTGAGGATGAACCCGGCTGCACCAACGAGCGCACCGGCGATGATCAGGCCCTGGTTCCCGATTACGAACCCGGCCATCGAGGCGGCAACGCCGGAGAGCGAGTTCAGCAGCGATATCACGACCGGCATGTCGGCGCCGCCGATCGGGATAACTCCGGTGACACCGAGCACGAGGGCGATAGCTGCCAGGACCCAATACCCGAGCGGCTCGTTCCACACGATTGCCCAGACCGAGGCGGCCGTCATCAGAAGGACGAGGATGAGGTTGAAGAACGGACCGCCCGGGAGCGCCACGGGTCGCCCGGTAACAATGCCCTGCAGCTTCCCGTACGCCACGAAGCTGCCGGAGAAGGTGACCACTCCGATGGCGATGGAGAGCGCAACGGTGATTTCAGTCTCGGTGGCGTATGCCATGTCGGTCGCAACAACCGTGCCCGTTTCGACGATGGCGGCGAACGCGACGAGGGCGGACGCCCCACCACCGAATCCGTTGAACGCTGCGACGAGTTCCGGCATCGCCGTCATCTGGACCCTGAGGGCCAGGAGCGCACCGATTGTCCCTCCGATGGCGAGGCCGACGAGGATCACCCACCAGAGGGCACTCAGACCGACATCGTTCGGCGAGTGGTCGTACACCCAGTAGACCGTGACGACCGTCGCCAGCAGCATGCCGGCGGCGGCTATCTGATTGCCGCGCCGAGCGGTGCGCGGTGATCCGAGTCCGCGCAGGCCGACGATGAAGAGCGCTCCGGCGAGAAGGTAGAGAAGCGTGATCATTTCTTCACCACCGGCTTCTTCTTGAACATCTCGAGCATTCGGTCGGTGACGAGGAAGCCGCCGGCGACGTTGATCGTTGCGAAGACCATGGCGAGGATGCCGAGGACGATGGCGAATGCGCCGTCTGCGAACGCGGCCGCGATGATCGCCCCGACGATCGTGATGCCGGATATGGCGTTTGCCCCTGACATGAGCGGCGTGTGCAGCGTGGGTGGGACCTTCGAGATGACCTCGAATCCAACGAACGCCGCGAGGACGAACACCACGATCCCTTGGATGAACTCGGGACTCATGTCGCCTCCTCTTCCAGGCCCATCGCCGCTCTCGTTCGAGGGTTGATGATCTGGCCGCCCGAGGTGATCGTCGCGGGTCCGGCGACGTCATCATCGAGATCGACGGTCAGTCCGTCGTCGGTGCGCCACCGACCGACGAGCTCCTGCAGGTTCCTTGCGTACATCCGGCTTGCATCGGTTGCGACGCGGCTCGGAAGATCGACCGGGCCGAGGATTCGTACCCCGTTGGCCTCGACAACCTCGTCGGGGAGTGAACCCTCGACGTTGCCGCCGGACGAGGCAGCCATGTCAACGATGACCGATCCCGGGTGCATCGCCGCGACGACGTCTGCCTTGATGAGTCTGGGCGCCGGCCGGCCGGGAATCTGGGCCGTCGTGACAACGAGGTCCGATTTGGCAACGAACTCGGCGAGGACTGCTTGCTGTTTCGCCGCTGTCTCGGCATCGACTTCCTTGGCGTAGCCGCCTTCGTCCATCTCCTGTGTCGGTGCCTCGACGAATTTGGCTCCGAGGCTCTCAACTTGTTCCTTGGTCTCCGGTCGGATGTCGTACGCGTGCACGATGGCGCCGAGTCGACGGAATGTGGCGATCGCCTGGAGGCCGGCGACCCCAACACCGAGGACGAGGGATCGTGCCGGAGGAATCGTTCCAGCCGCGGTGACGAGCATCGAGGGGAATTTCGGAGATTCGGCTGCAGCAAGCATCACGGCCGCGTAACCGGCAACGTTGGCCTGGGAGGACAAGGCGTCCATCGCCTGGGCAAGCGTGGTCCGTGGGACGGCCTCAACGGCGAGCGCGGTGATGTTGCGATCAGCCAGCGCCTGGACAACGTCGGTTGCCACGAACGGGTCGAGGAAGCCTACGAGGACCGCGCCTTCCGGGACCAACATGATCTCATCAAAGGTCGGCCGCTCGACCCGGAGAATCAAGTCGGCGTTGTGGGCGGCTGCGCCGTCTGGAACGATCGTGGCGCCCGCATCTGAGTAGGCGTCGTCGGGGAAGCCTGCGGCCTCTCCTGCACCGGTCTCCATCTGCACATCCCATCCCCAGCCGGTGAAGACTTTGACGGAGGCGGGAACGGCGGCAACCCGGCGTTCGTGCGGGGCTCGTTCGAGAGGGATTCCAAGTCGCATCGGCGGGACGCTAACTGATTTCGCTTGGGATGGGAACTCGGGCTCGGATGAGAGTCGCCGGTTGCCTCACAGCCTCTTGCATCGGCGACCATTCGGTGTCATGGTCCTGGCAAGGAGGAAGGATGCGCCGACAGATCCTCGAGACGCCCAGTCCCGTGACCGCCCGGCCGCTGCACATATCGGAGGTCGATCGGCTCGAACCCTCCGAGGGCGAGATCGTGATCGACGTCGCTGCCTGCGGCGTCTGCCGCACCGATTTGCAGATCATCGAAGGAGATCTGGCGGCACGTGTTCTCCCTGTTGTACCCGGGCCACCAAGTGGTTGGGCGCGTCGCGGCGTGTGGGAGAGGGCGTTGCTCGGATTGGTCGGTGGGGGAGCGGGCCGGGGTCGCGTGGCTGGCCGGCGCGTGTGGATCGTGTGAGTATTGCCGAAGCGGTCGAGAGAACCTCTGTGCCGACGCCGTGTTCGCCGGGTGGAGTTCCAACGGTGGCTATGCCGAACAGATTGCCGTTCGGTCCGGCTTTGCGATTCGTGTTCCCGGGCTGTTCTCGGATGTCGAGGCGGCCCCGTTGTTGTGTGGTGGCATCATCGGCTACCGGGCGCTGAAGATCTCGGGGATCCAACCCGGCGGGCGGCTCGGACTCTACGGCTTTGGAGCGTCCGCACTCCTCGCGATGCAGGTGGCGACGTTCTGGGGATGTGATGTCTTCGTCGCCACCCGTTCGCCGGTTGAGCAGGAACGAGCCATCGAGATGGGTGCAGCGTGGACCGGGTCGTATCACGACCGACCCCCGGTTGCGCTCGATGCTGCGGTCACATTCGCTCCGGTCGGTTATGTGGTTGTGGAGGCGCTCAAGTCGGTCGCCCGCGGCGGGACTGTCGCAATCAACGCCATTCACCTCGACCGGATCCCCGAATTCGGCTACGACCTGCTGTGGGGCGAGCGTCAGCTGCGCAGCGTCGCAAACTTCACCCGGCAGGATGCCACTGAGTTCTTGGCGTTGGCAGCGGAGATCCCGATTCGCACCGTCCCAGACGTTTACCCGCTCGGTGATGCGAACCTTGCCTTGATCCGCCTCAAGGAAGGCCTGGTCGAAGGCGCGGCCGTTCTCGTCACGGGGTGAGTGGGACGCGGGTGTCGGGGTCAATCGGACCACGAAGCGACGGAGACGTTGTACCGATTCCCGACGGTTCGGGTGTCAGGGGACGTTCGGTCGTTGACCCCACGACGAATTGTGCACTATGTCCACCAGACGTAGACACTCTGTAAGGTGTTGCCGAACGGTACCAAGAAGGCGGAAAGAAGGCCAGGCGTGACGAACTGGAGCATCGAGGACAAGGTCGTGTTGGTCACCGGAGGCAATTCGGGAATCGGCATGGCAACGGCCGAGGAACTCGCGAGGCGCGGGGCTCGCGTCGACGATCACGGCGCGGGATGAAGACAAAGGCAGGGAGGCAGCTGATCGGATCCGGATCGCCACCGGAGCGGAGGTTGCGGCTGGAAACCTGGATCTCTCTCGACTTTCATCCGTTCGGGCGTTCGCCGGTGGGTTCGTTGGCGAACACCAGCACCTCGATGTGCTGATCAACAACGCCGGGGTGATGGCTGCGAACCGCCGAGAAACATCAGACGGGTTCGAATGGACTTTCGCGGTCAACTACCTCGGGCCGTTTCTCCTCACGAATCTGCTGATGGATCGACTGGTGGCGAGCGCGCCGTCGAGGATCATCACGGTGAGTTCCGAGAACTACCGATCGGCCAAGAAGGGTCTGGACTTGGACGATCTGCAGATGGAGAACGGGTTCTCGCCATCCAAGGCCTACGCCGCGTCAAAGCTCGCGAACATCCTGTTCACCGTTGAACTCGACCGAAGGTTCGGTAGTGCCGGCGTGACCGCCCGAGCGCTGCACCCAGGAGTGGTGGCAACATCGTTCGGGAAGGGGCCGGACAGCCCGAGGATGATGGGTCTCCTCATGACGGGCCTGAAGCCGTTCCTGCGAAAGCCGGCCCGCGGAGCCGCCACGTCTGTCTACCTGGCTACCGCCGAAAGCTCATCCATCAATTCGGGGATCTACTGGTCCAACGAGACGCCCAAGGAGCCGCTCACGATGGCTGTCGACGAAGACGCTGCTGCTCAACTGTGGTCCGCGAGTGAACGAATGGTGGGATTGTCGGCCTGAGGCGATCTTCGGTTGAGAGTCCGCTAGCCGCCTCGCTCGACCTGCGCTCCGTGGTACCGGTGTTGTCGTCCAACCCTTCGATGGTGTTGGAGCCCCTGCCGGGAGCGATCGCTCCCGGGACTACCTGACGCTTATCCGGGGTCGGTTGCCACAACTCCGAAGTGAGCTTCGTTTGTCCATGGGTTGACCCACAGATTCCTTCGGTTCGGTGGGAGCTGTAGTCGATCGTGTTCCACGTGAATTTGAACCACTCGTCTGTCCATTCGAAAACGAAGCCACCGGCCAACTCGACGCCTTCGATGGTGGTCAGCAAGTCCGCGTCGATCTGCATCTGGTCGCGCTCGTTGTGAGACACTCTGGTTCCTTCCCTGCGGTCCGAAGTGGGCTGAGGCCATAGCCGAGGGAACTCCGAACTCGGTGATGACAACTGGCATGCCGCGTGATGGTTCTTCAGCTTGGTGAGGTACTCGGCGTAGTTGTCTTCTTCGCCGTTCAGTTGGAATCCGACGATGCTCTCCTCGTACCGCTGAAAGTCGGGGTAGTACGGATAGGCGTGATAGCTGGCGTAGTACCCGCCCGGCCACGCCGACGTAGGCCGCACATGATTGTGGTCGACGCCGACCGCTTCTTCCCGTTCCAGTGGTTCGTCGGGGTGGTGTAGCGGATCGGTGGTGGTAAGTTGACGAAGGTCAGAGGCATTGTAGAACCGCGCTCGGCCTCGAGCTGGGCGAGGTGATCGAGCATCTCGGCGAGCCACACCTCCGTTGGGGAGGCATCGGTGGTGTTCTCGAAGTACACGCCCCGATAAGCGGGCATGTCCGAGTTGGCAATGTCGGACGCCAAGGTGGCGAAGGGATCCCACTCGACCCCGATCGCCCATGACATCAACCAAGGCGACACGTCGGCGTCGTAGGTACCGCCCGCGTGGCCGAGGCGGTCCGGCAAGGCGATGTCTCCGTGCACCGCTCCGACCGCCCTCTCTATCTCGGCCTTGAACTCGAGAAACGATATCCGAACTGAACAGGTCAAAAGTCTCGTAGAAGCGTTCCTCGGGTATCCACGCCCCGTGAACAGCAGCAAAGGGGAATCTGGGTTTGCCAGATTGAACGCCCGAAGCTCTTGGTAGCCGCCTCCGTCATGGCGGGCCACGATCCGCCAGTTCGTGAACCCACCGGTGGTGGTAGCGGCACAGGAGGATGAGGTTGTAGATCGCGGTCACACCACCGTCCGCCCAGTGGATGATGTGGTGAGCATCGCACCAGCTCGACGGGCGGTCGCAGCCCTTCCACGCGCATCCACGATCGCGGGCAACGAGGGCGCGCCGGATCGCCGGCGGAATCGTCCGAGTGGCTCGGCCGACGTCCAGGGGTTGCGAGTCAGGCCCCGTCACAATCCGCGTGACCACGGCGTCACAGGCATGGCGCCGGATCGTCTCGGGATGCAGGACGGTTCCGTCGTCGAGTTCGCCGACGGTGCCGACCGTACCGGCGAGCGTCTGCCAGTCAACGATCACGGAGATGTGGGGTCGCTCTCCACCGATGATCGGAGTGTCTCCGTGATCGAGATGCACTCGACAGATGTCTACAAATGCGTCGAGTCGCCGTTGCGCCGGTGACCGTTCGTCCCCGGCTCTCGCCCATGGTTCCGTGATCGACCGGAGCGCTGCATCGATGATGGTTGCCGACTCCGGGTCGGCATCACCGTCGATCCTCGCCATGCCATCAAACGTGGGGGAGACGTGGAGGCGGCGGAGGCTGAACATGTGGTTGGCGTCGCCGAGTGCCGCAGCATGGTCGAGGTTCTGCCGCCAGTACTCGATGGCCCGCCGAAGTTCTCGCGGCGTGAGTGAGCACGCCACGTCGAGGAGCAGCGCCTCGTCACGGGCGTAGGTTTCTGGGTGGGCGTTGTGTGCCGCCACGAGGTGCCGGACCCGGACGCTGTCGATTTCGCCGCCGGCGTAGGAGGCGGCCGTGAGTGGGATCTCGGAGAGGGTGGTGGCGGTCGCAACCATTCCACGAGCCTGTCTCCAGGAGAGACGGCACCGCTCGGCAAGCAACGAAACCGTCGACGGGTGTCCCAATGTACGGTGCAACTCTCGTCGATCGACCTCGGCGATACGCCGTGCACGTTCAGCACCGAGCCTCTCGATCGTCTGATGGATCTCGACGACCGAAGCCTCGAGGTCGTCGTCGAAGACGGTGTCGAGATTCTCCCCGGCCAAGTGATCGACCGGTATGTCGAGCTCCGTTGTTGCGAGTGCCGTACCGAACATACGTTCGATTCTCACAGGTCGGTGTGACAAAAACAAGACGTTCGGCATTGGAACCCTGGACTTCCGAAATCAGCGTCGGATTGTGGAAGCTGAGGGAGATGCCGCCCGAGCCCTGTCGGATTACTCGTCGAGGAAGATGTCTCGCTGGAGACCGGCATCGGGAACGTACGCATAGCCGGAGAGGTCGGTCACCCCGGCTTCGGCGAGGACCTCGTCATCGATGTAGAAGTTGCCGGTGGCTTCGCGGCTCGGGCGGTTGAAGATCTCATATGCGGCATCGGCAAGGATCTCCGGGCGTCGGGATTGCTGCATGGCGGCGTCACCGCCGAGGAGGTTCTGCACGGCTGCCGTTGCGATGATCGTGCGCGGCCAGAGGCTGTTCACCGCAATACCGTCATCTGCGAACTCGGCCGACATACCGAGCGTGCACATCGACATGCCATACTTCGCGATGGTGTAGGCGACGTGGTTCTGGAACCAATGCTGTGCGAGGTTGAGCGGGGGGCTGAGAGTGAGGATGTGCGGATTCTCGGCTCGTTTCAGGTGCGGGGCACACGTCCTCGACACGAGAAACGTTCCGCGGGTGTTGATGTCCTGCATCAGGTCGTACGACTTCATCGGGAGGTATTCCGTGCCCGACAGGTTGATCGCTGACGCGTTGTTGACGCAGATGTCGATGCCACCGAAGGCTTCAACGGTCCGAGCCACGGCCGCTGCGACCTGCTCGTCATGGCGGATGTCCCCGACGATCGGAAGTGCTACCCCTCCGACTGCCTCGATCTCTTCTGCTGCTGAGAAGATCGTGCCTTCGAGCCTGGGGTGCGGCTCAGCCGTCTTTGCGATCAGGGCGATGTTGGCGCCATCGGCAGCGGCCCGTTTGGCAATAGCGAGACCGATTCCTCGGCTGCCCCCGGACAGAAACATCGTCTTGCCGGCCAGACCGGGCATTTGCGCTCCCTCTCGTCGCTGCCGTCCCAGGCTACCGGTTCGCCACCGGACAGCAGACGGCACGCATGTCCTCTTGGTCCTCAACAGGCATAGCGACCAACGGTGGTCGCAACGTTCCGGCATGGAGCCCGACCATCGCCGCAGCGGCGTAGGTACCGGCCAAGCCATGCCACTCGACGTTCGACGCAATTGAGCTGAGTCGATCCTGGGCATTGGCATCGTCACGGGCGGCCGCAGCCAGTTCTGGGGCGTAGTTGCCCGAAGCGGTAATAGATCCATATGCGCCCCGGGTGAATGCTTCGTGGACGACACGTGATGCTCCGACAAAGAAATAGCGGTCTTCGCCCATCCCCTCGAGAATCGGATCGATCCGCTCGGGGTCGCCGCCGGAGTCCTTGATTCCGACGACGTTCGGGTGGCCGCAGATAGCGACGGCCGATTCGATCGGGAGCTCATACCCGGTGACGGCCGGCACCGAATAACAGAACACCGGGAGTGGTGAGAGATCGGCGACGAGGCCATAGAACGATTCGACGAGTTCGGCACTCCTGCGCAGAAGCAACGTCGGAGTGGTCACGAGCACGGCATCGGCTCCGGCATGTGCAGCTTCTGCGATCTGCTGAGAAGCCTGCCGAACCGATTGGGCCGAGATACCGGTCAAGAGATACGCCGACGAGCCGAGGTGATCGCGTGCGGTCGCCGTCAGCACGCCCCGCTCGCCCGGCTCGAGATACGGGCCCTGGCCGGTTGATCCACCGATGAGGAACCCGCCGAGACCCCACTCGGTGAGCTGCATCAGATTGTGGCGGTGAGCGGCGTCGTCGATAGAGCCGTGTTCGGCGAATGGCGTGATCAGCGCCGCCATCGTGCGAGGCGGTGTCTTCATCTATGCCTCCCAGGTCGAGTGGAAGAACTCACCGCGTGGCGTATCGACCCGCTCGTATGTGTGGGCACCGAAGGAGTCGCGCTGTGCCTGGATGAGGTTCGCGGGGAGCCGCCCGGATCGGTATCCGTCGTAGAACGCGAGCGCCGACGAGTACGCGGGGACCGGTATTCCTGCGGTGATAGCGCGACCAACGGTGCGGCGCCACCCTGGCTCGGCTTCGGCCACGGCGTCGCGGAAGAACCCCTCGAGGAGGAGGTTGGAGAGCCCAGGGTTCGCCCGATAGGCCGCAGTGATATCGGCAAGGAACCGCGACCGGATGATGCACCCGGCTCGCCAGAGCGAGGCGATCGTTCCAGTGTCGAGGTTCCACCCGAACTCCTCGGACGCTGCTTCGAACAGCATGAATCCCTGGGCGTAGGAGACGATCTTCGAGGCGTAGAGCGCATCCTCGAGATCCGAGATCACCTGATCCGGATCGTCGTCTATCGCTCCGCGTGGTCCCGTCAAGATTCCCGATGCCGTGGTGCGCTGGTCCACGAGTGACGACACGATCCGTGCGTAGACGGCCTCGGCGACGAGCGTGGTCGGCGCCGCCTGATCCATCGAGGCAACAACCGTCCACTTGCCTGTGCCCTTCTGGCCGGCAGCGTCCAGCACACGATCGAGGAGCGGGCTTCCGTCGGTGTCGATGGTGGCCATGATGTCCGCTGTGATCTCGATGAGGAACGAATCGAGCCGGCCCGTGTCCCACCGAGCGAAGATCGGCTGCATCGCGGCGGCGTCGAGGCCGAGGCCCCTGCTCATGATGTCGTAGGCCTCGGCGATGACCTGCATGTCGCCGTATTCGATGCCGTTGTGAACCATCTTCACGTAGTGCCCGGCACCTCCAGCGCCAACCCATTCGCAGCAGGGTTCACCTTCTGCGACAGCGGCGATCGACGTGAAGATGTCCTTGACCTGCGGCCATGCGGCGGTGCTGCCGCCCGGCATGAGCGAGGGACCGTACCTAGCTCCTTCCTCACCGCCGGAGACGCCCATTCCGATGAAGTGGATGCCCACATCGGAGAGTTCGGCGGTACGGCGTTCGGTGTCGGTGAACTGGGAATTGCCGCCGTCGATGATGATGTCACCCGGTTCGAGGAGCGGGACGAGCGCATCGATCTGTGCATCGACCGGTTCGCCGGCCTTGATCATGAGCACAACAATCCTCGGCTGAGTCAATGTCTGGACGAGCTCGTCGAGGGTGTGCGCTCCGATGATGGGGGCATCTGTCGCATCGTCGTCGAGGAACTCGTCGGTGCGCTCAGCAGAGCGGTTGTAGACGGCGATGGTGTAGTCGTGGTCTGCGATGTTCAGGGCGAGATTGCGGCCCATGACGGCGAGGCCGATGAGTCCGAGGTCAGCATGTTGGGGCATGGCGACGACGCTAGTCGTTATGCAGGGATCTGTTCGTCGTACAGCCAGGTCGAGAAGAGATCTCCGAGGTCACGGTCGGCGATGTCTTCCGCGAGGGAGATGAAGTCCTCGGTCGTGGCATTGCCGTCCGAGAATCGGTGGGCGTAGGTGCGGAGTGTCTCGAAGAACAGATCGTCACCGATCTCATCTCTGAGAGCGACCAATACGAACGACCCGCGTTGGTAGACGCTTCCGTTGAAGAGATCGTTCGGATCCGGCGTGCCGGGGGGACCGTATCCGGCGATTTCAGCGGCCTGGATACGGTTCGCCACCTCTTCTCGGTAGGCCCCTGGGCCATACAACTCCTCGACCCACAGCAGCTCGGCATAGGTCGCGAAACCCTCATTGAGCCAGATGTCGCTCCACTCTCCGACGGAGACCGAGTCGCCGAACCATTGGTGTGCAAGTTCGTGAACGAGCACGTACTCGAAGTAGGGGGATTCGACCATGGTCCGGCCGAAGACGGAGAGGGTTTGGTTCTCGAGTGCGGCAGGGAATCCGCCGACCACCGCGATTCCGTAGCGGTCGAACGGGTACGGGCCGAAGGCCTGCTCGAGCACGCGAACCATTTTCCCGGTTGTCTCGAGCGCCGCAGGTGGATCTGCTGCGAGGTCCGGTGGGAGGAAGTTGCTGATCGGAATCCCTGCGACCTCCGACGACATCGGATCGTCAACGAGGGTCCAGCCGTCACCGATGACGATGGTTGCGAGATACGGCGCCATCGGGTCGGTCATCGACCAGCGGTAGGTGCTTGCCGTCTCGCCTTCGTCGACCTCGACCAGCTCGCCGTTCGCTGCCACAGACAGTCGGTTCGGCACCGTGATGGCAAACGTGAACGTGGATTTGTCGAGCGGGTGATCGTTGGATGGGAACCACGAATGGGCAGCGTCGGGTTCGGCAGCGACGAACTGCTCGCCCTCCGGACCGGTGTGCCATCCGATGCCGAAGGGGATGGCAGATGAGATCATCGGTTCGGGTGTTCCGCTGTAGTCCATCTCGACCTCGAAGCTCTCACCCACAAGAATTTCGACGGGAGCCACGACGAGCTCTTCGTCGATGCGTTCATATGCAGGGGTATCGCCGTTCACCTCGAGGCGGTCAATCTGCCAACCGGTGAAGTCGAGGTTGAAGGAGTCGAGGTTGTCGATGGCGGTGGCGGTGATCACGACCGAGGCACCCACCGTGCCGTCGTCGCTGTACGCAATGTCGAGGTGGTAGTGGTCGACGTCGTACCCGCCGTTCCCAAGTGATGGGTAGTAGGCGTCGCCGATCCCGGCGGCCCCCGCGACAAACGTCGGGAGTGTTGTCGTGGTGGTTGAGGTGATCGTGGTGGGGACACTCGTCGATGATGCAGACACGGGAGCATCGGTTGTGCCCGCCTCCGAATCCCCGGTACACGACGCGGCAAGCAAACCCACAACAACGAGGACGGCTAGACGTCTCATACCCCAACGGTAGACCCGATTGCGCCTAGTCGGCAGCAGGTTTCTTTGGGCAGGCGACGAACGACGTAGGGCTCAGCCTCACATCGCAATGGCGCGAGCGACCGCATTCCCCATTTCGCTGGTTGAGGCGGCAGGCCCACTGCCGGAGATGTCGGCAGTCCGGAGCCCGGCAGCGAGCACGTCGTCCACGGCCTGGTCGACGGCGGCGGCCGCTTCGGGGAGGTCAAGTGAGTAGCGGAGCGCCATTGCGGCAGCGAGGATCGTCGCCAGGGGGTTTGCCAGATCCTCGCCTGCGATGTCGGGCGCCGAACCGTGCACCGGTTCGTAGAGACCGGGTGGATCGTCACCGACTGAGGCGGACGGAAGGAGGCCAAGCGAACCCGGCAGCATGGACGCTTCGTCGGTGAGGATGTCGCCGAAGAGATTGCCGGTGACAACGACATCGAAGTCCCTCGGGCGTGAGAGCAGATGCATCGCCATCGAGTCGACGAGCACGACCTCGAAATCGACGTCCGGGAACTCCTCGGCCATTACCCGATCAGCCGTCCGACGCCACAGGCGGGAGACCTCGAGCACGTTGGCCTTGTCGACCGAGGTGAGCTTCCCGCGGCGTACTCGAGCAGCCTCTCCCGCCATTCGAACGACACGTTCGATCTCCGGCACTGAGTAGACCATCTCGTTGCGGGCCACCAGGCCGTCGTCGGAAACCGAGGACGGACCGAAGTAGATGCCGCCGGTCAACTCTCGGACGAAGAGAATGTCGACGCCGGCGGCATCCCGAAGCGGCGAGGCAGACGGGAAGTGGACCTGGATGGGGCGAAGGTTGGCGTACAAGCCGAGTTGGGCCCGGATGCCCAGCAGACCGGTCTCTGGACGGGTCTTGGCCAGGGGATCGTCCCACTTGGGTCCGCCGACCGCTCCGAGAATCACAGCGTCGGATGCCCTGCACGCTTCGACGGTTGACATCGGGAGCGGGTCACCGGTGGCGTCGATCGCCGCTCCGCCGATCAGTTGCTCTTCGAACGTGAAGCTCAACCCGAATCGGGCGGCGACGGCCTCGAGTGCTTTGCGTGCCTCAGCGACAACTTCGGGACCGATACCGTCGCCGGGCAGGAGAACGAAATGGCTCATGCGCCGTCGTGACCAGACGAACCGTTGCGATCCGCCAGCGCTTTGTTGAGCGCCGACACGAAGGCCCGAGCCGAGCCTTCCACGACATCGGTCGAGATGCCACGGCCGGAGTAGGTGATCGGGCCGATCTGGATGATCACATTCACCTCGGCCATCGCATCAGCTCCAGACGTGAACGGGTTGACGCGGTAGTCGAGGAGTGTGGCCGGAATCTCGAACGCGTCCTGGAGTGCGACGAATGCAGCATTCACCATGCCGTCGCCTTCCGCCGTTGCCTCGAACTCGGTCTCACCTCGAGAGACACGTACGGTGGCCACCGGCGTCTCGCGGTCTCCACCGCTGAGGTGCAGGCCGACGAGTTGCACCTTGTCCGCCGATTCCTCGGTCTCGATCTCGACGATCGCCCTGAGGCCCGCCTCGCCGATCTCGCCCTTGCGATCGGCCAGTTCCTTGAACCGTTCAAAGGCAGTGCCGAACTCGGCGTCGTTGAGGGTCACGTTCATCTCGGCGAGTGCGGCCGCGAAGGCAGCACGGCCGGAGTGCTTGCCCAGAACGAGTTGCGACTGCTGGCCGACATCACTCGGATCCATGATCTCGTAGGTCTCGCGATTCTTGAGCACACCGTGCTGGTGGATCCCCGACTCGTGAGCGAAGGCGTTACGTCCGACGACAGCCTTGTTGAACTGGATCGGATAGCCGGTCAATCTCGAGACGAGACGCGACGTCTCGAAGATCTCGGTGGTGTCGGCTTGGATGTCGACACCGAAGTAGTCCTGCCGTGTCTTGATCGCCATGATGATTTCTTCGGTCGATGTGTTGCCTGCCCGCTCCCCGATGCCGTTGATTGCTCCTTCGATTTGGCGAGCGCCGGCGTGGATGGCTGAAAGGGAGTTGGCGACGGCGAGGCCGAGATCGTCGTGGCAGTGTGTCGAGATGATGACGTCGGTGTTCCCGGCTCGCACGTCGTCGTAGACGCGTTCCATGAGTGCAACGAAGTCGGACGGTATCGCATACCCGACGGTGTCGGGGATGTTGATGGTCGTCGCACCGGCAGCCACCGCGATGCGGCAAGCCTCGACGACGAAGTCGGGGTCCGACCGGGTTGCATCCTGTGGTGAGAACTCGACATCATCAACGTACCTACGTGCCCGGGTGACCCCGTCTCGGATCGACTCGAGCACCTCTGCGGGCGTCTTTCGGAGCATCTGCTCCATGTGGATCGGCGAGGTAGATGTGAACACATGGATACGAGCACGGTCGGCATGCTGCAACGCATCAGCTGCCTCATCGATGTCGTTGGGCACCGTGCGGGCGAGCGAGGCAATCACGGGGCCGTGGACTTCGGCGGCGATACGTTTGACTGCCTTGTGGTCACCCGGCGAAGAGGCGGCGAATCCGGCTTCGATCACATCGACCTTCAGACGGGCGAGTTGTGTCGCGATGGCAACCTTGTCGTCCGGCGACAGTGCGATCCCGGGCGCCTGTTCGCCGTCGCGCAAGGTGGTGTCGAAGATGACGAGGCGATCAGTCATGTCTGGGCCTTTGCAGAACCAGGTCTCGACCCGGAGTCTCGAGTTTCACGTCTCAACTCTCGGGTCTCTCGTCTATACGTCATCAGCCGGCGTCTTTTCCACCAGGAATGGCATCATGACCCTCAGGTCGCGTCCGACGCGCTCGACCGAATGATCCGAGAGCGCGGCACGTTGGCCCAGGAGATTCGGTGCACCCGCTCGGTACTCGTCCATCCACTCGCGAGCGAATTGCCCGGACTGGATCTCGGCGAGGATCTTGCGCATCTCGGCCTTCGTGTCGTCGGTCACGATTCGCGGTCCGCGAGTGATGTCGCCGTACTCGGCTGTGTCGGACACGGAATGTCGCATCCAGGAAAGGCCGCCCTCGAACAACAGATCCACGATGAGCTTCAATTCGTGGAGCACCTCGAAGTACGCCATTTCCTCCGGGTAGCCGGCTTCCGTGAGAACCTCGAACGAGGCGCGAATCATCGAGTCAACGCCGCCGCACAGGATTACCTGCTCCCCGAAGAGATCGGTCTCGGTCTCGTCCTTGAACGTGGTCTCGATCACACCGGCGCGGGTCCCTCCGATGCCATGGGCATACGACAATGCGAGGGCGTGGGCGTTGCCCGATGCGTCCTGGTTGATCGCAACAAGCGCCGGAACGCCACTGCCTTCGACGTACTGGCGCCGCACGAGGTGACCCGGCCCTTTTGGGGCGACCATTGCGACGTCAACGTCCGGCGGCGGTGTGATGTAGCCGAAGTGGATGTTGAACCCGTGAGCGAACAGCAGCACGTCGCCGGCCTCGAGGTTCGGTGCGATGACGTCGTCGTACAGGTCGGCTTGGACCTGATCGGGAACGAGGACCATGATGACGTCGGCCCACTCGGCCGCAGCTGCGGGATCGAGGACGGTCAGCCCGGCTTCGGTCGCTCGCTGCGACCTGCTCGACCCGTCGCGGAGGCCGACGACGACATCAACACCGGAGTCTTTGAGATTCAGTGCATGGGCATGGCCCTGGCTGCCGAAGCCGATCACGGCGACTTTGCGTCCTGCGATCAGCGTCGGGTCGGCGTCACCTTCGTAATACATCGTTGGCATGGCGCCTCCTCAGGCAGTCTTGAGTTGCTTCTTGGCCGACTTCTGATCGCGCGGTAGCGCGATTCGCCCCGACTTCGCCAGCGAGACGATGCCGTAGGCGTTCATCAATTGCAGGAAATCGGCCAGGCGTTCCGGTGGGCCGGTGACCTCGAACGTGATGGTGGCGACACCGACATCGACGGCTCGCGCCTCCCACACCCGGGCCGCATCCAGGATCTCACCGCGACGTTTGGGATCCGCGTTGACCCGGACCAGCATGATCTCGCGCTCGATCGCCGTACCCGGCTCGAACTCGGTCACCTTGACCGTGTGCACGAGTTTGTAGAGCTGTTTGATGATCTGCTCCATCTCCGGTCCGTCAACGACCACCGTCATACGCGACATCGCGTCGTCTTCGGTTGGTCCGACGGTGAGGGAGTGGATGTTGAACCCGCGCCTCGCGAACATCGAGGAGACCCGCGCAAGCACGCCCGGCTTGTTCTCGACGATGACGGCAATGACGTGTTTCACGCGAGGTCCTCCCTGCTGAGGATGATGTCGTCGTTGGATCCGCCGGCTGGGACCATCGGAAACACCATTGCCTCCGGGTCGCACGTGAACTCGACCACAACGACGCGATCGTTGATGGCGAGAGCCTGCTCGATCACTCCCGCGACTTCGCTCGGATGGTCGGCCCGCAGCCCCACACCGCCGCATGCTTCGGCGAACTTGACAAAGTCCGGCACGGTGGGCGAGAGCTCTACCTGTGACAGACGGCCGTCGTAGAACAGGTTCTGCCACTGCTTCACCATGCCGAGCGAAGCGTTGTTCATGACGGCGACCTTGATCGGTATGTTCTCGGTCGCGGCGGTGATCAATTCGGTGCCCGTCATCTGGAAACATCCGTCGCCGTCGATGGCGATGACCACCTCGTCAGGGGTGCCCACTTTGGCCCCGATCGCGGCAGGAATGGCGTATCCCATCGTCCCGAGCCCGCCCGAGTTGATCCACCTGCGAGGCTCCTCGAAACGCCACAACTGAGAGGCCCACATCTGGTGTTGTCCGACGCCGGTGACGATGGTGGCGTCACCTCCCGTCACGCGAAGCAGTTCTTCGATCACGTACTGCTGCTGGATCGGTCCTTCGGGATCCTGCTCATAGGAGAGGGGGTATGTGGTTTGCCAGTCGTGCACCGTTGCGAGCCACTCTTCGCGGTTCGGCTGCGTGCCGCGACGCTCGGTCTCGGTGATCAGCTGCTGGAGGACCGTCTTGGCATCTCCGACGATCGGAACGTCGGCGAAACGGTTCTTGCCGATCTCCGCTGGATCGATATCGACGTGGATCACCTTCGCCTCGGGGGCGAAGTGTTTCGGGTCGCCGGTGATGCGGTCGTCGAACCGGGCGCCGATGGTGACCAGCAGATCCGACCGCTGCATTGCGGTGGTCGCGGTGTACGTGCCGTGCATCCCCGGCATTCCGAGATTGAGGGGATGTGAATCGGGGAACGCGCCGCGAGCCATCAGCGTCGTGACCATCGGAACCTGTGTCATCTCTGCAAACTGGCCGAGTTCCTCGGTGGCACCGGCGGCAATGACACCTCCACCGACGTACAGCACCGGGTGCTCCGATTGCTCGATCAGGTCCACCGCGGCCTTGACCTGACGAGGGTTGCCCTTAAGGGCCGGGCGGTATCCGGGCAGCCGGACCTCGCCCGGGCGATGCCACGTCATGGTTGCGGCGAGGACGTCCTTCGGAACGTCAACGAGCACGGGACCCTTGCGCCCCGTCGACGCCAGGTGGAACGCCTCGCGGATGATGTCCGGGATCTCATCAGCGCTCGTGATCAGCTCGTTGTGTTTTGTCGCCGGCATCGACATGCCCCAGGTGTGCGCTTCCTGGAATGCGTCATTCCCAATGGCAGTCGTTGCGACCTGGCCGGTGATCGCCACGACGGGCACCGAGTCCATGTAGGCGTCTTGCAGCGCCGTGAGGAGATTGGTGGCTGCCGGACCGGACGTCACGACCGCGACGCCGACCTTGCCCGTTGCGTGGGCATATCCCGATGCCATGTGACCGGCACCCTGTTCGTGGCGCGCAAGCACATGGCGGATGGGGGATTCGATCAGCGGGTCGTACGCCATGAGGATGGCGCCGCCTGGCATGCCGAATACAACCTCCACCCCCTCGTACTCGAGTGATCGGATGAGCGCCTCGGCGCCGGTGAGTTGTTCTGGCATGTCATGCTCCGCATACAGAAAACCCCCCGTGGAACACGGAGGGATAGGCGCACACTTCGTGGCGTGTGCGCCTAGGTGATAAGGACTACGAACTCGTTGTTGGCTGGTGTCATGTCGGTTTCCATCAGGAGCATGCGATTATGGCAGCACAACACCACCTGTCAAACATCCATGAACATCACCCGCCACCTCCGTTCCGTTCTCGGGCCCTCCATTGAGGCTGCACGTGCCGCGTTGCGCGACCTCGAAGACGAGGAGGTTCCTGCGCGACTGCGGCCGATTGCGAAACACGGTGACGGGAATCTGCCGCTCCCGCTCACACGTACGCTCCTGCAACGCATCGACGAGGACGAGTGGTTTCGCGGCAAGGCGCTCGAGGCCCTCCAGCGCCAGGGGTCGACGGATCCGATCTCGCTCGGCTATCTCGACCGGGAGCCGGGGTGGTGGATGCGTATTGCTCAGGCTGTCGCAGAAGCCGAAGCGGCAGATTCGACTGAGCGCGCCGCTCACCTGGAGCGGACCGTCGAGACGCACCGGACCAGGGCTGCTGCCGATCGAGCCAAGCTGAAGGCTGTTCGGCGGGATCTCGAACGTGCGGAGAAGACGTCCAGGGACGTGGCCGATGACCGGCTCGAGCCGCTCCGTGCAGCCGCTGCGGCAGCACGGACCGACCGTGACCGTGCGGAGACGGAGGTTGCGGTGATGCGCGAGACCATCGAGGCGACGGAAGCCGATCGCCTCGATGCGGAACGCACAGCGGCTGGGCTCTCTGAGCAAGTCCGATCGGTCAAACGCACGGCGGCTCAGCTTCGCCGTTCGGTCGCAGCGGGACCCTCGGAATCGATACCCCGTGAGCCGGCCGAGGTCGCGCGGTGGCTCGATCGTGCGTCAGCGACGCTCACGCCCTACCGGGATGCCGAGGGGCATACGACCCAGGTCGCCCGGAAGTCGGGGACCGACCGGACTTTGGTCCCGGCGGGCATCGCTCCCGATTCCGCGGCCGCCGTGGATGCGCTGCTCGGCGTCGATGGGATGACGGTGCTGATCGATGGCCACAACCTCCTCGGTGTGATTGATGTTTCGACGATGGCGACCGGCCGTGCCAGGCGAGCCCTGATCACAAACCTCGGCAAACTCACTCGGCATCTCGGCGATTCGGTGATCGAGGTGGTGTTCGACTCGGATCTCGAAGACGGCCGGTCGAGTTCCGTGAGCCAGACCGGCATCGTTGTGCGTTTCGCGCAAGGTGATCTTATTGCGGATGACCTGATCGTCGAGCGGACCGAGAAGCTGCGGGAGGCGGCCGTGGTGGTCTCCGACGATCGTGAGGTACGTGATCGATGCGGCGGATACGGGGCGACGGTGCTGTGGTCTCAAGCCCTCGCCAAGTGGATGTAGGACCGAGAGCCGCCGGCCTTCGCCGTCCTATTTAGAGCACGAGTTCGGCCATCAGCCTCACGGTCGGCAGATCCGTTGCGGTAACGAGGAGCGTGGTCGCTCCAGACTCCTTCCACGCGTCGAGGCGATCGGCGATCCGCTCTTTCGATCCGACGAGGCTCACCTCGTCGACCAGTTCGTCGGGAACCGCCTGCATCGCCTCCATCTTGCGACCCTCGAGGTAGGCCGATTGGATGCGGTCCGCGGCCTCTCCGTATCCGTACCGGTGGGCGAGGTCGTTGTAGAAGTTCTTCCGTTTTGCACCCATGCCACCGACGTAGAGCGAGATCATCGGTTTGGCCGCGCGGCGCGCCCGCTCCAGGTTGTCGTCGAGCGACACGACCACGGAGACGGCGGTGTCGAAGGTGGTGGCCTTGCCCGGCACTCCCGAGAGGTCGAAGCCTTCAGCGAGGAGTGGACCGAACACCGACGGGGCGCGTTCCGGCGAGTAGAACACAGGGAGCCAGCCGTCCGCGATCTCACCCGTGAGCCGAACATTCCTCGGACCGATCGCTGCAAGGTAGATCGGGAGATCGGCATTGTGGGGATTCGAGATCAGCTTCAGGGGTTTGCCGAGGCCGGTGGCGTCCGGTCCGCGATACGGCAGCTGATAGCGCTCGCCCGAGAACTCGACCGGTTCGCGGCGGGCCAAGATCCGGCGGACGATCTCGACATACTCCCGGGTCACCTGCAGCGGTTTCCCGTACGGCACACCGTGCCAGCCCTCGACGACCTGTGGTCCCGACACGCCGAGACCGAGGATGAACCGTCCGTTCGACAACTCGTCGATCGTCATAGCCGTCATAGCCGTCATGGCCGGCGTCCGTGCCGGCATCTGCAGGATTGCCGAGCCCAGCTTGATGCGCTCGGTTCGTGCGGCAAGAAATGCGAGCGGAGTGGCGGCATCCGATCCATAGGCCTCGGCGGTCCAGACCGAGTGGTAGCCGAGCCGTTCGGCCTCGTTCACGAGTGATGAATCGCGCGCGATCGAGACGCCACGATATCCGATGTTCAGGCCGAGCCGCACTCAGGCTTCCGCGTACCGAACCGAGGTCACCAGCGTCTCGTTCCCCGAGACGACGGTCACCGTTCCGGCACACTCGGGGCAGCGCAACACGGCGACGTCGTCAATCTCGCTGTCGGCGTCGCACGTGTCGCAGTGGACGATGAGGGGTACCTCGACGATCTCGAGTTCGGCACCTTCGGCCGGTGTGCCCTTCGATGCGACCTCGAATCCGAACTGCAGTGAGTCCGCAACAACTCCGCTCATCGGCCCAATGGTGACGGTGACCCCGGACAATGTCCCGCCCTCCGGCACGGCATCAACGGCGGCGTCGATCACACTGCGAGCAATTCCTACTTCATGCATAGGGAGGACGGTAGTCAGTAGTCCGGTAGTCCGAGATCCGAGTCAGTCCGAGATCCGAGATCCGAGATCCGAGACCAGATCCGAGATCCGAGCCGAGACGTCCCGAGCCATGTCATGGGTCTCATGTCTCGTGTCTCGTCTCGTGCTCAGATACCGGGCTTGCGAGCGAAGCCTGAACTCGCGGATCGCCGTGCCACGTTTTCTGTCACACCCGATCTCTACGTTGTGATCATCGACCAAAAGGAGCCGAGATGATCATCGACTGTGACGCTTGTGTGATGGACGGGACGGGTGCGTGTGCGGACTGCATCGTTCCGATGCTGCTCGCCGGGTCGGGCGGCCCGACGCGGATCGGGGATCGACGAGGAGGTGGCGATTCGGAATCTGTCCGAGGCGGGTCTCGTCGCTCCGATCCGTCTCGTTGCCCGCGGACCGGGTCGTGGAGAGGCCACCGGCTGAGGCCGTATCGCTGCGGAGCGCTCGGGCCCCGAGATGTGCGGTAGTGTCGGGTGATCATGTCTGTGGAGCGAACCCGCGATCTCGGAACGCCGGCGTAGAGCGGCCGGATTCCTGTTGTTTTGTGCTGCTGTTCTGGCGGCTCCTTCGTAGAGGACGGATATGGACACTCTTCACACAATCATCGATCGATCGACGACGCCGGTTCCGTGGGCTGAGGGCGACAACATCCCCTGGAGCGATCCAGCATTCGCTGAGCGCATGTTGGCCGAGCACCTCAGCCAGGACCACGATCTCGCAAGCCGAATCGTCCCAACAATCGACCGGCAGGTCGCCTGGATCGACGATTCAGTGCTGCGGCATCGGCCATCCAGAGTCCTCGATCTGGCCTGCGGTCCTGGGCTCTATCTGAGTCGACTCGCTGAGCGGGGCCACAGCGGTGTCGGAATTGACTTTGCTCCCGCATCCATTCGACATGCCCGCCGTCATGCATCGGTCAACCACCTCGACGTCGGATACGTGGAAGGGGATATCAAGGAGACCGATTTCGGTTCGGGTTTCGACCTGGTGATGCTCCTCTACGGACAGATCAACGTCTTCCAACGCCACCAAGCTTCAGACATTGTCGGCCGGGCGGTCGATGCACTCAGACCCGGTGGAGCCTTGATCATCGAGCCGCAGACGTATCGCCACATCGAAGCTGCTGGGTTGGCAGGCTCATCGTGGACCAGCCATCAGACAGGTCTATTCTCGCCAGAGCCGCACCTATTGCTCACGGACGCCCACTGGGACCGTGAGACACACAGCACCACACAGCGGTTCTACGTCATAGACGCCGATGGTGGGCGCGTCTCAGCTCACGCAATAACGACTGAGGCGTACACGGTTGAAGAGTTCGAGGCCCTGCTTGTCGGCAATGGCCTGATCGGTGTCCACACCGTTGAGGAGTTCACCGACCACCGGCAGCACGATGCGCTCACTACCTACAGCGGTCGCTCGCCCGGAATCGTGTGACACCACGATTCGGATCCACATGAGAGGACATGGGTGCGTCGAATGGGTTGTTGACCCTTCCGGATTGTGCCCGCGAAGACGACAATAGGAGTGACCGTCGCGAGGAAGGCGACATGGTCTACGGCACGGAGAACGAGAAGCCAACGACAATGAAGGCCCGTATCGCAATCATTGCGGTGTGGTGGCTGATCGGTACTCCGCTCCTCGTCGGGCTGTGGTTCTTGTTCGGATGGTGGGTGTTGGTGCCGGCCGCCGTGGGAGTGTGGGCGACCATTGACTATCTGAGGCGAGGCCAGCAGCTGGATCAGGTCGACAGATTCACATTCGGGATGTGACGACGTCCGCGCGGTAGCCAGCCACTCGTGCCGATGAGTCGAAACAACGAGCAAGGCCAACCTCGGCCGTGTTGGCGCGGACTCGCAGACCGGGCTGCGGTCATCTCGAAAGAAGTGCGGTGCCGAAGCGAAAGCGCCCACGGGTGCCCCTGCGAACACGATGTATCGTTGGCACGTGCTCCGGGACCACTTGCAGACAGTTGCGCTCGACCACGGGTGCGTTGGGTTTGGCGTGACGAGCGCGGATCCGTTCGACGGCCTGGCGGCAACGATGCACGAACGCAAGGCCGCAGGTGTCTCGGCGGATCTGGCTTTCACGTACCGCGACCCGGCCGTCGCAGCGGATGTGCGGCGGACCTTTCCGTGGGCAGAACGGCTCGTGGCGGTGGCGTTCGCCTACGAACCTGACGCGGGAACCTCGGCGCCGGAGCCGGGCACGGTGCGTATCGCTCGGTTCGCCGACGGCGACCAGTATCTCGGCCTGCGAGCGGCGTTGGATGCGCTCGTAGCCGAGCTCGAATCGGCAGGTGCGCGGGCCCAGGCACTCAGTGATGATTCTCGTCTCGTCGACCGGGCGGTGGCGGTGCGTTCCGGGATCGGCTGGTGGGGGAGAAGCACCATGGTCCTCGTTCCCGGAGCGGGGCCGTGGGTGCTGCTCGGGAGTGTTGCGACCGACGCGCCGCTCGATGTCGATGAACCGATGGTGCGGACGTGCGGAACCTGCACTGCCTGTATCCCGGCGTGTCCGACGGGAGCCATCCTCGACGACGGTGTGCTCGACGTGCGCCGGTGCCTCGCCCACCACCTGCAATCTCCGGGGCTGATCCCTGAGGATCTGAGGCAGGCGGTCGGGAATCGCCTCTATGGGTGCGACGACTGCCTGACGTCGTGTCCTCCCGGGAACCGCGGACTCGAGGCAGCCAGGCCTGTCCCGGGACCAGAGATTCTCGACATCCTGGGGGCCACCGACGCCGATCTGCTCGAACGGTACGGCCACTTCTACCTCCCGGCGCGACGTCCGCGGATCCTGCGCCGGAATGCTCTCATCGCGGCTGGGAACGATCGGTCGCCCGAGCTCGAATGCGGTCATCATCGGCTACCTGGGGCATCCCGATTGGCTGCTTCGGGCCCACGCGGCTTGGGCCGTCGGGCAGCTCGGCACGGAGCTTGGGCGCGCCGCCCTCGATCTGGCGCTCAGTGAGGAACGCGACGGGCGGGTCCGTCGTGAACTCCTGAGAGCGGGGCAGCCGTGATCATCAGCCCGCCGTCTACGCTGAGTTGATGGATTCCGAGAACTTCGCTTCACCGACTGCGGCGAGTGCGCCCTCCGGAACCGGAGCGGAGCTTCGCCGATGTTGATCGTCTCCGACGTTCACGGGGCCGTCGAACCGCTGCGCCGTGTCGCGTCTCTCGGCGAACCACTCCTCGTCCTCGGCGATCTCATCAACTACATCGACTATCGGTCCAATGAAGGCATCGTTGCCGACATTTCGGGGAAGCAGCTTGTCGACGAGTTTGTGCGCATCCGGGCTGTGGAAGGAAGTGATGCGGCCACGGACTTCTGGCATGGCGAATGGGCGCATCGCGACGTGGGGCTCGAGGACCGCTACACCGAAGCGGTCGAGGCGTCGTACCGCGACGTGTGCGGCGCGTTGACGGGGGAGTCGTGCGTATGTGACGTACGGCAACGTCGATCGGCCCGGCATGCTCGCCGAGCACTTGCCGGACGGAGCCCGGTTCGTCGATGCCGAAGTGGTCGACATCGATGGGCTGCGCATCGGGTTCGCCGGTGGAGGTTTGACCAGCATCGGAACCCCCGGCGAGGTCACCGAAGATGAGATGAGGGCCAAGCTCGACCAACTCGGGCCGGTCGACATACTCGCCACTCATGTGCCGCCGGCGATCCCGGCGCTCGCTTGCGACGTGATCGGCGGACGAGCGAAGGGTTCTGTCGCGATCCTCGAGTACGTTGAACATCAGGCTCCTTCGTTCCACTACTTCGGCGACATCCACCAGCCCAGGGCAACAACCTGGCGAATCGGACCGACGGTCTGCATCAACGCCGGCTACTTCCGCGGCGACCGGGCGGCCGGTTCGGCATGGTTGATGTCGACCTCGACGACCTTGCGCGGGCATACCGAGTTCCGTCCAGCCTCGGCCCAGTCGCTTGCGCGTGCCGAACGGGCAGGTTCGCGGCTCGGATCGGGAGAGCGGGTGTTGGACGTTGGCGGTGGTCCGGGGAACCACGCCGCGGTGTGGTCCGGGCAGGGATTGCGACCGGTGGTGCTCGATCCCTCGGCGGTGATGCTCTCAACCGTTCACGATCGGGGACTCGTCGGCGTGCGGGGTCGTGCACAATCGCTGCCGTTCCACTCCCGGCGGTTCGCTCTCGTGTGGTTCCATCTCTCCATTCACTACGGGGACTGGAGGGCGGCGATCGACGAGGCGGTGCGAGTCGTCGACGAGAGCGGAACCATCGAGATCTGGACACTCGGGAGCGACCACCATGAGCAGTCGTTGCTCGCTCGGTGGTTCCCGTCGGTGCCTTCCATCGAGAGCGGGCGATTCCCAGATCCTGCAGTGCTCGCTGCGTATCTCGGCACTCGCGTCCCGTCTGTCGACGTGAGCCATCCGATCGAAGTCGTCGTTCGACCGGCGCGCGATTGGCTGCGTGCGGTCGAGGCCGGATTCATCTCTACGCTCCAGTTGCTTCCAGCAGACGAGCGGTCCGCCGGGATCGCCGCCATCCGAGAGGCCTACCCGGACCCGGGGACAGACATCTCCTATCAGCTCCGGTTCACGCGGATCGTCGGGCACCTAGCCCGGTCGACAGCATCGCTGCCCGATTCGGCGCCGATCAGATCGCCCAACGGTCCGGGGTATCGCTACGATGTTGGGAGTTCCGAGACAAGGAGTGTCGATGGACGGCACGGTTCAGAAGATCGAGGTCACCGCACCCCAGCAGTTCGTCTACGAGACCGCGCTCGATCTCGAGACGTATCCGATCTGGGCCGGAGGGGTGAAGGCCGTGACGGTGGTTGAAGAGGACGAATACGGGCGGCCGACCGTGGCCGACTTCACCATCGATGCGATGATCAAGGAGATCTCGTACACGCTCGACTACGACCATGCGCATGAGAACGGATTCACGTGGGCGGCGCGGCCAAATGACGATCTCACGCTCCTCGAAGGCAGCTACACGTTCAACGCGATCGATGACGACACCACCGAGGTTGTGTACGCCCTCCGGGTTGAACCCAACTTCACGGTGCCGGGATTCCTGAGGCGACAAGCCGAGAAGCAGATCGTCGGGACCGCTCTTCGCGGCCTGAAGAAGCGAGCGGAAGAAGGCGTCTGATGCGGGTCATCCTCGTCACCGGGAAAGGTGGCGTGGGAAAGACCACCGTGGCCGCTGCGACGGCCCTTCGCTCCGCGGATTTCGGCCATCGAACGCTGGTGATGTCAACCGATCCGGCCCACTCTCTTGCCGATGCGTATCAGGTGCCGTTGGGGGACAGCTCGATCCAGATCGTTGAGCGTCTCGACGCTCAACAGATCGATGCACAGCAGCGCCTCGAGGAGTCGTGGGGATCGGTGCGGGACTACCTGACCGACGTCTTCGACTGGTCGGGGCTCAAGGGGATCGAAGCGGAGGAGCTCACCGTCTTTCCAGGGATGGACGAACTCTTCTCGCTTGCGAGCGTACGCGACCACGCCGAATCGGGGAAGTACGACGCGATCATCGTCGACTGTGCCCCCACCGCCGAGACACTTCGGCTGCTCAGCCTGCCCGAAGTGATGTCGTGGTACATGGACAAGATGTTCCCGGTCGGGCGGCGCGTGGCGAAGGTTGTTCGGCCCATGATCAGCCGTGTTTCGTCGATGCCGGTTGCGGACGAAGAGGTGTGGGATTCGGTGGCGAGGTTCTACGAACGCCTCGACGGAGTACGTGACATCCTCGGGGACCCGGAGATCACGTCGGCGCGACTGGTGATGAACCCCGAGAAGATGGTGATTGCCGAAGCCCGAAGAACCTACACCTACCTCGGCCTGTTCGGGTATGCCGTCGATGCGGCCGTCGTCAACCGGGTGCTTCCCGACGTCGTGACCGACCCATACTTCGAGCGGTGGCGTGAGATTCAGGCGGGGCATCTCGAATCGGTTGAGGAAGGGTTTGCCGACATCGACATCCGACATCTCCGGTTGTTCGATGAAGAGATGGTGGGCGTGGATCGTCTGCGGGTGGTCGGGAGCGAGCTGTTCGGTGAGACCGACCCGACCGAGCGACTCTCCGAGGGCCGGCCGTTCCGTGTCGAGGACGACGGCGACAACGTCGTGATGATCGTCGGAATGCCGTTCGCCGAACACTCGGAGGTTGATGTGATGCGCCATGAAGACGAGTTGTTCGTGACCGTCGGTCCGTATCGCCGGTCGATCGTGCTTCCCGATTCGCTCCGCAGGAGGCATGTGCTCAGGGCGAAACTCGCTGCGGGTGAGCTCAGAGTGACGTTCGGGACGGTGGAATGATGTGGGATCGCTTCTTCGAGCAACGACCGATCCAGAACGGATTGCGGCGTGCCGGAATCCACTTTGCCAAGGCGGCCTACGAAGTCGTCGGCGGGGTCGCCGCATTCGTTGACGAGGTGGTGTCGGCCGTGACCGAGGGCGCACCGGGAGACGATGACGACCCGTCAGGCCCGACGAAGATTGAGATCGAGTAGAGTAGACACGAGATCCGAGACAAGAGACACGAAGGAGCCTGAACCGAACCCGTGTCTTCGCCTCCACCGCACGAAGGTGGGGGAGGGTGCCCGAGCGCAGCGAGGGCGGGAGGGGGCGGCCTGGGAGCCAGCATCACCAAGATGAGCTCCGCCGCCTGTCTCAAGTCTCAGGTCTCGAGTCTCGGGTCTTGAGTCTCATGTCTTGGCTCTGTCTTCTACCGGTTGAACCCGACCCAGTCGATTGTGTCGAGGCTGTCCGTGTCACTCACCATCACACCCGCGTCCGAGACGGTCACCAGGTTTCCGTTGATGAGGAGCGAACGTCGGATCGGCATCCACCACTTGGACCCATCCGGATCGTGGGAGACCACGCCGCTCTCGCGAATCCCGTCCTCGGTCACGGTCAGCACCAGGGCCCCGGTCGGTGACGATCCGGCTTCACCTTCGTCCCACCGCTCATAGGGGAAGACCGTTAGACCGGTCGTTGGATCGTGCAAGAAGGCGTGATGGTCCCACTCCACCTCGGAATGCCCATTCTGCATCGTGTACCGATCGATACGTGCCGGATCATCCGGATCCGAGACATCGAATAGTGAGGCCTGGAGGCCCAGAACGCGGCCATCGAGATCGGCATCCTGGCCGACACCGAGGAGTGCATCGTCGCCAACAGGGTGCAGGTAGGCGGAGTATCCAGGGATCTTGAGTTCGCCGCGGACCTTGGGCCGCTCCGGATTCGAGAGATCGATGACGTACAGCGGGTCGACCTGGCGGAATGTCACCACGTAACCCAGATCCCCGAAGAACCGGACCGAGTAGATCCGCTCGCCTCGGCCGAGTCCGTCAACGCTGCCGACGGTTCGCAGTTCGTCGCCGGTGGTGGTGAGTACGGTCACCATCGACTCCGATTCAGGGCCATCCCACCACTCGGGCGTGTCGGTGGACGCAACACGGAGGTAGCCGTCATGCTCCGACATCGACCATTGGCTCAGCATGTAGCCCGGTACCGCTCCCGACGCCCGGTAGTTGGCGCTGCGTTCCGAGAGGGCGAACTTGTGGATCATGGTTGTCGTGCCGGCGGGGCGTTCTCCCTGCTCGAACACGAGGGGGTCGACCCAGCGGCTGGTTGCCACGTAGGTGGCGTTCCCCGAGGAGTAGACGATATCGCCGTCCGCGAAGACGCCCGTTGCGTCAGCGACGCTGAGATCGTCGTTGTCGAGCGTCACGAGGGAGAGGGTCGTGAATCCCGAGAACTCATCGGGATGGTTCGTCCGGTCGCAGGCCAGCAGTGTGCCCTCCTCTGCGACTCGGTCGCGACCTTCGTGGTCGGTGACGATGTAGTACGGGAGCCAATTCTCGACCGTTGAGTTCTCGATGATCTCCCGGTTCCGTTCTTCAGCCTCCCGCTCCGCTCTGAGGCCCCCACCGTCGGGGTAGACCCAGGCGAATCCGTTGTAGCCGGAGGACACGACGAGACGGACGGCACCATCGACCATACGCGACGATACGTAGTGTCCGTCGATGCGCAGCGTCTTGCTCAGTTCGGGATCGGCGGGATTCCGAGATGTCGATCTCCACGACGGTCAGCACCGGGGTCGGCATCTGCATGACACCGAGGTCTCCGCCAACGGCATCCTCGGCGAACGGCATGATGTCGTAGCCACCGTCGGCGATTGCGATCACGCGGTCGCCGTCGAGGAACAGGTCTTGCGTCCAGAACGTCAGGTCGATCGAACCCTTGTGGGTCAACCGATCGCCGCGGATCGAGACGATGTGGAGCGTGCTGCCGCTCACGGCGACGATGTGCTTGCCGTCGGTCTTCACGAGATCGGGTTCGTCCACTCCGACTTCCTGGAGGTTGGTACCGAGAACCTTGCCGTCGCCGGAGGCGGCGGCCGTTGTGGTGGGGCTCCGAGGTGCGGTGTTCTGCTCGAGGGCACCAGCGGAGTCGGCGAACATCTCGTCGTAGATCGGGTACGCACCGTACCCGTCGAGCCCATACGGCCCGACACGATCGAGCGCATGCCCGATCGTCCAGTCGAGAAGGTCGTCGCATGCGTCGAATGGCAGAAGTGCACTCGTGGCCGCGGCCGGCGGGTGCGAGGTTCTGACGACGGTCGTCGACGGGTTGGATCCAAGTTGGGTGGTCATTCCCGAGGAGCGGGCCGGAATGGCGCACGCGGACAACGCAAGGGCTGCTCCGACGGTAATGGTGACGATTCTCTTCACCTGAGCCTCCATGCTCGATTGTCGGTACGACGCTTCGAGCCCGCCTCACGGTTCCCGGCCCTGATATCCTGCGCGCTCATGAGCACCATCGGGATCGATATCGGCGGGTCCAAAGCCTTGGCAGTTCGTCTCGAAGACGGGGCCGTTGTCGAGGAGCGGCACACCGCGGCCCCCGGTGAACCGCCTCTCGATACCGCACTTGCAGCGATCAGGGGGGTTTGGGCCGACGACGTTGAAGCCGTGGGAGTCGGGATCGCAGGTTTGGTGCGCTGGCCGGAGGGTGTTTTTGCCTGGGGCCCACACGTGGACAGCACGGACCTTCCGATTCGCGAACTGCTGGAGGAACGACTCGGGATCCCCGTCGTAGTCGACAATGACGCCAACGTCGCGGCCTACGGCGAACGCGTGGCCGGTGCAGCGCAAGGCTTCGATGACTTCCTTCTCGTCACGCTCGGAACCGGGATCGGCGGAGCAATCATGATCGGCGGCTCGGTCTACCGAGGGGAGTCGTTTGCCGGAGAATGGGGCCACATCCGGCACAACCCGAGCGGGCGTCTCTGCGACTGCGGCAAACGCGGCTGCTGGGAGACCGTTGCGTCGGGTCCGGCGCTCGTACGCCTCGCTCGCGAGGTCATCGGCCTCAACCCGGAAGGTTCGTTTGCGCACCGGTTTGAGTCCGGCACGATACGGGGCGAAGACGTGACGGCAGCGGCCGACGCCGGTGACGAAGTCGCCCGCGGCCTCGTCGCAGAGGTCGGAGCGGAACTCGGTCGAGGGATCGCAAACCTGATCGCCGTTTTCGACCCGGAACTCGTGGTGGTCGGCGGCGGCCTTGGATCCGTCGGCGAGTCACTGCTCGGTCCGGCTCGCCGCTTTGCTGCCGATGCGCTCCACGGCGGGAACCACCGGCTGGCACCACCGATCCTGGTGGCAGGCTCCGGGGCGCGTGCCGGCGCGGTCGGCGCTGCTTATCTCGCATCTTCGATACGCTCGTAGCCATGTCACGACTTGATGAATCACCCGTCGCCAAACGAGAGCCGAAGGAGATCGCCCGCGAAGCGATCCTGCTCGTCCCGAACGTGGTGAAGCTCCTCGGTCGGATCGTTCGGGATCCTCGTGTTCCTGTCCGGAGGAAGACGTTCGCCTTCGCCGCGCTGGTCTACGTGATCTCACCGATCGACCTCATCCCCGACTTCGTCGCCGGTCTCGGCCAACTCGATGATCTGGTCATTGTGGCAGTCGCATTGAACCACCTCATTGCCGGTGCGGGCAGAGATGTCGTCGAACAACACTGGGATGGTTCAACGGACTCGCTCGACCTCGTGCTCGCTGCGACCGAATGGGGGACCGAGATCATCCCCGGTCCGCTCAGGAGAATGCTGCCGGGCTGAGTCGGAGCAACGGGAGCGCTGATCCGGTCCTTTCCGAGCTGTTCGTGCGAGCCTACGCTCAGCGGATGGATTTCAGGAGAATCGACAACCTGCCCCCGTATGTCTTCGCCGAGGTGACCAAGAAGGCGCTCGAAGCGCGCCGCGCCGGCATCGACGTCATCGATCTTGGCTTTGGGAATCCCGACATCCCTTCACCACCCGAGGTGGTGGAGAAGCTCGTTGAGGCAGCCCGCAGCCCGAAGAATCACCGGTACTCAGCGTCTCGCGGTATTCCGAATCTGCGGAAGGCCGTCGCGGACCGCTACGCCAGGCAATACGGGGTCGAGCTCGATCCCGAGACTGAGGTCATCAGCACGATCGGGGCGAAGGAGGGGCTCTCCCATCTGATGTGGGCGCTGGTCCAGCCCGGCGACGTCGCACTCGTACCCGAACCGTCGTATCCGATCCACATCTACGCCGCGGTCCTCTCCGGTGCCGAGGTGCAGCGGGTCCACCTGTCGACGGGCATCGACTTCTTCGAACGCCTTACGGAGGCGTACCACAACTCGTGGCCCCGGCCGCGAGTCATTGTGACGTCGTTCCCTCACAACCCCACCACAGCAACCGTCGACATCTCGTTCTTCGAACGCCTCGTCGTGTTCGCGAAGGAGAACGACACGATGCTGGTACACGACTTCGCCTATGCCGACATCACCTACGACGGGTACGAACCACCGAGTCTGCTCCAGGTCCCAGGAGCGAAGGACGTCGGTGTCGAGTTGTACACGCTGTCGAAGAGCCACTCGATGGCCGGTTGGCGGGTCGGATTCGTCGTCGGGAACCCCGAGATGGTCGGAGCGCTCGCCAAACTCAAGTCGTACCTCGACTACGGCACATTCCAGCCGATCCAGATCGCGTCGATCATCGCGCTCAACGAGTGCGACGACTATGTACCCAAGGTCATCGACATCTACAAACGGCGCCGCGACATTCTCGTGGATGGTCTCCACCGCATCGGCTGGGAAGTCGAGAAGCCCAAGAGCACGATGTTCGTGTGGGCGCCAATCCCCGAGCAGTACCGGCACATGGATTCGCTCTCATTTGCGCTGTACTTGCTCGACAAGGGACAAGTTGCGGTCAGCCCCGGCATCGGCTTCGGGCCGTCAGGTGACGGCCATGTGAGGTTTGCCCTCGTCGAAAACGACCAACGCACCGCTCAGGCGGTTCGAGGGATCCGAAAGGCGCTCGACCTCGCCTAGGTGCCCTCGCGTCGACCGAGCGGCAGGTAGGCCTTCTCGGCATAATCGATCAGCATGCGATGTGTGCTGAACTGCGAGAGTCCGGTGATCATCGACGCCTTCATCATGGCGATCCAGGATCGCGGAAGACCGAGGTGATCACGGTCGTAGTAGGTCGGTACGACCTCCGACTCCAGGAGGTGGTAGAGCATTTCAGCGTCCGCTTCGTCCGATATCGACTCCTCGCCGAAGCCCCAGCCGTTGGTGCCGTCGTACCCCTCGACCCACCAGCCGTCGAGCACGCTGAGATTCAGCGCCCCGTTGGCGGCGGCCTTCATCCCAGATGTGCCGCTCGCCTCTCGAGGCGGTCGCGGCGTGTTGAGCCACACGTCGGCGCCGGTGACCAGGGTCCGCCCAGTCGGAGGTTGTAGTCCTCGACGAAGAACAGGTGGCCTTTGAACGCTTCGCTCTGCGAGAGTTCGAACACGCTCTTGATCAGAGCCTGGCCTTCCCGATCGGCCGGGTGCGCCTTGCCTGCAAAGACGAGCTGTACCGGGCGATCGGCGCTCTTCAGGATCGCTTCGAGCCTCGCCGGATCCGTGAAGAGGATCCCCGCCCTCTTGTAGCTCGTGAATCGTCGTGCGAATGCGATCGTCAGGCGGTCCGAAGGAAGCTGGTCGTCGAGCCAGCGAAGCTGCCTCGGGCCGTGGCCGTGCCTGGCGTACTCCTCGCGAAGACGTTTCCTGAGGCGACGCGTCATCAGCTCCCGCTGCGCCCCGTGGGCTCGCCACACCTTCCCATCGTCGATGTTCTGAATCGCCTCCCAGGTATCGGGCTCATGGATGCGGTCGAACCAGTCCAGCCCGACCCCGTCGTTGAGGAGGCGTCGAATCCCGTGCCCGAGCCAGGTCGCCGGATGGATCCCGTTGGTCACGGCCACCGCCGGACCTCCGATCAGGTTCCCCCAGTCCTGGGTGACCACATCTGCATGTCGAACCGACACGCCATTGGTGCGATCCGAGAGCCGGATCGCAAGCGCTCCCATGTCGAAGACACCGCTGTCGTCGCCCCGACCTCGAGCGAGTTCGAGTTGGGTGTCCGTGTCGATGCCGTCGATCGTCCCCGCCAGCGCATCCGCGACCATCGAAGGGTCGAACGTCTCGTTGCCGGCCGGCACCGGCGTATGGAGCGTGAACAACGTTCGATCGGCGACTGTCTGCTTCGCGGCTTCGAAGTCCGCGTTCTGTTCGAGTTCCCACGACAGGCGCTCGAAGACGCTCAACGCCGAGTGACCCTCGTTGATGTGCCACACGGCGGGATCGATTCCGAGGGCGCGGAGCACACGGGCCCCGGCGATCCCGAGCACGGCCTCCTGAGCGAAACGAGCCTCTCGTCCCCGAACGTACAGGATGTGAGTGATCGGCCGGTCCGCCGGGTCGTTCTCCGGGAGGTCAGTGTCGAGGAGCAGGAGCGGCACCCGCCCGACGTCGATGCGCCATGCGCCGACCGCAACGTCGCGGCCGTTGAGGCTGACCGAGACCCGCAGCGGCTGTCCGCTGTGTGGATCCAGCACCTCGCGGATCGGGCGTCGGCGCATCTCGAGGCGCTGATAGGTGTGTTGCTGCCATCCGTCGGGATCAACGGCCTGGCGGAAGAAACCACGGCGGTAGAGGAGGCCAACCGCGACAAGCGGAATCCCGAGGTCCGACGCCGACTTCACGTGATCGCCTGCCAAAACACCGAGCCCGCCGGAGTAGAAGGCCAGCTTCTCGTTGATCCCGTATTCGGCGCAGAGATACGCGACGGGGCCGTCAAGCTCCAGGCCGTGGTTGGTGTCAAACCAGGTTTGGTCGTTGTCGAGGTAGTAGTCGAAACGCTCCACGGCCTCGACGTACAGTTCGGTGAAGCTGCCGCTGGCCTCGAGGGCTTCCCACGTCGATGGCTCCACAACCTGCAGCAATCCAACAGGATTATGCGACGTCGACCACACCTGCGGGTCGATCCTTCCCCACAACTCGCGCGCGACCGAATCCCACGACCACCAGAGGTTGTAGGCGATGTCGTAGAGCCGGTTGAAGGGCTTCGGGATTCCCAAGGACGCTTTGGGGCCGGTGGGTATGGACGCAGTGAGCTGATCGCGACGGTCGATCACGGTTGGTACTCCTTGTGAGGTGCCGATGAGGCTAGCGTTGATTGATCTGTTGAAACCCTGGTGCCGGGGCCCGGGTCGATATACCGATTCGAAGCGGAGATGAACGAAATTGTCGCGGTACGCCATTCTCTTTCCAGGTCAGGGCAGCCAACGTGTGGGCATGGGAGCCGACTTGTTCACCGCTCACCGCGACCTCCTCGGTGAACCGGCAGACCGGATCGTTGGATGGTCGATCGAATCTCTGGTCAGCGAAGGACCGCAGGAGACCCTGACGCGCACCGAACATGCGCAGCCTGCGCTCTACGCCGTTTCGTACGCACTCTGGCACGCCCTGAGTTCCGCCATCACGACGCCACCCGCCGCCACCGCAGGGCATTCCCTCGGTGAGTACACGGCACTCGCCGCAAGCGGCGCGATTGCCTACGAAGATGGACTCGCACTCGTCGCAGAACGCGGTCGGGCGATGGCCGCAGCTGCCGCGGCGGGCGAGCCTTCCGGCATGGCCGCGCTGATAGGGGCCGATCTCGGGAAGGCAGAGGCCCTCGCCGCCGACCGACGTCGCGACGGCGGGCGGCTCTGGGTGGCGAACGTCAATGCTCCTGAGCAGATCGTGCTCGCAGGAGGCGAGGCCGACATCGAATGGCTGAGCGACAATGCACGATCGCTCGGCATTCGCCGAGCGATCCCGCTCGCCGTTGCGGGGGCGTTTCATTCGCCCTTCATGGCCGCCGCCGCCGAACGGCTCGAAGCGGCCCTCGACGACACGGCCTTCTCGGATCCCGAGTTTCCCGTCTATGCCAACACCACCGCCCGATCCGTCGAAGACCCGGCCCGACAACTCGCCGAGCAGCTGGTTGAGCCGGTGCGGTTTGCCCCGACGCTCGAGCACATGGCGGAGGACGGCATCACGACATTCATCCACGTCGGGCCGGGAGATGTCACGGCGGGACTCGTCAAACGGACGCTGCCCGATGCCACCGTGCACATAGTTTCGGATCTCGAGGACGTCGCCACCGTGGCGACCGACCCCTCCATACAATGACCGGCCTGACGCGAGAGGGAACAACGATGCACCGAATCACAATCACCGGCTGGGGTCGCTGCACACCGGAGGGTGTCGTCACGAATGACGACTTGGCGACCGTGATCGACACATCGGACGAATGGATTGCGACCCGGTCAGGGATTCGGCAGCGTCGCGTCTCGCACGTCGACAACTCCGATCTGGCGACGGTTGCTGCACGGCAGGCCCTCGCTGGTGCGGGGCTGGAGGCGACCGATATTGACTACATCCTTGTCGCGACCTGCACGCCCGACCGATTCATCCCTGCGATGGCGTGCCATGTGCAGGCGAAGCTCGGCGCCGTGAACGCAGCTGCAACCGACACCAATGCCGGTTGCACCGGATTCATCTACGGACTCAACCTCGCCAACGGCCTCATTGCCACCGGCTCCGCTCGGCGCGTCCTGCTGATCGGGTCCGAGCGCCTCACGTCGTACCTGGACCTCGAGCGCCGTGATACCGCGGTGCTTTTCGCCGACGGTGCAGGCGCCGTCATCCTCGAAGCCACCGACGCCGACGATGGCCTCCACGCCATCAACGTGGGTTCAGATGGGCGTCTTGCAGACGCCCTCACCGTCGAGGGTGCCGGATCGTCATGGATGGACATCCCGACGCCGGTCCGGGTCATCATGGATGGCCGGGAGGTGTTCAGGAACGCCGTCGTCGGGATGGGCGCCGCAGCCCAGCGTGCTGTCGAGGAGGCCGGTTGGGAGGTCGGTGATGTGGACCTTCTGATCCCGCACCAGGCCAACCTTCGGATCATCGACGCGACCGCGAAACGCCTTGGTCTGGACGAGGATCAGGTGTACACCAACATCCAGTACTACGGGAACACATCGGCGGCGTCGATCCCGATTGCGCTCTCGGAAGCGCTCGATGCAGGACGCATCACGCCTGGGGCGAAGATCATCCTGGTTGCGTTCGGCGCCGGTCTTACGTGGGCGCGGCCGCGATCCAGTGGGGCGCTCGGGTCGAACCGAAAGCTTTGAGTGACGCCGCCTTGCCACCAAGCGATCGAACGGGCCTCGAGATCATGACCGATCGTCAGAGGGAGCGGATCACATGAGTCATGTCGCGCTCGTGACCGGAGGTTCTCGCGGGATTGGTAGGGCGGTTGCGCTGCGCCTTGCGAGCGACGGTCATTCCGTTGCCGTGAACTACACCGCAAACGCGTCGGCGGCAGCCGAAGTGGTCGAAACAATCACTGCGGCCGGCGGTGCCGCGATGGCCGTCCAGGCGGATGTCGGAGATACCGACGCCGTGGCCGCCATGTTCGGTGAGATCGAAGAGCGGCTCGGGCGAGTGGGCATCCTCGTCAACAACGCAGGCATCACGCGCGACGACCTGCTCATGCGGATGGCCCCCGATGCACTGGGATGACGTGATCCAGACCAACCTTCGGTCGGTCTACCTCTGCACCCGGGCTGCGATGCGAGGCATGTTGCGGCTGAAGTGGGGGCGGATCATCTCCATGAGTTCGGTGTCCGGGATCTCAGGAAACCCGGGCCAAGCCAACTACGCTGCTTCAAAGGCAGCGATCATCGGGTTCTCGAAGTCGGTCGCTCGCGAAATCGGATCCCGCAATATCACGGTCAATGTGGTTGCCCCCGGCTTCATCGAGACGGATATGACCGAGCAACTCGGGGACGAGGTCGCAGAACAGGTAATCGCGCGGGTCGCCTTGGGGCGGCTCGGAAAACCCGAGGAGATCGCTGCTGCGGTGGGCTATCTTGCCTCCGACGACGCGGCGTACGTAACGGGTCAGACGCTCGTCGTCGACGGCGGGTTGGCCCTGTAGGAAGCCCACAAGGAGGCTCAACCAATGGACCGGACAGAGATTGAAGCAAAGCTGACCGACTTGCTCGTCGACGAGCTCGGCATCGAACGTGACGACATCACTACCGACGCGAAGTTCGAAGAGGATCTGGACGTCGACTCGCTCGGAGTCGTCGAACTGCTGATGGCGCTCGAAGACAACTTCGGCGTGAAGATCCCGGACGAGGAAGCCGAGCAGATCACGACGGTCGGGGAAGCCGTCGACCTCGTGGAGCTGAAGCTCAACGCCTGAGGGGGAATCATGAACGACCGTCGCGTCGTTGTCACGGGCCTCGGCACGATCAATCCCATCGGAGATGACGTCGAGTCCACGTGGCAAGGCCTACTGAGCGGAACGTCAGGTGTCGGGCCGATCACTCAGGATCGACGCGTCGGACATCACGTCGCGTATTGCGGGTGAGATCAGCGATTTCGATGTCGAGGCCTACATACCGCGTCGCCAAGCGAGGCGGATGGATCCATTTGCCCAGTACTTCCTGGTCGCAGGTCAGCAGGCGCTCGCCGACGCCGGGATATCGTATGAGGAGGACGATCCGGATGCGTTCCGCTCCGGCGTCGTCGTCGGAACCGGGATCGGCGGTGTCGACACGTTCGAGGAAGAACTGAAGACGCTGCTCGAGGTCGGGCCACATCGGCTGAGCCCGTTTGGCATCCCGAAGGTCATTGCCAACATGGCGGGCGGACAGGCCTCAATCGATTTTCGTCTCTATGGGCCGAACACCACGATTGTCACGGCGTGCGCGGCATCGGCCAACGCCATCGGAGATGGGGCTGCGATCATCCAGCGCGGCGCCGCGGACGTGATGCTCGCCGGGGGATCGGACGCTTCGATCACTCGATTTGCGCTTGGCGGCTTCGCCCAGGCACGAGCCCTGAGCACGCGCAACGACGACCCGCAGGGAGCGAGTCGTCCATTCGATGCCGAGAGAGACGGTTTCGTAATGGCGGAAGGCGGTGCCGCTCTCGTCCTCGAGGAGAGGGAGCACGCCCTGGCCAGGGGTGCTCACATCTACGCCGAGTTCTTCGGGTACGGGATGTCATCCGACGGCTACCACGTGACGCTGCCGAGGCCGGGCGGTGGAGGAGCGATCCGCGCGATGCAAGCGGCGCTGGATGACGCGTCGCTGTCGCCCGAGCAGATTTCGTACATCAACGCTCACGGGACATCAACCGCTGCGAACGACGCAACCGAGACGATGGCCATCAAGGCGGTGTTCGGGGACCACGCGTACGAGATCCCGATCTCGTCCACGAAATCGATGAGCGGCCATCTCCTTGGCGGAGCGGGTGCGTTCGAGGCTGTGGCGAGTGTGCTGGCCATTCGCGACGATATGGTGCCACCGACGATCAACCTCACCCATCCGGATCCCGAGTGCGACCTCGACTACGTCCCGGGCGAGGCGAGAAAGGTCGACGTCCAGTACACCATGAGCAACTCGTTCGGCTTCGGCGGTCACAACGTGGTGCTGATCTTCGGAAAGCCGTAGCGAGACCTGAGACCTGAGGCCCGAGACGATTGGATCCGAGACACGCATCGGCCTGTCTCTGTTTCTCGTTCTTGCTCGTGTCTCTCCTCAGCAATCTGGGTCTTTGTCGGTCGGGGTGCATCCTGTCGTCGGAGGCGGGCGTTTGGCGGCCACTGCGGCTCGGTACTCGTCGAAGGAACGCGCGGTGAGAGCGGCGATCATGCCGACGCCGATGAGTGCTCCGATTCCGGTGACAAGGCCGGCGATGATTTCGATCCAAAGGCAGGTCGCCGGGTAGCACAGCACACTTGCGATTGATACCCCGATGAACACGCCGGTGGCCGTGCCGGCGATCACCGCCAAGGCGACCACCCTGCGAACACCGGCACGTTCCGCGATGGCGCCCATCACACCGCCGACGGTCGCTCCGATTGCACCGCCGATCGGCCCGGCGAGCAACAGTCCCGGGACCATCCCGGCCACGATTGCGCCGACGATCGTTATCCACCCCGTCATCGGCCCTCCTTCGGTTGCGTCGCAGCTCGAGGCGGCGGCAGCGGCGCCTGAACGGGGGACAGGGCAGCGCGTGCACCCGGCGACCACGCCAGGATCCCCACCGTTGCGCCATAGACCAGGAAGGCTGCTGACCCCCACGTGGCTGCCGCGATCGCGGCTATGAGCGCCAGCGCAGGTGCCACGAGTCGGAGGCCCCACAGCCCAGAAGCGAAACCTCTGGCGTAGGCCCACGAGAGGAGGGGACCGGCAAACGCAAGGGTGAGCGCGGCCGGTGTAGCGGACTCAACGGAAGCCAGGCCTGCCAACGGCAGTGCGGCGATGGCGGTGAGGGGGAGCGCGACCGCGATGGCCCCAGTGCCGGCCCCCGGGCGCTGGCGAAGCCAGATCTTGAGCCACGGACCTGCGAGCCCCCCGATCGCTACAAGTGACAACACCACAGCGGTGATCGAGAGCGCATCAACGTCCCCGCCGAGGGCGCCAATGACAACCGTGCAAACAGCCGTTGTGAGCGCAAGCCAACGAGCCCAGGGTGCACGAACCAGCAGCATCCCGACAATCGCTATCACCGTGTACAGGACGATGCCTGCAACGACGAGTGCTGATGAACCGGGTGAGAAGGGTTCCGGTGAGATGGTGAGCCGGATCGACCACAGCAGTTCCGCCACGGCGAACAGACCGGAGACGATCAGGGGTGGGCTGGCCGATCGTTTCATGACACTGCTCGAGCCCGACCGTTCCCACCGTGCGGCTGCCCGGAGACAGTGCTCTGGTCGGGAGCCCACATCGAGCGCTCGGCCCACGGAACGGTCACACGGGCCTCCAGTTCGATCACGGCGGCATGTTGCGGCTTGTCTTGATTGAGATCGGCAAGTGGGCGGCCGGTGAGGGACAGGCGAGCCGCCTGGATCGGATCTTGATGGGACACGATGACGAGCGGAGCGTCTGTGATCGCGAGGTGCCTTCTCACGGCGCCTTCGACCCGATGTGCGAGGTCGGCCAGCGACTCCGGTGAGAATGGGAGGTGCTGCGGGTGCTCGAGGTACGCAGTGAGCTCGCCGGGGAACACCTCGTCGAGAGTGTCCCAGGGGTGCCCGGCCCATCGCGTTGCGAGCCCCCATTCGGTCAGTGACTCGTCGAGGACGAGGTGTCCGTTCCGCCTTTCGGCGATGATCGTCGCCGTCTCAACGGCGCGGTCGAGGGGAGAGGCAACGACGGTCGGGTGATCAGGGAGGCGTTCGGCGCTGTGCCCGGCCTGACGCCTGCCGGTCGGCGAAAGCGGGAACCCGGGGAGGTCGGCGTAGACGACGTGTTCCGGATTCAACACCTCACCGTGGCGAACGAGATAGACCGTGCGCAAACCCGTGTTCATGTGCCGGAGGCTACCGGGTACGGTGGTGCCATGGCAGCGTTCGCCGAACCCATTCTCCACGTTGACATGGATTCGTTCTTCGTCGAGGTTGAGCGCCTCGACAATCCGAGCCTCGTGGGGATTCCCGTCGCCGTCGGCGGCACCGGCCAACGCGGCGTGGTTGCGTCTGCGAGTTATGAGGCCAGAGATTTCGGCGTTCGATCGGCGATGCCGATCGGCGAGGCACGCAGGCGATGCCCAACGCTGACCGTGGTGAGCCCGGAGCATGGCCGCTATGGCGAAGTCTCGAGCGAAGTGTTCGAGATCATGCGGTCCATGAGCCCGCTTGTTGAGGGCATCTCGATCGACGAGGCGTTTCTCGACGTGTCGGGCCTGCGACTCCACTACCCGTCGGCTGAGGATGATCGGGGAGAAGATCCGCTCGAGGATTCGATCCGAGGTCGGTATTCCATCATCGGTCGGCATCGCAGCAACGAAGTTCGTAGCGAAGCTCGCCTCGAAACACGCAAAACCGGATGGGTTGCTCCGCATCGGCGCGGGTGCGGAGCTGGACTTTCTGCACCCGCTCGATGTCGCCGAGCTCTGGGGCGTGGGAGAAGCCACGAGAGCGCGCTTGCGCGAATCTCGGGATCCGGACCATCGGCGATGTCGCTCGTACGCCGATCGGCCTGCTGGAAGCACGGGTCGGGTCGGCTGCGGCAGAACACCTTTCGTCGCTCTCGCATGCCCATGATCCACGACCGGTCGAAGGTGGGGCCGCCTGCACGGTCCGTCTCGTCCGAAAGCACATTCGAGCGCGACCTCACCGACATCGACATCATCGAGCGTGAAACACTCCGGCTGTGTGATCAGGTGGCGGCGCGACTGGCCACTTCCCACCTCAGCGGCCACACGATCACCCTGAAGGTGAGGTTCGGGGATTTCTCAACGATCAACCGGTCGTCTCGGCAGCCGGTGCCGGTCGCCCACACGGTCGATATCTGGGAAACCGCACGAGGTCTGCTCACCCGAGCCGGCATCGGGAGCCGGTCCGTGCGTCTCCTCGGGATTGCGGTGAGCGACCTCGTCGATGCGCGCGGACGCGCGGCAGTTGGCCCTCGGTGCGGAGCGGCGCGATGCCGCGGCAGAGGCCGTCGACGAAGTGCGGGAGCGATTCGGTGCCGACGCGGTGATTCCGGCCAGGATCGCCCCACGCGGTGGCGATCTGCCGGGCCGAAATGCCACACGATCACTGAATCAACCGGGTGCGTGGGAGCGATGTACCGGTATACTGAGACCGCGGAGCGATATGTCGCGGAGGGTGGCCGGATGCCGCTGGATGACCGAGAGCAGAAGATCCTCGAGGAGATCGAGCGCAACCTGTATGCCGAGGATCCCAAACTCGCCCAAACGGTCGCCAAGACGGACCTCTCGATACGGATCAAACGACGGCAGCGCCTTGCAGCAGTTGGTTTCTTCGTCGGGCTGGCCATCATGCTCGGAACGTTCACGAGATTCTCGTATCTCGCCGGCCTTGGGTTCATTCTGATGGTCGCATCCGCTGCGACGATCGTGATGGCGATGCGAGCTTCGCGAGTCGAAAAACCCGCCTCGTTCTCCGTCTCCGGGTGGATGGACGATGTCAGAGAACGTTGGCGCAGGGAACGCTAGAGTTGCCTCCCCGAGAGGGGCCACTGAAGATTTACGGACCGGCCGGGCGGCCGGGGACAATGGGGAGAACGCGTGGAAGGTTTCACCGCTCAGCAAGCGACACGGCTCACCGACTGCACACCGCATCAGCTCCGCTACTGGGACAAGGTAGCCCTTGTCGAGCCCTCGCTTCAGCAGACCGGTGGCCGCCCGGGTCGGCGTCGGCTCTACTCGTTTCGCGACCTGGTCGCGCTGCGGGTTGTGAAGAGCCTCCTCGACAACGGCATGTCGATCCAGCGGGTCAGGCGAGCGTGGGACTACCTGCGCCGCACCGCCGACATGGATACCCACCTCTCGGAAATCCGGCTCGTGACCGATGGTGAGTCCATCTTCGCGGTCGCGCTCGATGAGGGCGAAGTCCTCGATGCCCTGCGTCAGGGTCAGCTGGCGTTCTTCGTTGCCATCAACGACATCACGCAGTCCGTCGAAGAGGACGTAACTCGCTTCGAACTCGACCGAGACCGATTCCTCGAAATGCTGCGCCGCGTCGAAGACGACGTGCTCACCGAGGTCGACGAAGCCGGCGGCTGAGCGACCTGTCTTCAGCGACCTGGAAGCGTTCTTCCGGTTCTATGACCGGAAGCGTTCTTCCGGGTTCTATGACCGGAAGCGTCGTCTGAGAGACCCCAGGCGGTAGTACGAGCGGAATCGTTCGATCGCCGAGTATCTCATCGACGAATCGGTCACTCGTGAGCTGCATGGACTGGCGCGCCGTGTCGGTCTGTTCGGTCGACAACTGGCCCGACTTCCGTAGACCGATCGTGAGTACACCGAGGCGAGCGGCTTCATCGCGTCGTCCACGTTGCAGCGACTTCGGTCGGCGTGGCGGCCGGATTCGGTTCCTCGCCGAAGTCGGTGAGCTTCACCACGATCTCCTCCCATGCGGCGGAGATGTCGCCGTCTTCGAATCGGCGCATGCGGGCCCGATGCCGCGCCCATTTCGACGATCGGGATGGCGGCGATGACCAGGAGACATAAGTGCGATGGCGATCGGGACGATGGGTACCACGACACTGACCGACGAGCGCGTTCGCTGCGGGCCTCCGATGCCGATCGCTTCCAGGCGACTAAGGGATCGATCTCCGGGTCGAGGACGCCGGAGATCGGGTTCGTTCCTTCGACAATCGGGGCGGATGGGTTCCGGGACCTGTTCGAGGTATTCGGCGATTTCGAATCCGAGCGCTTCACTCAGGCGCTCGTAGCTGGTGACCGGGTTCGCCCCGTCGCCTCTCGGCGTGGGGTCGAATGCGACCCAGCCAACGGCAGGAATCCACAGCTCGACCCATGAGTGTGCGTTGTTGTCGAGCACGACAACTTGGTTGGCGGCGATCTCGCGTACCCGGTGTGAAGCCGAGTACCACACGGGTCGGGATCCCGATACTCCGTGCCATTACCGCCATCGACGTAGCGAACTGTTCGCAGTAGCCCCGCCGGTAGGAGTCGTTCTCGGCCGAGTCGTCGAACAGCCACGCCGCGAGGAGATCCTCCGAGTGGCCCTGGTCCACCTCGAGGTCGTAGACAAATCCGCCGGTCTCGCGGAACCAGTGCTCGATGGCAAGTCCCTTCTCGAATGGTGTTGTGAAACGCTCTGTGAGGCCGAGTGGCCTGCTTGCCGGATCCGGGGGTCGATGTCATCCGGCAGATCGGTGTAGCGATCGGCGTCCGGTAGCTCTCGGAAGGTAACGTCGCCGACGGGCGGGAGGCTCTCTCCTGCGATCGCCGCGGCCGAGAACAGTGGCGAGAATCCGCCGCCCGGATCAGCGGAGATCTCTTCCGGTCTCACTTCGGGCACCTCGGAGAACACTTGATACTCCATGTTCCGATACGTGCGGTCGCCGCGAAAGACCAGCGCCGTGTCTGACCTTCGAATCCGAAACGCCTCGGCCTCGCTCCCGGCCGCCCCGGCCACGGCGTACGGTGCCGGGAGCCACTCTTGGGCAAGGGCGAGGATCTCGACGTTGGCGGTGAGGCGGCCGGGTTGCCGCCGACGTATTCGTTTCCCGGCTCTTCGAGAGGTGCCTCATCCAGCCGGTAGACCTCGGGACGAGAAGCTGACCACTGGCCATTTCGATAGGTCTCCAGCGTCAAGAGGCGGAAGTAGACCTCATTGAGAGGCACGTCCCCATCGAGTGTTGCTTGGAATAGGGGTATCCCCTTCTGGGAGACGAGACCGTCGTGGATGCCGACATAGGGGTTGTACGAGACACTTCCGTAGAACCCGCCGCTCAGCCCGCCAGGTGTCCTCCAGGTGACCGTGCCATCGCGTGGCACGGTAGGCCCGAGCATCCCCGTCCCGAGAACCGCGACCGTCACGGCCAGGGCGACGAGAAGGGCCGCGGTGGGCGCGGGCGCCCTTGACGGGGGCTCCGCCCGGCTGCTTGCCATCCGTCCGGCACCGCGATCGCGTTCATCGTGCGCGACCGCGAAGACCGTACCTGCGACCAGCACCACGAAGACCGCAAGGATCATGGGGCCGCCGGTGCGTCGATCGAGCGTTGCGAACTGGAGTGCCACCACGAGAGGAGGGAGCAGCGCAACAAACGGGTGGTCCTTCGACAGGCCCCACGCCAGGAGTGCTCCGAGCAGCCAGAACAGTGCTGTGAGAATGATGACGATGCCGGTTATGGGCCGCACCGGCTCGACTCCATTGCGGATCACGTCGAAGGCTCGGGTGAGATCCGCCCACAGGGAGTTGAGCCCGGCCGGGGTTGGGAAGACGAAGACAGACTCGGACGGTGCCGCAAATCGTGCAGCTGCCAGGAACAGCGCCCCGGCGTTGATCAGCGACGACGAAGAATGTGCGGAGGCGGTAGGTGACGGCCGTCCATGTGATGACCAGGCCGATGACGAGTCCGGAGAGGACGACGAGTTGCCACCGGGCACCGCTCCCCGTCGGGAGGAGGAGCCTGCCGAGTTGCCAGAAGGCGAACCCGATGGACGCCAGCCCGGCTATCCAGCTGTAGCGGTAGACCATGACCGCTCCATCCCCTGTTTCCACGCCCCGGCCCATCGGTCCGGAGCTTGTGAAGTGATCGTGGTTGCCCCCGCCCGGGCAAACTGGACGAGTGTGCCGTCCGACGTTGATCCGGCGGACATCACGATCGTTCGGTAGAAGTCGTTCCCGAGAATCCGGTACATCCCCAGCACCGGATCATCCGGCACCCCGGTCACCATCACGAGCACACCCCCCGCGATACCGTTACGTCGCAACCGAGAGAGTGCGCTTCGCAGATCGACCACGGGGGCGGGAACAACCGCAGCGAGTTCCTCCATTGCAATCCCGTACGCCTCGCTTCCACCGACGATGGTGCCCGAGCCGCTCCCAGACCACAACGTCGGCGTGTACCCGTTCCTGAACAGGTGTCGGAAAGCCGATGCAGCCCCGCGCACCGCGTGCTCGAATGCCTCGGCATCCGGGTAGGCCGACGTGCGCGGGTCGAGCAACACGAGCGCCCGCGACTGCCACGGCATCTCGAGCTGCCGGATCATCAGCTCGTCGCGTTTCGCCGTCGACGGCCAGTGGACCTTCCTGAGGTCATCGCCCTGCTGGTACTCGCGAAGTGTGAAGAAATCCTCGCCTCCGGTTTGCGAGAAACTCGATCTCGATGTGTTGACCGTCGGATCGTGTCCTCGACCCAGCGGCAGCCCCTCGAGGTCCTCCACGGCGGGATACACAACCAGTCGATCAATACGGCCCGCAGTTCCGCCGGCTTCGGTCAGCGCCAGAGGATCCCGTACCTGCACCACGGCCGGTCCGACCATATAGATTCCCCGGGGTCTGCACAGCACCTCGTATCGAGCGGTCATGGGGTCCTGCGGCTCGATGCGGTCAGCAACGAACCGTGCGGTGCCAAGGCCCGAGACTTCGTCGAGGATGGTTGCTTGGGCGATGCGACGGCCGGTCATCAGCGTCACTTCGACGACAGCCCGATCTCCGTCGTGCACCTGGAAGGGCGTGAGCCTTCGCGTGACTCCGACGCGTGGAACGGTGGATCGCACGTAGGCGATCCCCCCGCCGATGGCCAGAACGAAGAACAGGCCGACGGCGAGCATTAGACGTTCACCGAAAACAACCCACAGGACTATCAGAGCCACACCGGCTCCGAGAGCTGCCCATCCTCGGGTCGTCGGCATCAGCTGAGCTCTCTCATCCGGCAGCGACGCGTGTCCCAGGCACCGCCACGTTGTTGGAAACTCCCTCGAGGATCTGAGTCAACGCCAACGCCGCGCATCTGCGCCTCGGGGCGCACAATCAACCGGTGATTGAAGACGGGTCCGATCATGCGTTTCACATCGTCCGGGGAGACGTAGTCGCGACCGGCAACCGCCGCTGTGGTTCTGGCGGCCCGCTGCAGGTAGAGCGACGCTCTGGGCGATGCGCCGAGGAGGAGGTCAGGCTCGGCCCGAGTCGCCTCGGCGATGTCGATGATGTAGCCCTTGACCACGTCGGCGACGTGGACGTGTTGGGCAATCTCCGACATCCGAACGATGTCCTCCGCATGCACGACGGGGCGCAGGTCCTCGAACGTCGAACGCTCGCCGTGTGTGTCGAGCATCTCCAGCTCTTTCGAACGGGCCGGATAGCCCATGGTCAGGCGCATCATGAACCGATCGAGTTGGGCCTCGGGGAGGGGGTAGGTGCCTTCGTGTTCGATCGGATTCTGCGTTGCGATCACGATGAACGGAGGTCCGAGCGTGCGGGTCGTGCCGTCGACCGTGACCTGGCGCTCCTCCATGGCTTCGAGGAGAGCAGCCTGCGTCTTCGGACTCGCCCGGTTGATCTCATCCCCCAGAATGACGTTTGCAAAGACCGGACCGGGTCGGAAGATGAAGTCGCCGGCTTCGCGATCCCACACGGATACGCCGGTCACGTCGGATGGGAGCAGGTCGGGGGTGAATTGGATCCGCTGGAATGAGCAGTCGATCGAGCGCGCGAGTGACTTGGCGAGAAGCGTCTTGCCGACCCCCGGAACATCCTCGATGAGGGTGTGTCCACCGGAGATCAGACACGAGGCCACGAGTTCGACCGTTTCGCGCTTGCCCTGGATCACGTGCTCGATGTTGTCCGATATGACGGCGAACTGTTCACCGAACCAGGTCAATTCCTCCGTGGTCACGGGCACGCCGGGGCCTCCTCTTCGTGTCGAGACCCCCGAGCCTAGATGGGATCTGGCCTTGCGGGAACAGCGGCACTTCCGCGGGTGCCGCCTGGTGAGTGCACCCTCGGCGGCGCTAGGGCGGGGTTGGGCGGGTACGCTTGCGGCCATGGAGCGTCTGTGATCGACCGTGGGCTCGTTGGAGCGGTGATGCGCCGGCCCCGGCTCTGGGGGACAGCCGTCTCTGCCGCAGTGGCATTTGCTCCACGTGGATGGTGGCGTACGCCCCCGTTTCTCCCCGTCCCTGACGACGAGATCATGCGGTGGCGCATTGCCACGGCGTATGGCAGCAACGACGCCGCTATTGATCCGGCAGACGTCGTGGCGTATCTTGAGTGGAGGCACCGGTCGGCTCAGGGGTAGATGAGGGGAGGCAGGCGTGGGTGTCGGTACGTTGCGTGACGATCTGCTGAGCCTGCCGGGCGTCGAGCAGGCAGAGATCGATGGCGACTCAGTCACTCCCGCCGGTGTCCGCGTTCGCCTCTCGCCCGGTGTGGATCCTGCCGCCATCGGCGAAGACATTCGCAGGGTCCTGTCGCTGCACGGTCTCCGCCAGGAGATCGACGCCGCTCCCGGCGCCGGAGAGATCTGATGTGGTGTCGTCGAGCGAACCGGAGACCGTGGAACTGCTCGACTCCGACGACGAGCTTCGCGAACGTGAGCCAGAGGTGCCGGAGACGCCGGCACGAACCGATGAAGGCCTCGATTGGGTGAGCGTGACAGAAGGGCGCGACGGCATCATGGTGACCGCCGCCAGCCGGTCGGACGAAGTCACGGTCTTCACGGCTGGATTCTCGGAGCATGCGATCGATCAAGCGGTTGTGTCGGCCGTGGCCAAACTGGCCCTGACTGCATCTGTCCCGTTGATCTGTTCGCTCGATGAGCGTGACCTGGCAGGGACCCTGGTGGTGACCGTCGTTCTCGAAGAGAGCGGTCGGCGTTTGGCTGGATCCGCCGTGGTCGAGGGAGGCCGTGCCTACGCCGTGGGGCGCGCCGTCTGGACGGCGCTCTCGACACGCTGAGAACCCTGCGGCATCAACTGGACGATCACGTCCGCGCCAACCGGCTCCACTTTCGGCGCCGGTGCACTGTCCGCTTCTCGTGGCTGAGGGGCCTCACCGAACTCCTTGTGAAACTCGCCAACTTTGGTGATCACATCGCGTACGACGAGGCGCGTGTGGTCGTCGGGGACCTCGAGCAGCTCGTTGTGGTCGAGCTCGTTCGTCGAGACGATCGTGAGGCCAAGACCCCGCAGGTGGTCGAGCATGATCTCCTGGGTGACCTTGTCGGGGGAGAGCACCGACAGATCGGACACGACCAAGGCGTCGGCATTGCCGGAACGTGCGATGTCGAGGAGCGCCCGGTATCCGTCGCGGCCAAGGGGATCAGACGGGTCGCGGCCGTCCTGGCACGTCGCAATGAGATGGTGGCCGGCGTCTGCGGCCCATCGGCGCACGCGCTCGCTCTGAGCGAATGCGGTCTCGCCCTCTGTGAGGCTTGGTGCCTCCCGTACATACCCGACGACGCGCACGCCTACTCCAGCGCTCTCGACGTTGCTGCCCGCCTCGAGTATGACACGGTGACACTGAGTGGTCAACAACCTTCACTGAGTAGTCGCCCGCCGGTCGGTGTGAACGAGCCGTGCTGGTAGCCTCTGCGCATGCCTCGGGCACTTGTACTCAACGCCAGCCTCGAGCCGCTTTCGGTGGTTCCGGTCCGCCGTGCACTGGTGCTGGTCCTGCGTGATCGCGCCGATGTGCTCGCCACCAACGGTGCGATCTGGCGTTCGGAGACCGTGGCCATGCCGTCACCGTCCGTGGTCCGCCTCCGTCGATACGTCCGCGTGCCGTATCAGCGACGGATACCCGTCAATCGTCGCACCGTGTTTCAGCGAGACGGCCACCGGTGTCAATACTGCGGGCGTCAAGCAGAGAATCTCGACCATGTCGTGCCGAGGTCGCAGGGTGGTGAACACTCCTGGCTGAACGTGGTAGCGGCATGCCGCCGATGCAACACCAAGAAGGGTGGACGAACACCGGCCGAAGCCGGCCTCACGCTCGTCGCGAAGCCGCGGCTGCCCCGGCCCGACACATGGGTGTCCGCGGCGCTCGGGGGAGTGGTCGACCCCGGGTGGGAACCCTACGTCACGGCGTAGCGGAGCGGATCAGGAGGACGGGTTTCGGTGATCGCCGGACGATCTTGGTGCCCGTGGAGCCGAGGAGTCCCTGAAAGAGCCCTTGGCCGTGGGAGCCGATCACCACAACTTCGGCGTCGAGGGCAACGAGCTGCTCGATAATCGTCGACGCCACATTCTCGCTCTCGACGACGCGAGCATCCGTCTCGATGCCCCGCTCCTCGAGGGTGCGAACGAGCGGAGCCGTGTTCTGCTGGAGTTTGTCTCCGAGATACCGTTCGATCAGCGCATCGTCTCCCGGCCAGCCGGTTGGACCTTCCTGGTGAACCTTCGGAGTCTCGACGTACGTGTAGTCCGCAACGACGTTGGGACCGTCCTCGACGCTCCAGTGAGAACGAACGTCGTTGAGGAACGCACGAGGGACCTCGACAACCGTCAGCACGGTCACCCGACCGTCGGATCCGGCCAATGTGGCGGCGAAATCTGCCGCGGCTGCCGTCTCTATCTCCCCGTCGGTTGCGACGAGTACGTGCATGGTCCCTCCTCCGGGTGGCGTTCGTAGGCTAGTGCTCTGACCCCAACCTTTGAGGTGTTCTGCCGGCCGGGAACTCTGCTCGCAGCGTCCTCGATGCCGTCACGACTGCGCCTTCGTCTCGTGTCCTTGCGATCAGAGTCCCTGACTCGACATCGACACCCCGAACGAGGTCAGAGCACTAGACCGTCAAGCCGGCCTCACGCCCGATCTCGATGAGGGCCGGCGTCTCGATCCCGGCCATTCGTGCATGTTTGATCGCTCGCTCGAGTCGTCGCGGTGCACTGCGGCCGGTGGTCCCGTGATCGGGATCTCCCCGAAAGGCCTCGAGCATGCCGGCGGTCGCTCGCTCCCGATCCACGGGGTACCCAACGAGCCAATCCTGGATGTCGAGGACCTCCGATCCCACCGCGGTGGCCAGATCGTGGTGATCGTCCCACAACGCGGCGACCGTCCCGCCGGTTCGCAGTCCGGCGATGTTTGCCGTGAGGATGTAGAGGTTCTTTGCGACCAGCGCATCGATCAGCGTTTCGTCTGCGATCACCTCGGCCGCGATGTCGATCGAGGTCAGCGCCTCGACGAGCATCCCGGCGTGTGGTCCGGCGATCGGAGTCGGGATGATGACTCGCGTCGCTCGACCCGGCTTCTTCTCGAACCACACGACCGCGACGGTTGGGGACTCGATCCCGTGCCGAATCCAATCGCGGGGGAGGAGTTCGTTTTGGATCAGCCCGACCCGTGAACGCCACGCCTCGGGCAGCCCTTCGAGTACCGGGTCGAGATCGTCTTCGCCGACGGTGATCAACGCAAGCGCCGGTTCAGGGTTTTGCGCGAACGCGTCCGCCGCCGGGGTTGAGCGAAGCGCCGGGAAGACGGGGTGGCCGGTCCGCAGGAGGGCGTGCGAGAACACCGCACCCATCTCGCCGACCCCAACAATGGTGATGGTGTTGTTCATGGCGCACAGGGTACCGGCGGGGGCGCGGGGAGCAGGTGGGGGCGAAAGAGTTGACATGTGGAACAGAGTGGGGCATAGTGGGGCCTCGTGGGAGATGATGATCACAGCGCAACGGAGGCGCGGACGCGTGTTTCTTGGGGAATACAGCCACTCGATGGACGGGAAGGGCCGCGTCGTGATGCCCAGCAAGTTCCGTTCGGGACTCGAGATGGGTTGTGTGGTGACCAAGGGACAAGAGCGCTGCATCTACGTCTTCCCGATGGATCGATGGGAAGAGGAGTCGGACAAGGTGCTGAAACTGCCGCGAACCGATCGGCGGGCCAGGAACATCTCGCGGTCCTTCTTCGCCTCAGCGTCGGATCAGCCACTCGATCGGCAGGGACGAGTGCAGATTCCGGAGGCGCTTCGGCGCTACGCAGGGTTGGAGAAGGACCTCACGGTGGTCGGCGTCGCCGATCACATCGAGGTGTGGGCCACCGACACGTGGCGAACCGTGGCCGCAGAAGCAGACGAGTACTACGCCGAAATCGAGGAGGCACTGTCGGAGGACGGAATATGAACGAACGAGACGGGCGTCGCGTGATCGCACCCGCGCCCGAAGCTGTGGATCGGTCTGGCCTGTGGTCAGCCCCTCGGATGCCAATTGGAAGGCCCCTTACTCCGCCCGCTTCCATGTTGGCGCCAGCGCTCCGGGGGGCTGACCATGGATCAGACCACCAACAGCTACCACGAACCGGTTCTGGTATCGGCGTGTGTCGCGGCGCTTGCCCCCGCGGAGTCCGGAGTCATCGTGGACGGCACGTTTGGCGGCGGCGGTCACACACGAGCGCTGCTCGCGGCGTACCCGCTCGTGACGATTATCGGGATCGATCGCGACCCGGACGCTCTGGTGAATGCGCCGGACGACGGACGGCGTCCGCACGGTCTTGGGCAACTTCAGCGACCTGCAGCGGCTCGTCAACGATGAGCTGGGCGCACCACCTGACGCTCGTGGGACCGTTGACGGGGTTCTTCTTGACCTTGGCATCTCATCGCATCAGGTCGATACAGCCGAACGAGGATTCTCGTATCACCGCAGCGGCCCGATCGATATGCGCATGGGCGCCGATGCTCCGTCGAGTGCAGGGCAACTCGTCAATGGACTCGATCGTGACGATCTCCGCTACCTCATCAGACGGTACGGGGAAGAGCGATATGCCGGAAGGATCGCCGGCGCCATCGTCGATGCACGACCGATCGACAACACCGCCGATCTTGCCGCCGTCATCGCCCGGCGCCGTTCCGGCAGCTGCTCGCCGTTCCGGCCACCCGGCCAGGAAGACGTTCCAGGCGCTTCGCATCGCAACGAACGCGGAACTGGATGCACTCTCGTCCGGTCTCGAATCCGCCATCGAGCTCCTCAGACCCGGCGGGAGGCTCTGCGTGATCTCCTACCACTCGCTCGAGGATCGGATCACCAAGCGCAGGATCGCTGCCGGCGCTGCCGAATGCGTGTGCCCTCCGGGACTGCCGGTTTGCGTCTGTGAACGCCGTCCGGAACTCGAGGGTCTTGGCGCGTATCCGCCCGTCTGAGGCGGAAGTTGCTGCGAACCCACGGTCGCGAAGCGCAGTGCTGAGGATCGCAGAGAGGCTCGTCGCATGACAGCCGGTGCAATTCCCACGGTCTGCGGCTCGGCATGCAGGGCGACGGACGAAGTCTCGCCCGGTCGTCCGACCGCTGGTGATCTTCATCCTTGCCGTCACCATCGCGTTCTTCGCCGTGATCTACTCACGTATCTCATTGGATCGCACCGCGTTCGAACTGCAACTCCTCGACCGCGAGATCGCTGCTGAAGAGGAGCGGCATTGGGATCTCCGCGCGGAGTACGCCCGACTGCAGGCGCCCGACCGGATCACAGAGAGGGCCGCCGAACTCGGACTCGTCTACCCGGACGATCGCCAGGCGATCGAGGTCACGGGGATTCGAGCGCGTGGTCGGCGGCCCTGAGGATCGTTGGATGGATTTGAGAGCGCTGTTCGTGGAGCAGCCGTGATACCAGGGGAGGGGAACGATGCTCAGGCCGAACGCTGGCGGCCAAGCGCCCGACCACCATGACACGCTGAGGGTGGCCTGACATGAGCCGAACGTCCTTTCGATTCGGGGACCTTCGCGTTGTTGCGCTGGGTCTGGTGTTCATACTCGCGTGGGCAGGCATCGGGTACCGCCTCTTCCAGGTGCAGGGTGCCGATGCCGCCGTTCTCGCTCAACGAGGTTTCGACCAACGGATCCGTCATGAGACCATCGAGGCGAAGCGGGGAACGATCTTCGATCGCGACGGGGTCGAGTTGGCGCTCACCGTCTACGGGAAGGCGCTCATCGCCGATCCCAGCCTCGTCGAGGACCCGAGCGAGGCCGCCGCGTTGCTCGCTCCAGTCCTCGGCGCCGACTACGTGGAGCTCGCCCAACGACTCGATTCCGACGAGCGATTCGCGTACGTGGCGCGCGGTCTCGAGAACGACGTCGTCCAGCGAGCCGCGAAGGTGATCGAGGAGGCCGATCTCATGGGATTCTCCTTCGAGGAAGCCCCGCTTCGCATCTATCCGTCGGGTGGCCTCGCTGCACCGGTGATCGGGCTGACCCAGTTCGAAGACGGGGCAGGAATCGAAGGGATCGAGTCGGTGATGGACACGGAACTGTCAGGTCGACCCGGCAAACGCGTCGTCGAACGCGACCAGGCGGGGACGGGCAATCCCGCAGGCGGAGTTCCTCCTCGAGGCCGCTACTCCGGGGTCCGACGTCATCCTGACGCTCGATCGTGAGATTCAGTACGTCGCCGAACGTTCGCTGCAAGAAGCGATCGACAGCACCGGCGCGCTTGGGCGGGATCCGTCGTCGTCATGGACCCCGAGACCGGTGAGATCCTCGCCATGGTCTCACTTCCCGGCTTCAACGGCATGGATCGATCGACGCTCGACCCTTCGGCTATCCGCAATCGTGCGGTGTCGGATGTATACGAACCCGGCTCTACCCTGAAGGTCGTGGCCGTTGCCGCCGCCCTCGAAGAAGGCGTCGTTCGGCCCGTCAACACCGTTCGAGACTCCGCACGGAGATCGAGGTGGTAGGTGAGACGTATACCGACCACGGCAGCCACCCGTCCGTCATGACCGTGACGGACATCGTTGCTCAATCCTCGAACGTGGGAACAATCAAGATTCAGGATCAACTCGGTGACGACACGCACTATCGGTACCTCGACGCATTCGGTCTCGGGCGTCCGGCGTCGATCGACTTCCGCGGCGAGGCGACCGGCAGACTCGACCACGTGAGTGAGTGGTGCGGACCCGCCTGTGGGGCTTCCGCAGCGATCGGATACGGCATCGGCGCCACGACGCTGCAGATGGCTGCGGTGTACGCCACGCTCGCCAACGACGGCGAGTGGGTCGAGCCTCATGTGGTCAGCGAGATCGTGGCTCCCGACGGCGACACGATCACAACAGAGGCAAGGCGGCGCCAGGTGATCTCGGCTGAGACGGCCCAGACGATGCGCTCGATGCTGCGCGGCGTCGTCGAAGTGGGCACGGGATTTCGCGCCGACATCGAGGAGTTCCCCGTCGGAGGCAAGACCGGGACATCGGACAAGTTCGATGTCGAGACCGGCGAGTACAGCGAAACGGAGACCATCGCCTGGTTCATCGGCATCGCGCCCATCGACGATCCGTCGATTGTGGCGGCGGTTGTGCTCGACACGCCGACCGGAACGCTCCCGGATGACACTGAACTGAAGTTCGGCGGCGCATCAGCTGCGCCGGTCTTCGCCGAGATCGTCGAAGCCGCCCTCCACCAACTCGGGGTGTCTCCCGCCCACGACGACGATGCGTGACTCGCTCCGACTCTCCGAGATCGCGGCTCGCCTGCGCGGTGGTGCCGGATCGCAGGCGCCGATCCTCTGATCACCGGTGTGACACACGACTCGCGAGCGGTCGGGCCGCGGCGACCTCTTCGTCGCCATCCCCGGGGCGGTGGTCGACGGTCATGACTATGTCGACCGCGCGCTTGCGGCCGGCGCCGCTGCCGTGGCGGTCGAACGCGACATGGAGTGTCCGAGTCGGATCGTCGTGCCGAACGCGCGTGCGGCACTTCCGTGGCTCGCGGCAGCGGTGTACGGAGATCCATCGCGGCACCTCCCGGTGGTCGGGGTCACCGGGACCAACGGCAAGACCACCGTGACATACCTTGCTCGAACAATCGTCATCGCCTCGGGCCGGACGCCCGGTGTGGTCGGCACCATCGGAGCGAGAATCGGCCAGACCGAGGAGCCGGTGGCCAGGACGACACCGGAGGCATCCGACCTCCAGCGCCTCCTTGCCGAGATGATCGACGCAGGCGTCGATGTCGCCGCCATCGAAGTCTCGAGCCACGCTCTCAGCCTCCATCGGGTGGATGCCGTCCGATTCCGGGTTGTGGCGTTCACGAACCTGATGCAGGACCATCTTGACTTCCACGGCGACATGGATCGCTACTTCGCAGCAAAGGCATCGCTGTTCACGCAGATCGAGCCGACCACGCCGTGATCGGTGTGGATGACGAAGCCGGCAGGGAGATCGCTGCGTCAACGGCTGTAGCCGCAACCACCGTGTCCTTGGACGGCGATGCTGATATCACCGCGTCCTCGCATCGAGGAGTCGTTCGACGGATCGTCGTTCTCGATGAACACCCCGGCTGGGGGCTTCCCCGCCCATCTCCCGATTCCCGGCAGGTTCAATGTCCACAACGCCCTCGTCGCCGGGGCGATCGCCCTCGAGCTCGGGATCGATGCTGAAACGGTGGTTCGCGGCCTTGCGTCGGCAACGAAGATCCCCGGTCGATTCGAGCGCATCGCGGACGGTGACGGTCCCGCCGTAGTCGTCGACTACGCCCACACGCCCGACGCGATCGAAGCTGTCGTTGGAGGCGCTCGGCATCTCTCCACCGGCCGCATCATCGTCATCCTCGGCGCCGGAGGTGATCGCGATCGAGAGAAGAGGCCGGCGATGGGCAGAGCAGCCGGCTCCGCAGATCTCGTGATCCTCACGTCAGACAATCCTCGCTCGGAGGATCCGAACGTGATCCTGGCGTCCGTTCGGTCGGGGATGGAAGCGTCCACGGTTGTCGTCGAAGAACTCGATCGCCGCCGTGCAATCCGCCGCGGCCTCGAGGTTCGCCGGTCCGGACGACCTCGTGCTGGTTCTCGGAAAAGGCCACGAGACCGGCCAGGAGATCGCCGGTCGGATCGAGCCGTTCGACGACCGCGCCGTCGCTCTCGAAGAACTGCGGCGCTCGCTCGGAGGAGTCCGCATGAAGGGCCCGCTCAACTGGACTCTTGCCACGATTGCGGCCGCGACCGGCGGAGTCATCGACGGCGAACCCACGATGCCGGTTCGCAGCTATCTCAACCGACTCACGGAACGTCGAACCGGGAGCCGTGTTCGTTGCACTCCGCGGAGCGCACCACGATGGACACGACCATGCCGCAGATGCAGTCTCAGAAGGTGCCGTTGCAGCGCTCGTTGAATACGGCACCCATCCGAATCTCGTGCCCCGGATCGATGTCGAGGACACCTCGGAAGCTCTGCGCGACCTGGCGGTCCATCGCAGGAGTGAACTCGATCTGCCCGTCGTGGCGGTGACGGGATCGACCGGCAAGACTTCCACGAAGGACCTGCTTGCCGCGGCAATTCCGGGGGCGTGGGCCTCACCTCGCTCGTACAACAACGAGGTCGGGGTCCCCCTTACCGTCCTGTCGACACCGAACGATGCAGAGGCCCTGGTGATCGAAGTGGGATCGCGAGGCCGCGGACACATTCGGTGGCTCATGCCCGCGATCCTCCCATCGGTCGGTGTCATCACGAACCTCGGTCTTGTCCACCTCGAGACCTTTGGCTCTCGAGACGCCATTGCCGATGGGAAATGGGAGCTGATCGAAGGGCTGTCCGCAGGGGGGACAGCCGTTCTGCCCGATGACGAACCGCGACTGCAGCGGCCACACCCTGGTCCCACCGTGACGTTCGGAACAACGCAGAACGCTTCCGTGAGGATCGCCGATCTCTCAACCGACGAAGAGGGTCGCCCATCGTTTGTACTCCACAGGCAGGGCCATTCGTTCGCCGTTTCCCTGCGCATGTCGGGTTCCCACAACGCTGCGAATGCCGCTGCAGCTCTTGCTGCGTCAACAGCGATCGGAGTTGCCCCCGAGGTGGCGATCGGCGGCATGGCGACGGCTGTCGGATCCGCCTGGAGGATGGAGATCCGTGCCGGGCGGTACACCGTCGTCAACGACTCCTACAACGCAAACCCGACCTCGATGGCAGCCGCCTTGCAGACGGCGGCATCGATGCCGGGCCGTTGTTACGCCGTGCTCGGTGAGATGGCCGAACTCGGGGACATGACCGACGCAGAACACGAGCGGATCGGGCGGCTGGCGACCGAACTCGGGATCGAATACGTCGTGACGGTTGGATCGGACCACGGTCTTGCCGAGGCGGCGGGTGGCCTCAACGTCGGGAGTTCGGGGGAGGCCTTGGACTGGGTTCGCGAGCGGGTTGGTGATGGCGACATCGTGCTAGTCAAGGCATCTCGATCTGTCGGCCTTGAACAGGTTGCGGATCGGCTGACTGAGGAGGCCCTCTTGTGATCCAACTCCTCATTGCCGCAACCATCTCATTCGCTTTCACCATCTTCGTGACGCCAATCGCGATTCGCGTGTTTCGTGCGAGAAACATCGGACAGTTCATCCAGGAGGATGTTCAGGGGCACATGCACAAGCGGGGCACACCGACCATGGGTGGTGTTGTCATCATCTTCGGAGCGTTGCTCGGATACGCAGGAGCGCACTTGCGCCTCTTCACACTCGGCGAAGGCGTCGATTTCCGGATGTACCCGTTCACCCCGGAAGGGCTGCTCGCCGTATTGGCCTTCGTCGGGATGGGCTTGATCGGCTTTCTCGACGACTTCACGAAGTACGCGAGGAAGCACAACCAGGGCCTCTCGAAACGCTGGAAGTTTCTCGGGCAGCTAGCGGTCGCCGGGACGTTCGCATGGGGAGCGCAGCGGATCGGAGTCTCGACGGAGCTCTCCTTCGTTCGGCCGCTCGGAATCGATCTCGGGCCGATCCTCTACTTCGTTCTCGTCCTATTCATGCTGACGGCCGCGGCCAATGCTGTGAACCTGACCGACGGACTCGATGGTCTCGTTGCCGGATCGGCCTCTCTGGTGGTTGGTGCCTATGTCCTTATTGCGTTCTGGCAGTTCAGGAATATCGCGGTGTACTTCGTCGACATCAATGGGGCGCTCGACCTTGCTCGATTCGCGGCAGCGGTGGCCGGTGCAGCGCTCGGATTCCTGTGGTGGAACGCCGCACCGGCGAAGATCTTCATGGGAGACACGGGTTCACAGGCCTTCGGCGGTGCCCTCGCCGCGCTTGCGCTGCTCACCAACACGCAGTTGCTGCTCATCCTGCTCGGCGGCCTGTACGTCGTTGAGACGCTGTCGGTGATCGGCCAGGTCTTCACCTTCCGCGTCTTCGGCCGCCGAATCCTGCGGATGGCGCCGATCCACCACCACTTCGAGCTCAAGGGCTGGCCGGAGACCACCGTGATTATCCGATTCTGGATCCTGACCGGCATCGCCGTCGCGCTCGGCGTTGGTGTTTTCTACGCCGACTTCCTGAACGCTACGGGAGGTGGATCGCCGTGAACACCCTCATCCTCGGGGCGGGCGTGAGCGGTGTTGCGGCTGCCGAACTCGCCTCTCGCCTCGGATACTCCGTGTCCGTCTACGATCGATCGTCGCAGGCGACAATTCCGTTGCGGGAACAGGGTTACGCCGTCCACTCGGGAACGTGGGCCGATTGGCTGCTGAAGGACATCAGCCTGGTTGTTGTTTCGCCGGGATTCCCCGAGCACTCCGAACCCGTTCGGCAGGCCCTTGCCGCCGGTACCGAGATCATCAGCGAACTGGAGTTCGGTGCGCGACAGCTCACTGTGCCGTACGTGGCCGTCACCGGCACCAACGGCAAGACAACGGTCACGACCGCAATCGCGGAGATGCTCAACGCGAGTGACATCTCCGCCGTGGCCGCGGGCAACATCGGTCTGCCGGTCTGCGGACTCGGGCCCGAGCCGGCAGATGTCGTGGTTCTTGAGGCTTCGAGCTTTCAGCTGAGGTTCGTCGATTGTTTCCATCCGGTCGCTGTCGGAATCACCAATGTCGCAGCGGACCATCTGGATTGGCATGGCACCGTTGCCGACTACGTTGCAGCCAAGGCGCGGATATTTGAGAACATGACCACCGAAGAGCTGGTCACCTACGACACCGACGATGCCGGTGCAACCGAACTCGCGTGCACAGTCCCGATGCCGAACGGTGCCGGTGAGCGGAACCGCGGTGCCGCCCGACGGCATCGGCCCCGATGGCGGGGCGCTCGTGATCGGTGATTCGCACTTGCCGCTCTCAACCAACGATCCCGTCATTCGTCGCCGACCTGGGGATCGCTGCAGCCATCGCGCGTTCGGTCGGTGCAAGCAGCGAAGGGATCGCCTCCGTTCTTGCATTCATTCGCTCCCGGCACTCATCGGCGCAGGACCGTGGGGACGAAGGACGGGATATGCTGGATCGACGATTCGAAGGCAACCAACCCACATGCAGCGCGAGCCGCTGCTGCGGCCTACACCAACGTTGTTCTCCTCGCCGGGGGGCGGAACAAGAGACCTCGATCTCTCGGGCATCACCACCAAATCGGTCCGTCACGTCGTGGCATTCGGAGAGGCGGCGCCCGAGGTGGCCGCCGGAGTGGACGTGCCCGTCACTGTGGTTGCCACACTCGCCGATGCCGTCGGGGAGGCGAGCCGGATCGCGCGGAGCGGAGACACCGTCCTCCTCGCGCCGGGTTGCGCGAGCTTCGACGAGTTCGAGTCGTACGCCGCCAGAGGCGACCGCTTCGCCGAGCTCGTTGCTGACGTGGAGGCATCGAAATGACTCGCGGATCCGGCTGGTGTCGACCAAGCTACTCGGATGCTCGAAGCCGTCCCTGACCCGTCAGTTGAAGATGCGGACTCATCGCCTTCGGTTCGTGAGCAGATCCGGGAACGCCGGGTCGCGCAAGCACTGAACCGAAGCGATCGCCGGACGATCTTCCTCGTCGTCCCGGTGATCATGCTCCTGATCGTCGGGCTCGGGGCCATGCTGTCGGCTGCCTCTGTTGTGTCGTTTCGAGAGTGGGGAGACTCGCTCTACTACGTCAAGCGCCAGGTCGTCTGGGTCGTGTTGGGGATCGTCGCCCTCGTCGTGTTCACGCGGATCCCGTACCGGCTCTATCGTCGTTTTGCCCTCCCGATCTTCCTGGTTGCCGTTGCCGGACTCGTCGCCACGATGATGTTCGGCGATGTTCGCGGCGGTGCCCGCCGCTGGATCGAGGTTGGGCCGGTGACGATCCAGGCCTCGGAGTTCGCGAAGCTCGCCACGGTCATCGTGCTGTCGGCCGTGCTCGCGAAGAAAGACCGACTGCTTGGTTCGCTGGGTCACTTCCTCCTGCCGGTCGCCGCGATTCTTGGTGTTGTGACTTTCTTCCTTCTTCTGCAGCCGGACTTCGGGACGGCCCTGCTGATCGTCGGAGCAGCATTTGCGATCCTGTTCTCTTCCGCCGCACCTCTCGGCTACGTCGTCGGCCTCGGTGGGATCGCTGCGGTGCTCGGAACGGCGGGCGCGTTCGCCATGGACTATCGAAGGGATCGCATCACGGGCTTCCTCGACCCGTTCGACGACCCGCTCGGTACCGGTCACCAGGCCGTACAGAGTCTCGTGGCGTTGGGGACCGGCGGCTGGTTCGGTGTCGGCCTTGGGGCCAGCCGGGCCCGGTGGTCGTTCCTGCCGAACGCCCACACCGACTTCATCTTTGCGATCATCGGTGAGGAGACCGGGCTCATCGGCGCCGGATTGGTGATCGTTCTCTTCGGCTTCTTCGCCGCCGTCGGTATCCGCATCGCGCTCACGGCACCCGACATGTTCGGTCGCCTCCTCGCTGTTGGAGTCGTCGCGTGGCTGTCGTTCCAGGCGCTGGTCAACGTCGGCGGTGTGGTCGCTGTCCTCCCGATCACCGGTGTGCCGTTGCCGTTCGTTTCGTCTGGGGGCAACGCCATGATCGTGAGTCTTGCCGCCGTGGGGATCCTGGTGAACATCTCTCGTACTCGAGCTCCCGACCCGGCATCCTCATGACGTTCGCTTTCGCTGCTGCCGGCACCGGCGGACATATCCATCCTGCGTTGGCCGTCGCCCGGTCGCTCGTTGGCTCGGGGGTCAACACCGACGACATTGTGTTCTTCGGCGGGGATCGGCTCGAGACGCGGATTGTCCCGGATGCAGGCTTCGAGTTCGTCCAGCTCGATGTTCGTGGCTTGAAGCGTTCTCTGACCATCGACAACCTCACCATCCCGACGATGGTTCGTCGGGCGGCCGCCGACGTTGCGGCGGTGCTTCGTGAACGCCCACACGGCGTGCTCACCGTCTTTGGAGGGTATGTCAGCGTTCCGGCCGCGATGGGGGCACGAAAGGTGGCGATGCCGTACGTCATCCATGAGCAGAATGCAGTTCCCGGTGTCGCAAATCGCTACGTCGCCCGTCGTGCCGAGCGTACGTACGTCGCTTTCGCCCCGGCCCTCGAGCGGCTCAAGAACGCTGAAGTGGTCGGCAACCCCCTCGACCGTGCATTCGAGGACTACGACCGGAACCAACTTCGGATCAGCGCACTGCAACGGTACGGGCTGGATCCGGGCCGACCGGTCGTCGGCATATTCGGGGGAAGTCTGGGGGCACAGGCGCTCAACGAGGTGGCCGTTGCTCTCGCCGCGGTCGAACACCGATCATTCTCGATCCTGCACCTCACGGGCGTTGACCATCATGCGGGTCTGGCTCAACAGGCAGCGGGTGTTCCTCACTGGGTCGTCGAGGCGTTCGAGGAGGAGATGACGATGTTCTACGCGGCGTCGGACCTCGTCTTGTCTCGCGCCGGGGCCATGACCGTGAGCGAGTTGGCAGCCACGGCAACACCGTCAGTTGTTGTGCCGCTCCCGGCCGGGAAGGGCTACCAGGCTATGAACGCACACGATCTTGAGCGGTCCGGCGGAACAGTGATCGTTCTACAGGATCGGATTGCAGAGGTGCCGGATGTCCTGGCACGGCTCGTCAGCGATCGCGAGCAGCTCGCAGCCATGCGGGATGGCGCTCGCGTCGTTGCGAAGCCCGACGCTGCGCGGCGGATCGCGAGTTCACTCAGGGAGATTGCCGATGCTTGAACCACAGATTGTCTCGATCGACGATATCGACTCGATTCACATGATCGGAGTTGGCGGGGCAGGCATGTCCGGCATCGCAAAGCTCCTCGCCCAACGCGGGATTGCCGTATCCGGATCGGATCTCAAGCCGTCCGAGGTGGTCGACTCGTTGTCCGGCGTTGGCGTGGAGACTTGGATCGGCCACCAACCGGACCGCATCGGCACCGCCGATGTTGTTGTGGCCTCGTCGGCTGTCCCGGACCATGACCGGGAGTTGCGGGCAGCGCGAGATGCAGGGATCCCGACGGCCAGGCGGCCGGCGTTGTTGCGCGGTGTCACCGAGGCGTTCACGACCATCGGATTCTCGGGCACCCACGGCAAGACATCGAGCACCGCGATGGCAGTTGCAGCGCTGCGAGCGTGCGACCGCGATCCATCGTTCATCGTCGGCGGGGAGCTGACCGATCTGAACACCGGTGCACATCTCGGTGACCGGGAGATCCTCCTTCTCGAGGCCGATGAAGCGTTCGGCACGTTCCGACACCTCGAGTTGGCTGCCCTCGGCGTGACCAACATCGAGGCCGACCACCTCGACTACTACCGCACGGTCACCGCCCTCGAGGAAGCCTTCGCTCAGGTTGCAGGCCGCACCGCTGGGCCGGTCGTTGGGTGCATTGACGATCCGGGAGTTCGGAGACTCGCGGAACGCGCCACCGTGATCGGCTACGGCACCAGCGACGACGCAGATTGGCACGTCAGCGACATCGACCTCGGACCCACAACGTCGTTCACGCTCACAAGGAACGGAGATGTCCACCGGGTCCGGCTTCAGCATCCTGGACTCCACGTTGTGATGAACGCCGCCGGTGTGCTCGCCCTGCTCGGTGAAGTCGGATTCGATCTCGAGTGTGCCATTGCCGGTCTCCGTGATTTCGGTGGGGTGCGCCGGAGATTCGAGGTGAAAGCGAGGATCGGCGGAGTCTCGATAGTCGACGACTACGCCCATCACCCAACCGAGGTCGCTTCAACCGTCGAGGCTGCGCGCACGATGACGGATGGACTCCTCTGGGTCGTTTTCCAACCGCACAGGTACACCAGGACTGCGGGGCTTGCCCCAGCTTTCGGGGAGCCGCTCGCAGGCGCCGACCGGATCATCGTCACCGACGTCTACGGCGCAGGGGAACAGCCCCAACCCGGCGTGACCGGTCGCCTGGTCGAAGAGGCTGTCCGGGCGGGCGGCGGAGATGTCGAATACGTCCAGCATCTCGCCGATGTGCCTCTTCGCCTCGCGCGTTCGTTGGAACCAGGCGACACAGTGATCCTGATGGGTGCCGGTGACGTCGCCACGATCTGGACGGATGTCGCCGACCTGATCGGAGAGGATCAGTGAGTGATCAGATGTCGAAGATACCGGGGGTACAACGCTCGGTTTCGCTCGCACCTCTGACGAGCTACAAGATCGGAGGACGGGCTTCATGGTTCGTCGAGGTCGGCGACGACGACCACCTGGACGATGTGCTCCGGTCTCTGCCGGCGGGGGTCGAGATGCTCGTGCTTGGAAGAGGTAGCAATTTGCTCGTCGCAGATAGCGGCTTCCCTGGTCTTGTGGTCCGGCTTGGAGGTGTGTTCCTCGACGTCACGGTCGATCTCGACGGCACCGTAGTCGCGGGGGGAGCGACGCCGCTGCCCAGGGTCGCTCGCACAGGTGCCGAGGCCGGGCGATGTGGCCTCGAGTTCTTCGCAGGGATCCCCGGAACGGTTGGCGGGGCAGTGAGGATGAACGCCGGGGGTCACGGTTCGGACACGGCAGAGTGTCTGATCTCCGCTGCCGTCATCGACCGAACGACCGGGAAACGCTCAGTGCGAACGGCCGTTGAACTCTCGCTGTCATACCGACACTCGAATCTCGGTCCTGATGATCTCGTTACGTCCGCCCGGTTCTCGACGTCACCGTGCACACGAACCGACGCGGAGGCGCGAATCCGGGAGATCACACGGTGGCGGAAGCAGCACCAGCCCGGCGGCACGTTCAATGCCGGATCGGTCTTCAAGAACCCTCCCGGCGACGCCGCCGGCCGGCTCATCGACGCAGCCGGGCTCAAGGGCTTCCGGTGTGGGGGAGTCGCCGTGTCGGAAATGCACGCCAACTTCTTTGTCGCCGACGAAGATGCTGTCGCACAAGACGTTTGGGATCTCGTCTGGGCCGTACGGACGCGTGTGTTCGAGTCGGCGGGAGTTTGGCTGGAGCCCGAGATCCGATTCGCCGGTTTGTTCGAGGAGCGTGGCGAGGACCCGATGGGACCGGAGACGGCCGGATGAACACGATGGATCACCGCATCGCCGAACGGCGGCACGAGGTAACCGAGGAGCGGGCGCGCGGTCGGCTTCGCTGGCTGATCTGGCTGGTGTTGCTTGTCGTCGTGGTGGCAGCGGCGATCTGGCTTGTGAACTCCCCAATTCTCTCGATCCGAACCGTGACGGTCACCGGCGCGGAGCGCACTGATCCAGCAGCGATCGCCAACGATCTCGGTGTGCGGGCCGGGACGCCGACGATGTCGGTCAAGGGCGGAGCCATCGAGGCGGCGCTGCTCGAAAGCCCGTGGGTGGCGGAGGCTGATGTGACGGTCTCGTGGCCGGGCAGCGTGGAAATCGATGTCCGCGAGCGCATTCCGGTCGCATCGATCTCCACCGATCTCGGTGTCTTCGACGTCGCGCTCGATGGAGTGCTGGTCGAACGCACCGCCGGCGGTGTGACACCCCCGACCATCCGCTCGGATGGAGACGCGAGCATCCCAGGAAGGCGACCGGATCAGCCATGCCGGAACACTCGGAGCCGTTCAGTTCGTCGCGGGCCTGTCTCCCTCCCTCCGACGCTCGACCACGGTGACGGTATCCGCCGGGTCGGTCGACGCGCTCGTCGATCAGTACACCGTCGTGCTCGGGCGACCCGTTGATATGGCGTTCAAGGCCGCCGCTGTCGAGGCGCTCATCGCGAGCGGACTCGAGGCAGGGAGCCGGATCGACGTGACGGCTCCGAGTCGTCCAGCTGTCGCTCTGCCTCAATCTCAACTGGAAGGTGAGGCAGAGACACTCCAACAGTCTCAACCGTCGGACTAACCTTCGGATACCTGCGCGGGAGGACCACTACATGACCGATCCGAAACTCTCACCCTTCACTTACCTTGCCGTCATCAAAGTTGTCGGTGTTGGCGGTGGCGGTGTGAATGCCGTGAACCGAATGATCGAGGCTGGTGTAGGCGGTGTGGAGTTCATTGCGGTGAACACCGACGCTCAAGCACTCATCATGTCGGATGCGGATTTGAAGCTCGACATCGGGCGAGACTCGACCGCGGTTTGGGTGCCGGAGCCAACCCTGAAGTTGGCCGTGAAGCTGCCGACGATCACCGCGGTGAACTCGAAGACGCGCTCACCGGTGCCGATATGGTGTTCATCACGGCGGGTGAAGGCGGCGGGACGGGAACTGGTGCGGCGCCGATCGTCGCCGAAGTCGCTCGTTCCCTCGGTGCACTCACTGTCGGAGTGGTCACTCGACCATTCGGCTTCGAAGGCCGGCGCCGCTCGGTCGCGGCCGAGCAAGGGATCCAATCCCTGAAGCAGGCCGTCGACACGCTGATCATCATTCCGAACGAGCGACTGCTCGAGATCGCCGACCCGACCACTCCCGTCGTCGAGGCATTCCGTATGGCAGACGAAATCCTCACGAACGGCGTCAAGGGAATCACCGACCTCATCACAACCCCCGGCCTCATCAACGTGGACTTTGCAGACGTCAAGACGGTGATGTCTGAGGCAGGTTCCGCGGTGATGGGTATCGGTCAGTCGACAGGAGACAGTCGGGCGCAACAGGCTGCGGAGAAGGCGATTTCGAGTCCGCTTCTCGAAACGTCGATGGAGGGCGCACGAGGTGTCCTGCTCTCGATTGCCGGGCCCGTCGACATGACGCTGCACGAAGTCTCGACGGCAGCGTCGATTGTTGCCGACCATTCAGACGGTGATGCGAACATCATCTTCGGTGCGGTGGTCGACGACTCCCTCGGAGATGAGATGAGGGTCACGGTCATTGCAGCCGGCTTCGAACATGAAGATTCGCGCTCATCGTCCTTCACGTCCGCCCCGACGGTCAGTGTGCCCCCCGTACGGTCGCCGCTCGGCGACGGGGACTCACACGATGAGGGCACGGACGAGATGGAGATCCCCGGCTTCGTCCGCGGATGATCCAACCCGCGGGATTCCGCGGAGCGTTCTTCGGCAACGCTGCAGACGGAAACGGTCGCGACGACTCACTCGCTCGAGACCGCATCTCGGAAGCCCTCGGCATCTCCAACGCGTGGGCGTCGGTTCATCAGGTCCACGGGGATGTCGTGATCGGCGTGAAGCACTCCGGCCTCGCCGGCGACGGCGACGGTCTGATCACCGAGCACCCGGGGCTGCCGCTCGTGATCGCAACCGCAGACTGTATGCCGATCATCGTCGAGGGGGACACCTCGGTGGCGGTGCTGCATGCGGGGTGGCGTGGAGTCGCCGCGGGCATCATCGCTGCCGGTCTTGCAGCGATGGTCGACCTTGGTGATACGCCGCGTCGTGCGGCGATCGGACCGTCGATCGGGCCGTGCTGCTACGAGGTGGGCGACGATGTGGTGTCTGCGATCGGCGGGTATGGCTCGACGACCACACACGGAACTCCGAGCGTTGATCTCTGGTCTGCGGCTGAGGCGCAACTCGGTGCGGTGCCGGTGTGGCGATCCGACCGGTGTACCGGCACGGATCGCGGATACTGGTCCTATCGTCGGGACACAACCAAGAATCGACAAGTGGCGGTGGCATGGGTTCCTCGGAGCTGAACGAAGTCAGGGGTCGGATCACGTCAGCGGCGCTGCGGTCAGGTCGAGACCCAGCCGACGTGCGTCTCCTGGCCGTTTCCAAGGGGCGATCCAATGATGCAGTACTCGACCTCTACAACGCGGGCCAGCGGGCCTTCGCCGAGAATCGGCCGACCGGACTGAAGGAGCGAGTCGAGAGCAGCCTTCCGGCAGACATCACCTGGCACTTCGTCGGCAATGTGCAGCGGCGTGCGATCAAGACGATCGCACCTCCCATTGTGCTGCTCCACTCGTTCGACCGGATGAGCCTGCTCGAACCGTGGTCCAGGCTCGAGCAACCACCCCCGGTCCTGATCGAGGTGAACATCGCCGCCGAGCCTCAGAAGCACGGCTTCGAGCCCGGCGAGGTACCGCAGGTCGCGGATCTCGTTGCTGATCGCGGGGTGTCGGTTCGTGGGTCTGATGATCATCCCTCCCCAGGTCCGGATGGCGGAGGAAGCCCGGCGGTGGTTCGTCGGACTCCGCGAGCTCGGCGCCAGGCTGCAGGCCCAGCACCCGGAAGCCGTCGAACTCTCGATGGGCATGACCGACGACTTCGAGGTAGCCGTCGAAGAGGGTGCAAGCATCGTGCGTGTGGGACGGGCTATCTTTGAGTCTGCGAACAACGAATTCACCGAACGCTTCACCGAGGATTGACTATGGCAACGTTCTGGCAGAAGACACTCTTCTACCTTGGACTCGTCGATGACGACACCGACGGAGACCAGGGTGGACCAGCTCCGGCACCGGCCCAGGCGCCGGGCGAGCCACCACGAGTGGTGACCGCTCGTCCTCCGGGAAGTGTCGCCGGCCGCCGCGTTGATCCGCCGAGCTTCGACAAACCGGCAGAACTCCTCATGGGAACATGCCGAAGCAGGCGTGTATGTGCAGCCGGGATCGGAGGCGGGCCGGCCCCTGGACGCCATGGCAGCGTCCATCACTCGAGACGGAGATCATCGTCGCACGCAACTTCTCTGATGCCCAGATGCTCGCGGACGGCATCCGATCGGGACGGGCGCTTGTCCTCGATCTGCGAACCACTGAGCCGGAGATGGTGCGGCGCCTCGTGGACTTCACGTCCGGGCTGACCTACGCCCTCGACGGGAAGATGGCAAAGATCGCGCAGGGCGTCATTCTCGTGTCACCGGCGGGTGTTGCCGTGAGCAGTGCCGAACTCGATCGTCTCTCCGCGCTCGGCCTCTACGGATCAGCCTGAGTGGCGCTCGACCTCCTCTCCGCGGTTCTGGGTGTCGCGGTCTGGGTCATCATCGCCTGGATCGTGCTCAGCTACGTGGTCAACTTCGGCCGCCTCGGCTGGGACCATCCGGTGCGACGCCTCTACGACGCTCTCTCGAAGCTGATCGAGCCGATCATGCGCCCGATCAGGAACGTGATCCCGCCGCTTCGTGTCGGTGGCGCGGCTCTCGACCTCTCGCCGGTGATCCTCATCCTTGGCATCGGGCTTCTGCGCAGGTTGATCTGCTGATCACACGGCGGTGATCTCCAGTGCGACCGTCAAGCCGTCGATCTCGGTCGGCTCGGCGGTCACGGTGTCGGTGCGTTCGATCTCGATGGCGAGTACCTCGCCGGCGATGAAGTCACCGAACTGGTCGAATGCAGCGACAATCGGGGCGGAATCGGACGCCCACCGCAGCGTGATCCGGTTCGCCACATCCAGACCATCCGACCGACGCAGCAACTGAAGCCGGTTCACGAGTTCACGGGCCATGCCTTCGTTCCGAAGGTCGTCGGTGAGCGTCGTGTCAAGGGCAACGGTGATAGCACCTTCCGTGGCAACCACGGTGCCTTCGTGCGGAGTTCGGCTCACGACGATGTCGTCAGCAGTGAGGGTTGTGTCTCGAATGACAACTGCGTCACCATCGAGAACGGCAGCGATCGACGAGTGGTCGAGCGCAGCGATCTCGGCGGCGACCGCACCGGTGTTCTTGCCGAGCCTTGGTCCGAGCCGCTTGAAGTCGGCCTTCGCCGAGAGAAGGACGAGGTCGGACTCATCTTCATGTACCTCGATGCGGTGGACATTCAGTTCCTCGGAAATGAGGTCCCGGTGGGCTTCCACCGCGATCGCCAGGCGTGGATCCCGGCTCACGATGGTCACGAGACCGAGCGGCTGGCGAACCCGAAGATCGTTGCGCTTGCGCAGGCCGCGACCAAGGTTGACAACGGTGCGTGCTGCAGCCATCGCCATCTTCGAGATCGGAGTCGATGAGCGCGGTGTCGGCGTCCGGGTAGTCGAGCAGGTGAACACTCGCCGGAGCGGCCGTGCCATCGGGTTGCACGAGACGTTGGTAGATCTCCTCCGACATGAACGGCAGGACAGGAGCGGCAACGGTCGCGAACGTCAACAACACCTCGTGAAGGGTGGCGAAGGCAGCGAGCTTGTCGCTCTGGTCCGCCCCTCCACGACGTGCCCAGAATCGCCGTCGTGTTCTCCGGATGTACCAGTTCGTGAGGTGCTCGACGAAGCCGACAATCGGAGGGGTCACGGCGAAGAGCCGGTATGCCTCCATCTCCTCGTTGACGCGCGAGATCAGGCTCTGCAGCACCGAGAGAATCCAGCGGTCGATCTCCGGCCGGTCCGCTACCGGCGGGGCTGCTGCGAGGTCTGCGTCGGTGATCGCGTCCGCCTCGGCATAGGTGGTGAAGAACGACAGCGAATTCCACCACGGGAACAGCACCGTACGCACAACTTCGCGTACACCCTCCTCCGAGAACCGGAGCGGATCGGCTCTGACCACCGGGGAATTGATCAAGTACGCACGGAGTGCATCGGCTCCGAACTCATCGAGAACGTGCGACGGGTCCGGGTAGTTCTTGAGGCTCTTGGACATCTTGCGTCCGTCTTCGGCCAGGATCATGCCGGTCACGACGCAGTTCTGGAATGGCGCCGTGTCGAAGATCCCGGTCGACATGATGAGCAGCGTGTAGAACCAGCCACGCGTTTGGTCGAGGCCTTCCGCAATGAAGTTCGCCGGGAATCCTCGTTCGAAGCGCTCCTTGTTCTCAAACGGGTAGTGGACCTGGGCGTATGGCATCGAACCAGAGTCGAACCAGGTGTCGAGCACCTCTGGGACGCGCACCATGGTGCCCTCGCACGCTGGGACACGGCCAGGTGACGGGATCGAGGATGTGCTTGTGGAGGTCATCGGTCCGGAATCCGCTCAGCGCTTCGAGTTCGTCCACCGACCCGATGCACACGGTCTCGTCGCAGGTGTCACACTCCCAGATCGGGATGGTGGTGCCCCAGAAGCGGTTGCGGGAGATGGCGTAGTCTCGCGCATCTTCGAGCCAGTTCCCGAAACGCCGTGCACCGACGTAGTCGGGAACCCAATGGATCGACTCGTTCAGTTCGACCATTCGGTCTTTGATCGCTTCGACGTTCACATACCAGCTGGGAATCGCCTTGTAGATCAGTGGTGTGTCCGTTCGCCAGCAGAACGGGTAGCTGTGCGTGATCGTTCCTGAGTGCACGAGCACCCCTCGATCCTTCAGCAGTCGGATCAGCACGGGGTCGGCCGCCTTGACGTGGAGGCCGGCGACCTCGGGGACGTCGTCGGTGAAGCGAGCTTCGAGGTCGATGGGATCGACGAGGACGTCGATGCCGGCCTGGCGGAAAGCCAGGAAATCGGCTTCACCATACGCGGGCGCGGTGTGCACGAGTCCCGAGCCGTCTTCCGTGGTGACTTCGTCCATCGGGATGACACGAAACGCCCCGTTGGCGTATTCGTCGATGAAGTGGGGGAATGGCGGCTCGTAGCCGATGCCGAGCAGCTCCTCGCCGGTTGCCGTTGCGACGATCTCGGGTGCCTCGTCCGGCCAGACGGCCTCGATACGTTCGCGTGCGATCCAGTAGTGGTCCGTGCCGTCGAGAACTCGGGCATATTCGATGTTGGTGCCGACGGCGACGCCGAGATTCCCCGGGAGCGTCCATGGTGTGGTGGTCCACACGAGCAGATAGTCACCGACTCGCTGCGTGCTCGTTGCCGTCGGTGACGGCGAGCCGGAGGGTGATCGACGGATCCTCAACATCGCGATAGCCACCCAGGTTCACTTCGAAGTTCGAGAGTGATGTGGTGGCCCCCCACGAGTAGGGGAGCACCTTGAAGGCCTTGTAGATGAGCCCTCGATCCCAGAGCTGTTTGAAGCCCCACCACACGGATTCCATGAACTCGACGTCCATGGTCTTGTAGTCGTCTTCGAAGTCGACCCACCGCCCGATGCGGCGGGTGATGTCGTACCAGTCGGTTGCTGTGTTGTTGACCAGTTCGCGCGCTGCCTCGTTGAACGTCGCCACGCCAAGTTCCTCGATCTCGCGAGGGCCGGAGACGCCGAGGAGCTTCTGAACCTCCATCTCGACCGGGAGGCCGTGTGTGTCCCACCCGAACCGGCGTTCGACGCGGTGCCCCCGCATCGTCCAGTAGCGAGGCACGATGTCTTTGACGACTCCCTGCAGGATGTGCCCGTAGTGGGGGCTCCCCGTCGCGAACGGTGGCCCGTCATAGAACGTGTACTCCGACTCGGGCGTGCGCATTGCCACGGAGGAGCGAAACGCGTCAACGTCGATCCCACAACGCGAGCACACGTGAGTCGAGTTCCGGCAGGTCGACGCCGGGCGCGACCCGGGAGAAGTGGGGGGTGGGCTGCTGATCGTTCACGGGTCCTCCGGCGTTGTGTGTTGCGCCGGGACGAGGTGGCCCGCGGTACCACCCGGCTTGCCGATCGCGTGATCGACCGCTCATGAGCTCCGTCACGGTGGAGCACTCCGGCGGGTTCTACAACCGGGCATCCCGGGTTCTTCCCGCTGCTCGAGGGTGATGTCCTCCGGTGTGTGGTTCTGGCCTCTCACCGTCGCCAGATCGCTGACACCACGGTATCGCCGGAGGTGCGTCCCTGTCGTTGCGTGACGCCAGGGTACCCGAAGCGGTGGCGTTGTCGCGTTTGGTACGGGCGGTGATCGGGTACGTTGCGCTCATGAATCCGGTCTCCGAGCACCGCGAGGGCGCGACCCTGCGGGTACGTGTCGTTCCTGGTGCGTCGCGAACGGAGATCAAGGGCCCCTACGGCGACGCGATCAAGAGTTCGGGTGTCGGCCCCGCCAGAAGGCGGGAGGGCAAACCAGGCGCTGCTTGATCTCGTCGAACGCACCACCGGTGGCAGCGCATCGATTCTCAGCGGCGCATCGTCGCGGACGAAGGTCGTCGTGATCCGCGGTGTGGATGCAGCACACGTTCGGCGGTGCTTCCGATGATGAGGCACCGATCTCGGCCCGACCGGTGCTATCGTGCCCGCTCGCATCGGAGGGGTTCATGGCCCGTCAGTTGGCAACTTCCACGCTGCAGCGTCTCGAGCGGAGGCTCGAGGCCGAGCGCATCCGTCTCACCACGATCCTCGAGGAGATCGACCGCCAGCGCGAAGCACGGCGGCTCGCGGAGAGCGCATCTGACCACAACCCCGACCCTGACAATGCAGACGGGGGATCTCATGCACTCGAGATGGAGATGGACATCTCCGTTGAACAGAATGCCAAGGAGCTCCTCGAAAAGGTGCTCCACGCACAGGATCGAATGCAGAAGGGCCACTACGGGATATGCGAGATAACGGGGGAACCGATTCCGGTGGCGAGGCTCGAAGCCCTTCCGTACGCGACGATGACGGTGGAAGCAGCGTCTCAGCGCTGAACCTCAGGCTCCTGGCGGCGTTGGTCGCCGTTCTTGTTATCGGTGTTGATCAGGCGACCAAGGCATGGGCGGTGGATGCCTTGGCCGACGGGCCCATTGTCATCATCGAAGGCTGGCTGAACCTTCGGCTCGTCTTCAACACCGGGGCATCGTTCTCACTGTTCGCGAAGGGCGGAGCCGTCATTGGGCTCCTCGTAGTTGCCGTGGTGATCATGATCTTCTTTGCCTTGCGCGAAGCGGGGCATCGACTCGATGCCGTTGCGCTCGGTTTGGTCCTCGGCGGCGCGATCGGGAATCTCCTCGACCGTGCTTTCCGGGGTGATTCGTTCCTCGACGGTGCCGTGGTCGATTTCATCAACGTGCCGTTTTTCGCGACCTTCAACGTGGCGGACATCGCGATCAACGTCGGCGTGGCGCTGCTCCTCCTCGCTGCGTTCCTTCGACGATGACGGCGCAGATTCAGGTTCCCGCTGACCTCAACGGCGCACGGGCTGACCGAACCGTCGCGGTGCTTTGCGGCATCAGCCGGAGGGCCGCCCGCCTGACATTCGAGTCGGGCGGGGTGAAACGCGGCGGCGTCGCGATTGCTGGGTCTTCGAAGGTCGCGGAAGGAGAAATCCTGGGGGTGGATCTCGTTGCCGAGGAAGCGGAGGTGATCCCCGAGGAGTCCGTTGAGTTTGCTGTAGCGTTCGAGGACGAAGATGTGATCGTCGTGGACAAGCCGGCCGGCGTGGTCGTCCATCCCGGGGCGGGGAGAACGGGTGGCACTCTTGCAAATGGGCTTCTGTCTCGTTATCCAGAGATCGTCGAGCTTGGACCTGAGCACCGATGGGGCATCGTGCACCGGATCGACCGTGATACGTCTGGGCTCCTGATCGTCGGGAAGAATGCGGCGGCGGTTGACCACCTCCAAGCGGCTCTGAAGCGACGCGAGATCAAGCGTGAGTACCGCGCACTGGTCGTCGGGCGCGTTTGCGAGCGCTACCGGGACCGTCGACGCACCCGTCGGACGAGATCCTGCCGAGCCGACTCGTATGGCGGTGGTCGAAATGGGGCGACCCGCGCGAACGCACTACCAACGATTGGCAGTGTGGGACGGCGCAGATGTGTCATTGGCCTCGGTGACGCTCGAGACGGGCCGCACACATCAGATCCGGGTGCATATGCGATCGATCGGGCATCCGGTGGTGGGGGATCCGGTCTACGGCAGGAAACGCTCAACAGCAGGAGATCCCGGCCGAACCTGGCTTCACGCGGCGTCGCTCACGTTCGAGCATCCGTCCGGTTCCGGCCCGATGTCGGTTCGATCGGAACTGCCCGCGGACCTTTCTGCCTCACTTGCCGAGCTTGGTGAACCGACCCGAGGCGCGGTCGGTTGAGGCGAGCAAGCGGTTGCGCCTAGCCTGCTGATCAGGAGGAATCATGTCGATCCACTATGAACGTCTCTCGTCCCTGGACAACTCGTTTCTCGCGCTCGAGTCGCGTTCTACACACATGCATGTCGGCGCGGTCACGATCTTCGAGGCCGGGTCATTTGCGAAACAGGACGGGGGCATTGACGTCGAGCGGCTGAAGGACTTTGTCTCGTCGAAGATGCACATGATTCCGAGGTATCGCCAGCGCATCGTCAGGGTGCCGATCGAGCAGCACCCGGTCTGGGTCGATGATGAGCACTTCAACATCGACTACCACATCCGCCACATTGCTCTCCCTCGACCGGGAACCGACCAGGAACTGAAGCGGATTGCGGGGCGCCTGATGTCCCAGCAGATCGACCGCACGAAGCCGATGTGGGAGATGGTGGTCGTCGAGGGTCTCGAGGGTGGTCGGTTTGCGATCGTCACGAAGATCCATCACTGCATGATCGATGGCCTATCCGGCGTTGATCTGATGGCCGTTCTCATGTCGCTCGTACCGTCGGAGGAGATCATTTCGGGCCCGGCATTCGAGCCGCGGCCGATTCCGAACGGGACCGAACTCCTGGTTCGTGAGACAACCCGACGGATTACCGGCTCGATCGGTGCGCTGCGCAGCGCGCGCAACGTGGTGGGAAACGTGTCGGATCTTGTTGATTCGGTGTCCGACCGGCTGCAGGCGGTCGGTGCGTCACTTTCCGCCGGGTGGCTGATCCCGACCGGCAAGACCCCGATCAATGGAGATATCGGCCCAGGGCGTCGGTTCTCGTGGGTCGACATGCCGCTCGCGGACGTGAAGGCGATCAAGAACAAACTGGGCGGGACGGTCAACGACGTGTTCCTCGCCACCGTGGCCGGGGCCGTGCGCACGTTCCTGCTCGACCAACGCGACGTAGACGGTGCCGACGTAGATGCCATCGACTTCCGGGTGATGGCCCCGGTGAGTGTTCGCGGCGTGGACCAGAGCGGCACCCTGGGGAACCAGGTGGCGATGTGGCTCGCTCCACTTCCGGTCGGCGATCCAGACCCGATCTCCCGTCTCTCCACGGTGCGCGCCGAGACTGAGCGGCTGAAGGAGACGAATCAGGCGCTCGGAGCAGCAACCCTTGTTCGGGTTTCCACCGGTGCACCCGCAACACTCGTCGCGCTCGGCGCCAGGCTCGCGGCGAACGCCAGGCCGTTCAACATGACGGTCACCAATGTTCCGGGGCCGCAGTTTCCGCTGTACATGCTCGATGCCCGGATGGAGGTGTCCTATCCGCTTGTGCCGCTCTGGGAGAGCCACGGTGTGGGTATCGCGATGTTCTCGTACGACGGCATCGTGTCGTGGGGTATCAACGGAGACTTCGCCGTCATGCCCGACCTCGACGTCTTCGGTGAAACGGTGCTCGAGGCGTTCGCCGAGTTACTCGAAGCTGCGGAGAACGCGCCAGAACCCGAGCCGGCACCGGAGTCCGGACCCGCTGCAGCGGCTCCGTCGACAGGCCCGCGCAAGCGACCACCCCTCGGCACTCCCTGAGGTCGGCTGAACGTTATCCGAAGAAGGACTGCGCCGTTTCGTACAGTCGGTCGGGGACACCGCGGATTGAATCGACAGCCTCGCTGAGCGGCACGGCAACGATGCTCTCCGACCGGAGTGCGGCCATCACGCCGGACAGGCCTTCGACGGCGAAGTCGGCGGCGCCGACTCCCAGACGGGTGGCAAGCACACGATCAAATGCCGAAGGAGTACCGCCACGCTGGACATGTCCAAGCACCGACACACGCGATTCGAATCCGGTCCCGGCTTCGATCGCAGCCGCAATGAGGTAGCCCACGCCTCCGAGTCGATCGAACCCGAATGCGTCCTTCTTCTGTTCGACGGGCTCGAACCCGGGTGGTGGTGCGACACCTTCGGCAACGACAACGATGGAGTATTTGATTCCCTTGCGGTGGCGGCGGCGCAGCGTATCGACGATGTCTTCGATGTTGTACTCGTGCTCGGGAATGATGATGGCGTCGGCACCTCCGGCGATCCCCGCATAGGTTGCGATCCAGCCCTTTGTCCGCCCCATGACCTCGACGACGATGACCCGGTTGTGAGCCTCCGCCGTTGTGGCGAGGCGGTCGATGGCCTCGGTGGCGATGCCGACCGCCGTGTCAAAACCGAACGTGGTGTCGGTCCCACAGATATCGTTGTCGATGGTCTTCGGAACTCCGACGACGGGAAGGCCTTCCTCTGAGAGCTTCAACGCCGAGCGGAGTGTCCCGTCGCCTCCGATCACGATCAGGCTGTCGATGCCGTTGGCTCTGATCGTTCGCTCACACGACGCATATCCATCCCCGTGGACGTAGGGATCCATCCGAGACGTCCCGAGGATGGTCCCGCCGCGGGTGAGGATGCCGCGCACGGCATCTCGGTCGAGCGGCACAGTCAGGCCGTTCATCAGACCTTCCCACCCGTTCCTGATGCCGAGCACTTCGGCGCTGTGTTCTTCGGCGCGCGCCACCACACCTCGAATCACCGCATTCAGGCCTGGGCAATCGCCGCCCGCTGTCAAGACTCCGATGACGCTCATCGTTCGTACTCCTGGAAGTGGGAGATCCGGCCTAGTAGAGGAACATCGGCTTCCCGGTGACGTGCCTGACCTTCGGCTGATAGTTGACCGAGTCGTAGAGCTCGGTGATGTCGACGCGCTTCACACCTTCGCCGGTGACCGAGATCGGAACGTGGGTGTAGGTACCGCCCCTGAGCGACACCATTCTCCCGGACGCCCCTTCGATCGCCAGGTCTGCCGCCATCACGGCGTAGTTCGTGGCGACCATGAGGTCCAGCGAGTCGGGACGGCCTGAGCGCATGAGGTACCCAACCGTCTGGTTGATGATGCCTTGGCCGGTCCGCTCCTTGAGCAACGCGCCGGTCGTTTCGCCGATGCCGCCCAGCTTGCGATGCCCGTACGCATCCATATCGCCGGACAGCGCCATCTCACCGCCACGAATCGTTGCGCCCTCCGAGATGGTGACCATCGCGTAGTGGGACGGATTGTCCATCTTGTCCTTCATGACGAGTTCGGCGAGGCGATCGATATCGAACGGGACCTCTGAGATGAGGGCCCTGTCGACGCCGGCGAGGTAGGCCGTGATCAGCGATGTCTCTCCCGAGTAGCGGCCAAAGAGCTCGACGATTGCGATCCGCTCGTGGCTTCCCGTACTCGTCCTCAGATCGTGGATGAACTCGACGCCGCGACTGACGGCGGTCGAGAAGCCGATGCAGTAGTCCGTTCCGTGAACGTCGTTGTCCATCGTCTTCGGGATCGCGATCACCGGGACGCCTTCCTCGTGCATCCGAAGGCCGTACGAGAGTGTGTCGTCACCGCCGATCGGGATGAGAACGTCGATTCTCATGGCTTCGAGAACGCGCAACACGTGGTCGGTCACGTCGAACGGTCCGTCGCCTTCGGGCGGATCGCCAAGGAACGACGGATACTCACTACGACGGACCTTCGCCGGGTTCGTTCGGCTGGTGTGGAGGAACGTCCCACCGGTCCGGTCAACGGTGCGGACGGTTGCCGGTGTGAGGTCGATGAAGTTCTCCGCCAGCGACTCCGGATCGGCAGGGTTTGAGTTCAGAAGCCCGCCCCAGCCGCGACGGATGCCGACCACCTCGTGGCCCTCGTGGGCGACGCGAGCAACGACCGACTTGATGGAAGGGTTGAGTCCTGGGACGTCTCCGCCGCCGGTGAGGATTCCGATACGCATACGTAGTGCTCCTTCAAGGGAAGATAGAGCGAGGATAGGCAGGACGTGGATTGACCGCGACTCGGTGTCGCATGCGTACGCGTGTCATGCTTACATACCTGTAGTTCGCGTACCAGAGGAGCCCAGGTGCCTCGCGAGGGCTTCGCCCATCTCCATGTCCACTCAGAGTTCTCGATGCTCGACGGTGCCGCGCGCGTCAAGGACGTAGTGAAGGCTGCAGCCGCCGATGGCCAACCGGCTATTGCCATCACCGATCATGGTGTTCTCTACGGCGTGGTCGACTTCACCAAGGCGGCAATCGACGCCGGCGTGAAGCCGATTCTCGGTATCGAGGCCTACATGACGGCCGGATCGCGTTTCGACCGCCTTCCTCGCCGGGAAGACAAGCGCTACCACCTCACGCTTCTTGCCGAAAACGAAGCCGGCTATCGCAACCTCATGAAGCTCGCGTCGCGGGCGTACCTCGAAGGGTTCTACTACAAGCCACGGATGGATCGCGAGCTCCTTGCCGAGCACAGCGAAGGGATCATCGCTGCGTCGGGGTGCCTCGGCGGGCATGTGGCGCAACTGCTCGCCCCAGACGAGGCGAGCGAAGAGGGCAACGTCGGCCAGGTTCGTGACTACGCCGCCGCGGTTGAGGCGGCGGCGATGTACCAGGACATCTTCGGCAAGGACAACTGGTTCATCGAAGTCCAGGACCACGGCATCGAGGGCCAGCAACGGATCATGGACGACCTCCTCCAGATCTCGCGAGACATCGATGCTCCGCTCCTTGCGTCGAACGACAGTCACTACACATACGCGCATGAAGCCGAGGCCCACGACGTGCTGCTGTGCATCCAGACGGGAGCGAACAAGAGCGATCAGGATCGCTTCCGGTTCTCAGGTGAGGAGTTCTACATCAAGACGGCCCGCCAAATGCAGGATCTGTTTCCCGCAGATCGGTATCCGGGCGCCACCGAAAACTCGCTGCTGATCGCCGACCGTGTCAGCACACACCTCGAATTCGGCAAGATCCTGCTCCCGCAGTTCCCGGTGCCGGAAGGTATGGACGAGGATGGCTACCTGCGTGAGCTTGTCATGGAGGGAGCGAGGCAGCGGTACGGGGATCTGGACGACACCGTTGCTGAGCGGCTGGAGTACGAGCTTCGGGTCATCGCCGAGATGGGGTTCTCGGCCTACTTCCTCATTGTGTGGGATCTCATCCGACACGCCCGTCAGCGGGAGATCCGCACCGGACCCGGACGTGGCAGCGCAGCCGGCTCGATTGTGGCTTACTGCCTCCAGATCACAGATCTGGACCCGATCGCGTACGGATTGATCTTCGAACGTTTCTTGAATCCAGGTCGTCGGCAGATGCCGGATATCGACATGGACTTCGATGAGCGGTATCGCGGCGAGATGATCCAGTACTGCGCCGAGCGCTACGGATCTGATCACGTCGCGCAGATCATCACGTTCTCGACGATCAAGGGGAAACAGGCGATACGCGACGCCGCCCGTGTCCTTGGGCATCCGTACGGCGTTGGAGATCGGGCGGCGAAGTTGATGCCGCCGGCGATCCTCGGCAAGGATGCGACGCTCGCGCAATGCCTTGTTGATCCTGGGCGCGAGGCGGCGCAGGGCGAGCGCGATCACTTCCAAGCCGCAGCGGGTCTCCGTGAGCTCTACGACTCCGACGCGATCACGCGTGAGGTGATCGAGACGGCGCGAGGCCTCGAGGGCCTCCGTCGACAGGATTCGATCCACGCGGCAGCTGTTGTCATCTCGCCGGATCCGCTCACCGACGTTGTCCCGGTCCAGCGAAAGGGCAGCGACGCCGAGATCGTGACTCAGTACGAGATGCACGGTGTCGAAGCCCTCGGCCTCCTCAAGATGGACTTCCTCGGGCTCCGCAATCTGACCACGATCGAACGAGCGCTGGAATTGATCGAGCGGAATACCGGGGATGCGGCCCGATATCGACTCGATCCCGCTCGATGATCCCGCCGTGTTCGAGATGTTGCAGCGTGGTGACTCGATGGGGGTGTTCCAATTCGAGGGTGGCCCGATGCGGGCGCTCATGCGCAATCTCAGGCCGGAGGTGTTCGAGCACCTGGTTGCCCTGAACGCGCTCTACCGGCCCGGCCCGCTCGGCGCCGGGATGCATCTGGAGTACGCCGACCGAAAGAACGGCAAGGCGCCGATCGAGTATCCGCACGCCGACCTGGAGGATGTGCTCGGCGACACGTTCGGAATCATGGTCTTCCAGGAACAGGTCATGCAGACCGCCGAGAAGATGGCCGGATTCTCGATGATCGAAGCCGACTCACTCCGGAAGGCAATGGGGAAGAAGATCCCGGCGGTAATGAAGGAGCAGGAGGAGGCGTTCGTCGCAGGATGTGTCGCCAACGGTCACCCGGAGAAGCTCGGTCGGGATCTGTTCGGGTTCATCGAGCACTTCGCGGGCTACGGCTTCAACAAGTCCCACTCGGCGGCATATGCGCTCATCGCCTACCAGACCGCCTGGCTCAAGGCGCACTACCCGGCCGAGTACATGGCGGCACTCCTAACAGCGGTGAAGCGCGACAAGGACAAGACGGCGATCTATCTCCACGAGTGCCGCATCATGGGGATCCCGGTCCACGTTCCGGATGTGAACGTCTCGGAGTCGGACTTCGTCGGAGTTGACGGGTCGATCGCCTTCGGCCTCTCGGCGGTCCGCAACGTCGGCGAAGCCGTCGTCGCTCACATCGTTGAGGACCGTACAGCCAACGGCGACTTCAAAGACTTCGAGGACTTCGTCGACCGGGTCGACGTGAGCGTCCTCAACAAACGGACCGTCGAATCGTTGATCAAGGCCGGGGCCTTCGATTCGCTCGGGCACACGAGACGCGGCCTTCTCGAGGTAGCCCACGAAACGCTCGATGCCACCATCGCGCGCCGACGTGCCGAGGAGATGGGCCAGTACAGCCTGTTCGGCGGCGACGACGACGGCGTCGAGTCCGTCGGTCTGGCCGTTGCCAACGTCGAATGGGACAAGAAGGTCCAACTCGCGTTCGAGAAGGAGATGCTCGGGCTCTACGTGTCCGACCACCCGCTGCTCGGCATCGAGAAGACGATCGAGACCATGTGCTCAACGTCGGTGCCGGGGATGTGGGAGATGGAGGACAAGACAACGGCCACGATCGGCGGTGTGGTCGGCTCGCTCAACACTCGCTACACGAAGGCCGGAGATCCGATGTACTTCTTCAGCTTCGAGGATCTGCAGGGCTCCATCGAGGTTGTCTGCTTCCCTCGAACCGTGGCCGAGTTCGGCCCGATGATCCGTGAGGATGCCGTGCTCGTGATCACGGGTCGCGTCGACCACCGCGGGGACGACGTGAAGATGATCGCTCAGCAGATCCAAGAGCCGCGCTTCGATGCCGACTCCGTGGTTCGTCTTCGTGTTCCAGCCACCCGGATGTCGCGCTCAACGGTCGAGCAGCTCCGATCCGTGCTCGCGAACCATCCAGGAAACGCCGGCGTCTTTCTCCACATGATCAGCGACGGCGATGAGCGGGTCATCCAGCTCGGAAACGACCATCGCGTGGAGCCGCGTACGGCACTCTTCGCCGAACTTCGCGAGTTGCTCGGGCCTTCGGTCGTTCTCTGACGGTGCGCTGGTCGATGCACCATCCTCGACGTGGCGTAGGCACAGTCGCCGGTGTTCGTCTCAGAAGAAGGAGTCGAGCCCGTCAACCCCATCGAGGAGCCAGGTGAGGCTCTCTACCGCGATGGGCGGATCGGAGACCCACGGTACGGTGAGTAGGGGTACGCCGTAGCGTCCGGCGATCCCCTCCATGGCCGTCGCCTGGCGGCGGGCCTCGCCACCCCATCTCGTGAGGTTGGCCTTGAGGATTCCCCTGACCTCGGCGTCCGGGATCCCGCGGACGGGGCGTCGGGCGGCTTCTGCCCACTCCAACGGCAGCGCTCGGTTCAGCATCACGGCCGCCGGGGCGACCGCCACTTCGGTCAGCTCCTCGAAGAATCGGAGTACCTCGGCGACGGGCGCCGGGTCTGCGGTCGTGACGACGAGGGTGGTCGCCCGTTGTTGATGTCGCTGGATGGTGAGAGCGCGAGCCGCGAGGCGGTCGTACATGGTTCTGAGATCGAGCAGGAACTCGGCGACATCCTCGAGGAGTGCACCCCCGAGCACGGTGTCGGCGATCTTGAGCAACGGCCGTCCGGTGAACCGGTAGAGGAACCTCCGTCCTGGGAGTTGCGCTCCGGTGAGCCAGTGCAGGAGCTTCCCTCCGATCAGGTCTGCCGTCTGGGAGGGTGCGAGGAAGAAGTCGAGGCCACCTGCGGAAGGTGGTGTGTCGACCACGATTGCATCCCACCTTCCGGATTCGATCATCGTCGACATCGTCTCAGTGGCGGCGAATGCCTGTGCCGCGGGGAATCGATCGGCGATGGCCCGGAAGTAGTGATTCTCCAGCAGCCGGTCCGCGACCTCTGGATCGCTGTAGCGGTGAACGACACCCTCCCACGAGGCGCTTGCGTCGAGTGTCGAGGCCCACAAGCCGGTGACTCCGGGTACGGGGGTCGGCTCGTTTGACAGGGCGTGGAGGTCGAGGGCGTCGGCCAGTCGGCGCGCAGGGTCGACCGTCATGACAACGGTGCGGCGGTCTGGGCCGGCGAGCCGAATCGCGGCGGCCGCAGAAATCGTGGTCTTCCCGACGCCTCCAGCGCCCGTGATGATGTAGGTCTTCGTTTCCCGTGTCATGCGAATGACTCGCAGATCTCAGCCAGACGGGCGGCAACCTCGCCTGGCGTGTGAAATCCGAAGAGGAAGGGGAGGCGGGGGTCGTGTGGAATGGAATCGAGCCACACCGATTGGGCTTCCACCAGGCCCGTGTGCAAGAGGCCGGCTGCGCGTGGCGGTCCGTCGGGCACCGCCGCAACGACGTCGCGCTTGAGTCCGAGCGGGTCGAGGACACGATTGGCGATGACGCCCGCAATCAGGATCTGGCGCTCGGCGTCGATATGGGCGATTGCCTCACGCGTCTCCTGAACCGCGAGTTCCTCGGGGGTTGTCACGAGGAGCAGGCCGCTGATTGCCGGGTCGGAGAGTGTCGTCTCGAGCCGAGCGGCCTGCTCACGAACGGCACCGGTTGGAACGAGTCCGGTAATGGTTTGCGGCGCTGCGAGGTAGGACTGAAGTTGACCGAGCGGGGGAGCGTCGGCGATGACGAGATCCCACTCGTCACGCCAGACCTCGAAGATGGGTTTCCCCATCGTGACGATCTCTCTGATCCCCGGGGCGGTGTCTGCAAGGACGCTGAGGGCGTTCGAGAGCTGTCGTGTCGGAAGCGAGCGGGGCACGTGGAGCTGAAGGCCGAGGTATTCGTCCAGCGCGTGTGATCGGTCGACCAACGTCCCATAGAGGCCGGGGCTGATGCGGACCGGCTCGTACGTGAGTTCGTCGACACCAAGATGGGTAGCGAGCCCACTTCGATCGGTCATGGACAAGGCGAGCACACGTTTCCCGCGCCGCGCCGCCAGGATGGCAAGGGCCGCTGAGACGGCCGACTTCCCAACACCGCCCTTGCCGGAGACGAAGAGGAGTCGTCGGTCGAGCATCCTCCGAGGGTAGTCGCTGATGTGCCGGGGTTCCTTCGGTTCGCGTTCCCGAGGTCGGGTACGCTGCGGTCGCTCGAAATGAGGAGGCCGCGATGGCTCAATTGAATGTCGACGATTTCCTGGCTCGGTTCCGTGAACGGGCGACGGCCGTGAAGGAGCGGGGAATCCCGCCCCTGGAGGGTGAGGCGCGCCGCGTCTGGATCGAGAGCGCCGAGTACGACTTCATGGACTACTCGCTGGTTGGCCGAGCAGAGTGGGCGGTCGAAGACGACGCCCTCGTGCTCCGCATCCCGCTGGTTGAGTAGCAAGAAGCAAGAAGCAAGAACAAAGACCCGAACCGTTTCGGGTCTTGGGTCTCGTGTCTCTTGTCTCACTCTTCCGCGATCCCGCGGGCGGCTCGGCGGGCGGCCAGCCTTCGCTCTTCTTCGAGGCGGGCGAGGGCGTAGGTGTTGTGGTCGACGAACTGCATGGCATCGGCGATGGTCCGGTGGCCCGCCTCATCGCGAATCAGGCGGTGCATGTCCTGGGCGATCTTCCGGTATCCCGGATGGCCCGATGATTGGCTGCGGAGCTCGAGGAGGTGGAACGCCTCGCGAGCGTTCATGTCGATGTAGTAGCGGATCCGGTAGGCGAACGGCACCGCATACTGAGCGGCGACCGATCCGTGAGAGCTTTCGATCCGATCCGCCAGGATGGCCGTGCGCTCCATGACCTCGTCCCAGGCGGCGGTGGCGTCGATGTCGGCGATCGCATCCGGCGTGACGTACCCGTGCTGCGTCGAAAGGCGCTGCCACTCGATCGTGAGCATTCTGTGCCGCTGGAGGTCGCGAAACGCCCCGTAGTCGGAGAGGACATCAAACCGGTAGGACGTGCGCTCCATCGCCCGGCCCGGCTTGTGCCGTCGATTGCCCCGCGTCGCCGACGGCAGCCCGGATCAGCGCCGACCGATCTTCGGCGGGGAGGTCTCGTACATACGCGAGGAGTTGATCGTCCGGGAGATCGGATGCCGCGTAGAGCGCAGCCGCCGCCACCTTCGTTTCACCCTCTGGATCCCAGTCGACGAGCGTCACCTCGGGACGATCCTCGATGTTTGGAGCGATGTCGGCGGCGCGCGCGTCGAGGTCGGCAGAGACGGACGCGAGGTAGTCGCTCCATGCGCCGCCACGATCGGGGAGGTCAACCCGGGTGAGGAACGACGGGATCATTGCTCGCAGTTCGGTGAGCATCATGTCGGCGTAGTCGCGGATCTCGCGAAGCGGATGGGCCCGCATACGCATGAGCAGCATCTCGTACGCCTGCCCGCTGCCGAAGATCCCGAGGTTGGAGGTTGTTGCGGCCGGCAGCATGCCCCGCAGATCATCACATGCCTTGGCTCGGATCGTCGATCGCCACACGAAGGCCGAGTCGGAGTCCTGCTTTGGGAAGAGGGACTCGTAGAACGGCACGGCCCGCCCGATCAACGCCGAATAGGTGTCGAACACAGCGTCCATCGTCTCTCGGAACTCCTGCTCGAGCGGTGTTCCGATCAGTTCTCGGGGCACGTGGTAGCGGTACCGATCTCCGAGGCGGCGGTCGTAGAAGATGTAGCGCGTGGACTGCTCGAGATATGAGGCGAGCCTTCCCCACTCCAGCACCTTGGTGAGCACGTTCGAGGCCTGTTCACACGCGATGTGTGCGCCGCCCAGCTGGGCGACCGAGTCGTCGCCGTACTGCGTGAAGACACGTTCATACAGGCCTCGAGCGCGTGTGAGACCGACCGGCGAGTTCTCGTCATCCAGGGTTGCCGCGATCGCGTCGACGCCGAGATCGGGTTCGGCGACGAATTCGTCGAGGAACAGCCTTCGGACCGAGAGCGGCGAACGGCTGTAGCGCGCGAACAGCGCGCCCTTCACCACCTCCGGGAGGTTGATGATCCCGTAGACGGGGCCGTCGACGTTGGTGAAGAAGCGGCTCAGGAGGGCACGTTCGTCGTCCGTGAACGACTCGACGTGGTATCCAGGGGGTGCGGGGCTGGGTGTGGTGGGCTGTTCGAATGACATTGGTGGGATTTGACCGTAGCAGTGCTCTTGGAACGGGAGCAACCGTGGAACACGGGTAGCCTTCGGTGCGTGTTGATCGCTCTGCGGATTCTGCTCGGTGTGCTCGTCGCGATCGTCATCGCGGCGGCCGTCGCCCCGATGCTGGTGATCGCGGACCTCGCCGGTGGCGGAACGGGCTGGGGATTGTGCCCCGACGGAATCTCCACGTGCACCACGTCCTACTTCGCCGGACCCGAACTGCTCGCGATCCTTCTGTTCGTCCTGTTCGCGGCCCTTGGCGGCATTGCGATCTGCAACCGCCTCATTCGTCGGCTCAACGCCGGTCAGTGAACTCCGGTCGCGGTCGTGGTGACGATGGAGTCGGCCTCTTCCGGCGGGGCGAACGCCAATACCACGTAGACCCCGGCCATGATCAGCGCCGCCCCCAGCCATCCGCGTACGGTGAGTCGCTCCCCGAGGACCACGGCCGCGGTCGCCGCAGCAAACACCGGTTCGGCGCTCAGAACGATCGCCGTGCGGCTCGGTCCGATCACACGTTGCGCCGAGACGTGGAGCATGAATGCTCCCGCACTCACGACGACCCCGGTCCCGATCAGTGCGGGGAGCACCGACGCGACCGGTAGCGGGAGACCCTCGAAAACGGCCGAAGCAACGAGGCCAAGGACGGCAACCACGAGCAATTGGATCGCCGTGAAGGGGACAACCTCGTGTCGGGGAGCGAATCGGGCGAGCGACACGATGTGGGCGGCGAAGGCAACGGCGCACAGCACCGTCAGGAGGTCGCCGCTATTGAGGCTGAAGCTCCGACGTGACGGTCAGGAAACCAAGGCCGACCACCGATAGGAGCGCCCCGAATATCGTCGTGATCGCCGGCGACGTCCGCCGGGCGAGCGCAGCGAGGAGCGGGGTGAACACGACGTACAGGCCGGTGATCAAGGCCGAGTTCGACGCACTCGTCTCCACCAGCCCGAGTGTTTGCGTGGCGAAGCCGGCGAAGAGCAGGCTCCCGGCGATGAGGCCATCAACCCAGATCGACCGGCCATGTGGCCTGGCGAAGATGAACAACACACCAGCGCCGAGGAGGAAGCGCCATCCCACGAAGGCGAGAGGCGGGAGTGTCACCACCGCGTCCTTGATCACCACGAAGGTGACACCGAACAGGAACGCCGCGACGAAGAGCCCGAGGTAGGCGCGTGTTCGCTGTGTCATGGGGAGAGGGCTCAGGATGCACCACCGTCGCGTCGGTAGGGGAGCGGGGCGTTAGAGGTTGGCGATCAGCGGCTTGCCGTCCTCGATGCCGGCGATCTCGACAACCGACCACACGTCCCACCCGTGGGACTCGAGAATGGTGCGACCCCCGGCGAACTGCTTCTCGATGACGAACGCAAACCCCAGCACCTCGCCGCCGGACTCTTCGACAATCTGGCCGAGCGCTTCCGCCGTACGGCCGCCCGAGAGGAAGTCATCGACGATCAGTGCGCGGCCGCCAGGCTCGAGCGCCCGCCGAGCAACCTCGACGCGGTACTCGACGCCCTTGGTGGGGGAGGTGACTTCGCGAGCGAAGGTGTATCGGTCTCCGACACCCAAGTACTTCTTCGCGTACACGACAGGGATCGGCAGATAGCGAGCCGTCGCCATCGCAGGGGGGATCCCCGAGGCTTCCGCCGTGACGATCAGGTCGGGAGCCTGGTCCGTGTAGCGCTCGGCGATCTGGCGGCCGATCTCGTCGATGATGATCGGGTCGACCCGGTGATTGAGGAAGTCGTCGACGAGGACCAGGTCGCCGGAGACCCGGCCGCGTTCCGCGACGATTGCTGGGATATTCATGGGGGGAGGGTAGACATGAGACCGAGACCGCGGGCGAGATCGAGAGAAGAAGTAGCAAGTAGCAAGTAGCAAGACAGGGCCGAGATCCGAGAGCAAAGAGCAAAGAGCAGAGAGCCGAGACGGGTCCGAGACCTCGAGACTCGGATTGAACCCGTGTCTTCGCCTCCACCGCCGAAGGTGGGGGAGAGGTGCCCGAGCGATAGCGAGGGCGGGAGGGGGCGGTCTGGGAGCTAGCACCGCGACTATGAGGTCGGCCGCGTATCTCGTGTCTCGGGTCTTCTCAGTATCTGGGCTGTTCGCTGATGACCATTCCTTTGGCTCGTGCGTGTTCGAGCCAGGGTGGGCCGTGGATTGGGGGTTGGAGGAGGCGCCGTGCGTTGGGGTGGCGAGTCGGGGTCGATGGTGAAGCCTTGGCCGTGGATCACGACCTGGTGGTGGAACCAACACACCGTCGTCAGGTTCTCCGGGTCGGTACGGCCACCGTCGATCCAGCGTTTGATGTGATGCACCTGCAGCCGATACCGGCTCGTGCAGCCCGCAATGGTGCATGCCGCACCGTCACGATCCATGACGAACCGACGCAGCTGCGGTGAGATGGCCCTGGCTGCGGCGTCCCATACCGCAGCGGTGTGCCGTCTGATGTTCGTGCGGTGACTTCGATGATGCCGTCACACAGGATCGCTTCGATCGCTGCTTCACCAACCCGCGGCCCACCCTGGACCACAACACCAGCCTCACCATTCGTGGCTGCCGCCTCGTTGGCGTCCACAAACACCGTCAACACGGGTGTCGGGTCTTCGATCGACGCACCATCAGTGCCGTAGAGGGCATCGAGGCTGATGGCCCACAGAGCATCCGCGTTGCGTGCAGCCCGCGACACGTGTCCGGGTCCTTTCGGGAAGGTGTCTGCTTTCGCTTCAAGGGCGTCAATGACGATCTTGCCTGCGAAGCCGGGGAGGCGGCCGTTGAGACGCCATAGTGATTCGTCGAGGTTGGGCTGCACGTTGAGGTACCGGTCGTTGTATGCCGTTTCTTCATCAACCCTGGTCATACGCCGCCGCCTGGCTGCCCGGTTGCGGATCCCCGCAATGTCGAACCCCGCCATCTCATTGAGAATGTCGAACGTGTCGTCCCGGCGGGCGAACCTGCCGACCGCTACCGCCCGGTCGAACCCGATCTCACCGGTTTCGATTGCTTCTTCAACATCAGGAAGCTCTTCAAGGTGTTTGGCGGTCGCGACGAGGTCTCGTGCGGTCTCGGGGGATACGTCGAGGCGGCCCCGCACCCATTCACCCAACGACCCACACCCCGCCCCCATCGGCAACTGCCGCCGGTCAACCTCACGCAACAACACCAACTGTGTTGCCCGGACCCGAGCAATCACAGCCTCCCGATGAAGCAACTCCTGCTCAATCGACTCGTTGGTGGCGGTCTCGATATCCATACACCAACGTATCAACACGGGTAGTGACAGAAACCGGGCCTGGAGACAAGAAGACTTGAGACACGAGACATGAGACACGCGGCAGGCCTCCTCTTCGTGATTCAGGCTCCCAGGCCGCCCCCTCCCGCCCTCGCTGCGCTCGGGCACCCTCCCCCACCTTCGGCGGTGGACGGCAGGACACGCGCTCAACCCAAGTCTCATGTCTCAAGTCTCTTGTCATGCTACTTCCTCCTGGGTACGTTCCCCGGTCGGCGGGGCCGGGTACGATCGTTCCATGGATAAATCCGGATCAACCGGAGCCGGCGTCTACCTGGGCACACCCACGGAGACAGACCGTGAGGCGTTTGTTGCGTTTCGGCGGGCAAGCGCGGGGTCCCTGGCCCCGTGGGAGCCGCGAATCGGGGACGCCGATGAGCAATACGGGGACCAGAGCTTCGATCGCCTGCTTGATCGTCGCGAATCAGAGGCGGACGCGCCCTTCCTCATCCACCGCACATCCGATGCACGAGACCGTCGGCTACGTAGGCCTCGGACAGATCTTCCGTGGGCCGTTCCGGAGCTGCTACATCGGCTACTGGATCGGAGATCCCTACTCGGCCAGGGGTACGGCACGTAGGGAGTGCGAGCGTGCCTGCAGACGGCATTTGCACCTGAACTCGGAAGGCGGGCTTGGACTCCACCGAGTTGAAGCCAACATCATTCCGACCAACCACGCCAGCATCGCGCTCGTCCGCCGCGTCGGCATGCGCAAGGAGGGGTACAGCCCGCGGTATCTCGAGATCAACGGCGAGTGGCAAGACCATGAACGGTGGGCGATCACGATCGAGGACTGGGAAGCGGCAGCACCACACCACGTCGACAACGCCATGCGAACCGTGAGCGTCTGACCACTCGCTACCGTCACGACATGCCCGAGACCACCACCGAAGAACGCCGCAACGCCAGAGTGATCCTCAACCGCCTGAAGAAGCGGTATCCGGACATCTCGACGGCCCTCGAGTACGTGGATCCGTGGCACCTTCTCGTTGCGACCGTGCTCTCCGCGCAGACCACCGACGCAAACGTGAACCGTGTGACACCCGTCTTGTTCGAACGGTGGCCGACACCTGAGGATCTCGCGGCGGCCAATCCGGAAGAGGTCGAAGAGGTTGTGTATTCGACCGGGTACTACCGGCAGAAGACGAAGTCGATCATCGCCCTGGCTGCAGACCTCGACGAGCGATACGACGGGGTGGTTCCGGCCGATCTCGAGGAACTCGTCACGTTGCGCGGCGTCGGACGCAAAGACCGCGAGCGTTGTGCTGGCGGAGGCATTCGGGATCCCGGCAATCGCCGTCGACACCCACGTGAAGCGAGTGTCGAATCGACTCGGCCTCAGTGCCTCATCGGACCCCGTCAAGATCGAGTTCGAACTCAGGGATCTCTACCCCGAGCGGGACTGGGAAGCGGTCTCTATGCGGTTCATCCAATTCGGGCGGGATGTGTGCGACGCCAAGAAACCCGCCTGTCTTGGCTGCCCACTCGCGGATCGCTGCCCGTATCCCGACAAAACCGTCGCATGATCCAAGCGTTCAGGCGGAGTCCGTACGATCGCGAGATCGTCAGGATCGGCCTGCCTGCCCTCGGCGCACTGGCGGCCGATCCGCTCGTCTCGCTCGTCGACACGGCGTTCATCGGCAGACTCGGTGCGGTCGCACTCGCCGCCGTTGCGATCGCTTCTGCGATCTACGTGGCGGTGTTCGCCGTGTTCAACTTCCTCGAGTACGCCGTGACACCCTTGATCGCCCAATCCGTCGGGTCGGGGGATCGCGACGAGGCCGGACGAATCACCGTGGCGGCGCTCGCAATCTCCGTTGTGGGCGGTGTGATCGCCGCGGTTGCATTGATCGTGTTCAGCGAACCGCTCCTCCGAGCGTTCGGAGCGGGGACGGAGGTCCTCGAGAGTGCGACGACCTATCTCCGAATCAGAGCGCTCGGAGTCCCTGCCCTGCTCGTGATCCTTGCCGGTCATGGTGCGTTTCGCGGCTACCAAGACACGCGGACGCCGCTCATGGTCACCCTCGGTCTCAATGCTGTGAACCTCGTGCTGGATCCGATCCTGATCTTCGGACTCGACTGGGGAGTTGCCGGCGCCGCGTGGGCCACCGTGGTGGCGCAGTGGTTCGGCGCGGCATGGTTCCTTGTCCTGTTCTTCTGGACGCGTCGCACCGAGTTGGCGATCGGGTTTGGGCGGCCGCAGCGCGGGGCGATCGGCTCACTTGCCGGCGCCGGCAAGGCGCTGATCCTCCGCAACGCCTCACTGCTCGCAGCGCTGACGGCGGCGACCTTCGTCGCTGCGAGGATCGGCACCGCGGCGGTAGCTGCCCACCAGGTCGCGATGCAGCTGTGGATCTTCTTGGCGCTGGTGATCGACGCGTTCGCGATCGCCGGGCAGGCCATCGTCGGGAAGGAACTTGGTGCCAACAACCCCGCGGTGGCCCGCGCCGTTTCGAACCGACTCCTCGCGTTGGGCGTCTCGTTCGGTGTCCTCCTTTCGCTCGTCCTGGCGCTCGTTTCGCCATGGCTGGGATCCTGGTTCACATCGGACGAAGCGGTGTTGGCGGCGTTCGCTTCGATCCTCCCGATCCTGATCATGATGCAGCCGATCAACGGAATCGTCTTCGTGTGGGATGGGGTTGCCATCGGGGCCGCGGCGTTCTCGGTCCTGGCATGGAGCACACTTGCTGCTGCCGTCGCGGCGATCGGGTTCCTGTTCCTCGTGGTCCCTCTCGGAGGGGAGTTGGTCGGAGTGTGGACGGGAATCGTGGTCCTGATGCTCGTGCGGGCTATGACTCTGTGGTGGTGGTACGGCTTCCGGTTCGCCGTGCCCGAACGAGATCCATCCCCTTCGTCTCCGGGAGCGTGAGGATCAAGGCCATAGAGATCAGGAGGCCCGCTCCGAGGGAAGCGACCGTCTTCGGAAGGCCGATTCGGTCGATGAGCACGCCACCAACGAGGAACCCAGAGATGCTCCCGAGGATCGCAACGTTCGTGACCCACGCTGCGGAGGTCGCCCGCACACGAGTCGGGAACAGCTCTGCACGCATCGCACCCAGGGCGGGTGTCAGCATGGTCGCGCCCATGGTCGCAACGAAGATCGACGCGGCCAGGAACCAGCCGGAATTGAGGAGGTAGAAGCCGACTCCTCCGACGAGCCCGAGTGCCAGAGCGATGAGCGCCGTCGGCTTGCGCCCCTTCCTGTCGGCCAAGCGGCCCCCGATGAGCAGGCCGAGGGCACCGAGGCCGCTCGCGGCGATGAGGAGGAAACGGGCAGCACTTGCTTCCCACGCCAGGTCGTTGATGAGGCGCTCGAGCACGAAATCGAACGCCGGGGCGGAGAAGGCAGAGACGAAGAACGAGACCCCGGCGATCGGCCAGAAGTGTTTGCCCAATCCGAGCCGGAGCGCCGAGATGAACGAGATCGGTTTACCCGGCCGGTATGCGCGGCTTTCCGGGAGGTACCGCATGAGCATCGGAATCGCGAGCAGGCCGAGCCCCGCGAGGGCGAAGAGGATCCGCCACGCCGAGTCGGCGCGTTCAGCGATTGGAAGCAGGAGAAGGCCGGTGCCTACCCCGAGCGATCCGGCGAGACCGTACAGCCCCATGCCGTAGCCGCGAATCTCCGGGCTCAGTTCCTCGGCGAGCAGAACCATGCCGATGGCAGCGATCGCCACCACGGAGACGCGAACCACCGACTGAGCGATCACATACGCGGCCGTGGCCGGCACGAACGCGGTGAGGAGGCTCCCGAGCGACATCAACCCGAATGCGATGATGAGCGGATCCTTGCGTCCGTTCCGGTCGGCGACAATCGAGAAACCAACGGCGGTGAGCGACACGGCTCGCACGATGGCGAACACGACGCTCATGTTCCCCTCCGTCAAGCCAAGGGACAGCCTGGCATAGGGGAGGGTGTGCGCCATCTGAGCACCGCCGTACCCGGCAATGAACGCGACGATCCCAAGCAGAAAGACGATCCTGCGATCGGTTGCCGAGAACGGGATTGTTGGGTTGAGGAACCGGGGAAGCGACATGCAAACAGCCAAGAGGGGATTGGGACACCGGGAGCCTACCTCCCGGGTGGCCGAAGTCGGGTCGGGAACAAACAGCGGTCGGTTACCGTTCTCGTGGACCGAGGCCATTGGGAGGGACCCCTGAGCGAAGTCAACCTCATCGCGGCGGTGCTGGCGGGCGCCGCCTCGTTCTTGTCGCCGTGTGTTCTGCCGCTTCTGCCGGGGTACATCTCGCTGATGTCGGGCTACTCGATGCAGGACCTCTCCGAAGGCAACGTGTCGATGCGTCGTGTTGTGGGAATGACCGGCCTGTTCGTCCTGGGTTTCACCCTGGTGTTCGTCGGTCTCGGCGCCACTGCCACGTCGATTTCGTCGTGGCTCGCAACACCGGTGTTCACCACCATCGCCGGTTGGGTGATTGTCGCCATGGGTCTCTTTATTGCCGTCACCGCCGTGTGGACCCCGTCCTGGCTGCTTCCGATCATGCGGGAGCGGCGAGTCGACTCGAATGCGGCGAGGCGATTCGGCTACCTGGGGCCGCCATTGATGGGAGCCGCATTCGCGTTCGGTTGGACCCCGTGTATCGGGCCATTCCTCGCCTCGGCGCTGCTGTTGGGCTCGACATCCGACACAGTCGGGCAGGGCATGTTGGTGCTGTTCTTCTATTCGCTCGGGCTGGGAATACCGTTCCTGCTGACGTCGTTGCTCCTGGCCAAGGCGTTCTCGGCCTTCGGTTGGGTGAAGCGACACTTCACCGCCATCACTGTCTTTTCGGGACTCATGCTTGCGCTATTCGGTCTGCTGATGGTCACCGGGCGCATCGCCAACCTGTCGGGGTACTTCTCGGATCTTCTCGGATGGCTCGGACTCGATCGCCTCACCGAATCCTGACCCGACGAGTCGTGAGGTCGGTGACGCGGCGATCCGACCTAACGTAGCCCGATGCAGATCTCGCTGACTAAGGACCGCTTCATCGATCTGGCGCGAAGGCACACCGTCGTGCCGATCGCCGTTGAAGTGCTCGGCGACCGTGAGACGCCGGTATCAGTGTTTGAGGCGCTCGTCGGCGACGGTGACGGTTTCCTGCTCGAGTCGGTGGAGGGGGGCGAGCGATGGGCTCGTTGGTCGTTCGTCGGCTGGGAGCCGACGTTCACGGTCGTCGCCCGTAATGGTCGGACCGAGGCCGTCGGCGCCGCGGTCGATCTGCCAGGCGGTGATCCTCTTTCCGTCCTCAGTTCGCTGCTCGAACAGTTCACGGCACCCGACGGCGAAACGTGCGGATTTCCCGGAGAGGTCCCACCCCTTCACGGAGGCCTCGTCGGCTACCTGGCGTACGACGCCGTCCGGTACGTCGAGGATCTTCCGGCAGCGCCTCCCGACGACCGTGGCCTGCCAGAGATGATCTGGCACGTCGGGGGTGCACTCGCCGCGATCGATCGTTTCCGAGACACCATTCTGATCATCCGCAATGTGATCGCCGGCGACGATCCGGCCGCCGCGTACGATGAAGCGCGAGCTGCAATCGAACGTGATGTGGCACGGCTGGCGCGTGCCCCCAAGCGCCCGCTCGCCGTCCGTCCGGTTTTCGACACGATCGCTCCTGCGGTCGCAAACACCAGCCGCGAGGAATACGAAGCTGCGGTTCGGCGATCGATCGAGTTCATCAACGCCGGCGACGCGTTCCAGATCGTTCCTTCGATCCGTTTCGAGCTCGAGTTCGACGGTGACGCGTTCGCGGTGTATCGCTCGCTTCGTCTGGTGAATCCGTCGCCGTTCATGTACTTCGTGCGACACAACACGATCTCGATCGCCGGCTCTTCCCCGGAACTGATGACGCGTGTCCGCGACGGTGTTGTATACAGTCGCCCGATCGCGGGCACCCGGCCTCGCGGTGCCGACCCCGCCGCGGACGCGGCGCTCGAAGCCGAACTGCTCGCCGACCCCAAAGAGCGAGCCGAACATGTGATGCTGGTCGACCTGGCAAGAAACGATTTAGGGCGGGTGAGCGAGTTCGGAACGGTCACCGTTGACGACCTGATGGTCATCGAGCGCTACTCACACGTCATGCACATCGTCTCCGGTGTATCGGGCGTGGTTCGGGCGGGGCTTGGACCGGTCGACGTCTTGAGATCGACGTTCCCGCACGGCACGGTGACCGGGGCGCCGAAGATTCGCGCGATGGAGATCATCGACGAGCTCGAGCCCACGGCGCGCGGCCCCTACGCCGGCGCCGTCGGCTACCTCGATTTCTCGGGAAACCTGGATACGGCGATCGGGCTCCGCACCATGATCGCCGAGGGGAATCGGGCGTGGATTCAAGCCGGTGCAGGGATCGTCGCCGACAGCGACCCCACTGCGGAGTATCACGAGTGCGTCAACAAGGCCGCTGCCGTCCTCACCGCAATTGCGGCTGCCCCGCTCCTGCGATGAATCAGCGTCATCTCACGGACTCCTTACGGTTCTCGAACAAGATCCTGCGAACCTCCTGGATACCACGGACGAGGTACTGATGAACAACGGAGGCGTCGTGCTGCTCATCGAGGACGAGGACGAGATAGCCGAGCTGCTCCGCATGGCATTTGAACGTGAGGGATACCGACTCATCCATGCCGCAGACGGCGAGTCGGGTCTCGAGCGGATGCGCGATCGGGATCCACGTGCCGTCCTCCTCGACGTTGGGTTGCCGGGCATCGACGGGTTCGAAGTCTGCCGGAGGATTCGCGCCGTCTCGGATGTTCCGGTGATCATGCTGACGGCACACGACACCGAGATCGACACGATCGTGGGCCTGGAGATCGGCGCGGACGACTACGTCACGAAACCCTTCTCCGTCCGTGAGCTGGTGGCCCGAGTCAAGGCAGTTCTGCGTCGGAGCGAGGAAGCACCGGTCGAGCGGACCGTGCTCGAGGTGGGGGACTTCGTGATCGACGGGGGCAGGCGCGAGGTCACACCTGCGGGCGGGCCGGTCGTGCGGCCCACGGCTCGGGAGTTCGATCTCCTGTGGTATCTGGCCGACAACACCGGGCTGGTCCTTTCACGCGCCCAGATCCTCGAAGCCGTGTGGGGCTATGACTACTTCGGCGAAACCCGCACTGTCGACGTGCATGTTCGGCAGCTGCGCAAGAAGCTCGACGGCATCCCGATTGAGACGATTTGGGGCGTCGGATACCGCATGGATTCATGACGAGACGAGCCACGTGACCCGCCGCATCGCCATCGGGACAATCGTTATCGCCGTCGTGATGCTGACCGTAGGGCTGATGGGAGTCGGCTATGTGAACCGCCTGCTCCACACACAGGCTCAGGACGAGCTGTTCCGGCAAGCCGAAGCCACGGGCAGACTCGTAGAAAACGCCCTCGCAGATGTTGGACGCAACCCGGGTGCCGGCTTCGAAGGCCAGTTGCGTGACGTCCGCAGCGAGGCCGCGCGTGTCCTGGAGCGTGCGCGGGTTGTTGGTGGCCACGATGTGGTGGAAGCAGTGTTGGTGACCCCCAACCGGTCGTATCCGCTGTCGCTCGGACAGGATCTTGTCCCGCTTCTCCCGCCCGACCTCAGAGAGCGTGAGGCGCTGAGCATCGACGTCGACGGAACCGAGCTTCTCGCCACCGTGCAGCGCTTCCCGCTCGGAGCGAGTGAAATCGTCGTCGCGATCGGGCGAACCGCGCCCTTGCTCCCGATACGGGGCATGAGTCGGGCTCTCCTACTCGTCGTCGTAGTCGGTGTCGTGATGATCGTCATCTTTGGAATTGGGCTGGCGCGCTGGATTCGTGGACGCCTCGCCGGTCTCGAAGCAGCCTCCAACCAGATTGCAGCAGGGGACCTCTCGACCCGTGCGCCCGTTGACGGAGACGACGCGATAGCGACCGTCTCGGTTGCATTCAACGACATGGCAGCGAACTTGCAGGCAACGCACCTGCGGAGCGCGAATTCCTGATGAGCATCGGGCACGATCTCCGAACGCCGCTGACCACGATACGCGGGTATGCCGAAGCGTTGGACGAAGGAACGATCGGAAGCGAGGATGCCGAACGTGTGGCAGCGGTTCTCCACAAGCAAACCGATCGCCTGACGCGGCTCGTCGAAGATGTGATGCTCCTGGCGAGGCTCGAGGCCCGAGAATTCACCCTCCGTCCAGAAGTCATCGACGTGCCGGCACATCTCAGCGGGGTCGTTGAAACCTACCGCGGCCGCGCCGACGAGATCGGAGTGACCCTCGTATTCACCTCCTCCGGTTCGGTGATGGCGAACGTCGATCCTGATCGTCTCGATCAGGTCTGCAGCAACCTCATCGAGAATGCTCTGCGCTACACCCCCGAACATGGAACGGTGACGGTTGAGGCCGATGTCGAACAAGGGTCCGTCCGCCTCGTCGTAGGGGATACGGGTCCGGGTATCGAACCCGCCGACGCGGATCGTGTCTTCGACCGGCTGTATGTCGCACAGCGCTACCACCCGATTCGCCCCGAGGGCAGCGGCCTCGGTCTAACGATCGTCCGAGAACTCATCGACGCGATGGGAGGTACCGTCCGCGTGGAGAGCACCCCCGGCGAAGGCTCTCAGTTCATGGTCGAATTGACGGTGTAGATCGCGGGCGAGTGCATACTTGCGCCATGCGAATTCTCGCCGCCGCTGTGCTCGCCGTGTTTCTCGCCGCCGGCTGCGCCGGCCCAGCCAACGACGTGTTTGGCGCCGATCTCTATTCGTCGTCGTGCGCTCACTGTCATGGGAGTGACCTCGCGGGCGGCATCGGTCCGGCACTCGGCCCGGGTTCGACCGCCGCAACCCTCACCGATCAGCAGATCATCGACGTAGTCCGCATCGGACCCGGCGCCATGACGTCGTTCGGGGACCGGTTCACCGAAGCGCAACTCGACAGCCTGGTCGACTACTTGCGCTCAGAGCAAGGGTCGTAGCCTTTCGTGATGCTCGACCAAATCCTCTCCGACGCCCGGGTCCGTAGCGACAGAGCGTGCGCCGAATCCGCCGCGTTGATCGAAGCTGCGGAGCGATCGACGCCCGCGAGAGGCTTTGCCGCCGACCTCGCCCGGCCGGGCCTCTCCGTCATTGCCGAGGTCAAGCGGCGGTCGCCATCGCGGGGAGTGCTTGCCGCCGGTCTCGATGCAGTCGCACAAGCGCGTATCTACGAGGATGCCGGCGCAGCAGCGGTCAGCGTGCTCACCGAGCCGTTCCACTTTGATGGTTCCCTCGATGACCTCGTCGCGGTGAAGGGCGCCGTCGATATCCCGGCGCTGCGCAAGGACTTCCTCCTGGACCCCGCACAAGTGTTCGAGGCGAGAGCGGCGGGAGCCGATGCGGCGCTGCTGATCGTCGCAGCCCTCGGTGCGGATGTCCTCGGGCGCATGATTGCGGCTGCTGCTGCGGCGGGCATCGATGCGCTGGTCGAGGTCCACGATCGGGACGAGGCGGTGATCGCTCGCGCAGCAGGCGCAACGCTGATCGGCGTCAACAATCGAGATCTCGAGACGTTCTCCACCGATCTTGGTGTTGCCGAGGCGCTCGCCTCGACGGTGCAGGGGGAGGGGATCGTCACGGTGGCCGAGAGCGGGATCCACACACCAGACGATGCAAAGCGCATGAGCGACGCAGGCTACGACGCGATCCTCGTTGGGGAGGCTCTGGTTGTTGCCGAAGACCCGGCGCTGGAGCTGTCGAGGCTGGTCGGCCGATCATGACCTGGGTCAAAGTCTGTGGATTGACCCGAGCGGCGGACGTCACCGACGCGGTTGACGCCGGCGCCGATGCGCTGGGGTTCGTTCTTGCACCCGCCTCTCCGCGGGCTATCGACCGGCAGCATGCTGCCGCTTTGATGGATGGCATTCCGGTGCTGCGAATCCTCGTGACCGTGGACACTTCCGCAGTGGACCTGGCGGCGGCCGTCGCAGAGACCGGGGCAGATGGCGTTCAGCCGCACGGCCAACACGCTGAGGAGGCGGCACGGTGGGCCCAGGAAGCTGGATTGCTTGTCCTCAGACCACTTCGGCGGGACACCAACGGCGCCTGGGGCAATGCGGGAATCCCGAATGGCCAGATTCCACTGCTTGACTCGGCGACCGGCGAGGACCACGGCGGGACGGGGCGTCCGCTCGACTGGAGCCGCCTGGTGCCTCCGGAGCGTCGTTTCGTCCTCGCCGGAGGGTTGACACCGGCCAACGTCGCGACCGCCGTGAAAACCGTGCGGCCGTGGGGGGTCGACGCGTCATCGGGCCTGGAATCGGCACCAGGAATCAAGGACCCCGCTAGGGTCGCCGCCTTCCTGCAGGAGGCGAAACGCCAATGACCGGGCCAGACGAACGAGGACGATTTGGTGCCTACGGCGGCCAGTACGCACCCGAGACGCTCATGCCCGCCCTCGAGGAGCTCGAACGCGAGTTCTCGACCGCGTGGAACGACCGAACGTTCCGGGCGGAACTCGGGGGACTGCTTTCCACATATGTGGGCCGACCAACGCCGGTCTACCACGCGAAACGCCTCTCGGAGCAGCTCGGGTTCGATCTGTGGCTCAAGCGGGAGGACCTGGCACACACGGGCGCCCACAAGATCAACAACACGATGGGTCAGGCGCTCCTCACCAAGCGGATGGGGAAACCCAGGGTGATAGCGGAGACCGGCGCCGGCCAACACGGGGTCGCCACCGCAACGGCCTGTGCGCTGCTCGGCCTCGAGTGCGCCGTCTACATGGGTGTGAAGGACATCGAGCGACAAGCGCTCAACGTCTACCGCATGGGACTCCTCGGTGCAGAGGTTATCCCTGTGGACTCCGGCGCAGGGACACTGAAGGACGCTGTCTCCGAGGCGATGCGCGACTGGGTGGGCTCCGTCGAGAACACGCACTACATCATTGGATCCGTCGTCGGCCCACACCCGTTCCCCTGGATGGTTCGGGAACTCCAGCGGGTGATCGGAGACGAGATGCACGAGCAGCTCCACGGCGCCGCGGAACCCGATGTCGTCGTAGCGTGCGTCGGCGGTGGCTCCAACAGCATCGGGGCCTTCGCCACCTATGTCGACGACGATGTAGACCTCGTGGGCGTCGAAGCCGGAGGATACGGGCTCGAAAGCGGCCTTCACGGTGCTTCCCTCATCGATGGAACGCCGGGAGTCATCCACGGATCGTTCACCTATCTCCTCCAGGACGAAGAAGGCCAAGTCCTCGAGGCGCACTCGATCAGTGCCGGCCTCGATTACCCGGGCGTCGGCCCCGAGCACGCCGCTTTTCGGGATGCCGGCATCGTGCGCTACGAGTCGGTGACCGACGACGAGGCGGTGGAGGCGCTCCACCTGTTGTCTCGGACCGAGGGAATCATCCCCGCCCTCGAGTCCGCGCACGCCATCGCATGGGTCGTGCGGGAGTCCGCCTCGATGGTCGGCAAGACCGTCGTGGTTCTGCTGTCCGGGCGTGGCGACAAGGACGTGATGCAAGTGGCGGCTCGCGATGAGTGACTCGGGGGCACGGCAACTCGCCCGCCTCTTCGCCGATGTTCGATCGCAGCACCGCGCGGCACTGCTTCCCTATCTCACCGCCGGGTTGCCGGACGCTGATACGTCGGTGGCCCTCTTCGTGGCAATGGCTGAAGCGGGAGCCGACGGGTTCGAGATCGGCATTCCGTACAGCGATCCCCTGATGGACGGTCCCGTCATCGCCGAAGCCGGGGCACGTTCCCTCGCCGCCGGCACGACCATCACGACCGCGCTCGACATCACGCGAAAGGTCTCTCGGTCTACCGGGAAGCCGGTCTTGCTGATGACCTACACCAACCCGGTGCTGCATTACGGAATTGATGCGTTCATGGGGGCCGCCGCCGCAAGCGGGGCTGCCGGCTTGATCATCGCCGATCTCCCGGTTGAGGAGTCTCAAGCCTTCCTGGACGCCGCCAAAAGTGCCAGGCTCGGGATGGCGCTTTTCGCAGCCCCCACCACGAGCGACCGCCGGCTCGAGCGGATCGCGTCGGCTCGGCCTGCATTCATCTACGGCGTGGCTTCGTTGGGAGTGACGGGGCAGCGGACCACATTGTCCGACCGGGCGCACGTCCTCAGCCAGCGGATCCGCTCGATCTCGGACTTGCCGCTTGTGCTGGGAGTTGGCATCTCTACCCCCACTCAGGCAAGGCTGGCTGCCGCCGAGGCCGACGGTGTCATCGTCGGGAGCGCCCTGGTCGGGCGTGTTCTCGATGCCGCCGACCCGGCCGGTGCGATCGCTTCGGTCGCAGACGCCGTTCATGATCTCGCCCGGGCGCTTCGGGACTAGTCACCCCGGGAGCGGCGACAACGGTTCTGCGCTCGAACCGCCATCGTGCCGATATTCCTGATATGACCGCGCAGGTCACTGTGAATACAACGGCTCGTACCGGGAGTGGGACTCGAACCCACACGGGCTTTCGCCCAGCGGATTTTGAGTCCGCCGCGTCTTCCATTCCGCCATCCCGGCGCCGGGCCATGGTATCGACGGGAAGCCTCTACCAACGTGGCGACCCGAGCGACGGCATGCGAAACAAACACAAATAGTGGCGATGTTGGCATCGGAGAGTGGTCGCAGCGATGGTATCGAGATGGATGCGCCAAAACGGGCGTGAACGAGGCGCGGTGATGGTCGAGATGGCCGTTGTGCTCCCTTTGCTTCTGCTGTTGATCTTGGGAGCAATCGAGTTCGGGTTGCTCTTTCACGAGCGCCCGACGATTGCGTCGGCTACGTCTTCCGCAGCACGGACGGGGGCGACGATGTGTGAATGAGACGAAGCCGACTACGCCACTCTTCAGGCACTCTCGGCCGATCTCTACGAACAGGTGGACACGTCCGTGATCATCCAAGTCGAGATCCTCAAGGCGGATCCCGTCAGTGGAGCGAATATGGGCAACTACGACTGCTGTATCTATCAGAAATTGGCGGCGACCACTTCCTCACGCGGGACCCAATACCCGGATACAGCGATGAAGACACATTGCCAACGACAGTCCTCATCCTCTACGGGCCAGATCCGGCGCCCCTCGATGCGTCGGACAACGAGGTCCTCTGTACCGTCACGTACCCGCCGCGCCCTCCCTACTTCGATCCCAACGGTGATGGGAAAGAGGACAACGCCGACGACCTGACCGGCGACGGAGTGCTCGACTGGGACGATCTCGACGAGCCGTACGTGGCGGATTGATCCGGGGGCTTCTGGGTGGAGTGGCATCTCTCTGGGATGAGATGTGCCCAATAGATGGACTGGATAGAGGTGCCGGTGTTTGTCCGCTCAGCGTGTTCACGCTCGCCGACGGCAACATGGGGTTGAATCGCTAGTCGATGCGAGCTAGCGGTGGCTCTGCGAACACCAGCGTGTACGGACTTGGCGACATGGCCATCTACTCCAACGTCAGGCTGGGCATCACGGAATTCTTGCTCGCCGAGGTCATCGAACTCCACGGAGGCAAGGATCTTGTCACTGGTTTGTGGGATCCGGGTGATGCCAACGAGAACCACTCGATCAACATCGGGAGTCCGGCGGGAGATGTGGCAACGTGTTCGTGGACGTCGACTAATACGGCGTACCCCGGCGCGGCGACCGGCGCCTGCAGCATCCCGACCAGTTCGAAGCCCTTCAACGGGCACCAGGTCGAGATCCGAGTTGAGCTCCCGCCCAACTACACGTGTGAGCTCGAACCATTGGGTTGTTGGTGAAAGATTCGCTACCACCATCCGGGCACGACGAACGACACCACGACGTGGGAAGCGCGGATCGAGTGGAACCCGGTCAAGCTCGTTGAGTAGCTGGCCGATACTGAAGAATCGGTACCCTGGTGACGTACTCTGATGACGGATGGACCTGGAACCCTGATCTGGCGCACTCCGTTTGGTGGTGTGCGTCCGGGGTGTGAGATCATCCGGAGGTGTGGTGGAGCATGGCACGACGGGAAGAGCGGGTCTTTCGTATCAACGACGAAATCGCGGCACTGCGCCGTGACGAGCATCTAGCGTTCGAAGAGCAGATCATGCTCGGCCACCTCGATGACGACGCACAGCGCGACGCGGCCGTCAGTGGGAGCCCGCAGGATGCCCAGGATGCTCGGGAGACCGCAGGAGACGTAGCTCGAATGCAGCGGCACGTCGCAGATCTGCGAGCCGCCCGCGAGCATCTCGAACTCAAGAGAGACCGGCTGCTGGAGAAGCTCAACGCGTCGGCAGCGAAGTAGCCGAGTACGAAGTACAGGCTACAAGAGACCCGAGACCCGAGACGGCCGGGATGGCGGGCCGCGAATCGCAGATCTGAAGTCTGAGCCTCCGGACACCGAACCACACAACATGGCGCTACGCTCGGCAGATGCCCAAGCTTGCTCTTCTCGACGGTCACAGCCTCGCCTACCGGGCGTTCTACGCGTTGCCGAGCGACCTCGCCACGTCATCCGGTCTCGTGACAAACGCAGTCTTCGGGTTCACCTCAATGCTGATCAAACTGCTCCAGGACGAGCGCCCCGACGCAATTGCCGTGGCATGGGACGTTCGCGGCCCAACGTTTCGTACTGAGGCGTACGACGAGTACAAAGCTCAGCGTGAGAAGGCGCCAGACCTGTTCACGAGCCAACTCCCGTTGATCGACGAAGTCCTGGACGCGATGGGCATCGAGCAGATTCGGATCCCCGGATACGAGGCCGACGACGTGATTGCGACCCTCGCGACGCGGGGTCGGGCCGAGGGATGGGACGTTGTTGTGATCACCGGCGATCGAGACGCCTTTCAGCTTATCGAACCCGGCATCACGGTCCTCTACACCGTCCGGGGCATTTCCGACATCGTACGGGCCGATGATGCGTGGCTCACGGAACGCTACGGCGTCGGACCCTCCCAGTATGTCGACTACGCGGCGCTCCGTGGCGACACGTCGGACAACCTTCCCGGCGTGCCGGGAGTCGGCGAGAAGACCGCAGCCAAGCTCATCGCGAAGTACGGAACTGCAGAAGCGGTGGTCGACGCTGCCGCCGACCAAACACCGAAGCTGGGCGAGAACCTCGAGGCAGCCGCCGGCCAAGTCCTCCTCAATCGCCGCCTCATGGAACTGGTGCGCGACGTCCCCATCGAAGCAGCAATCGATGATTTCACGATGGACGATCTCGACGGCGAGAGGATCCGTCCGGTGTTTGATGCGCTCGCGTTCCGTGGGCTGTGGGATCGGCTCTCGGAAGTCGGCGATATTGAAGCCGAAAGTGCGGAAACAATCGAGATCGAGGTCGTGACCATGGTCGACACCGGTCGGGTGGCTGAGACCGTGGCCGGCCGCCCGATATCACTTGAGCCGATATGGGACGACGGAGCGCTCGTCGGGATCGTCGCGGCCGGATCGCCCGCGATTCACATACCGGTCGACGCATTGGACCCGCTCAGCACGGCAGCGTCGATAGCAGGGCACGATATCAAGGCATTCGTGCGAGCCCTGATCGAGATCGGCCAAGAGCCACCACCCGTATTGTTTGACACCGCGTTGGCGGCTTGGATCGCGAATCCGACCCAGCGGGTTCCCGATCTCGGCGATCTCGCATATCGCGAACTGGGCCTGTCCGTGGAGGATGCCGCGGACTCCGATCGCGCATCACAAGGAGCGTTCGACTTCGAAGGGGGCGTTGACCTCGAGGCCGCCGCCCGGCGGGCGGTTGCAGTCGAACGCCTGATTGAGCCGCTGACGGAACAACTGACGGCGCGTGGTGCGATCGAACTCTTTGAGGACGTGGAGCTTCCCCTGATTCCGATCCTGGCGCGGATGGAAGTAGCCGGCGTTGGTGTTGACGTGCGGTTCCTGACCGACCTCGGAGACCGGCTGCGCAATCGTCTCGCAGAACTCGAAGCACTGATTCACGACGCCGCCGGTGGACCCTTCAATGTGAACTCGACGCTGCAACTCCGCGAAGTCCTGTTTGATCGCCTCGGGCTTCCGGTTCTGAAGAAGACACCGAAGGGCGCACCCTCGACGGACGCGTCGGTGCTCGAGAAGCTTCGTGACGAACATGAGATCGTCGCTCACCTCCTGCTGTACCGCGAGCTGGAGAAGCTGCGCGGCACCTACGTTGAGGCACTCCTTCGCCTGGTCGACGACGACGGCCGGATTCGGGGCAGGTTCAACCAGATGGGGGCGGCAACCGGCCGCCTCTCCCAGGAGCAACCGAATCTGCAGAACATCCCGGTCCGGTCTGAGGAGGGCCGTGCAGTACGGGAGGCATTCGTCGCGGACGAACGGTGCGTGTTCCTCGTCGCCGACTACTCGCAGATCGAGTTGCGCATCCTCGCCCATCTTTCAAACGATCCGGGACTGGTCGAAGCGTTCGAACAGGACATCGACGTTCACGCGGCGACGGCGGCACGAATCAACAACATCGACCCCAAAGCGGTGACGACGGATCAGCGGCGCACAGCAAAGATGATCAACTTCGGCCTGCTCTACGGGATGGAGGCCTACGGCCTCGGTCAACGTCTCGGGATCCCGCGGGAAGAGGCTCAGCAGCACATTGACACGTACTTCGCTCAGTTCTCGGATGTTCGTGACTTTCTCCGGGGGCTGGTCGAGGACGCCAGATCAGACGGATACACCACGACGATTCTCGGCCGTCGACGGTACCTGCCCGAGTTGGCGAGCTCGAACTTCCGCGATCGCCAGGCAGGCGAGCGGATGGCCCTGAATGCTCCGATCCAGGGATCAGCAGCCGACGTGATCAAGAAAGCCATGATCGAACTTGATCCAAAACTCGGAGCTTTCGGCACCCAGATGCTGCTCCAGATTCACGATGAGCTCGTTGTCGAGGTGCCCGTGGAACACCTCGACAACGTCGCAGCAGTGACGAGAGAAATGATGGAGCGGGTCGTGCAGCTCAGGGTTCCGCTCAAGGTCGACGTCGCCTCGGGCCGGACACTCGCCGACTGCAAGGCCTGACGTCTTGCCTCTTGGGGGCAATTGGCTGTAGCATCCCGAACGGCTTCGAGCCGCGTGTCTTGCGCGCGCATCGAGGTTATCCACGTACACAGGAGTCGAACCCTTTCCATGACCACGAACGAGAACGATCTCGCCACCACCGGCGAGGAGCATGCGGACGCTCCGGAGGACGCAGCGCCCATCGCAGACGCAACCGAGGCTGTCGTCGAGGAAGCAACGGAGGTCGTTGAGACCGCCGCCGCCGAAGAAGCGGTGGCCGAGGTCGAAGGGGAGGCCGTTGCAGACGCGGCCGTTGAAGCCCCCGAGGAACAGCGACCGATGAAGCGGTGGCCGAGGTCGAAGGGGAGGCCGTTGCAGACGCGGCCGTTGAAGTCACCGAGGCAGTTGCGCTCGAAGAAGCGGTGGCCGACGTCGTTGCCGACGCGCCGGCTGAAGCCGTCGATGCCGTCGCAGAAGATGCGACACCTCAGCCGGTCGTCACCCCAAGAGGAGAACGCCCCGCCATCACAGCGCCGAAGGAGATCGCCGACCTGCCGGACGATCTATCTGCGGACGATTTCGCACGGGCGATCGAGCAGACCGTGTTCGAGTTCAAGGAAGGGGACATCGTCGGTGGGACGGTGGTCCGGATCGACCAGGACGAAGTCCTCGTCGACATCGGATACAAGTCTGAGGGTGTGATTCCTGCGAAGGAGCTCTCGATCCGCAACACCGCGAACCCGGCGGAGATCGTCACGGTCGGTGAAGAGATCGAGGCGCTGGTCCTCCAGAAGGAGGACGACAACGGTCGTCTGGTCCTCTCGAAGAAGCGGGCGCAGTACGAACGTGCCTGGGGACGCATCGAGCGAATCATGAACGAGGGTGGCACCGTTGCCGGTCCGGTGATCGAGGTCGTCAAGGGCGGTCTCATCGTCGACATCGGTCTGCGCGGATTCCTCCCTGCGTCGCTTGTCGATTTGCGCCGCGTTCGCGACCTGCAGCCCTTCATCGGTGAGACCATCGAAGCGAAGGTCATCGAGCTCGATCGAAACCGCAACAACGTCGTGTTGTCGCGCCGCGCCTACCTCGAAGAGGAACAGGCTGAGCAGCGCCACGCGTTCCTCGCGGATCTGAAGCCGGGTGACGTACGAGATGGTGTTGTGTCTTCGGTCGTGAACTTCGGGGCGTTCGTGGACCTCGGAGGAATGGATGGTCTCGTGCACGTCTCCGAGCTTTCGTGGCAGCACGTCAACCATCCCGGCGAAGTCGTCAACGTTGGCGACAACGTCACGGTCCGCGTTCTGGAGGTCGACTACGACCGGGAGCGCATCTCCCTTTCGATCCGACAGACGACACAGGATCCATGGGAGCAGTTCATCGAAGCGAGCGACGCGGGCGACGTTCTCGACGGTGAAGTCACCAAGACAGTCCCCTTCGGTGCGTTCGTTTCCGTCGGTGAAGGAGTCGAAGGACTAGTTCACGTGTCGGAGATTGCGATGCATCACGTCGAGAGTCCAGAGTTGGAGCTTTCCATCGGGCAACAAGTTCGGGTAAAGGTCACCGAGGTCGATGCCGACAGACGACGAGTGAGCCTGTCCATAAAGCAGGCACTCCCCGAGTGGGAGGAGCGCTCAACGTGGAGCGACCGCCAGCCGAGCAAACCCCGTAGAAGGGAGTTCCAGCGTGAAGATGAAGCAGAAGCAGAGCCTTCATTCAACGCGGATGCCTCGCTCGAGGCCATCCTTCAGGAACTCAAAGAACGGGGCATCGGCCGCAGCTAGCCCGACAATCGTTGGTCCCCGGCTGCAGCCCGAGTCGGCTTTCGGTCAAGTCTTCACCGCAGGTGTCCGATCTCTTCGGGTAGATAGATTGACATCACTGTTGGGGAGGGCCAGCTGACATGGGACGTAGGACCATTGTTCTCGTTATCGCAATAGCGCTTGCCGCCGTTTCTGCGTTCGCCGTGTGGCGATACCTGACGACGGTCGAGAGCGACATCCGCGCTGACATTGCCGAAGTGCGCGTGTATCGAGCTACCGAGCTCGTCGAGCCGAAGACAACCGGCGAAGACGCACAACCGTTCATCGAGGAGGCGCTTGCGCTTCGCGAGAACGTGGTATTTGAAGGTTCGACGGTTCTCTGTGCCGGTCCGAAGGCCGAAAACGAGGGTGAGGACCCGAACGTCTACGGTTGCCCGGAGAATCCGCGCGACCTGGCAAACACCCTGGCCGGGAAGGTTGCCGCCGGACCGGTGAGCGCCGGTCAGGTCATCACGACAGACCAATGGGTCGAGATCACGGTGTTCGAAGACGTCAGTCTTTCCGAGGAGATCACCCAAGGGAAGGTCGCTGTCGGTATTCGGCCGGATGATGTCGGTGCCGCCGGCGGATTCATCCGACCCGGTGACTCCATCAACCTGATTGCGTCGGCGACGCTCGAGATCAACAGCTTCCTGCAGCTCCTCGAGGATCCCGTCTTGCGCGAGGTTGTGCTCGGAGACGCATTCACCGGTGACGGCTCGACGTCGCAGCCGAGCACCACGACGGGGACGACTGACGATGGCGGCGAGGTAACGGTCGTGGTCACCGAGGAAGACGATCCGATTGCCAATCTTGCCAAGACGTTCCCGACGCAACTCGACTTCACACAGACGATCCTCCAGGACGTCGAGGTCATCGCCGTTGGTGACGACACCCTGCCGAACCGGACGGGTACCGGGCTCACCCCCGTCGGGACTCAGATCATCGTTCTCGAGGTGACACCGGAACAGGCTGAGATGATCGAGTATGCCCGGCAGTACACATCAGTAGCGATGGCGTTGCTCCCGAGTGATGTCCCGTACACCCCATTCGAATCGGCAGGCGTGACCGTCGACGACTTGTTCACGCTCATCGATCGGATCGAAGCACAGGTGGAGGCTGCTCTTGGTGGCACTGGGAACTAGCACCGGAGCATGACCGCACGGTCATGCTCGTGTCGAGCGATCAGAAGTTCGTCGAGGGCGCCTCGCGCTTCTTGAACGGCCACAAGGTCTACACGGCCCGCAACGTGACCGACGCTCAGCGACGGATGGTCGAAGACCACGTCGACCTTGCGGTCCTCGATGCATCGTACGCAACCGAGTCGGGTGTGATCGACGGGGGGCAGCTCCTGCAGGTCGATCCGGACCTTCCGATCGTCCTGGTCGCTTCGACGCTCGATATGTCGGTGTTGCGGGTTGCTCTGAGGATTGGGTACAAGGATGTTGTCGATGCTCCCGTCGATCGCCCGAAGATGGAGGCGATGCTTGGTCTCATCGAAGACCAGGCGCAGCGGGAGATCCTCAAGGAAGCCAAGACGCGGATCGGTCGGATCATCACGGTCATGTCACCGAAGGGTGGCGCAGGCAAGACGATGACCACCGCCAACGTCGCGCTGCAACTCGCAATGTGGGGAGAGCCCGAGCCGCGTTGTGGTCGTGGATGCCGATCTGCAGTTCGGTGATGTTTGCATCGCAATGCAGGTCGACCCCGTGCACACGATTGTCGAAGCGTCACGAGAGCTCGACGAGCTCGACGAAGAGCTGCTCGAGAGCCTTCTCTCGACCCATGCGTCGGGACTGAAGATCCTCGCTGCGCCACTCGAACCGTCGCTCGCGGACGAGGTCTCAACGCAGGCCGTCGTGCGTGTGCTCGGACTGCTGAAACGCATGTTCGACTACATCATCGTCGACACGGCACCGTTCCTCGATGAACCGGTCCTGTCGATTCTGGAGCGGTCGGACGACGTTCTGCTCGTGGTGGATATGGATCTGCCGAGCGTGAAGAATGCGAAACTCGCACTCGACACACTCAAGCTCATCAAGTATCCCTTCGAGCGGATGAAGCTGGTGCTGAACCGTGTGAATTCGAAGGCGCGCCTCGACATCGGCGAGCTCGAGCGATCGCTCGAACTGGAAGTACAGGCCGCAATCTCCTCAGACAAGCTCGTGCCGAGAGCCGTCAACGAGGGCGAGCCTGCGGTGTCCTTGTATCCGCGCTCACGAGTGGCGAAAGACCTTCGGGGTGTCGCCATGCTCGTGGTCGATGAAGAAGTGACACCAAACGCCGCGGTATCGGATGGACAGCGCAAATGGTTCAAGTAGTCATCATGCGCAGTGAGCGGTTGTCGAACTGGGAGGACACCAATGAGTCTCGCTGATCGAGTGAAAGCAGCAAAGGAAGCCGACGCGCAGTCCGACAATCAGCGCGAAGAGACCCGCAAGGACTTGCGGAGGAAGCTTCACTTCAAGGTCGTTGAGGGGCTCGGACCCACCTTGTACGACCGCCAGATGAGCGATGCCGAACTGAAGCTCAGGGTCATGGAGATGCTCGAGTGGGCACTCGACCAAGAGCAATCGGTCGCTCTGACGCGGACCGATCGGCTTGGCCTGCTCCAGGAGATCGCCGACGACGTTCTCGGCTACGGGCCTATTGATCCGTTCCTCGCAGACCCGGAGGTCACCGAGGTCATGGTCAACGGTCCGCACGCTGTGTGGGTTGAGCGGCACGGTCAGCTCACCCGGACCGACACTCGTTTCGTAGATGCAACTCACTTGGAGCGCATCATCGAGAAGATTGTTGGCCAGGTCGGCCGGCGGATCGACGAATCGAACCCGATGGTTGATGCCCGTCTTCCCGACGGATCTCGCGTCAACGCGGTGATTCACCCGCTGGCGATCGGCGGCCCCTTCCTCACGATTCGTAAGTTTGCCGTGGATCCGTTCACGATCGACGACCTGATAGCGAACGACAGCATTAACGAACAGGTGGCAGGACTGTTGCGGCGGTGCGTACGCGGCCGGCTCAACGTCATCGTGAGCGGTGCGACCGGCTCCGGTAAGACGACGTTCCTGAACGTGCTCTCGAACTTCATCCCCGACGATGAACGAATCGTCACCGTCGAGGACGCGGCAGAGCTTCAGCTCAGCCAGATCCACGTCCTCACCATGGAGTCTCGCCCGCCGAACATCGAGGGCAAGGGTGAGGTCAAGATTCGTGACCTCGTGAAGAACACTTTGCGTATGCGCCCCGACCGGATCATCGTCGGTGAGGTTCGTGGTGGTGAGTCCCTGGACATGCTCCAGGCAATGAACACTGGTCATGACGGGTCGCTCACAACGGTCCACTCCAACTCGCCGCGTGACACTCTGGCACGTATCGAGACGATGGTTCTGATGGCGGGCATGGATCTCCCCATCCGGGCGATTCGAGAGCAGGTTGCGTCGGCCATCGATCTCGTCGTCCACGTCCACCGCCTGCGCGACGGTACCCGCCGCGTGACTCACGTCACCGAGGTGGTCGGCATGGAAGGTGACATCATCACCCTTCAGGACATCATGCTGTTCGACTACGGCATGGGTGTCGACGAGAGCGGCAAGTACCTCGGCCGCCTGAAGGCGACCGGGATCCGTCCGGCATTCAGCGAGCACCTGGACAACTTCGGAATCAAACTCCCGCCGGATCTGTTCGCTCCCGAACCGTTTGCATCACGATGAGAACACGTACGAGACTCTCCGTAGCGGTTGGTGGAGCAGCTGTCGCGTTGTCCGCGGGCCCTGTTGCTGCGGTCGAACCGGTGATTGCCGCCCAAGCTCCGAAGAGCTGGCTCATCATCCTGTCCGCGGTCGCGGCAGCCTTTGGCACGTTCCTGCTGCTGGTCGTCCTCTTCGGCGGTGGGAAAAGCACTCGTGACACGGGAATTGCGGGTCGCCTCGGCACGTATGGATCCAAGGGACAGAAGGCCTCTGGGATCTTCGGCCGCTTCGGATTCATGAGACGTGCTGCTGCCTCCGCCGACGAGATGGTGGCGAAGCGGGGGAACACCACAGCGGTCGAGAATGCCCTCGAGCAGGCGAACATACCGATTCGGCCGGGTGAGGCCGTCATGGCGGTGTTTGGGATCGCGATCATTGTGGGACTCATCACATCACTGGCGACGAAGTCGCTGATCTTTGCTGTGGGCGCCGGCGCGTTGTCGTCATATTCGCCTCGTTGTACGTGAGCCACGTGGCGTCGAAGCAGAAGAAGAAGTTCGACATGCAGTTGCCGGACACGCTGAACCTGCTCTCGACGTCTTTGCGTGCTGGGTATTCGGTCATGCAGGCGATCGAAGCGGCGGCACAAGAGGCTCCCGAGCCGACACGACGTGAGTTCGGCCGCGCGATGACGGAAATCCGACTCGGGCGTCCCCTCATCGATGCCCTCAACGACATTGCGATACGTATGGAGTCGAAGGACTTCGAATGGGCAGTGATTGCGATCGCCATCCAGCGCGAAGTCGGAGGCAACCTTGCCGAGGTCCTTCAGTCGACCGCAGAGACGATGATGCACCGGAACCGCTTCCGCCGTGAGGTCAAGGCGCTCACCGCCGAAGGCCGAATCTCGGCCTGGATCATGGCGCTCATGCCGGTTGGTGTGGTCCTCGCAATCTGGGTGATGAACCCCGACTACATCGTCCCGTTGTGGAGCACACCCTTGGGATCGCGCTTTCGGTCGGCGGCGTTCTGCTGATGGGGGCCGGCGTGTTCTGGATGATGAGGATTGTGAACATCGATGTTTAGGAGATGGCAATGCTGTTCGCTGTAGTCGCTGTTGGCCTTTTGGTCGGTGCACTCGTGTTCTACGTCGGGAACGGCGTCGTCGCGGCGCGCCAGAACTCCGGGAGCCGCCTCACGGCGCTCAGAACGCGAGACGAGGTACTCGACGGCAGCTTCTCTGAGCGAGCGATTGCCCCGATGATTCAGGGAGTCGGTCGAACCGTCATCCGCTTCACCCCGAGTGGTTGGGTCGGCAACGCGCAGCACAAGCTGATCCTCGCCGGTTGGGCCGATCGTATGGACGGAAACACATGGGCAGCTGTGCGGATCATCTCCGTGGTCGGCTCATTCTTCCTGTGGCTGTTGGTCCAATCGGTGGTCGAAGGCACGGTGATGCGGATCGTCGTCTTCGGTGTATGTGCATTCATTGGGTTCTTCGGCCCGGTTGCGATGCTCAACAGCCGGATCGACAAGCGACGCAAGGCGATGGAGAAGGAACTCCCCGATGTCATCGACCTGCTCGTGATCTCAGTTGAAGCTGGCTTGGGATTCGATGCGGCTTTGGGGCGGGTTGTTCAGAACGTACCGGGAGAAATCTCGCGAGAGTTCTCCCGCACGCTCCAAGAGACTCGTGTCGGCGTCAGTCGAACCGATGCCCTGCGGCATCTCACGGAGCGGACCGACGTTGATGACCTCAACACGTTCGTCCTCGCCCTGATTCAGGCGGACCAGTTCGGTGTTTCCATCGCACGCGTGCTGAGGGTCCAGGCGGAGGAGATGAGAATCCGTCGCCGTCAGCGTGCCCAGGAGCGGGCATTCAAGGCTCCGGTGAAGCTCGTCTTCCCTCTGGTTCTCTTCATCTTCCCCGCCCTGTTCGTCGTGATTCTCGGCCCCGCCGCGATCAGCATCATGGATTCGATCAACGGCGGCAACTTCGGTAGCTAGCGCAGCTACGGCTGGCTCGGCTCACCGCCGAGACGCTACTTGAATCGAACGCCGGGTTGGGGCGTGACGTGCGACGTCGATTGTGTGACCACCCCCGAAGGCAACCGCGTCGTGACCGCCGTGTCAAGCAAGGCGCTCCCTCGTCGAGACACCAGAACAAGTGGTGAACGGGTGGTGTCGTTGGGCAGCGAGAATGGATGGGCATCGCTCCTGGCTGAGGGCTTCGTCCGCCCGTCGTGCACGGAGTGGCATCAGACCTTGGGGGTAGCGATTCGGTGCCGCCAGGCAGCTGCGACCCACCGACGTGTGCACTGCTCGGCCTACGCCCAGTCGAAAGGTGACGGTCATCTGTCGAGCGCCCATGCGCTTGGTACGCGTCCTGGGGGCTCACGCCATCCCGAGCGGTCTGGTGAGGTACGGCGGTTGGTGGATGCTCTCAGCGGCGTCGGAGCGAGCCGAGGTGGAGTCGCCGCAGCATATCGGGACGTAGAAAGGGGTCCGGCCATGTGGCCGGGCCCCTTCGTACGCTTAGTTCGACGTGCTATCGTCAGGTTGCGCCGTTCAGCGTGTCTGAGGCACTGCCGAAGACGTTGCCGATTGCTCCTGTGAGCAGGCCAATCGCCGTGATGAGCAGAATGCCGATGAGAGCGACGAGCAGGGCGTACTCCACCATGCCGGCTCCCTCCTCATTCTCAACCAACCGGCTTTGGAAGGCCGTTACTAGACGAAGCATGTTTTACCTCCGTAGTGGGGATGATCCATTGATGACAGTATCGGCACAAGGTCGCCATGTCTGTAGGCCGAGCGCACCATTTGAGCGAAATGGGTCGGAAGGCCTATGCACCCATCGAGGCCTGCGCTCAGCGACTGTCGAGGCCCAAGCGGATGGCTTCGACGGCCGCCTGGGCCCGATCTGAGACATGCAGCTTGGCGTAGATGCTCGCGAGGTGGTTCTTCACCGTCTTGTGCGAGATGTACAACTCTTCTGCGAGAGCATCGGTCTGCGAGATGCCGCGTGCGAGGAGTGCAAGGATCTCACGTTCCCGTGCCGTGAGCGATTCGGCTCCCGGGGAGAGTGTTGCCTCTCGATACGGCTCAAGAGCTGCGGCGAGGTCTTCAACTGCGCACAGGTCCACACCATCATGGACGGCGCGGATTGCTGCGGCTAATTCGGGGAGCGGCGTTGCCTTCGACAGAAATCCTGAAGCCCCGGCGTCGATGGCCTTCTTCCGGTATCTGTCTTCGGTGTGCATCGTTACCACGAGTGTCGGTGGTGGATCGTCAAGCGATTGGAGTACCTCAAGGCCGGTCCCATGTGGCATCTCAATGTCGACCAGGAGCACGTCTGGGCGTGTCTGGTTGAGCACGCGAGCCAAACCTCGTCCATCGGTCGCGGTTGCGACGACGCCCATGTCGGGGAGTGAGTCCAGAGCCCGGTGCATTCCATCGAGCAGGAGAACGTGATCGTCGGCAATCGCGACTCTGATCGGTGCCGTCATGACTCCCCCCACCGGACTTCGACCGTGGTTCCTTTGCTGCGCGATGAATCGATCTCAAAGGTGGCCCCGATCTCATCGGCACGTTCTTGCATGCCAACAAGGCCATAGTGGTGAGTCCGAGGTGCACGCCGTGAGATTCCCCGACCGTTGTCGGTGATCCGCAGCCAACCGTGCGTCTCCTCCGATTTCCCCTCAATCGTGACGATACTCCCACCAGAGTGATCGACTGCATTGCGGACAGCCTCGGTCATGATGGCGACGACCTGTGTGCCTACGAAGGTATCGGGAGGGGCGATCTCGTCGATGGAGATCACGATCGAAGGGCCATCCGCGGGTGAATCCGCCGCCACCATCTCCGCATTCTCAATGAGGCTCGGGACCTCTGCCGGCCGAAGGTCCGCCACCGTTGTCCTCACCTGGTCGACGAGTTCGCTAATGGTTACCCGCATGGTGACGGCCCGTTTCCTGGTGTTCTCCTCAATTCCATCATCCTGGATCAGGACGTCGAGCCCGAGCCCGATCGACACGAGCGAGGGTCCGATCTCGTCGTGGAGATCTCGCGCAGGCGGATGCGTTCTTCCCTCACCGCGCGGCGGGCGATCGACTGGAGCAGCAGTACGTTGTCGAACGCAAGGCCGACCATTTGCAGCGAACGGTGGAGCTCGGGTGAGTCGACGTCGATACTGGCGCCGGGCATCGGCCAGAGTCGGAGAACACCGATGTCTTCGTCCTCGACGCGATGCCGTGTGTGAAGGCCTCGACGCCAGGGGGCGGTTGACCGCGAGTGGCAACGACGATCTCGTCGCTGTGGTCGAATATCGCGATTGTTCCTGCCGCATACGGCACATTAACGGCGAGGTCCCGAAGCGCGTCCCGCCCAATGGCGATGGGGTTCAGCTCAGCCGAACTCGCTAGCTGGGCGAGATCCGTGAGGAGCTGGTGTGCTGCCACAAGACGGCCATGTTGTGTGGCAGCCGAACCAGAGCGCGGTTCCTCGATCAGGATGCGGTGCGCCTGGCCGAACGTGATGCCGAGCGCGCGTAACGCGGTGACAGCGGGCAGTGGCGGCGAGAGGAGGTCTTCGCCGGACGCGGCCGTGATGGAAATCATCCCAACAATCGCAGCAAGCGTCGTCATACCTCCAAGACGCATGCCGTGGAAGGCTGACGAGAAGAAGATCGGTACTGCGAGGTAGAGGAGGTATGGGCTCTCAACCCCACCCGTCAGCCCGATTGCGAGGAGGGCTGTGGCAACACCGAGAAACGCCAAGAGGGAGGCAACGAGGGGCAGTTGCTTGTGCCGATACGGGATGGCCTGCATTCCGACGGTGTACGCGGTGACGGCGACGGACGCCGCCACTGTCGCTGGTTCAACTCCAGTTTCGAGGATTGAGAGCCCGACGCCGACGACGAGCGCAACCCAGACCAGGATGGTCTGGATCCACTCAAACCGAATCTCCCACGAGTCACGCACACTGCAAGGGTACAGTCTTGTGATGCGCGCAACGAGACACTCGGGGGAGCCGGTGCGGGTTCTTCTCGGCGGCGGAATCGGCTGTGGCAAGTCGTTGGCTGGACGCCGTTTCGCCGAGCTGGGTGCTGTTGTCGTGGACTCCGACACGATCGGCCATGCCGTCATCGCCGTTGGAGGAGAGGCGTACACACGGTGAGTCACCGCTGGCCGGGGGTGATGACCGAGTTCGGAATCGATCGAGAGCGAACTCGGACGCATCGTCTTCGGGAGCACGACACAACTCCGCGAACTCGAGGCGATGACACATCCGGCAATCATCAAGAGGATCGTCGCGATAGCGGAGGAAGTCGACGATCTCATCGTTGAGGTTCCGCTCATTCTCGAGCTTCCCGGTGATTGGACAACCGTCTATGTGGATGCCTCGCCTGATCGGTGTCTCCGCCGTGCGATCGACCGGGGGCTCGACGAGGAGAGCGTTCGGATGCGGATGGACAACCAGCCACATCGATGTGAGTGGTTGGCATGGGCGGAGCAGACGCTGGACAACAACGGCACACCGGAGGAACTCGCGGAGCGTGTCGACGGACTCTGGAGGGAGCTGCTGGCCTGATGTCCGAGATGACTCCCTTCCGGGTGCACTCCGATTTCGATCCTGCCGGCGACCAACCGGAAGCGATTGCCCGGCTCGTCGATGGAGTGCAGCGTGGTGACCGATTCCAGACACTGCTCGGCATCACCGGATCCGGGAAGTCGGCCACGATCGCCTGGACGATCGAGAAGCTGCAGAAGCCGACCCTGATCCTTGCGCCGAACAAGGCGCTTGCCGCTCAACTTGCCAACGAGTTCCGTCAGTTCTTCCCCGAGAATCGGGTCGAGTATTTCGTGTCGTACTACGACTACTACCAGCCCGAGGCGTACATCGCCCAGACCGACACGTATATCGAGAAGGAGTCGACGGTCAACGACGAGATCGACCGACTGCGGCATTCGGCCACTGCCGCCCTGCTGACACGGCGCGATGTGATCATCGTTGCCTCGGTCTCGGCAATCTATGGCCTTGGATCTCCAGAGCAATACGAGGGTCAACTGCTTCGTTTGGTTCGCGGCGTGGAGTTTCCGCTCGATGAGGCCATTCGGCGCCTCGTCGACATCCAATACGAGCGAAACGAGGTCAATCTCATTCGGGGCAAGTTTCGCGTGAAGGGCGACACCCTTGAGATCTTCCCAACGTATGAAGAGACGGTGTACCGCGTCGAATACTGGGGCGACGAGGTAGAGCGGATCCTGCGGATGAACCCGGTCACCGGTGAAGTGATCGATGAGCAGAACGAACTGTGGGTGTATCCCGCGAGCCACTACGTCACATCGCAGGAGCGCATGGTGCGCGCCCTCGGCGGGATTGAGACAGAGCTTCACGAACGTCTCCAGGACCTCGAGGAACGCGGGAAGCTTCTCGAGGCGCAGCGCCTCCGCATGCGCACCGCGTACGACATGGAGATGATGCGTGAAGTCGGGTACTGTCCTGGTATCGAGAACTACTCGCGATACCTCGACGGGCGAGCGCCGGGCGAACCGCCCTACATGCTCCTCGACTACTTCCCCGACGACTATCTCACGGTCGATCGACGAGAGTCCACGTGACGGTGCCGCAGATCCACGGGCAGTACGCCGGCGATCGGTCGCGCAAGGATGTGCTCGTTGATCACGGCTTCCGCCTGCCTTCGGCGATGGACAACCGACCTCTCAACTTCGAGGAGTTCGAGCGCACGAGCTGGCGATCTCTCCTCTCCGCGACACCCGGCGAGTGGGAGATGGGGAATCCGGCAGAAGGTCGTCGAGCAGGTGATACGTCCGACCGGCCTCGTGGATCCGGAAGTCGTTGGTCCGCCCGACGAAGGGGCAGATCGACGATCTATCGAGGAGATCCGGGTTCGAGCCGAACGCGACGAACGGGTGCTGGTCACGACGCTGACCAAGAAGATGGCGGAGGACCTGACCGACTATCTCCTGGAGCTTGGGGTGCGAGCCCGAGTACCTGCACAGCGACATCGACACGCTCGAGCGCGTCGAAATCCTGCGCGACCTGCGCATGGGGGAGTACGACGTCCTCGTCGGCATCAACCTGCTGCGCGAAGGGCTCGATCTTCCTGAAGTCTCGCTGGTCGCGATCCTGGACGCCGACAAGGAAGGGTTCCTCCGATCCGAGACGAGCCTCGATGCAGACCATCGGCCGGGCGGCCCGCAACGTCGACGGTGCAGTCGTGATGTATGCCGATGGAGTCACCGATTCGATGCGCCGTGCGCTCAGCGAGACGAACCGGCGCCGATCCCTCCAGCTCGAGTACAACGAGAAACACGGGATCGACCCGCAGACGATCAGGAAGAAGGTCTCCGACATACTCGAACTGATACAGAGCAGCGACGCACCGCAGAGCGACCGCCGCGCACGTGAGCTTCGCCGCCGCGAACCGCTGGACCTCACGCTTGACGATCTTCGCCGCTTGATACAGAGTCTGGAGGAGGAGATGCACGAGGCGGCATCCGAGCTCCGATTCGAGTATGCGGCGCGCCTTCGCGATGAAGTCGACGATCTGAAACGCGAACTCAGAGAGCTCGTGGATGCAGAGGGGTGACCCGATTAAGGCAGAATCTCCGCGTTCTGTTGGGAACCCACGGCCTGCGGTTGTAGTGTCGTTGAGCTTCGCTCAGCGACTCGAAGGCACGTTTAACCCGTCTCGCCGACCTCCGCGGTGTAGCCCCCGGGAACGACTTCACTACGACTACCGAGTGCAGGAAAGGAGACGATGGCGAGCGAAACGATCCACATCAGCGGCGCCCGCGAGCACAACCTGAAGGACCTTCACCTCGAACTGCCACGCGATCAGCTGATCGTTTTCACGGGCCTTTCCGGGTCCGGGAAGTCATCGCTGGCTTTCGACACGATCTACGCCGAGGGCCAGCGCCGCTATGTCGAGAGTCTGTCGGCCTACGCCCGGCAGTTTCTCGGGCAGATGGACAAGCCGGACGTCGATTTCATCGAAGGATTGTCACCCGCCGATCTCGATCGATCAGAAGACCGCCGGCCGAAATCCCCGGTCAACGGTCGGCACGGTCACCGAGATCCACGACTATCTCCGCCTTCTCTACGCACGGGTCGGGATTCCCCATTGCCCCAATGACGGATCACTCGTGGAGCGTCAGACACCGCAGCAGATCGTGGATCGGATCCTCGAGATCGACGAGGGCAAACAATTCCAGATCCTTGCGCCGGTGATCCGCGGACGAAAAGGCGAGTACGAGCAGCTGCTGAAGGATCTGGCCCTGGAAGGCTTCAGTCGCGCCAGGATCGATGGCGAGGTCCGGGACCTGACGGACGACATCATTCTCGACCGGTATTTCCAGCATACGATCGAGGTGGTTGTCGATCGCCTGGTGCGCAAAGACGGCATCGAGAGGCGCCTCTCTGACTCACTGGAAACGGCGCTTCGGCTCGCGGACGGCATCGCACGACGTCGCGATTGAGGAAGGTCCGACGCTCTCATTCAGTCAGCATTTCGCGTGTCCGGAATGCGGGCTGTCGTTCGACGAGCTCCAACCGAGGAACTTCTCGTTCAACAGCCCGTACGGTGCCTGCCAGGAGTGCTCCGGAATTGGCACACGTTTCCAGATCGATCCTGCCCTCATCGTCCCGCAACCCGACAGGAGCCTCTTCGACGGCGCGATCGCGCCGTGGCGAGGCCGGCACCGGATGACGTACTACCAGCGACTTCTCACGGCCGTCGCAGCGGCAGAGGGAATCGACATGGACCGGCCATATCGCGAGCTGTCGGAGGAACACCAGACGCTGCTGATGGAGGGCAACAGTGACCGTGCGTACACCGTCACCTACGAAAACCGATTCGGCAGGACACGTCGCTACGACACGAACTTCGAGGGTGCGTTGCCGTGGCTTGAACGACGTTATGCGGACTCTGAGAGCGACGCCGTTCGAGAGAGCTACCAGCAGTTCATCCGCGAGGTACCGTGCCGCTCGTGCCACGGCGGTCGGCTGAACCCGATCTCGCTCGCCGTAACCGTCGGCGGATTGTCGATCGCTGAACTCTCCGGTCTCTCACTTGCCAAGGCCTCGGACGTCCTCGCAGAACTCGAGATGTCGGATCGGGAGGAGCAGATCGCCGGGAGGGTGATCAAGGAGATCCGTGCCAGGCTCGATTTTCTCCTCAACGTCGGGCTCGACTACCTGACGCTCATTCGTTCGGCCGCCACACTCGCAGGGGGAGAGGCACAGCGCATCCGGCTGGCGACGCAGATCGGGTCCGGGCTGGTGGGGGTCCTCTACATACTCGACGAGCCGTCGATTGGCCTGCACCAGCGCGACAATCAGCGTCTCATCGAGACGCTCCTGCGGCTGCGCGATCTCGGGAACACGTTGATCGTCGTCGAACACGATGAAGAGACGATCCGAGTGGCCGATCACATCGTTGACATCGGACCGGGGGCCGGCGAGCACGGCGGGAAGATCGTTGCGGAGGGGTCGCTTGCCGACATCGAACGTGAGGCATCGTCCTTGACCGGAGACTATCTCACAGGCCGCCGCTCAATCATCGTCCCGGCGGAGCGGCGATCGGGATCTGGAGCCTCACTCATGGTCCACGGTGCGAGTGAGAACAACCTCCAGGACATTGATGTCGAGATCCCGCTCGGCCGGTTCGTTGCCGTCACCGGTGTGTCCGGCAGTGGGAAGTCGTCGCTCATCCAGGAGATCCTCTCGAAGGCTCTCCACGCCGAGTTGCACGGTGCAAAACGCATTCCCGGCCAGCATCGCGGGATCGAAGGTATCGAGCACATCGACAAGGTCATCAACATCGATCAGTCTCCGATCGGACGCACGCCCCGATCAAATCCGGTGACCTACACCAAAGCTTTTGACGCGATCCGTCAGCTGTTCGCGGCGACGTCGGATGCCAAGATGCGGGGATACAAACCCGGCCGCTTCTCGTTCAATGTTTCGGGCGGACGCTGCGAGACGTGCAAAGGCGACGGCACGCTCAAGATCGAGATGCATTTCCTTCCCGACGTCTATATCCCTTGCGACACCTGCAAGGGCCGCCGCTACAACCGGGACACGCTCGAGGTCACTTTCAAGGGCCACTCGATCGCCGACGTGCTCGAAATGTCGATTGAAGAGGCGCTCCACTTCTTCGAGAATCAGCCCCGGATCGCCCGCATCCTCGGAACCTTGTACGACGTCGGTCTCGGCTACATCCGACTCGGGCAACCGGCACCCACGTTGTCCGGCGGTGAGGCTCAGCGAGTGAAGCTCGCAGCGGAACTCGCGAAACGGTCGACAGGTCGAACGATCTACATCCTCGACGAACCCACAACCGGCCTGCACTTCGAGGATATCCGCAAGCTTCTCGGCGTTCTCGAGCGGTTGGTTGACGGTGGGAACACCGTGGTGGTCATCGAACACAACCTCGATGTCATCAAGACAGCGGACTGGGTGATCGATCTCGGCCCCGGTGGAGGCGACGGAGGCGGGCTCGTCGTCGCCGCCGGAACCCCGGAGGATGTCTCATTCGTCGCCGAGTCGTACACCGGTGTCTTCCTCGTCGACGTGCTCCGCCAAGCGGCGGGTGCCGGAGCGCGGCGCACCTGATGGAGATCGACCCGGGTGTGAGTGAGCGCGGCGGGCGAGGGGATGCCGGATCGATCCCGATTGTTGACTGGGACGTCATTGCCGACTGGTGGCGCAGTGAAGTGTCCGACGATCCGGTGTATCGGGAGGACGTCGCGCCGATGCTGCACCGGCTCATGCAACCGGCGGCAGGTCCGGTCCTCGAACTCGGTTGTGGAGACGGTCAATGGTTGCGATTGCTCGAACCTGGCATGGGCAGGGTCTTCGGCTGCGACCGATCGGAGAGACTCCTGCGTGACGCCTCGGCTGTGGATCCGGTCGTAGTGTGCGAATTGCCCCACCTGGGATGGCTGAAGGACGGGTCGATCGACGCTGCATTATCGGTGTTCGTCGTCGACCTCGTAGAGGACATCGATGTGTTCTTCGCCGAGGCTGGAAGAGTTGTGGCTCCAACCGGCTCGCTCGTGGTCATCATCAACCATCCAGCCTTCACGGCTCCGGGATCAGGGCCGTTCATGGACCCGGACCGCGACGTGTTCTGGCGGTGGGGCGACTACCTCGAGCGTGGAACCAGCCTTGTGCCCGCGGGACCTAGAGCCGTGACAATGTATCACCGGTCTACCGGCGACCTGTTGTCGTCCGCTGCACGTGCCGGCTGGCATCTCGAAGACATGATCGAGGTGCCCCTCGGCCCGGCGGCCATCGAGCGCGAACCGTCGTATGCCGGACAGGAAGACATACCGCGGTTTCTCGGTGTGCGCTGGTGCCGCTGATTCAAGAAGCCGTCGAGATTGGTCGATAGAGATGGGTGCCGCTGTCTGTCTACGGAGGCCCAGAATGACCGATCATCTCGTTGCATACGAATATGGCACCGGAGTTGTGTGGGGCTGTGTCAAGGCTCGCACAGCTGAGGAGATCCAGGCAGTCGCTCCTGAATTGGATGTCTACCCGGCGGCTCCTCCGTGGATGCCGACCGAACGAGTCCGTTCGATCCCGAGCGTGCCGTGTATCTCGGAGATGGAGTTCTCGATTCGGTGGTCCACCGCCGCTCGTTTGCCCGCTAACCACCGCTCAACGACCGTCCACGAATACCATCGGTCGCAATGAATCGCGGCTCACCACCAACACGGGGTACAACAGGTCGCGTCCCCGAGGGCCAATCCCGTCACCCCGGGCGATGGGTGGTGGCCACCCTCGTTGCCGTTCCGACTTTGCTGATCCTGCTGACCATGCTCGGCCTGATCGACCCTTCCGCTGGGCCCGGCGCGTCTGCGCTGCGATTCCCAGATCTCTTCCGAGCCACCACTCCGACCGGAGGCGACATCGGGGCCCACATCATGCTCCCGAAACTGTTGACCGAGTCACTCTTGCCATCCGGGCGCCTCTTCGGCTGGAGCAACGCCTGGTTCGCCGGCTTCCCGGTTCTCTACTTGTACTTCCCCCTGCCCATGGTGGTGATCGTGATCCTGAACGTGCTGCTCCCGTATGGGGTTGCGTTCAAGCTTGTGGTTGCTGGTGGGTTGGTTGTTCTTCCGACCAGCACCTACGTGCTGGTCCGGTGGCTCGGGTTCGAGCGCCTCGTCGCTGGTGTTGCCGCGGTTATGGGCGGAGCGTTCGTGTTCATGGAGAGCTACTCGATCTTCGGTGGGAACATCAAGTCTGTGATGGCGGGAGAGTTCTCGTTTTCTTGGTCGCTGGCGCTCGCCGCTCTGTACCTCGGGTTACTCGCCCGCCAAATGCGTGGAAGGAGTTCATTCGACCCTCTCCCGGGCATGGCGCTTGGTCTTGTTGCGCTGACTCACATCGTCTCGGTCGTCGTGGTGGTAGCAGCCTCGGCGCCGTTCCTTCTTCGACGGGCGAGCGCTCGAGCCGTTGTGATGTCGTGGTTTGTCGGGTTCGGGTTGTCGGCGTTTTGGTCCGTGCCGTTCGCTCACATTGTTCTGTCCGATCTGACGGCCAACCTGAACTGGTCGCCGACAACCGGCATCTTTGGAGACGGACTCCCGGTGCCGATGGAGATCGTGCCCGTGCTCGTGCTCGGCGTTGTGGGCTTCGTCTGGTCGGCGAAACGTGGCGATCAGATCGGCCTGCTCTTGGGAATGACTCTGTCCCCCCTGGTTCTCTACGTGTTGATGCCCCTCCTGGGCATCTCCAACGTGCACAACGGAAGGTTCCTGCCGTATTGGTATTTCGGGGTGTTCGTATTCGCTGGGATTGGTATCGGACTTGCTGTCGTCACCCTGGGCCACATGGAGGGCGTATCTAGCTATGCGTCATCCCTCGCCGCAGCCGTGGCGTCGGCGACGATCATGTTGACGGCTCTGGCGCTCACGGTCGATGCCCCCAACTGGGTCCATGACGGCTTTGCCGGCTACGAGGAAACTTCGGGGTATGCCGAGTATGGACGGCTCGTAGATTCCATCGACCGGCTTCCCCCAGGACGCGTGGTGTGGGAACACAACGATGACCTGTATCGGTTCGGTGGGCCCCTCGCCACGGTGGCCCTTCCCTATTGGAGCCCGGAGCACCCGACCATGAAGGGGCTGTACGTCGAGGCTTCACCGACAACCCCGTTCAACTACCTCAACGAGAGCGAGATCAGCTGGGAGCCGTCGTTCAGGATCCCCGGGCTTCGGTACCACGACATGGATTTCGACCGTGCGGTGCCGCACCTCGCTCTGTATGACGTGAGGTACTTCGTGAGCTTCACCGACGAATCCGCCGATGCGGCCACCGAGTTCGGGTTGACCGACGTGGCGAGCGAAGAGTCGTGGACGGTGTTTGAGCTTCCTCCGACGAGTCCCATTGAGGTAGCAACCAACGAGCCGGCGGTGTGGTCCGGACCGCAGGCGTTCAGTGATGCTGCTCTGGGGTGGTACGACGACGTCGGAAATCTTGACCTGTGGCTGACTGAATTCGGTCCCGCGAAATGGCCGAAGGTGGCGGCGATCGACGATCGCGTCGCGCTCCCGATTCGCCCCGCGACGCAGACGAAGGAACGGTGACCAACGTCGCCATCGACGAACACCAGATCTCCTTTGACACCGCGGCCGTCGGAATCCCTCACCTGGTCAAGGTCTCCTACTTTCCGAACTGGCGAGCAGAAGGGGCGGATGGCCCATACCGCGCAGCACCTTCGCTGATGGTTGTCGTGCCGACACAGGAGTCGGTAGTGGTCCGTTTCGGCCGGAGTGGCTTCGAGTATCTCGGGATCGCCTTCACTCTGTTCACGGTTGTGGCCTTGGGCGTGTTAGCTGTTCGCAACCGGCTGCGATCCGGGACCGAGGAGCACCATCGACCGAGCAGCGTCGATCAACGAGTCAATGGCCGATAGCATCCGAAGTGATGTTCCGGCGCCCGTCCCCATCCGAGATTCCCGATGCTCCCGGTGTGTATCTATTCCGCGATGAACACGGGTCCGTCCTCTACGTTGGCAAGGCGAAGTCTCTGAGGAAGCGCCTCGCGAACTACTTCGGTTCCGACGTGCGCGGCAAGACGGCGATGATGGTCGACACGGCGGCCGGCATCGAGTGGATCGTGACGCCGTCCGAAGTGGCGGCGATCATGACCGAATTCTCGCTCGTTCAGGAGCATCAGCCTCGGTTCAACATCCGGCTGCGAGACGACAAGAGTTTTCCGTATCTCGCTCTCACCGTTTCCCAGGAGTGGCCTCGAGCGGTGGTTGTGCGCGGCAAGCGGCGGAAGGGAACGCAGTACTTCGGCCCCTACGCCCACGCCTATGCGATCCGCCAGACGCTTGATCTCATGCTGCGGACGTTTCCGATCCGTACGTGCACCGACGCGAAACTCAGGAGGCACGAAACGATCGGACGGCCGTGCCTGCTGTTTCACATCGAGAAGTGCGCCGGTCCCTGCGTCGGCGAAATCGACGCCAACCGCTATCAGGAGCTGGTCGACGGCATGGCCGCGTTCTTCGACGGGGACTCTGCTGCAGTCGCCAACCGACTCACGGAAGAGATGGAGGCAGCTGCCGCGGCGCAGCAATATGAAGAACGCGGCGCGGATCCGGGATCAGCTGAGCGCAGTTGCAAGTGCGACGGAACGACAGGAGCTGGTCACGGATCGGCCGGACGACTTCGACGTGGTTGCGGTGGCCGAGGACGAGTTGGAGGCGGCGCTCGTCGTGCTGCACGTGCGGCGAGGCCGGATCACGGGCCGCAAGTCGACGGTGGTTGACCGGGTCGAGGAAGTCGACACACCGTCCCTGATCGGTATCTTGCTGACCGGCCTCTACGGATCCGAGCGTCCCCCGCGAGAGGTCCTCGTCCAGGAACTGCCGGACGATGCCGACGTGCGGGCCGCATGGCTTGCCGAGCGTCGCGGGAGTGGGGTTTCGTTCCGCGTCCCTGTTCGCGGGGCGAAGCGGAGGGTGCTCGAGACTGCTGCCGACAACGCCGTCCAGGTCTTCAACCGGCATCGCCTAAAACGACACACCGACCACAATGCCCGCGCCCGTGCCCTGAACGACATTCAGGCGACGCTGCAACTTCCCGAGCCGCCGCTTCGGATCGAGTGCTACGACATCTCGACGATCCAGGGAACCAGCACGGTCGCTTCGATGGTCGTTTTCGAAGACGGCCTTCCGAAAAAGAGCGACTACCGCCGGTTCAAGATCAAAACCGTGACCGGTCAGGATGACTTCGCAGCAATGGAGGAAGTCATACGCCGCCGGCTGAGCGCGTATCTTGCCGAACACGATCTTCCGGTCGATCAGCGCGGCCGATTTGCGTACCCGCCGTCGCTGATTGTGGTCGACGGGGGAGCGGGACAGCTCGGCCCGCGCCGTCGACGTGCTGGCCGAACTGGACTTGGACATACCGGCGGTCGGCCTCGCGAAGCGGCTCGAGGAGGTGTACCTGCCCGGTCGAGAGGAGCCGATCCAGATCCCCAAGGGTCGAGAATCGCTGTACCTCCTCCAACGTGTCCGTGACGAAGCCCATCGCTTTGCCATCACGTACCACCGAAACGTGCGGGGCAAGAAGATGGTCGACTCGGTTCTCGATGACGTCCCCGGCATCGGACCGACGAGGAAGAAGGCCCTCATCCGGCGATTCGGGTCCTTGAAGCAGATTCGCTCTGCATCGAAAACGGAACTTGCGGAGGTTGTTCCCGATAGTGTGGCAGTGACACTTTGGGAGAGTCTCCATGGATGAACCAACTCGGTCGGAGCCGCATGTCGTCCTCATCACCGGTATGTCCGGTGCCGGCCGCTCCCATGCCTCGAACGTGCTGGAAGATCTGGGGTACTTCGTGGTCGACAACCTCCCAGCCGACCTCATCGTCGACGTCGTGCAGCGGTCGGGCGTGGGGGACGAGTCGCGGGACCGGTTCGCGGTTGTTGTGGATACCCGTGGCAGTGTGACGGCCGACCAGCTCTCCGAAGCGGTCAAGTTGCTTCGACAGGTGGGGCTTCGAACGACAGTTCTCTTCCTGGATGCCGACGATCGAGTGCTCATCCGTCGATTCGAGGAGACACGTCGCCCCCATCCGTTCGCTGGTTCGACACTTGACGAATCGATCGCGCTGGAGCGGGCGAACATGCTTGAGATTCGCGGTCTCGCCGACCTCATCGCCGATACGTCCGACCTCAATGTGCACGAGTTGGGCGACCGCCTGCGGAATGCATTCGCCAGAGGACTTCCGGAACGGCAGATGCAGATCGACGTGACCTCGTTCGGATTCAAACGCGGTGTGCCGCGGGTCGTAGACCTGCTTTTCGACGCCCGGTTCCTTCCAAACCCACACTGGCAACCGGAGCTACGCCCATTGACCGGTCTGGACGATGGCGTCAACGACTACGTGTTCTCCCACGAAGAGGCCGACATCTTCCTCGCGAAAGTTTCCGACCTGCTCGACTTCGTGATCCCCGAGTACGAGAGCGAAGGCAAGGCCTACCTCACAATCGGGGTCGGTTGCACGGGCGGCCGCCATCGCTCCGTCGCACTCGCAGAAGCCATCGGCAGGCACCTTCGGGGGGAAGGCAAGGACGTCACCATCCGCCACCGGGATGCCGGCCTCGGCGAAGACGATGCCCACCGACCTTGAGTCGGAGGCGCTCCTCGAGGCGCTGAACCTCAGCCGGAGGGGACCCCAGGTTGTCGCCGTCGGGGGAGGGAAGGGTCTCGCCCGTGCGCTCGAGGCGATCCGGGGCTACGCCGGAAGGGTCGATGCGATCGTGACGGTCGCCGACGACGGAGGATCTTCGGGCCGGCTTGCGCCGCACCTCGATATCCCTCCTCCCGGGGATATACGAAAGTCCCTGATCGCCCTGACACCGGACGACTCGATATGGCGTCAGCTCTTCGAGTACCGGTTCGACGGTGCCGACGTCCGGGGCCACTCGCTCGGCAATCTGATCATCGCTGCGCTCGCCGATATCGAGGGGTCGTTTGAAGCGGCGCTTCGCTCCTCGGAGCACCTTCTGGGTGCACTCGGCTCAGTGATCCCGGCATCGCCCTGGCATCTCGAACTTGCGGCCGTCGTCGAAGGGGTCGAAGTGCGGGGACAAGTCAACGTATCGCTCGCTCGCGGCACCGTCAGCAAAATCCGCGTGCTACCCGCCGACCCTCCGGTCACGGAAAGTGCCGTGGCAGCGCTCGAGGCTGCGGATCAGATTGTCCTCGGTCCGGGGAGCTTGTACACGTCGATTGCTGCGGCGCTCGTCGTCCCCGGCATCGTCGACGCGATCAACCGCTCGAGCGCATCGCTCGTCTACATCGCGAACATCGTCACGCAGGACGGTGAGACCCTCGGCATGGACGCCGTCGACCATCTCGACTCCCTACTCCGGACAACCGGTGTACGACCGCCCAGTGCTATCGTTGCGTCCGATTCCCCGGTGTTCGTTGCGCCGCCTCTCGAGGCGGTTGGCATCGACGCAGAGGCGGCTGCCACATATGGCGCCGATGTCGTGACGGCGGACCTGCTTGACCCAATTGTCGAGCGACCTTCGCACGATCCAATCCGTCTTGGCGCGGTTCTCCGGGGACTTGTTCGCACATAGCCACACACCTCCAGGGAGGTCACCATGCGAGTAGCAATCAATGGTTTCGGTCGTATCGGCCGCAACTTTGTCCGTGCGTCCAAAGGCAACGATGCCTGGGCCAACATGCGACAGACGCTGACGGAAGCCGACATCAGCGACCTGGACGATATCGCCGCAACCTTCGTGAAGCTCAAGAAGGACGTCGCCGGTATCGACATCGTTGCGATCAACGATCTGTCGGACGCCGCGATGCTCGCTCACCTGCTCAAGCACGACTCCGTCCACGGTCCGTATCCCGGCTCTGTTGTACTCGATGGTGATGAACTCGTCGTCGATGGCGACCGCATCAAGGTGTTCGCCGAGCGCGACCCGGCCAACCTCCCGTGGGCCGACCTGGATGTTGATGTCGTCATCGAGTCCACCGGTGTGTTCCGTACTCACGAGACAGCATCCAAGCACCTCGAGGCCGGCGCCAAGTTCGTGATCGTCTCAGCACCGATGGGGGACCCGGACTACACGGTCGTTTTCGGTGTCAACGATGACGGTCTCGATCCTTCAACCCAGAAGATCATCTCGAACGCTTCGTGCACAACCAACTGTGTCGCTCCGATGATCAAGGTCCTCAACGACGAGTTCACGGTCAAGCAGGGGTCGCTCACGACCGTTCACGCCTACACGAACGATCAGAGCATCCTCGACCTCGTTCACAAGGACCCGCGGCGCGGACGCGCCGCTGCGGTCAACATCATCCCGAGCTCGACTGGTGCAGCCAGCGCCGTCGGCAAGGTCATCCCAGAGATGGCAGGGAAGATTTCGGGAACGTCGCTCCGCGTGCCGGTACCCGACGGGTCGATCACCGACCTCGTAGTGACCGTTGAGAAGACCGACGTCACGGTTGAGGAAGTGAACGCTGCCTTCAAGGCCGCGGCAGAAGGACCGCTCAAGGGCATCCTCCTGTACTCCGAGGAGCCCCTGGTGTCCACCGACATCATCGGTGATTCCCACTCGGTGGTCTTCGACTCTCTGTCGACCATCGTCACTGACGGGTTGGTCAAGGTGTTCGGGTGGTACGACAACGAGATGGGCTACTCGTGCCGCCTCGTTGAACTCGCGCGCAAACTGGGCTGACGTGGCCCTCCCGACGCTCGATCATCTCGACGTCGCAGGCAAACGTGTCCTCGTTCGGTCGGATCTCAACGTTCCGCTGGACGAGGGCACGGTCGCCGATGACTTCCGGATTCGGGCCAGCCTCCCCACGATCGAAGCCTTGCGGCAACGCGGGGCTCAGGTGATCGTTGCGAGCCACCTCGGCCGTCCGAAGGGGGTTGACCCGGCGTTCAGCATGGCACCGGTCAGTGAGCGACTCGGTGAGCTCGGGGGGTTCCCGGTCGTTCAGGCCGGTGGCGTGTACGGGCCCAAGGTCGAAGCGCTGATCGCTGATGCTCCGACCGGTGCGGTCGTTGTCCTCGAGAACACCCGGTTCGAACCTGGGGAGAAGAAGAACGAGCCCGAGCTCGCCGAACGGCTCGCTGCCCTGGCCGACGTCTTCGTGCATCGATGCTTTCGGAACTGCCCACCGGGCCCACGCGTCCACTGTCGGCGTCGCCGAGCGCCTCCCATCCGCTGCCGGGCTGTCTTCTCGAAGGAGAAATCGCTGGCCTTCGGGCGTTGCTCGGGATCCGGACCGACCGTTCATCGTGATCCTCGGCGGCGCCAAGGTCTCCGACAAGCTCGGGGTGATCAAGCCGCTGCTTCCCAAGGTGGATGCCATGCTGATCGGAGGCGGCAATGTGCTTCACGCTGCTCGAGGCAGAGGGGTACCGAGTTGGTGACTGACTGGTGGAGGAGATCCATGATCGATGAGGTCAGGGGTGTGCTCATGGGCCCGGCGGGCGGTTGGTGCTGCCCGACGACATCGTGGTCGGCGAAGAGTTTGCTGCAGACGCGCCGCACCGGGTGGTGTCCGACCGCGATTCCCGACGGGACCATGGGCCTCGATATCGGCCCGGAGACGTGCGCCGGTTCGCGCGGTGATCGCAGGGGCGGGCACCGTCTTCTGGAACGGGCCGATGGGCGTCTTCGAGTGGGAGGCATTTGCGGCGGGACAGCCGGCATCGCCGAGGCGGTGGCCTCTCTGAGGGATTCACCGCCGCCGGCGGCGGAGACAGCGTGGCGGCGCTGCGACTTTCGGGCGGGACGGAGCCGTTTCGCTTGTGTCAACCGGCGGCGGGGCAGGTTTGGAGATTCTTGGGGGGCGGGACACTGCCCGGCATAGAAGCACTGGAGAGATGGAGTTGACATGCGCAAGGATCTGATCGCGGGCAACTGGAAGATGAATGCCGACCCATCTGGAGACCATCCAGATGGTGCAGAAGCTTGGCTATCGGCTCGATCCGGCCGACTACGACCGAGTGGAAGTGGTGGTATGCCCGCCGTTCACGGCGCTGCGATCGGTGCAGACGGTCATCGAGGCCGACTATCTCAGATTCGCTTGGGCGCTCAGAACGTCCATTGGGAGAGAGCGGTGCATTCACCGGAGAGGTCTCTCCCGGGATGCTCGCCAAGCTCGGCGTCAGTACGTCATCGTGGGGCACACCGAGCGACGAGAGTTGTTCGGGGAGGACGACGAGGACGTCACTCGCAAGTTGCGGGCCGTGCTCGATGCAGGGATGACCCCGATCCTCTGCTGTGGCGAGACCCAGGAGGAACGGGAAGCCGGAGTCACCGAGGACGAGGTCGGCAGCCAGGTTGGCGGCGGCCTGGCCGGCCTCGACTCCGACAGATGGCCGGGATGGTCGTGGCCTACGAGCCGATCTGGGCGATCGGCACCGGCCGGACGGCACGACGACGACGCTGCGGCGCCATGGCGGCTTCGTCCGCGGCGACCATTGCCGACATCGCCGGTCGACGCTGCCGACTCGACGCGAATCCTCTACGGCGGCTCGGTGAATCCGGGCAACGTCGCCGGCTTGATGGCCAAGAAGGACATCGACGGCGGCCTCGTCGGCGGCGCGAGCCTCGACCCGGACACGTTCGCTTCCCTCGTCCGCTACTGGGTGTGAGTCCGGAGCTTTGGCGCGCGCGAGGGCGATTTCGTTGTCACCCGACGCGTCCCGTGGGAGACCGATGAGGGCCTGCGGCCACACATCGATCAGGTGATCGACGATCTGAGGGAGTGCGATTCGACTGCCGAGATCGAGGTTGACGCCGACCTGGCGTCGGCCGTGTTCTCCTGTCGGTCACCGTCGTTGTGACGCAGGATGATGAGGGCCACATCGGCGACGCCGAGAAGGTGGCTCGGGAGGCGATCGGCACAGCGATCCGCGCCAACGGCGGCCGCCACGAGGAGCTCCTTCCGATCCTCGACGAATCGAGACTCGAGACCCGTGCGGGACCGTGGTCGGGGCTCAAGATTCCGCTATGGACGCTCTACCAACTTGTCTGCCGCCCGGTGGTGGCAGATTGACGCGACCTACACGAAAGGCTTGATATGGAGTACACGCTGGTTCTTCTCCGTCACGGACAAAGTGTCTGGAATCTGGAGAACGTGTTCACCGGCTGGACCGATGTTGCCCTCTCGGACCAGGGCATCGAAGAAGCGCGAGCGAGCGGTCGGCTCATGGCCGAATCCGGCTTGTCTTTCGACGTCGTGCAGACATCGTTGCTGCGTCGAGCGATCAACACTGCGGCTCTCGCCCTTGACGAAATGGACCTCGGCTGGGTGCCGGTCGAGAAACACTGGCGGTTGAACGAACGCCACTACGGGGCGCTCCAAGGGCTCAACAAGAAGCAGACATCCGACGAGTTCGGCCCCGAGCAAGTTCACATCTGGCGTCGATCGTATGACACCCCTCCGCCGCCGCTCGAGGTCACGGATCCCCGGCATCCTCGCAACGACCCCCGTTACGCGTGGATGCCGCCAGAGTTGGCGCCCGCCACCGAATGCCTATCCGACGTCGTCGACCGCATGCTGCCCTACTGGTACGACGAGATCGTGCCTGCGATCAGAGCAGGCAAGCGGGTTCTTGTGGCGGCACACGGCAACAGTCTCCGCGTGCTCGTGAAGCATCTCGATGATGTGTCCGATGAGGCCATCACCGAGCTGAATATCCCGACCGGTATTCCGTTGGTCTACCGACTCGATGCCGACCTCCGTCCGATCAGCAGTGAGTACCTCGGAGACCCAGCGGCAGCCGCCGCAGCAGCAGAAGCCGTCGCGCGGCAGGCGCTGGGGAAGTAGGGGACAGAAGACCCGAGACTTGAGACTCGAGATATCAGAATTGAGATTCGAGACTGCCTCCTGTCACAGCGAGGTCTCGAGGTTTCTTGTCGCGGTCTGTCTCCCCCACGTAGTCGGGGCAGCGCGGCCGGACGGAAGTCCGGTCGCGGGCGGCCGCCGGAGACAGGGACACGGGACTCGAGACACGGCGGGGCTCATCTTGGTGATGCTGGCTCCCAGGCCGCCTCTCTCGACCCTCTCCCACCTTCGGCGGTGGAGGCGAAGACACGGGTTCAGATCGAGTCTCATGTCTCCTGTCTCGGATCTCGAGTCTCTTGTTCCTCAGTTCTTGCAGTAGCGCCGGGAGACCGGCATACTTCCGGCCGAACGGTTCGTCCGTAGGCGGGCCAATGAGAAAGGGTTCTCAAGTTGTTGACCGGAATCGTCGCCGTCCTCCAGTTGCTCATTTCGCTAGCGCTCATCTTCCTGATCCTCCTTCACGCGGGCCGGGGTGGGGGCGTGTCGGACATGTTCGGTGGTGGCATGAGTTCGGGGAACATCACGGGTTCGACGGTGGTCGAGAGGAATCTCGATCGTCTCACCGTTGTGATCGCTGTCTCGTTCGCCGTCTTCACACTGTGGTTGACGTGGTTGATGGCGGGCTAATTCCCGTCTGGGAGTAACCGTGGTCTGGAACCCGACCCGCTGAGGCTTGGAGGCACACCTTGACTCGTTTGTGGCGAAGACGCGCCGTCGCTCTGGCGGTCTTCTTGATGGTCTTCGCACTTGTGGCGGCCGCGTGTTCTCCGAGTGATGACACCGCGGACGAGACAACCACTACTACCTCGACGACCGAGGCGACCACGACGACGACCAAGGCGCCGGAGACAACGACGACCGAGGCCAAACCGCAGAAGCCGTACGGTGGCGATGCGATTGTCGCGGGTGATGAAGAACCACAGACGTTGAATCCGTATGCCCCCGGCGGCACCAAGACCATCGTCTCGCTCATCGGACAGGGGTATCTCACCGGCGTCCAGGACATCGACGGCTACACGCTCGAGCTGGTTCCAGAAGTTGTGACGGAGCTGCCGACCACGGCCAACGGCGGAGTAGAAGTGAATGACGAAGACGGAACGATGACCGTGGTGTACTCCATCAAGGAGGAGGCGGTCTGGGCAGACGGGACACCGATCTCAGGTGCCGATTTCAAGTTCACCTACGACGTCATCATGGATCCGACTCAGCCCATCGGTAAGGCCACGTATGAGGACATCCTCCCCGATTCGATCGTGGTGGGCCCGAAGACTTTCGAGTACACACTTGCGGCACCAACGGCGTTCTACGAACTGATCTTTGGGATCATCATTCCCAAGCATTCGGTCGAGGGTTCGGACTTCATGACCGCCTGGAATGAAGAGATGTGGGTATCCGGCGGGCCCTTTGCATTCGATCGGTGGGTCAACGGCGAGTCGGTGACGCTCGTACGCAACGACAACTACTGGAAGACCGACCCGGTAACCGATCAGCAGTTGCCGTACCTCGACAGTGTGACGTTTGCAGTTCATCCCGGATCCAGAGACGATCATCGACGCCTTCAAGTCCCGGGAAGTGGATATCACGCAACTCGGTGGCAACTTCACTCCCGATCAGCAGACCGAGGCGATCACCACGCTGAAGGCGTTGGAGCCCGAAGGAGCAGTTGTTGAGGTGCTTTCGGGCCCAAGGTGGGAACACCTCGGATTCCAGTTTGGCGACACCCGCTATGAGCGGAACGCGACGTCATGCAACGAGTCGCTCAATATGCGCCAGGCGATTGGCCATGCGGTCGACAAACAGTTGCTCGTCGATGAGATACTCGTGGCGCAGACCAACCCGAAGCCGCTCGACTCGTACGTGGATGCGTTCACTCCTTCGTTGTCTCAGGAAGCTTGGGCGCAGTACAACCATGATCCGGATCGTGCCGCCGAGCTGTATGCGGCTGCGGTGGAGGAGACGGGCAAGGAGTGCACGGTCGTCTTCACCACGACGTCCAACGTTCCAGATCGGGTGAAGATGTCCGAGCTATTCGTCGACATGTTCGCCGCCGCTGGTATTCCCTACGAAAACCAACTCGAAGATGGCCAGATCTTCTGGGGCCAGGCCTTCTATGACGGAACCTGGGACTTCGGGGAATGGGCATGGGTCGGTTCTCCCGGCCTCTCCGGTCTTATTGGCATCACGAACCTCTGGGATCCCGAGAACCCGCCGCCGGCAGGGCAGAACAACTATCTATACGGAGTCGAGGCAGCAGGAGCCGTGAGCGACGAGACGTCGATTCGTTTCGCAGAAGTTCGCGACGAGATGTTCTCGACGGTTGACACCGCAGAGCTGATCACGCTCATCCAGGAGTCAGAGCGGATCCTCGCCGATAATGCGATCATGCACCCGCTCTACGCTCGGCTCGTGACTGCCGCGGTGTGGGCAGACGAAATCGGGGGGTTCAAGCACAACCCGACCCGCGCCGGCTATACCTGGAACATCGAAGACTGGTACCGCGCCGACGGCTAGGCGTGTTGTCTATCCAGTTTGTCGGCAGGTAATCGCGTGCCTGATGGTCGTAATCCTTCCCAGCCGGGTTGGGTGCCGGGGTTCCTATACTTCCGGCCGCTACGTCGGAGTGGCGGAATTGGTAGACGCGCATGGTTGAGGGCCATGTGGGGGAAACCCCGTGGAAGTTCGAGTCTTCTCTCCGACACCAGCAACCCCTTGGGCACCACCCCTTGGGGTTGTTGCACGTCTCGGGGGATTCGTGGGGACCCGGCGCTGACGGGTCGGAGTATTTCGATGGACACCCGTCTCGCTGATCATCACGCCTCATCCCCGGGGGTGGGTATGAGTTCGACTCAACCTCTCCTACAGGACGGCATCGGCCAGCTCGGATGGTTGGTCGACGACGAGCGTTGCACCGGCACTCTCGAGTTCGACCCGTGTCCCGAACCCCCATGTCACTCCGATCGACGGGATGCCGTTCGCGATCGCTGCCTCGATATCGAACCGACGGTCGCCGATCATGACGGCGCGGCTCGATTCGAACTCGTTTCCCAGACGCCGGACGCCTCGGGCCAAGGTCTCAGATTTCTGTTCCGTCTCGGAGAGGTTCGCCCCTTCGATGAACTCGAAGTGTTCGGTGAATCCCAACCGGTCCAGAACCGGTCTCGCATAGACCGCCGGCTTCGACGTGACAACAGCCAACCGCACCAGTCCGGAGAGCCGATCGAGAAGCTCGGCCACGCCGGGGAACGTTGCAGCCATCTCGACGGTGATCGATTCGAACCTTGCTCGGTAGTCGTCAACCACCTCTGCGGCGAGTGATGGGTCGGCGCCCCTGTCACCAAGAATCGTGACCATCGAGCCAAGCAACGGCGGACCGATATACGGGAGCATCTCTGTTTCGTTGATCGGGGCGAGGCCGCGGGACGCGAGAGTCGCATTCATCGCCACGATGATCGGACGCGACGTATCCGCAAGGCATCCATCGAAATCGAGCAGGCACGCCTCGATATCAGGCAGCTCCACGATGCTCCTCCTCTTCTCCGCGTCCGGGCTGACGACATGACTGCGAGTACGGTGACGACGGTCACATCAACCGCCCATGCAGGCTACAGGCGGACCGCGCCGGAGACGTGGCTCCCCGCACCGGTTTCAGGCGGCCGAGTAGAGTCGGCGACGGTGCACCCATGGGGATGATCCACCTGCCCTATTGATTTCGGGCGCCTCCGTGGGTGTGCCCCATTCTCGGAGGGCGGGTGCCAGTTTCGGCATCCGCTCAGCACTGGGGTGGAAACGTCGGGTCGAGCCGATCCATGGCACAGCATCCGGACGGAAGGACCCACATGGCCGACGACACCTGGCATGAGATCGACGCTGACGCTCTCGCAGTCGTCGAGGTCCGCGCGTCACCGAGCAGGACATCGATGGGTGAACTGTTGAACGACACAACGCACCGTATCCTGGCGTTGAGAGATTCGAGGGAACCGCTGTGATCCACATCACACTGTCGGGCGACATCTTCCTGAAGTCCAGGAGAACCCAGCCGGGAATGATCCGACGCGTCCTCGCGAGCGTCCGTCAGGCCGTGGCCGAGGCCGGGTGTGACCGTTCGCTCGAGAAGCTCGGGTCACACCGGTTTGCCCTCGATGCCGGGGACCGAACCGCAGACGTCGTCGAACGAGTCACGCGCGTCTTCGGCGTTGGCCACGTCAACGAGATGGTCGAGTTGGACGGAGGAGACCTCGACCACCTCGCCGCCGAGGTCGCGCGCCACACCCAGGATCGTGTCGCCGGCCACACGTTCGGTATCCGCGTGAAGCGCTGGGGCGACCATCCGTGGCGATCGTATGACCTGGCCTGCAAAGCAGGGGATCTCCTCGTCGAGGCCGGGGGGACGGTCAATCTCGACGATCCGGAGGAACCGGTGGAGATCACAGTGCTCGATCAACGAGCGTTCCTCGTCGTCGAGCGACATCGAGGGCCGGGCGGGCTGCCCGTGGGGACCCAGGAGCCGCTTCTGGTGCTGATCTCCGGCGGCTACGACTCCGTTGTCGCGGCCTGGATGATGATGTCGCGCGGAACGCCGGTCGAGTTTGTCCACTTCACGCTGTCGTGCTCCCAATCCGACCATGCTCTTGCGGTCGCCCGATCGTTGTGGGAGCGCTGGGGGTACGGGACCGATCCCGTCGTGCATGTTGTCGAATTCCAGCCGGTGAAAGAGGCGCTGCTCGAACATGTCGACGCGCGGATGCGTCAAGTTGCGCTGAAGGTGTTGATGGCGCGAGCGGCATCACAGATTGCCAAGGAACAGGGGATTCTTGCGCTGGTCACAGGAGACGCTCTTGGACAGGTATCGTCACAAACGCTGCCGCACCTCGTTGGGGTTTCGGAGGCCGCAGATGTCCCTCTCCTGCGACCACTCCTCGGTCTCCCCAAGGAGACGATCATCGATTTCGCGCGACCACATCGGTACGGCCGAGATCTCAGCGCGTGCGCAAGAGGTTTGTGACCTGTCGGAGGGAAGGCCGGTGGCGACCGGCGCTCGGCCGGATCAGGTGAGTCGATCTGCTCACACCATTCCGGACGTGCTCATGAAAGACGCCGTGGCAACCCGGAAGACGTTCCAGATCAAGGACTGGTTTCCCGGTGCGATGTGAGCGCTTCGGCAGCTCCGAACCACGATAGGTCGGTATTCCCGCCGGAGATGATGACGCCGACGCGACGGTCGTGGAATCGTTCGGGTTCGGTTCTGATGGCAGCGAGTGGTGTTGCACCCGAGGGCTCCACCACCAGCTTCATCCGGAGGAGCAGGAAGGACGCCGCGTCGAGAATCGCCGCCTCCGTTACGCGGATCACCTCGGCTTCATGCGCCATCAAGATCGTGAAGGCGCGGGCTCCGATTCCAGTGAGGAGGCCGTCGGCGATCGTCACCGGCGATTCGACGCCGGGCTGTCGAATGCCGGATATGAGCGACCGATACGCGTCGTCGACGGCGAATGGCTCGGCTCCGATGACCGGTAGTGGTGGTTTGTGTCCGCCGGCGACGGTTGCAGCGCCGGAGAGGAGGCCGCCTCCGCCGATCGGTGCGACGACGACGTCGAGGTTGGGGACTTGGTCGATGAGCTCCAGTGTTGCCGTGCCCTGCCCTGCAATGACCGTCGGCATTGTCGAATGGGTGGACAAGCACGGCTCCGGTGCGCTCCATCACCTCTGCGGCCGTCGATTCGCGATCGGCGTGATCACAGAGAACAACTTCGGCGCCGTAGGAGCGAACGGCATCCATCTTGAGAGCCGGGGCGGTGCGCGGCATGATCACCCACGCCGGGAGGTCTCGGATTGACGCGGCGTAGGCGACGGCCTGCCCATGGTTGCCGGACGAATGGGTCACCACGCCCGTGGTGTCGGCAGGAAGCTCGAGAACCGCGTTCGTGGCACCGCGTGCCTTGAATGCTCCGACCTTCTGGAAGTTCTCCGCCTTGAAGAAGACGCGTGCCCCGATTGCTCGATCGAGGGTTGTCGATGTGAACACGGGTGTCCGGTGGACGAACGGCCTGATTCGCTCAGCAGCGGCCTCAACGTCAGCAAGGCTCACAGGAAGGGTCATGGGATTGGCTCCTGGTCTCGGGGGACGGTCGTGGCAACGAAGTAGGCACCGAGCGACAGCGCAGAAGACACGTGCCACAACGCATGGAACTGAATGAGGGAGTCAGGATCGCACGTTGTGGTGTCGGAGCGGCCGAGGATGTTGAACACCAGTGACGCGGCGAGGAGGAGAAGGGCGGCGGCGTACCAGTGCCCGTTGATGCCGCCAATCCGATGGAGGAGGAGATCCGATACAACGAGTGCGACAACTGAGATGGCGGTGAGGACGTTGGTCGAGGATGGCGAAACAGCCAGGGCGATGGCAGCGCCGACCGTAACAAGACCCAAGGCGATCCACGCATACCGCCGTGGGACACCGTACGGCGATGCAGGATTCACGAGGATGAGAAACCACAACATCGCGAGGAAGGTGATGTCGTGGGCGAAACCGGCGGTGGAGGTCTGCGGGCCGTGGTAGAGATAACTCCCGACTCCGGTGGCCACCATGAGCACGCCGAACGCCGCGCGCGCTGTCCGATCCGAACGTGGCGCCCGAGGCATCGACATGATTAGCACCACTCCTACGACGGCGTAGGCAAGGCTCGACCATGCGTTGATGGGTTGGACGAGCCAGCCGCCGCCGACCATCTCACAGTCGGCGGCTCCAAGGGGCAGTGTTGGTGCCAGGACCATCGGGGAAGGCTACTCCACGCGAGCGATCAGCCGGTTTCCGCGACATCGTCGCTCCCACATACCTCAAGGGAACACCCTGAGTGGCCGAGAAGAACCTATTGACCGCGTAGAGTAGTCGGAATAGACTGATCGTCCCGGTGCCGGGCTCTACTGGGAATGAGGAGGACGCCAATGGACTCGCTGGCAGAGTCAATCGAAGGTCGATCGTTCGAAGTAGGACGACGCGGTTACAACCGATCCCAGGTTGACGTGTTCCTGTCCGAGATGGCTGCTTCAATCGCCTTGCTCGAAGAGAACCTCCGAGACACGCTGATTCACAACCGAGAGCTGGATCGTCGTCGTGTCGGGAACCGCGAGGCTGAGGATTCGGTTGAGAGCGCCTACGTTGCAGCGGCCGAAGCCAAACAGAAGCTGCTCTCAGAGGCCGAAGAGCGCGCGGCCCTGATCCTTCGTGATGCTGAGATTGAGGCCGCTCGTTTGCTGTCTGATCCTCGTGCTGCCTCGGACCAGGCGCGCAAGGATGCCGAGGGCCTCCTCATGCAAGCTCAGGCGCGTCTCGATGCCGCGACCCAGGAAGCCGAGAGCATCGCCCAAGCGGCCGAGGCACTTCGCGAGGAGACTTCCGGACTCGGAGAGATCGAGCTCGCGACTGCGCGAAGTGAAGCCGATCGTGAACGCGCTGAGAGCAGGGCGGAGGCCGAGCGTCTTGTCAGCGCGGCACGCAGCGAAGCTGAATCAATCCTCGCTGAGGCGACACGGCGTGCTTCAGAGGTGTATGAGGCCGAACGTCGCCGCGCGATCGAGCGGTTCGCTCAAAGCCGTGACGAGTACGAAGACCTTGCACGCCGTCTCCGCTCGCTGAAGGAAGCGACCGGCGACATGCTCACGAATGCGCTGCGAGACTATGAGGCGATCCGCGTTGTTCTCGACGAATCATCGGTTGAGGTCGGCTAGTCGACGACCGATACATAACCGCGGTGCGTTCACTTGCGAACACACTCGGTAGCATTCTGAGAGATCATGGCAAGCAAAACATCGAAACGTCTGAAACAACTCGATCGAAAGACCCCGACTCGGTCACAACCGATGACGTCGAGGTTCACAACGCCGACCGAAGTCGATCCGGCCGCATCGTGGGCTGCGTTCGTCGCCGGCATGGCTTTGCTTGTACTCATGCTCATGGTCCTCGCCGTCTTCATGGGGACAGGGTCGATCCGAGCGGACCTTGAATCTCGTTCAGAACAGGCGCTTCGCATCGCCGGGTTCCAGGAGATCACCGCGGATGCGGAAGGTTTCGACGTCTCCCTGAAGGGGCAGTACCGCGAAGGGCAGGACATCGAGAGTGGCATCCAGGCAGTTGCGGCGCTGTCGGGGGTTGGTTCTGTGGACGCAACCGGTGTGTGGGAAATTGAGGCAGCCGAGGCGCTCGAGACCACGGTCACCGGAACACCCGTCATCTTGTCCTGGGCCGGAGACACCGTAACCGTGAGCGGAACGATCTCGACCGATGAGCAGCGTGCATTCCTGGAGTCTTCACTGATCGCCCTCACGATCGATGAGGGAGCGACTACGCGTTTCAGCGTCGTCGACCTGACCGGTGTCGAAGTGACCGACGGCCTCGCGCCCGAGGACGAATGGATCGGCACCGTTCTCGCGCTCGTCGGGACGCTCGCCGCGGGCCTTGACGAAGGGTCCGTCACCGTCAATGCGGTTGGTGAGGTCGTGACGACCTCCGGCAAGGCTGGGACACGGCAGGAGAAGCGCGACCTCTCGAATGCCACCGAGAACCTTGTGTTGGCGCTCGCCGCTGACGGATTCGACGTGACGGACGGTGTGCTTGGGCCCCCGAAGCCTCCTGCGCCGACGAAGGCCGAAGTCGAGGAGCTCGAGCGAACGCTCTCCGAGCTGATCGCGGGCAAGGTTGTCGAGTTCGAGTTTGCCAGCGACCAACTCACGCCGGTCGGCACCGCTCTGCTGGACGAGCTTCTCGTGCCGCTCGTCGAGTTCTCCGCAGTTCCGGTTGAGATCGCCGGACACGCCGACTCTCAGGGGAGCGCAGACAGAAACCTCGAGCTCTCGCGCCGGCGTGCTCAGGCCGTCCTGGACTATTTCGTGAGTCAGGGCGAAGACCCCGAACGTTTCGTGGCGGTCGGCTACGGTGACACGCGTCCGATCGCAGACAACTCGACCGAAGAAGGTCGGCAGAAGAATCGTCGCATCGAGTTCATCGCCTTGGAGGAATAAGTGCTGTACGTCAGCTCACAGATCATCATTTGGATCGTTGTGGCATTGGCTCTTGGATTTGCCATCGGCTGGATGGCGAAGAGCCGTCGCGGGATGCGCGTGAAGCAACGCAAGCGTTTCTGAACCAGGCCAGGCGCCGCACTGACGTCGCGACCTCCTCGCTTGTTGACCGATTCGACAACCTGGTCAGCTTCTGTCCGCCCCAAGGAACGGGGTGTCACCATCGCCGGGGTCAGCCATGACCGGATCCCGGACGAGAGCTGTTCCGAGCAGGAAGGTCGCGATGGCGAGGACAAGAAGCGAACCGCCGACGTAGACCGGTACAACCCCGATCTGGCCTGCGATCATCCCGCCCATCGCCGCTCCGACCGGCAGCCCAAGCCACGCGAGTGTTCGCGATGCGGCGATAACGCGACCGAGCAACTCCGGCGGGGTGAGCCGCTGACGCATCGTCGTCAGCGACACGTTCACCCAGGTGATTCCGACGAAGGTGAGGCCCGCAGGGATCACCGCAAGGAACGTACCAATGATGGCCAGGGCGAGGAACCCTCCTCCGACGAGGAAGAGGCCGATGACGTACATCGTGCCGAGCGGCAGGCGGGCCGAGACACGTGGAGCGAGGGAGGCCCCGATCGCGCCGATACCTGCGTTGAGGGCGTAGAACACACCAACACTTGCACCGACAGTCGTGAGATCTCCGATCGTGTCGGCCGGCAGATCGAGAATCTCGGTGACCACGAAGAGCACGAGCAGCGCTTCGAGTGGTTGGAAGACCAGGTTGGTCAGTGTTCCGCCGAGCGTCGCCCATCGGAGCCGGGGGTCACCGAGCAGGAACCTGAGGCCGTCGACCAGAGAATCTCGGAACGCCTCACTCGAGGCTGCGGGCCGGTCGTGGACGACACGAAGCATCGTGAGGAACGCCGCCGACACAAGGAAGGTCGCTGCATTGATGAGGAAGGCGATCGCAAAGCCGCCGCTGAGGGCGATGAGGATGCCTCCGACAAGCGGGCCGATGCTCAGCGTCGCCATGCGAGCTACGGCGAGTTGTGAGTTGGCGTCGATGAGCATGTCCTCGTCGATCACCGACGGCATCAATGTCTGGAGTCCGGAGTCGAAGAACACCGAGAGTGTTCCGATGATGAACGCTGCGCCGAATACGAGCCATCGGGTGCCGGCCCCGTTGGCTGCTGCGATCGAAAGCAGGGTGAACACCGCCGCTCGAGCGAGATCGACGGCGACGAGCGCCCCGCGAAGGTTTCGCCAGCGGTCGAGGATCACACCGGCGACAAGTCCAAAGAGGAGCATCGGCAACGTCTCGGCAGCCGCCGTAAGGCCGAGATCCAGTGGATCGGCCGTGAGCGCCAACACGAAATACGGAAGCGAGAAGAACGCGATGTAGTCCCCGAACAGGGAGACTGCCTGGCCGCCGACCAAGGGGATCATGTTGCGGCGAGCTCTCCGGCGCCCTGCGACTCCGAATGGATCGTCGAGAGTGTCGTGGCCGCGTTCGTCCGAGTCCATGGTGGCCCGCCATGGTACCCGAGGCAGGCGCGAGCGTGACTGTCACAAATGTGATTAGCCTGTGGCCCACCGAGCAGGCTGAGGAACAGAGATGGCAAAACTGCAAGACCTTCCGGCGATGATCACGGAGTTCCGTGACCTTGCGAAGGAATACCTCCTCCAGGAGACCGTCGAACAGGCGAAGAAGCTGGGCCACTTCGCCGGCTTCTCACTGGGCGCTGCCGCCCTTTGGGCATTGGCGGTCATGTTGCTCGGGGTTGCCGGCTTGCGAGGATTGGTCAAGCTGCTTCCGGAGGGGGCGTACTGGGAGGCGCTGGCGTACCTGATCGTCGTCATCGTTGCCGTGGTGATTGTCGCAATCCTCGTGAAACTCGGTCCGAAATCGGAATCCGAACCCGCACCGGCGCAACCTATCAATGGAGGCACGTCATGACCGTCAGCCGCGATGACCTCGAATCGAAGCTGAGGGACATCGAAGACGTAGTCGTCACGACTGAGGATGAAGCCAAACAGAACGTCGGATTGATCGTGGGCGGTGCTGTTGTGGTGGTCGCAGTGATCATCGCGTACGGCATCTGGCGGTCGCGGAGGCGACGCATCCACATCGAGGTCTATCAGACGACATGATCGGCCCTCGGCTACTTCGTGCAGCGGTGGTGGTACCGGAAGGTTCCCTGCGCTCGTCCGCATCGGGGCCAAGAACGCGCGAGCCGCACTCCGGCGAGGACGACTACCCCGGTTCGCCCTGGCGCTGGCGATTGCCGCCTACGGGATCTCTCAGAAGAGGAGAGCGCCGAAGCTGATCTACTCCACATCGATCGACACCGACCAGAGTTTCGCGGTCCGTGTCCTGAAAGGGCGCCGGCCGATCGCCGAAGTCGACGTGACCGTGAACCGGTAGGGATCCACGATGCGCAACCAGAAGACGTGGGTGAAGGTGTTCATCTGGCTGATCGTCGTGACGATGGTGCTGTCGTTCGCCATTGCGATCATTCCGGCCATCGGGTGACCCAGGCCACCGGAACACCATTCGAGGCGGGAGATGCCTGCCTGTTGTACGACGCCAAGGGCAGGCGATACCTCATCGACCTGATCCCGGGCCGAGACTTCCACTCCCATCGTGGTGCTCTTGCCGCACGATGACATCATCGGATCGTTGGAAGGGTCATCGCTCGAGACGACGAGCGGGACCCACCTCACGGTGCTCAGACCCCGCCTCGCCGACTACGTCCTGAAGATGGCGCGGGGTGCGACGGTGCTTTATCCGAAGGACGCGGCAGCGCTGATCGTTTGGGCCGACGTCGGACCGGGGATGACGGTGCTCGAGGCCGGAACCGGGTCGGGTGGCCTCACGATGATGTTGACGCGAGCCGTTGGCCCCACCGGGCGGGTTGTCAGCATCGAGCGACGATCGGATCACGCTGCGCTTGCCAAGAAACGTATCGCAGGATTCTTCGGTTCCGTCCCCGACTGGCTCGATCTGCGCGTCGGTGAAGTCGTTGATGCCGTCGAAGAGGTTGCCCCGGATCGCATCGTCCTCGATGTCCCCGATCCGTGGGAGATCGTCGAACCGGCCGCCAAGCACCTTCCCGGTGGCGGCGTGTTCGCGTGTTACGTCCCGAATGTCCCGCAGGTCGAGCAGGTTCGAGCAGCGATCGACGAGACCGGCCGGTTCCTCGAGATCATGTCGTTCGAGGTGATGATGCGCGAGTGGTCCGTGAGCGGCCGTTCCGTCCGTCCCTCCCATCGGATGGTGGGACATACGGGGTTCTTGACCGTTGCTCGAAAGGTCCTGGGTAAAGCCGGTAGTCAGTAGTCCGTAGTCGGTAGTCCGTACGCGGCGGAGGGACCCGGGCGCGATCTCTGCGAACGAGCAAGAGGCCGCACCGAAAGTGCGGCCTCTCGATCGGACTACTGACTACGGAGTACTCCGCAGCACGAGGTGCTGCGGTCTACGGTTCAATGAAGATGCACTCGCCGGGGCACTCTTCGGCCGACTCGACGACGGCATCCATCTGGTCATCGGGGAAGTTTGCAAGGCCTTCGGCGCCCTGAGATTCCCCTTCCGATGCGGCGAAGATCTTGTCACCCTCGCGCACGTAGGCGAGTCCGTCGTCCAGGAGGACGAAAACGTCGGGGGCGATTTCTTCGCAGATTCCATCTCCGGTGCAGAGATCCTGATCGATCCAGACCTTCATGGCTTGTGTCCTTTCGCAGTGTGACGGGAGAAACATAGTCCCACTTGCGCGGAACAACGACTTCATCGGGCGGCGACGGTGTTGTCCCTGTGCGACAACACCGTCGCCGGAAGCGGACCTGGGGCCTACACTCGGAAGCCGAACGCATACGCGACGTAGGAATCGATCCGAGAGGCCGGACCGTGAGCGAACGCGACGACCAGCGAATGCAGCAACAGATCACACTCCTCGGGGAGGAGATCGAGGTTCTCAGACGTCGTCTTCAGGACGCGCCGCGCCGCGTTCGACTCCTCGAAGAGCGACTCCTCGAGTCTCGCGGCAAGATCGCGCAGGCGGCGGGTCAGAACGAGAAGCTGGCGGCCGCGCTCGAAGAGACCAGGGATCAGCTTGCGTTGCTCCGGGATGAAGTCGAGAACCTGACCGCACCACCGAATCCGTTTGGCACGGTTCTTCGGCTGAATGAGGACAGCACGGCTGATGTGAGTGCCAACGGCAGAAAACTCCGCGTCAATGTTGATCCGACCGTTGAGGTCAAGGCGTTGAGGATCGGCCAGGAAGTGATCCTCAACGATGCGTACAACATCGTCGACACAAGGGCATACGATCCATCCGGCGAGGTGGTCACCATCAAGGAGGTGATCTCAGACGATCGCCTGATTGTGATCGGGCGTGCTGATGAAGAGCGTGTCGTTGGGCGCTCCGACGCCGTCGGGGAGGAGTTCCTCCGTGCCGGGGATCATGTGCGAATGGACCCTTTGACGGGTTTGATCCTCGAGAAGCTGATCCGGCCGGAGGTTGGTGAACTGGTCCTCGAAGAGGTCCCCGATGTGACCTACTTGCAGATCGGTGGGCTGGGCGATCAGATCGAAGTGATCCGCGATGCGATCGAACTCCCGTACGTTCACAAGGATCGGTTCGAGGAGTACGAACTCGCCCCGCCGAAGGGTGTGCTCCTCTACGGACCCCCGGGATGTGGCAAAACGCTCATCGCCAAGGCAGTAGCAAACAGTCTGGCGAAAGCGGTGGCCGAGAAGGAGGGCAGCGAGGACACACGTTCCTACTTCCTCAACATCAAGGGCCCCGAGCTCCTCAACAAGTACGTCGGCGAGACGGAGCGGCAGATACGGCTGATCTTCCAGCGTGCCAAGGAGAAGTCGGATCAGGGTGTTCCGGTCATCGTGTTCTTCGACGAGATGGATTCGCTGTTCCGCACTCGGGGCACCGGCATCTCGTCGGATGTCGAGTCGACCATCGTCCCTCAGCTCCTGTCCGAACTCGACGGCGTTGAGGCGTTGAAGAACGTGATCGTCATCGGTGCGTCGAACCGCGAAGATCTCATCGATCCGGCAATCCTGCGGCCCGGGCGCCTCGACGTCAAGATCAAGATCGAGCGTCCCGGGCGCGAAGCGGCGGCCCAGATCTTCAGGATCTATCTGACCGACCGCTTGCCGTACGATCCCGAAGAACTCGCTGAGCACGACGGCGACCCCGACGCTCTCATCTCGGCAATGGTCGACGTGGTGGTCGAGAAGATGTTCCGCGAGGATGCAGCGAACCGATTCCTTGAAGTGACGTATGCCAACGGAGATCGAGAGGTCCTGTACTTCCGGGATTTCGCCTCAGGCGCGATGATCGAGAACATCGTCCGTCGGGCAAAGAAGGAGGCGATCAAGCGAGACATCGCGGAGGGTATGAACGGTCTCCGCACCTCCGATCTCCTCTCGGCGATCACTCAGGAGTTCCGCGAGCACGAGGATCTCCCGAACACAACGAACCCCGACGACTGGGCAAAGATCTCCGGGAAGAAGGGCGAACGGATCGTCTACGTTCGCACGCTGATCGAAGGGGATCGCGAGAGCCGAGCGGTGGAAGCGGTCACACCAGGCCAGTACCTCTGAGGGTCTATGGCGCTCCGTAAGGTATTCGGAACCGAGACCGAGTTCGGGATCACGGTCCTGAACCAGCCAGGATTCAATCCGGTGGTTGCCTCGTCAGCGGTCGTCAACTCGTACCCGGGGAACGTGTCGCGGATCCAGTGGTCGTATGACGAGGAGAGCCCGGGGCGAGATCTTCGCGGGTCAGATGTGCACCGCTCGGTGATTGCCGACCCGGACGTTGGCCTGGTGAACACCGTCCTCACCAATGGTGCCCGGCTCTACGTAGACCATGCCCATCCGGAGTACTCGTCGCCGGAATGCGCCGATCCCTGGACCGCGGCGTTGTATGACAAGGCCGGTGAACAGGTGATGGTCGAGGCGGTCGAGGCCGCACAGCGGCTGCTGGGATCCGACGAGCGTATGGTCGTCCACAAGAACAACAGCGACGGCAAGGGCAACTCGTACGGGGCGCACGAGAACTACCTCATCGCTCGGGCCATTCCTTTCGGCGACATCGTTCGGCAACTCACAGCGTTCTTCGTGACTCGGCAGGTGTTCACCGGCTCCGGCAAGGTCGGCGCCGAAAACGGTCGGCCGGACGTTGGTTTCCAGATCACGCAGAGGGCCGACTTCTTCGAGGAGGAAGTTGGGCTGGAGACGACGCTGAAGCGGCCGATCATCAACACTCGCGACGAACCCCATGCCGACGCGCTCGCTCTATCGCACGGCTGCACGTCATCATCGGTGACGCGAACCGGAGTGAGCTCCAAACGTTCCTGAAGATCGGCACAACTGCGCTGGTCCTCGACGCCATCGAAGACGGCGCCTTGGCAGATCCCATCGTATTGGCCAATCCCGTCGAGGCCGTGTGGTCGGTGAGCCACGATCAGACGCTCAGCCAGACCTACGAGATGATCGGGGGAGCGCGGATGACGGCGCTGGATGTGCAATGGTGGTACTTCGAGAAGGTAGCGCACCACGCACGAGCCGTCGGAGTCGACCCGATTTGGGAACGCGTCCTCGACGAGTGGGAGACGGGTCCTCGAAGACCTCGGTCGTGACGCATTGGCGACGGCGGATCGCCTCGACTGGACCGCCAAGCTTCGAATCCTGGAGGCCTATCGCGATCGGGATGGTCTCGACTGGAGCCACCCGAAGCTGCGGCTTCTCGACCTGCAGTATCACGACGTCGATCCGCGGCGCAGCCTGTACCAGCGCCTGGTAGATCGAGGAGCGATCAGGCGTCTCTTCGACGACGGCGCGGTTGCCGCAGCCGTTGCGGAACCCCCGGCCGACACGAGGGCCTTCTTTCGGGGGAGTTGCGTGCGGCGGTATCCGGAGGATCTCGTCGCGGCCAACTGGGATTCCCTTGTATTCGACGTCGGCGAGGAAACGCTCAAACGGGTTCCTATGATGGAACCGCTCAAGGGCACCAGCCAACACGTGGCTGACCTGCTCGAGGCCGCGCCGAACGCGGCTGCGATGGTCCGTGCGCTGGGAGGGAACGATGGCTGAACAAGAACGGAAGCAGCGGGGGTCGGATCGGCAAGGTGGTGCTTCGGAACAGCAGGAAGCTGTATCGACCGAGAACACCGAAGAGATCGCAGAACGGATCGACGACCTCCTCGAGGAGATCGATTCGGTCCTTGAAGAGAACGCAGAGGAATTCGTGAAAAACTACGTCCAGAAGGGCGGCCAGTGACGGGCGGGCTGCCGATGCCCCCGAATGCCGAGGGCATCGTGCCAACGGCCAGCTTCGCCGCCCTCTTGGAGCAGCACGCCCTCACTCCGTCCTGGGAGGCGGCTGCCGGCTCCCTCGACGCGCCGGAGGCGACCACGATCCTCGCCCTGCGATGGGCGGACGGGATTGTTATGGCGGGGGACCGCCGAGCGACCGCTGGGAACGTGATCGCCCACCGGCGGGTGAAGAAGGTCTACCCGGCAGATGATCGTTCGGCCGTCGCGATCTCTGGAACCGCCGGTATGGCGATCGAACTCACCACGCTCTTCCAGACCGAACTCGAGCACTACGAGAAGATCGAGGGGACGAGGCTGAGCCTCGACGGCAAGGCCAACTTCCTCGCTCGTATGGTTCGCGGAAACCTCGCCCTCGCGTTCCAGGGCCTCATCGTCGTCCCGCTCTTCTGCGGATACGACGAACAGGAGCGGATGGGGAAGCTCTACAGCTACGACGTGGTCGGCGGCCGCTACGAAGAGCAGGATTATGCCACGACCGGCTCGGGCGGCACCGAGGCGCGAGCGTTCCTCAAGGCGGAGTGGCGGGACGATATGGATGAGGCGGACGCCGTGCGTGTCGCGATCGAAGCATTGATTGCTGCCGCCGAGGAGGATGCGGCCACCGGGGGGCCGGACCCGAGGCGAGGTATCTACCCGAACGTCGTCACCGTCACAGACCGGGGATTTCGCGAGATTCCGGACGATGAGCTTGCGCCGATCGCCGCAGCAGCAATGGAGGGCCGCCCATGACGGCGCCGTTCTACGTACCGCCAGAACAGCTGATCAAGGATCGGGCTGAGTTTGCGAAGAAGGGGATCCAACGGGGTCGCCCCATCGCCGTCGTCGAGTACGAGGACGGGATTCTGCTCATCGGGGAGAATCCCAGCCGTTCGTTGCACAAGATCAGTGAGATCTACGACCGTGTCGCGTTCGTGGGCGTGGGACGATTCAACGAATTCGAGACACTGCGCGTCGCCGGGATTCGTTATGCCGATGTGAAGGGATACACCTACGCACGCGGCGACGTGACGGGGAAGGGTCTCGCCAACGCCTATTCACAGGCTGTTGGCCAGATCTTCACCCACGAGGTGAAGCCGTACGAGATCGAAGTGCTTGTTGCGGAACTCGGGGACGACGAGAACCACCTCTATCACGTGCGATTCGACGGAACACTGCGAGATCAGCACGGCTTCGCCATGCTCGGAGGTGACGAAGACCGGCTCCTTGAGCCGCTCACGGCCGGCTATCGGGCTGGGATGAGCCTCGAAGACGCCATCGCTCTCACCACGTCGGCTATTCGCGACACGGCCGACGAATCGACGCCGGGAGCCGACTGGGAGGCTGCCGTACTCGATCGGACACTCGGGCGAAGGAAGTTCCGCCGCCTGGATTCGACCGAAATCGAGGCAGCCACCTAGGACAGCGAATCGGAGCGCCAGGCCTCGACGATGGCCCGCGCATCGTCCAATCGGTCGTCGGCGACCCACACCTCGACCTGCGCGAGGCCACCGACGCCGACCGGATAGGGTCCGAAGGACTCGCCGTGCATCCGCACCGCGATACCGTCGGTGCGAAGAAGGGCAGCAAGCACATTCGCCGCCGCAGGGTCCCCGACCACGACGAGCGGTTCGTAGTGATTGCCGCCGGGGTGTCGATCTCGCTTTGGCATGGTGTGATTCTGCCATTGATGACGAGGTGCGCGAGGAGTTCCTCGAGCACGGTACGCTGGTCTGGTGGACCGACGGATCTTCGGAATCGAGAACGAATACGGCGTCACGTGCACGCTGCGTGGGCAGCGCCGCCTCTCGCCGGATGAGGTTGCCCGGTATCTGTTCAGGCGGGTCGTCTCGTGGGGTCGGTCGTCGAATGTGTTCCTCGAGAACGGTTCACGTCTCTACCTCGATGTTGGGAGTCATCCCGAGTACGCAACACCCGAGTGCGACTCGCTCTCGGATCTCATCGCCCACGACAAGGCAGGGGAGCGCATTCTCGAAGGCCTTGTCGAGTCGGCCGAGGAGCGGCTGGCCGAAGAAGGGATACGCGGTGACATCTACCTCTTCAAGAACAACACAGATTCTGCGGGGAACTCCTACGGATGTCACGAGAACTACCTGGTCGGCCGGCAGGATGACTTCCAGCGGACCATCGACACCCTGATCCCGTTCTTCGTAAGCCGCCAGATCTACGCCGGCGCCGGAAAGATCCTTCACACGGCTCGCGGCACGGTCTACTCAACGTCGCAGCGCGCGGAACACATCTGGGAGGGCAGTTCATCTGCCACCACCCGCAGTCGTCCGATCATCAACACAAGGGATGAGCCCCATGCGGATGCCGAGTTATACCGCCGCCTGCATGTGATCGCCGGGGACTCCAACATGTCCGAGTACGTCACCTACGCAAAGGTGGGGACAACCGCGGCGCTCCTCCAGATGCTCGAGGACGACGTTGTGTTCCGAGACATGACGCTCGAGAATCCGATCCGCGCTATCCGGGAGATCGCGCACGACACGTCGTGTCGTCGCACGGTGCGCCTCGCCAACGGTCGAGAGCTTTCGGCGCTCGACATTCAGTGGGAGTACCTCGAACGAGCGATGCGATATGCACGGACCACGGGCTTCCCCCCTGAGGTCGATCGTGCGATCGGCATGTGGGAGCACCTGCTGACCGGACTCGAGAAGGACCCAATGACCCTGTCGCGCGAAGTCGACTGGGTGACCAAACTTCAGCTGCTCGAGCGGTACGCGACCAAACACAACCTCGAGATGTCGTCACCGAAAATGTCGCTGGTCGACCTCGCATATCACGATGTGAATCGCCAGCGAGGCCTCTACAACATCCTCCAACGTCGCGGGATGGTTGACCGCGTAGTGACGGATGAACGTATCACGCGGGCTATGACGAACCCTCCGGTGACCACGCGTGCCCGCCTGCGCGGTGACTTCATCAAGGCGGCCAAGGCGAGGAACCGTGACTTCACCGTTGATTGGGTTCATCTGAAGCTCAATGATCAGGCCCAACGAACGATCCTGTGCAAAGACCCTTTCCGAGCGGTCGACGAAAGGGTCGAGAAACTGATCGCCGCGTTGTAGCGTCGCGATGATGCAGAAGGTCATTGAGCGAATCCTCAACCTACTTGCCTACCTGCTCACCGTGGAACGGCCGGTGACCGCAGACGAGATCAGGCATACCGTGGCCGGATACGACCGTCACACCGACACTGCCTTTCACCGCACGTTCGAGCGAGACAAGGACTTGCTGCGACGTCTTGGTATCCCGATCGAGCGCGAGGCCACGGATGTCTTCGAAGTCGAGTTCGGCTACGTGGTGCATGACGACCGGTACGCGCTCGACGATCCCGGACTCACCGATGAGGAGCGAACAGCCCTTGCGCTCGCCGTTCAGGCCGTCGGCTTCGGCGGCCGCCCCGCCGGCCAGGAAGCTCTCATGAAACTGGGTGGTGCCGTTGGGAGTCTCGGCGGTACTGAACTCGGCGCGGACCTTGGGGAACAGGCCGAGACCGTGGCGGGAGCGTTCGCGGCGATCTCGGAACGACGCACATTGTCCTTCGGATATCGGGGTCGAGAGCGGATCGTGCGGCCCTACGGCCTCGTACATCGTCGGGGTCGCTGGTACCTGGTGGCGGCCGATGTCGGGAGCAACGACGTCAAGGTCTACCGACTCGACCGTGCCGACGCCGTGTCTGCCGGCGATCGCTCAGGGGCATTCACGATACCGAAAGGGTTCGACCCGGCCGATGCAGTGCTCCATCATCCGTGGGACGCCGGTCGTGACGTCACCATCGCCTCGGTGGTGTTTGACGAAGAGGTCGCCTGGATCGCCGAACGTGAATTGGGACAGAACGCGGTCATCAAACGTCGGTCGGACGGGTCGATTGTCACGAACGTCGAACTCTCGGCACCTGAAGCATTCCTTGGTTGGCTCATCGGATTCGAGGACCAGGCTGAGATCGTCGAGCCGCCAGGCCTCCGCGACCGATTCTGCACTCTGGTGGGAGGGGCATGACGAACTCACCGAAGACCGCAGGCCGCATCAATCGTCTCTTGGCCATGTTGCCGTGGGTCATTGCGAATCCCGGTGCGTCGGTCGACGAGGTGTGCGAGCGCTTCGGCTACACGAGGACCGACCTCATCAAGGATCTGAACACGGTGTTCGTGTGTGGCTTGCCGGGATACGGTCCAGGTGATCTCATGGACGCTTCGATCGATGACGACGAGGTTGTGGTGGAGTTGGCAGAGTATTTCGCCCGACCGCTTCGGCTCACGGCTCCGGAGGCTCTCGGAATTCTCGCATCAGCCAAAGCCGTCCAGTCCTCTGGATCAGGAGGGGAGGCACTCGATCGAGCGATTCTGAAACTCGAATCGACGCTGCTGCCCAATGGTGCCGACGCCGTGGTCGTTGATCTCCCCGAGCCGTCAATGGTCGCCGATCTGCGGGAAGCGGTTGCCGAGGGATACGTCGTTCGAATTGACCACACGTCAATTGCGTCGGGCGAACGCAAGGTGCGTGAGATCGAGCCGTGGTCGGTGTTCACGACACTCGGCAACTGGTACGTCTCGGGGCACTGTCGTACGGCCGACGCTGAGAGGGTGTTTCGGATCGATCGGATCAGAACCACGGAGGTGACGGGGGAGCGCTTCGACGCGGAACCGGCGTCGCGTCAAGCAGCTGTTCGTTACACGCCGAGCGATGACGACGTCCACGCGGTGATCCGACTCGACGACGCGGCTCGGTGGGTCGCGGAGTACTACCCGGTCGAAGTTCTCGACGACGGCGCCGACGGTATGACGATCCGGATGAGTGTGGGTGATTCGGCCGTTGCCGCCCGATTGCTTCTCCGGTTGGGTGGTTCCGCGGAACTCGTCGACGGTGTGGAAGTCAGAGACTCGACGGCCGACCTTCGGGCACGAATCCTGACGCGCTATGCCGGCCGCGCACGGAATGACTAGGTGGAAATAGTCATTTAGAGAACGGCTCGGATGCCGATGAGTTATGCGACGCTGGCAATGGAGCAAGACAGCATGACCACCATCCGAACGACCTGCACCACTTGCGGAGATGTAGAACTCACGATCGACGATGTCGGTCTCGAGATGGCTGCAGGATCCGACGAAGGTCGCTACCGCTTCGACTGCCCATTCTGTGGCACGACACAACGACGGCCCGCCAGCCCTCGTGTCGTGAGTGTTCTTCTCGCCACCGGTGTCGGATACGACATCGTGGCGACAGCTAGCCCGATCACCGAAGAGGAGATCGAGGCATTCTCTCAGGCCCTCGACGGCCAGGAGTGGTTCTGGGAACTCGCCGCATCAGATTCGTGACCGGGCGGGCATGAGCTGAGGGGTCATCGGTGCCTCCGGGATTGATCCCGGGGGCGCCATAGGTTTCAGGGTCGGTTTCGCCCCGATCCACATGCCACCCATCACGCCCTACCATTCCGGAGATGGGGAGCCTCTCATTCTCTGAGATCGTGGTGATTGTCCTTGTGATTCTTATCGTCTTTGGTCCCAACCGCCTGCCCGATCTCGCCCGGAAAGCCGGCGAGTTCATGAACAAGGTGAGGAATGCGTCGAGCTCGATGACCGACGCTCTCGGTGTGGATTATGAGGAGACGGTTGAGCCGTTCCTCAGCGCCAAACGAGACTTCGACAGCATCAAGGAGGATCTCACCAAGACGGTGACGACCTTCGGCCAAGCGGCGACAATTCCAGACAGCAGCGACGAGAATGACCCGCCGGGGAAGGACGCGGTTGACCCCGCCGGAAGCCCGGAACCTGCTGCGGCGGATCCGAAACCGGCTCCGGGGGCCGATGACCCTGAGTCCACAACTCCGGACGAGGTCGAATCCCCCGACGACCAAACGGCCGCACCGTGACGGAGGCTCAGCCGATTCCGTTCATGGAGCACCTGAGGGAGCTCCGCAGCCGGGTAGTGAAGGCGTTGATCGCCGTCGGGATCTGCACGGTTATCGCCTTCATCTTCAACGAAGAGATCCTGGACATCCTCGTGCGGCCGTACCGCATCGCCCTTCCGGGCGAGGACCTCGCGTACTTCAAACCGACCGAAGCGTTCTCCGTCGTCATGCGGGTGAGCCTCTTCGGTGGTGCCATCATGGCGAGCCCGGTGATTCTGTATCAGTTGTGGCGATTTGTCGCACCTGCGCTCACTCCGAGCGAGAAGCGTTGGGCCGTGCCGATCACCGCAATCTTCGTGACGTTGTTCCTCACCGGGATCGCCGTCGGCTACTGGTCGCTGTCGCGTGGGCTCGGGTTTCTGCTGGACTTCGGGGGAGACGCCCTCACTCCGGTGATCAACGCCGATTTCTACTTGAAGTTCGCGATGCGATTCATCTTCGCTTTCGCGATCTCATTTGAGTTCCCGGTCTTCATCTTCGCTGCCGCAGCCGCAGGGGCCCTCACGAGCGCCCAACTCCGTGAGGGACGGCGCTGGGCGGTTCTGGTCATCGTTGTGTTTGCCGCGATCATCACTCCGTCCGGGGATCCGTTGACGTTGGCGCTGCTCGCAGTGCCGATGTACGTGCTGTACGAACTGGCGATCCTCGCGGTGCGCTGGATACTTCGGAAATGAACGACCGCCTCGGCGAAGCTGCGCAGCGGTTCCTCGCCGGAGAAACATTCGAACCCGATCGGTTCCAGGTCGAAGCCATCGAAGCGATCGAAAGTGGAGCGTCCGTCGTCGTGACGGCCCCAACCGGTTCGGGGAAGACGTTGATTGCGGAGGCCGCGATCGAGATCGCGTTGGCCGCCGGGAAACGGGCGTTCTACACCACACCGATCAAAGCCCTTTCCAACCAGAAGCACCGGGATCTGGTCGCCCGGTATGGGGAGAGCGGAGCCGGACTCCTCACCGGCGACAACAGCCTGAACGGCGAGGCTCCCGTGGTGGTCATGACGACCGAAGTGCTCCGCAACATGATCTACTCGGACTCGGATGCGCTCAACGGGCTCGGTGTTGTGATCTTGGACGAAGTCCACTATCTCCAGGATCGGTACCGCGGCTCAGTCTGGGAGGAGACGATCATCCATCTGCCGGCCGATATTCAGCTTGTCAACCTGTCGGCGACGGTAGCTAACGGTGAGGAGTTCGCTGGATGGATGAGGGCGCGCAGAGGTACGACTGAGCTCGTTGTCGAGGAACAGCGTCCCGTTCCGCTCGAGTCGATGTACCTTTTTCGTGACCGCTATCACGGTGACGCTGTCGAGTGGTTCCCGGTCTTTGGCAAAGACGGCCTACGGCCCAACCCGCGTGTTGTCAGCCTCCTGCGCAAAGGCAGAGGTCGACAGCGCCGCTTCGCGACGCCGCGACGACTCGAGGTGTCTGAGGCGTTGCTCGCCGCAGGAATGCTGCCTGCGATCTACTTCATCTTCTCGCGTGTCGGTTGTGACCAGGCGGCCCGAACCGTCGCTACGGCAGGGCTCCGTCTCACGTCCGCCGACGAGCGAGAGGTGATTCGTTCGTTCGCCTCCGATGCCATTGCCCACCTCGATCCGAACGATCTCGGCGTGCTCGGCTACGAATCGTGGCTTGCCATGCTCGAGAGTGGTGTTGCCGCGCACCATGCAGGGATGGTCCCAGCCTTCAAGGAGGCGGTTGAGCAACTCTTCGCCGACGGGTACATCAAGCTCGTATTCGCCACTGAGACGCTTGCGCTTGGCATCAACATGCCGGCGAAGGCGGTGGTCCTCGAATCGTTCAGCAAGTTCAACGGCGAGTCGCATGAACTGCTCCGGGCCGGCGACTACACCCAACTCACGGGGCGTGCAGGCCGAAGGGGGATCGACGATCGTGGAACCGCCGTGATCCTCTACAGCCCCTACGTGCCGTTCAAACAGGTCGCCGAGGTCGCAGCGATGGGGAGTCATCCGCTGGTGTCTTCGTTCGAACCGTCGTACAACATGGCGGTCAACCTCGTGGCCAACTATCCCAAGGACAGGGCCCAGGAGCTGCTTCGGGCCTCGTTTGCCCAGTTCAGCGTTCAGGAACGGGCGCGTCGGCTCGACGAGCGCATCGCAGAACGGGAGGCCGAGGTGGTGCGATATCTCGCAGCGGCTCAGTGCGAACGAGGCGACGTCGAGGCGTACGCTGCGGCGCCATTTGGATCGGACGAGGGAGTGGATGCCACGCGGGTCTTCCTCGACGGGCTCGACTCGGGAGATGTGCTCGACCTGGGCGACGACCATCGATGGCTGATCCTCGCGAGGGGATATGGAACGAACCCCCAGTATCTGCTTCTCTCGGAAGACGGAAGCCAACAGAAGGCCACATTGGTGGGTTTCGACGTCGTTCCGCGCCACCTTGGGAGTATGGAGCTCGACGAACCGATTCTGAGCCACGATCCGGAATACCTCGAGTCCGCGTCGTCGTCGCTCGGCAGATGGGAACCCGATCGGCTCGACGTGGGCGAGGCCGTCCCGGTCGAGGACTCCACGATCGCGGGGTGTCCGAAGATTGACGAACACCTCGGCTGGCTTGCGCGATCGCGCAGATCGGCGAAAGATCTGCGCCGCCTCCAGCGACGTCGTTCCCGGAGAGGTGACGACATCGTCGATCGGTTCCAGGCCAGGATGCGTGTTCTGGGCGAGCTCGGCTACGTCAGGCGTTGGGTGTTGTCGGAGAAGGGCCAGCGCCTTCGCCGCGTCTACAGCGAACTTGACCTCCTTCTCGTCGAAACGGCCGCTGACGGTCTCCTCGACGGGCTCACCGCCGCCGAGTTCGCCGCTGTTGTATCCATGTTCACTTTCGAACCCCGTCGAGCCGACCCAGAAGAGGTTCGACTTGTTGGGATCGTTGCCGAGCGCCATTCACGCATCGAGGCGGCGTGGAGAGCGGTGACGGCCGTCGAGGAGCAACGGCGCGTACCCGCGACGCGAGCGCCCGAGCCCGGATTCGCGCCGCTCGCCTACGGATGGGTCGCGGGGGCGGATCTGGAGGAGCTCTTCGGCGACGATGATTTCGCTGCAGGAGATTTCGTCCGGAACTGTCGGCAGCTCCTCGACCTCATGCGCCAGATCCGCGACGCGTTTCCGGCGCTCGCGAGCAGTGGCAGGTGCAGCAATCGCCGCAACGGATCGGGGCATTGTTGCCGTGGGCGGTCGCACGTGAGCCGCTGGTGGGTGATCGTGAACCCGTCGGCCGGAAGGGGGCGCGACCTCACGCTGAGAGCCACGTCCGCGCTCGAATGCGCGGTCGGTCGGCTACGAGGCTCGAACGTCGGAGAGCGCCGAAGCTATCGGAAGGATCGTCCAGGAGGGTCGCGACCTCGGATACGAGGCATTCGTCTCGGTCGGAGGAGATGGAACCGCGAATCTTGTCCTGAATCAACTGCTCAAGAACGAGTGGGCGGAGCCTCCGACCTTCGGGATCCTGCCCGCCGGATCGGGAAGCGACTTCGTTCGGACGTTTGCGATTCCGAATGAGCTCGAGGCCGCCGCCGATCACCTCCTCGATGAAGATCGCTACCCGGTTGATGTTGGCCGCCTGAAGGGACTGTTTGGCCGGCGGTACTTCCTCAACGCGGTGAATGCCGGGATCGGGGCCCGCACGGTCGTCGAAGCAGGGAGGTTCCCGGACTGGATGGGCTCGCGACGGTACCTCGCAGGCTTCTGGTCGGCGCTGGCGAGAACTGCGCCGGATGACATCCGCGTCGAGTGTGACAAGCGCACGATTGCAGCGGTTGGATGGAATGTCGTGATTGCCAACGGCCAGTTCTTCGGTGGAGGAATGAACGTCGCTCCCCGGGCCGCCGCCGGCGACGGGCTGTTCGACGTTCAGGTGTACTCGGGCCCGAGAAGGCTTGCACCTGCGGTCATCCGCAGAGTCGTGAGGGGCACCCACCTCACACATACTGCGGTGCGTCGTACAACCGGGCGATCGGTTGACGTCGAAATCCCACACGACTGGCTGGTCGAAGCCGATGGTGAGATCGTCGGGACGGGTCCATTCTCGGCTGAGATCGTCGAGGGGTCGCTGAACTTCAAGATCTAGGAGCGGGCGGCCGAGTTCTCGAGCCCGATCAACGCCGGTTGGATTGACATTGGATCGAACAAACAATGGGAATCCGTCGCCGGAACCGAAATGCCCGTGTATGCTCCCCGGCCGCAGGAGGTTGCACCTATGGCTACCGAAGAATTCGTCGATGACGACCTAGCCGAAGACGTGTCAGATCCAGACGAGGACACCGTGGAAGAGGATCTCGTCGACGAGGTGCTCGATGCGGACGACGACGTACCCGCTGAAACCGACGAGACGGAAGCGGCTGACGGCAACGGCGAGGAAGCAGACGAGGCGTTCGACGAGCTCGAGGCCGAAGAGCTCGAGATGCTCACCGAAGATGAGACCACCGAGACGCTCGTGGTCGACGAGGCTGCCGAGATGCGGGCCATCCGACGGGCCGAGCTCGCTATGGACCAGCAGGGTGTTGTCGAAGCGAGTGAGGGCGAGTTCGTCTGCTCCAACTGTTTCCTGGTTCTCAAAACGAGCCAGCTCGCCAATCCCCGCAAGAAGATCTGTCGAGACTGCGCCGGTTGAGCGACCGCGGTGGCAACCTGCGTCGCTGTTGAAGCGTCCGCCGCCAAGCCGAGTTCGCTGTCGTCCGAGGTCTTTTCGTGTAATCGCAACCGACCGGGGCCCTACTCATGAGCGAGGCAATTGAAACGCGACCCGGCGATGTCATCGTGATCGTGCCGACCTACAACGAAGCGGAGAACATCGAGGCGATCGCCGCCGCCGTGCGCTCGCAGGGCTTCCGGTTGCTAGTGGTCGACGACGGATCGCCGGACGGGACGGGAGCAATCGTCGACGTGCTTGCCTCAGATGACGACGGGATCACGGTTCTCCATCGGGCCCAGAAGGCCGGACTTGGTCAGGCCTATGCGGCAGGTTTTGCGGCGGCCATCGACCTCGGGGGAACGGTCCTGTGCGAGATGGATGCCGATTTCTCCCATGACCCCCGCGACCTGAGCCGACTCGTGGCGGCGATCGATGCGGGAGCGGACGTCGCAATCGGGAGCCGGTATGTGCCCGGCGGAGGCACGGTGGGGTGGTCGTGGCATCGGATTGCAGTCTCACGAGCCGGGAACCGGTACGCAGGACTCATGCTCGGAATCTCGATCGAGGATGCGACCGCAGGATTCAGGGCCTACCGCAGCGACGCGATCGAGCAACTGCATCCGGAGTCGTGTGAGGCATCGGGGTATGCCTTCCAAGTCGAAATGGCATGGCGGGCTCAACTCGCCGGATTGATGATCACCGAGGTGCCGATCCAGTTCAGCGAACGCGAGGCGGGTGCTTCGAAGATGTCGGCTGGTATTGCCATCGAAGCCGTGCGGCTCGTGACCCGGTGGGGATGGGAGAAGCGTGTGCGGGGGAGGCATTAGCCGCCTGCTGCCGGCCCGGCCGAAACAGCGGAGGATCGGGATCGATTCCCTTAGCGTGTGCGGTGCCTCGCATCGTGGTTCTCGTTCCCACGCGGGTACGGCATCATGAAGCCATGACGCCCACGCCTTTCATGACGGTCGGAGCGAGACTCGCCCAGCCCGACGACATCAGCGACCTCGAACGGCTCTACTCCGGGCTCGCCGAAGAGCAGCGCGCGATTCGTTCGATCTGGCCATACTCCGACGGCTTGCCTGAGCCCGTGGGTAGGTCTCTGAACACGTTGGTCGAACGACCAGACGGGATTGTTGTTGTTGGGCTCATTGACGGTGTACCTCTCGGTTTCCTCGCTGGTGTCGAACAACCGCTCCTCGCCCCGATGGCCGATCGCCGTATCGGGGTGGTGCAGCTCATCTTCACGGATCACGAGGCGCGAGGCGTCGGAGTTGGGGCTGCGATGCTCCACGTGACGATGAGGGAATTCCGCAATCGCGGAATCGACCTCTTTGATGCCCGGGTGAGTCCCGGACACCGTCTGGCGAAGAACTTCTTCGAGTCCAACGGCTTCAAGGCTCGATCGATCACGATGCATCGCAGCGAGTCCGAGGCTGGGCCGACGCCAACCGAGTACCGCGCATGATCGGCGGTCTTTCCGGTGACAGCAGGAAGACGTTCGTGTTTGATCTTGACGGCGTCGTGTACGTGGATCACACGGGTGTGCCGGGAGCCGGTGAAGCGCTCACGACCCTCGAACGAGCGGGCCACCAGGTGCTCTTCGCGACCAACAATTCGTGGCGCTCTGTCGACACCGTGGCCGACAACATCCGACGTCGCACCGGTTATCGAGCCTCGGCCGGCGCCGTCATCACGTCCGCTCTGGCAGTGGCCGACCTCTTGCGCGACGACGGCGAGATCTGCTTCGTATTCGGATCGAAGGAGCTTGAGCAAACCCTGATTGCTGAGGGGATCGAGGTGACTGCGGAACACACGCGTGCGACGACCGTGGTCGTCGGTCTCGACCGGGGGCTCTCTTACCAACGGTTGACGAGCGCCGTCCTCGCTGTTCGGCGTGGCGCCCGCTTCGTTGCGACCAATGACGATGCGACGTATCCGGCGCAGGAGGGTCAGTACCCAGGATACCGGGGCGTTCGTCGCGGCCGTGGAACGCGCAACGGGCGTTGATCCCGTTGTGTGCGGGAAGCCGAATCTACCAATGCAGAAGTTGATCGAACACAGGATCGAGCACCCGGAAGTCTGGGTCGTGGGCGACAGCGTCGAGACCGATATTGCATTGGCCGACCGGGCCGGCTGGGGGAAGATCCTGGTCTTGTCCGGCGTAACGGGGCCCGACATGACCGCCTCTACGGCTCCACGTCCGCACCACACCATCAACTCCATCGCGGACCTCGACGCTCTGATGTCCGCGGAAACGAACGACGTCGCGGGATAATAGAGCCATGACACAGAAGCCAGACGAACCGGGAGCTGGACATGTCGAGGACCTCGACGAACTCGAGGCGAAGCTGGGAGCAGCGGATGCCGCCGACGCTCCCGAGACTGCCGAGCAGGTAGCTCAACTCCTCGGGAGTGCCCTCGACGATGTCCAAGGTGACCGGGGAAGCGGTCCACCCTGACCAGGCGACGCCTCGATGCCGAGCTCGTGCGGCGAAGACTGGTGCCCTCTCGCAGCGAAGCCCGCCGCGGCTGATCGACACCGGGCGGGTTCGTGTGCGAGGGAACCCGTCGCCGAAGCCGTCGACGCTCGTGGCCCCGGAGGATCCGCTCTCCATTGAAGGCCCGCCGGCGCGCTTCGTCAGTCGCGCCGGGGCGAAACTAGACGGCGCAATCGAGGCCTTTGGCGTGCCAATCGAAGGTCGAAGGGCGATCGACGTCGGAGCATCGACCGGAGGGTTCACCGACTGCCTCCTGCAACGCGGAGCCGCCGATGTGGTCGCTCTCGACGTCGGATACGGTCAACTCCACCATCGGCTTCGCACCGACCCCCGGGTTGTTGTCGTGGAACGGACAAACATCCGGTACGCCGACCCCGTTCCGCTGGGGGCTCCGTTCGATGTCGTGGTCGCCGATCTCTCCTTCATTTCGCTGGCGCTCGTCGCTCCACAAATCCGCGCTCTCGGGACCGGCGATACCGACTGGATTCTTCTGATCAAGCCGCAGTTCGAGGCTGGTAGGGAGATGGTTGGCAGTGGTGGAATCGTTCGCGACCCGGACGTACACGTGCTGGCGATCGAACAGGCCACCGCAGCGCTGGATCGAACCGGGGTGGGTGTCATCGGCCTCGTCGGCTCGTCGATCACCGGTACGGAGGGCAATCGAGAGTTTCTCGTTCACGGCAGGATCACCGAACGGGGCGTTGATGCCGGTAGCGTACGACGCGTTGTCTCAGAGGAGCATCAGCAGTGAACAGATTCGCGATGGTCGTGCATGATCAGAAGCCGCTCGCAACCGAGGCGGCGGCGGCGTTGGCGAAGGCAAGTGTGGACCGAGGGGTCGAGGCGATCGTCGTTGCTGGTGATGTGCTGCCGGTCGGGGTTGAAGCCGTTGTCGGGGTGGGCGGAGACGGCACGGTTCTCCGGGCCGCTGCGCTCGCAATGGCATCGGAACTTCCGGTCGCGGGTATCAACGTCGGGCGCGTCGGGTATCTCGCCGAGTTCGCTCCCGACGAGATCGACGCGTTCGTGGACGCCCTCGCGGGCGGCCGTCTCCGCGTGTTCAGCGTGATGACGGTGGGTGTGCGTGGCCCCGGGTTCGACGCGGTTGGGATCAACGACGTCGTCATTGAGAAGGTTGTCAGCGAACGGATCATCGAGATCGGCGTAGCAATCAACGGCAACCGATTCGCCGACTATCGGACCGACGGGCTGATCGTCGCCACACCGGTCGGATCGACGGCGTACTCGCTTTCGGCCGGCGGACCGGTCGTTGATCCGGAGGTAGAGGCACTTGTCCTGACGCCGATCGCACCGCACAGTCTGCTCTCGAGAAGTCTGGTTGTTTCGCCCGACGCCGAGATCGGCGTGACCGTGGAGATCGATCGACCCCGCGGGTGAACGTTGATGGCCGCGAGATCGCCATCGTCGACCCCGGTGCTCTCGTGACGGTTGCGCGCGGGCTCGCAGAGAGCGCAGTTCCTGACACTCGACACTCATCCATTCCCCCAAGCCGTACGCCACCAATTCGGATTGGCGCACGCCTAGGTCCGCAGCCTCTCGTTCCGATTCCGGTTCTGATCTGAGCCGTCGCAAACGATGAACGCCTGATTGGGTCGCATGGTGTCGAATCGGTATCGTCACGGTATGGGAGCAGAACATGCCGGCGTCGACGTACCGTCGGCGCGCGCCTCGAGAGATCGGCTGTTCTGGGCAGCAACCACATCGGGAGTGGCGACCGGCCTGCTTGCAGCAATCGTCGCCCTTCGGATGGGCCTAATTGTGCTCGACCGTCAGATGGTTTTGCCCGATTGGGCCGCGGAGATCTGGTACCACGTTGGAAACGTGTCGGACGCGAGAGTGTTCACCGTGCTCTACGTCGTGACGCCTTTGGCGTGGGTCGTGCTGTCGGTGTGGTGGTGGCTCACGCGACCTCACGTGCGGCGCAGTCTCTGGGTCGCGGCTGCGGTTGCGGCTGTGGTTGTGGTCGCCTTGCCAGCAGCTTGGGCCTGGTTCGCTACGGCACTTTGGCATGTCGAGCGTTCGTTCGACATTGATGCCATTTCCCGCGATCTGGTCTATTCCGGATTCACCGACACCGACTACTGGGGTGTGGCGGTCGTGGCAGGTCTTACGTGCTTGCTGTGCCTGGTGCTCGCCAATCTCGTGTGGATGCTGCGAAAGACGACGCCCTAGGGGTGGCCGCAGACGGACCGGTACCGACTACGGAAGCAGCGGCGGTCCGCCGTCTGTCACACCAGCGGCCTACCGTTCCTGTCATGTTTCGCTTTTCGAACATGCCGGCCGTCGATGGGACGGTGAGTTGAGTTGATGCTTGATGAGTTGACGGTCGAGAACCTCGGGTTGATACCGAACGCACATCTTGAGCCGGGGCCAGGCCTCGTGGTGATCTCCGGTGAGACCGGGACCGGGAAGACACTCTTGCTCGGCGCGCTGCGCCTGCTCCGCGGCGAGTCGGCGCGCAAGGATCAGATCGGTCCGACCGGGGACGAGACGGTTGTCGCAGGCCCGATTCGTGGATGAGGACGGCGAGCGAGTCCTCGGGCGTAGAGTTGATCGGCGGCGGTCAAGCGCGACGATTGACGGTTCACTGGCTACAGCAGCGAGCCTGGCCGAGGTGTTGAGCGGTGTTCTCGACGTTGTAGGCCAACACGATCGGACGATGCTCAGTGAGCCACGCGCGGTACGGCGGGCTCTCGATGCCGCAATGGGTGCCGAGGGCCGAGAAGCTCTCGATCGATATGCGGATGTCTGGCAAACCTACGTCGAGGTGAACGAACGTGCGGCAGCACTTGGGGGCGACCGCCGAGCTCTCGAACGCGAACTCGACATGGTCCGGTTCCAGCGGGACGAGATCGTGAGCGCCGGCTTCGAGCCGGGAGACGAAGAGGCGTTGGGAGAGCGGGCCGGCCGGCTCAGGAATGCTGAGGAACTACGAGAGCGGCTCGGCACCGTCCGCGAGGCGGCAGGTGACCAGGGTGCTACCGGATCGCTCGAACGCGTTGTGCGGGAACTGAGGGCGGCGTCCAGAGTCGATCGGTCGCTGAGCGAACTTGCCGATCTCGGCTCAGAGCTTTCCGAGTCGCTGTCCGAACTCACTACAGGAATCGCTCGGGTGACTGCCGACCTCGACCACGATCCCCGAGAGCTCGAACATGTCGAGCAGCGCCTCGCTCTCTGCGCCGATCTGAAGCGGAAGTACGGAGACGATCTCGATTCGGTCCTGACATTCGGGGAGACCGCCACGCACAGGGCGGAAGAACTGGAGGGCTTGCTCGGCCAGTCAGAGGTGATCGAACAGCAGCTGGCTGATGCCCGAGCCGACGTCGTCGTAGCCGCCGAGGACCTGCGCGGTCATCGTCGGGTCGCAGGAGAGAGGGTCGCCGTCGGGACAGTCACCCATTTGCTCGATCTTGGTTTCAGCGATCCCGTCGTCGCATTTGAGATCACCGAACGTGAGCCGGGTCCGGAGGGCGGGGATCAGGTCGTTCTGAACTTCTCCTCGGATCGTGCGCTCGAACCGGGCCCCATCTCCAAGGTCGCCTCTGGTGGAGAGCTGAGCCGTCTCATCCTTGCCCTCAGGCTCGCTGCGGGTGCAGGAGAGGTGGCCGTGGTGGCATTTGATGAGATCGACGCGGGGACGGGAGGAGCAACGGCTCTGGCGATGGGGAAGAAGCTGAAGGATCTTGCCGGTGAGCGACAAGTGTTCTGCGTGACGCACCTTCCTCAAGTGGCCGCGTTCGCCGACACTCACTTTGTTGTGCGGCGCGACGCGAACACTGCAAGCGTCGAGCGGTTGGAAGGAGACGAGCGACTTGAAGAGCTGTCGAGGATGCTTGCCGGCCTCCCCGACAGCGAACGGGGACGGGCCCATGCCGAAGAGCTGTTGAAAATCGCAGGAGAGTGATCTTGGGCAAAGGTGCACTCGAGCGAGCACGTTCGGTATGCTGCGGCCTTCCGAGGTGGAGCGCGGCGTGACCAAACACGTATTCGTTACCGGTGGGGTGACATCAAGTCTGGGCAAGGGCATCACTGCTGCTTCCCTGGGTCGACTGCTCGAGGCCCGCGGGCTCCGGGTCACCATTCAGAAGCTTGATCCGTACATCAATGTCGATCCGGGCACGATGAATCCGTTCGAACACGGCGAGGTGTTCGTGACCGACGATGGCGGGGAGACCGATCTCGACCTTGGCCACTACGAGCGCTACACCGGCGTGCACCTCAGCCGAGACTCCAACGTGACCACCGGGTCGATCTACCAGTCGGTGATCCGCAAGGAGCGACGGGGCGACTACCTCGGAGCAACTGTTCAAGTCATCCCACACATCACCAACGAGATCAAGGGTCGAATCCGCAAACTCGGACAGAACGACGAAGTCGATGTCGTGATCACGGAAGTCGGGGGAACCGTTGGCGACATCGAGGGCCTTCCGTTCCTCGAAGCGATCCGGCAGGTCCGCAAGGACGTCGGCCACGAGAACGTCTGCTACATCCACGTGACGCTCGTTCCGTACCTCGCGACCAGTGAAGAGCTGAAGACGAAGCCAACTCAGCACAGTGTCGCCGAGCTGCGGTCACGCGGTATCCAGCCGGAGATCATCGTGGTCCGCTCCGACCGGCCGATCGAGGAGCCGGCGCGGCGCAAGATCAGCTTGTTCTGCGACGTCGAACCAGACGCTGTGATCAACGCACTCGACGTCGGCAACATCTATGCAGTGCCGCTCGCTCTCGAAGCGGCCGGACTCGACGCCGTGGTGTGCCGCGAACTCGGTCTCGATACGGGGCCTCCTGATCATGGAGTCCTGGAGCTCGATGGTCGAGCGTATGGAGCGCGCGAACGAACCCGTCACGATCGGGCTCATCGGCAAGTACGTCGAGTTGCCCGACGCGTACCTCTCGGTCGTGGAATCGCTGCGCCACTCGGCGGCGGAGCACGGTGCCGACGTCGAGATTCGGTGGATCCCGGCAGAAGAAGTTGAAGGTCTGCTTGCTTCGACGCATCTCGAAGGGCTCGACGGTGTGCTCGTACCCGGCGGGTTCGGCATCCGGGGGATCGAAGGCAAGATCGAAGCGATTCGCTTCGCCCGCGAGAACGGTGTGCCGTTCCTCGGTCTCTGTCTCGGCCTGCAGTGTGCGGTGATCGAATTCTCACGGAACGTGCTCGGCCACGCCGGGGCGCACAGCACCGAGTTCGATCCCACCACTCGGCACCCCGTCATCGATCTGATGGAAGACCAGGCCGATGTCGAGGATCTCGGTGGAACTATGAGGCTCGGGATCTATCCGGCCAAACTCACGCCAGGAACCCGGACGGCAGATCTCTATGGCGAGCCGGTGGTCTACGAACGCCATCGTCACCGCTGGGAGGTCAACAACCGATACCGTCACGAGTTCGAGAACAGCGGTTTGGTGTTCTCAGGGCTCTCGCCCGATGACCGGCTCGTTGAGATCATCGAGCTGCCGTCGCACCCGTTCTTCGTCGCGTCGCAGTTCCATCCGGAGTTCAAATCACGCCCCGACGATCCACATCCGCTTTTCAGCGGTTTCGTTGGCGCTGCACTTGAGCGCCGTCGAGCCACAGTTTCGGGCGAGCGGAGCGAAGCGGAGATATCTGTCGCTACGAGTCACTGATATGGGCGAGTTCCGGATGATCGGCGCACGAACGATCGCCGAGGAGGCGTTCCTGCGGCTCGATCGAGCCACCATCGCGACGCCGAATGGGCAGACCATCACACGAGTTGTCGTCTCGCATCCCGGTGCCGTCGCGGTGGTCCCGATCCTCGGTGACGACGTGTTCTTGTTCGAACAGCACCGCGCCGCTCTCGGGCGCAACCTCCTCGAGATTCCTGCAGGGAAGCTTGACGTGCCGGGGGAGGACCGGCGAGAGGCCGCGAGACGCGAACTCGAGGAAGAGATCGGGTTCTCGCCGGGCTTGCTCGAGCATCTCACCGACATGATCACGACACCAGGGTTCTGCGACGAAGTGATCACGATCTATCGGGCGAGCGACCTTGAGGCGATCGCGTCTCATCCGGTCGGAGCCGAGGAAGAACACGCGACGATTGTGCGGATCCCGTTCTCCGAGGCCCTTGATCGGGTACACGCTGGTGAGATCACCGATGCGAAGACCGTCGTAGGACTCCTCCTCGCCGCCGGTCGATGAAGCCCCTGCCCGCTGAGGCGGAGGAGTTCCTCGGTTCGCTCAGGTCGGAACGCGGCCTCTCGCTGAATACGGTCGCCGCCTATCGGCGCGACCTCCTGGACTACTTCACGTTCCTCGACGCGGCCGGGGAATCGGGAACCGTGGCAGGATTCGCCGAGGATCTCACGCGTTCGGGACTTGGCACGTTCGACCCGCTCGCGGAAGCTGGCCGCGGTTCGCGGGTATCACCGGTTCCTCGTGGTCGAGGGGATCTCCGATGACGACCCCACGATCTTGGTCGATGTGCCGCGCCGTTCGCGAACGCTCCCGAAAGCGCTGAGCGTCGAACGGGTGATCCGGCTGATCGAAGCGCCGGACCGCAGCACCCCACTCGGTGTTCGCGATGCAGCGATCCTCGAGTTTCTCTACGCAACCGGGTCGCGGGTGACGGAGGCGGCGACGGTCGGGTTGACCGACCTTGACCTGGATTCGGCGACCGTCATCTTGACCGGCAAGGGATCGAAGCAGCGCCTTGTCCCGCTCGGCAGCTACGCGCGGATAGCCATCAGGGAGTACCTCCCGATTCGCTTGGGACTCCTGAGTGAGGACGAGCGGAGTGATGTCCTGTTCGTCAACGCCCGGGGGAGGGGCCTGACCCGACAAGGGATGTGGGAGATCGTGAAACGGAACGGCCGCCTGGCAGGGATCGAACCGTCGTCGTTGTCACCCCATGTCCTCCGCCACTCGGCAGCGACGCACATGGTTGAGGGTGGCGCGGACCTAAGAACCGTTCAGGAAATGCTCGGTCACGCTAGTATCAGCACCACACAGGTGTACACACGTGTGTCTCCGGATCATCTCCATGAGGTTTTCGTGATGGCACACCCTCGAGCCCGGTAGGGCGCAACAGGAGGACGGGTTCCCCGATGACCGCGACGATCGATGAAGCAGCCGCCGAAGCACTCCTCCTGGAGGAGCGAGCGAAGGTCATTCGGCAGCTGACCGACCTTGGCGCCGACGAATCCGGAGCCCTCACGGGCTCGGTCGACTACGGCGATGCCTTCGCCGACGCCGGCGCCGTGACGGCGGGACGCACCGAGGTCCTCGGTCTCGTCGAGTCGGCCAAGGATCGGCTCGACCGGATCAACAAGGCGATCGGCAAGATCGGCACCGGGACGTACGGCATCTGCGAAACCTGCGGTGAGGAGATCGAGCCGGACCGTATCGAGTATCTGCCGGCCGCGCGACGCTGTGTGGGGTGCAAGGCCGCGTCGTGACGGCGCCCCTTCGCAAGGCCCGGCACCTGGTCCTCCGGTTCTTCGCTCACTACGTCGCCCGACCTCTGAGTCCGGAAGAACAGCGGTACGTACACGATCACCTCTCGGGCCCCTGCGCATCGCTGTTCTGGAAGCAGGGCGTCGCGGACCAACGCCACGCCATCACCGTCGCTCGTCGTGTCGCGGTCATGCTCCCAGGTGATTCCGAGGCAATCGAAGCGGCGCTACTCCACGATGTTGGCAAGTGGCGTCCGAACCCCGGTGCCGGTGGCTCGATCGATTGCGACGTCCTGGACTGTGATGCGACTTCCGATGACGCAAGCGAATGTGGGCCTATCGAGATCACGGGCGGATCGGTGCCGAGGAACTCGAAGAAGCAAGATGCGGTGAATTGGCCGTCACGTTTACCAGACTCCACCCATCCCCGGCTCCTGAGCGGTTCGATCCACATCGCTGGCAGGTGTTGATCAGAGGCGGACGAGTGACTCCGGTTCCTCGTGTGCCGGCGTCGGGAGCGATAGCATCGTCGTCCATGACGTATGAGGTGAAGACACGGGTGTTCGAGGGGCCCCTCGACCTTCTGCTGCAGCTGATCACATCACATCAGGTTGAAATCACCGAGCTCAGCCTGTCGGATCTCGTGACCGAGTATCTCGAATACCTCGATGTGATGACCAGCATGGATCTCACCGTGACGAGTGAGTTCCTGCTCATTGCGTCGACGCTCATCCAGTTGAAGGCCCGTCATCTCCTTCCTGATGATCGGGAGATCGATCTCGATGACGAATTGGCGCTGGCAGAGGAACGCGACCGGCTCTTGTCACGGCTCCTCATGAACCTGACATTCAAGGACGTGGCCGCGGTTCTCTCACATCGTATTGCAGCCAACGAACGGCACGTAGCTCGGACCGTCGGTCTCGAAGGTGTGACGCCAACACCCCCCGACTTCGTGCTGCGTGTCGACGCGGCCGGCCTGGCCGCCCTCGCTGAGCGGGTGTTCGTCGACGTCGACGATTCCCTCGACGTCGACCATCTCGATTTGGAGTTGCCATCCGTGCAGGAGGCGATGCTCGATCTGCAGGATCGGATGGCGACCGCCATCGAAGCCGACTTCGACGACGTGGTCGCCCATTGCTCACGTTCAGTGGAGGTTGTCGCATACTTCCTCGGCCTGCTCGAGCTGGCCCGGTGGGGCATCCTGCGTGTGTCCCAGGACGACCGAACGTCCCCAATTCTCATCAACTACAGCGAAGCAGCGGCGACAGAACAGCTCGACGCGCTGCTCCGGGGAGAGGAGCTGACGTGAGCGAGATCCGCGGTCCGATCGAGGCGATCCTGTTCGTGGCGGAGTCGCCGATCAGCGCTCAGGAGCTCGCCGAGGTCGTCGAAGCGCCGCTCAGCGACGTTGAAGAGACACTCGGCGAGATCGAACGGGAGCTGGTCGAGCGCCGGTCGGGCATGGTGCTTCGCGGCGTCGCCGGCGGTTGGAGGTTCTACACCGCTGCAGACATGCTTCCGTATCTGGAACGGTTCGCTGCATCCGAGCGGGCGACCCGCCTCTCGAATGCAGCACTCGAGACGTTGGCGGTGGTCGCGTACCGGCAGCCGGTCTCGCGTGGCCAGATCTCCGAGGTGCGAGGTGTCGATTCTGAGCGGGCGCTCCATACGCTCGTACGTCGAGGACTCGTACGCGAGATCGGGACGGCACCCGGCCCGGGCCAAGCGTTGCTGTACGGCACGACGGAGCTGTTTCTTGAGAAGGTCGGGATCGACCATCCCCGAGACTTGCCGCCGCTCGCTGATCATGTGCCGCCGGCGGAGATTGTTGAGACACTTGAGCGCCCCTTCCGACCGGAGGGATCATCGAACGACTCCAGAAGCTGATCGCCCGCTCGGGCTACGCCTCGCGACGGCACGCTGAAGTTCTCATCGGGAACGGCCGCGTGCTGGTCGACGGTGAGCCGGCCTACTTGGGACAGAAGATCGATCCGTCCGCCGTGCGAGTCGAGGTCGACGGGCTGCCGTTGCCTCTGGCGCCGGACCTTGCGTCGTACCTTGTCTACAAGCCCGTCGGCACGGTGAGTACCGCAGACGACCCGCAGGGAAGGCCAACGGTCGTTGAACTCGTCCCCACGACGGAACGCGTGTACCCGGCCGGGCGTCTCGATGCCGACTCCGAGGGTCTCATGATCCTCACCAACGATGGCGACCTGACCCTGAGGATCACACATCCCCGATATGGCGTTCACAAGACCTATGTCGTCTTGGTTGCGGGGACCGTCGAACAGGTAGCGCTGCGTCAACTCGCCGCGGGGATCCACCTCGACGATGGGACGGCGAGCGCGGTGTCGATCGCGCCTCTTGGATCAGTCAGATGGCCGTTCGCTGGTCGAGGTGAAGATGGCCGAAGGGCGAAAGCGAATTGTCCGCAGGATGTTCGACGCGATCGGACACCCCGTCGAGCGGCTCGTTCGCACGGCCATCGGGCCAGTCCGCGACGGATCACTGAAGGCCGGTGAGCATCGTACGCTGACGATCGACGAGATTCGAGCGCTGTACGCCGTTGGAGGGGAGGCTGCAGATGGGCGAAACCAGGACGCTTAGACCGGCCTCCGGTCCGTTCCAGGCGGGAGTGAACGTTCCAGGGGACAAGTCCCTGTCGCATCGAGCACTCGTATTTGCGGCGCTCGCCGACGATGGGAGCGAGATCACCGGCCTTGCGCCGGGGAGGGACGTGTTGGCGACCCTTGCCGCACTCGAGCGACTTGGACTCCGCCGCAGCGGCGACCGATTCACGCCGATTGGGATGCCGACAAACCCCCATGTTCCCATCGATTGTGGAAACTCGGGAACGACGATGCGGCTGTTTGCAGGTGCCCTTGCGTACCTTCCGTTTCGGCTGACCCTCACCGGCGACGAGTCCCTTTCATCCCGTCCGATGGGCCGACTCGTGGATCCCCTCGCTGCCTTGGGGGTTGACATCACGCTCACGGCCGATGGAACGGCGCCCCTCACCACCGGCGCCGCAAATCTGCACGGGGCTGATGTCGAGATCGACGTCGCGTCGGCTCAGGTTCGGTCCGCCTTCGAGCTTGCTGCAATCCGATCGGATGGGCCGTCGACGATCGACGGTCCGGGCGGGTTCCGAGACCACACGGAGCGATGGCTCGCGGCGTTCGGGCTCGCGGAATCGGATGGGACCCGGACGCGGATCGTCCCGGGGGCGGTTCCCGGAGCCCAATATGCTCTTCCCGGCGATCCATCGAGCGCCGCCTATGTGTGGGCGAGCGCCGCGCTCGTTCCCGGTGCTCGCGTGGTCACGCCGAGGGTGAACCTCAACCCTGGACGTCTTGGGTTCCTCGGGATTCTCGAAGCCATGGGCGCAGAGGTGCAAGGAGAGGTGACCGGTTCGATTCATGGCGATCCGATCGGAACCGTGTCCGTGACGGGCGCACATCTGCGCTCAGTTGAGGTCTCGGGGGATACTGTTGCCGCGGCGATCGATGAGTTGCCTCTGGTTGGGGTGCTGGGGGCGTATGCGGAAGGGATCACGATCGTTCGAGATGCCGCCGAACTGAAGGTCAAGGAGAGCGATCGCACGCAGAGCATCACCGACGATGATCCGCTCGCTCGGCGGAGGAGCCGAAGCGACCGAAGATGGTTTCGAAGTACTGGGTACCGGATTCCTCGATGGCGGGACGGTCGACGCAGCCGGCGACCATCGGATTGCCATGGCGGGAGCCGTTGCCGCAACCGCTGCGCAGGGTGCCGTCACCATTGCCGGGGCGTCCGTTGCCGGCGTATCCTGGCCGTCGTTCTACGAGACGCTGGAGGCAGTGTGGTCATCGCAATAGACGGGCCCGGAGGGGTCGGGAAGTCAACCGTGTCAAGCAGGGTCGCGGCTGCGCTTGGGTATCCCCACCTCGATACGGGGTCGACCTATCGAGCCGCTGGGCTCCTGGCTGTGCGAAGCGGTGCTGATCTCGCGGAGGCCGAAGCCGTAGTAGACGCCATTCGTGACGCCGATATCACGATCGAGGCGGGGATTGTGGTCGTTGATGGTGTTGATGTCACCGAAGATCTGCGAGCAGACCAGGTGACGTCGGCGTCGAGCATCGTGGCTGCCCACCCGGAGGTGCGAGCGGGCATCGTGGCTCTGCAACGATCATGGGTTGTCGACCACGGCGGTGCTGCCGTTGTTGAGGGGCGCGACATCGGCACGGTGGTGTTCCCAGATGCACCGGTCAAGATCTACCTCACCGCGCGACCGGAGGTACGTGCTGCCAGGCGAGCGAACGATCCAGAAGCCGCGAGCAAGACCCTCGAACAGATCGCTGACGAGCTGGCAACCAGGGACCATGCAGACTCGACCCGTGCGACCTCCCCGCTACGCCCGGCAGACGACGCAATCATCGTGGATACCAGCGATCTTGGGATCGACGAGGTCGTTGAGACGATTCTCGAGGTGGTCGAGCAAGCCGTGGCGAACCTGCGTTGTGGTGACTGAAGGAGCGAAACAGCCGCAGACTCGAAACTGGAGACTGGAGACCCGAGACTTGAGACCCCAGACTTGAGACCCGAACAGAACACCTCAGGCGACCAACCGTGGATTCAGGCTCCGTGGTGGAGGCAAATATCCTCTTCGCCTCCACCACCGAAGGTGGGGAGGGTGCCCGAGCGCAGCGAGGGCGGGAGGGGGCGGCCCGGGAGCCAGAACCACCAAGATGAGGCCTACCGCAAGTCTCGTGTCTCGAGTCTTGGCCCTGTCCTGCTACTAACTAGACCCCCAGCAACGCCAATGCTTCGCTGGCATCCCAGCCGCGGTCGTCTTCGATTGGGCCGGGAGCGCCCGGGACTGGGGCGGCGAAGGCACCCTCGACGAGGGACTGAATCGTCTTCACAAACGTGCGCAACCTCGGCGGAAGTGGGAAATACTCATCCTCGTCGGTGACTCGGACGACTTCGACGGTGCCGCCGGGAGCGACGGCATCGATCACCGCACGTACACGTTGGTCGGGGGCCGAGGCTCCGGCCGTCACGCCGACGATGTCGTCGCCGCTGAACCACGCCGAGTCAACATCATTGGGGCCGTCAACTCGGTAGGCCGCGCACGCCGGCCATGTGCGCCACACGTACCAGCGCCTGGGTGTTCGATGAGTTCTCGGAGCCGACTACGAGGATGACCGATGCGTCTTCGGCAAGGCGAAGGATTGCCGTCTGTCGGTTCGTGGTCGCGTAGCAGAGGTCGCTCTTCCTGGCGGTTTGAAGGAGCGGATAGCGTTCGCCGGCATCTGAGAGGATTCCCTCCCACTCGAACAGACCGAGTGTGGTCTGGGCGAGCAGAGCGACCTTGTCCGGGTCGGCTGGTTCGAACGATCCGAGGCCGTTGACGGGTCGATGAGTGTCGCAGCTTCGGGCGCCTCAGCGATCGCTCCAATCGCCTCATCATGGCCCTCGTGGCCGACGTAGATGATGTTGTACCCGCGGTCGGACATCCGCCGCATCTCGTGGTGAACCTTGGTCACGAGCGGACACACGGCGTCGATCGTGACCGCGGCCCTGCTCTCGGCGGCCGCAACCACCTCGGGAGCCGATCCGTGGGCGGAGAGCATGACAGGTCGGCCGGCGGGTACGTCGTCGACGTCGTCGACGAACACCACGCCGGCGCGTTCGAACGCGTCGACCACGGCGGCGTTGTGGACGATCTCGTGATAGCAGTACACCGGCGGTTCGAAGGTCTGAACCATCCATGTGAGTGCCTTGATCGCCATCTCGACGCCTGCGCAGAAGCCACGCGGCTCGGCCAGCAGCACTTTGGGCATCATGCGATCGAGGATAGGGGGCATCGGGTCTGCACTATGGACGGGTACCATCGAAGCACCGATGTCACATCCCACCGTTATCGAGATAGTGAACAACAGTCCCGCCGCCGAGGCGGGGCTTTCCGTCGGCGCGGAACTTGTGGCCGTGAACGGCATCGTGCCGTCCGATGTCATCGAGTACCAGCAACTCGTCGATGACGCTGATCCTGAGCTGACCATCCGTGACGGCGCCGGCCAGCGAAACCTGCTGCTGAGCAAGAGTGCAGGGGAGCCACTCGGCGTCAGGCTCTCCTCGTCGATCTTCGATCGCGTGCAAACGTGTGACAACCATTGTGAGTTCTGTTTCATCTACCAGCTTCCGCCCGGGATGCGTGAGTCGCTCTATCTGAAGGACGATGACTATCGACTGTCGTTCCTGTACGGGAACTTCACGACGCTTACCCGGTTCACCGAACTGGACTTGGCTCGGGTGGTCGAGGAACGCCTCGGACCCCTCTACGTCTCAATCCACGCCACCGACCCCGAGGTTCGAACCCGCATGCTGCGCAATCCACGCGGGGCGACGTCGCTGCGGTGGCTTCGAGCGCTCCTCGACTATGAGGTGACCGTTCACGGGCAGGTGGTCCTGTGCCCCGGCATCAATGCGGGTTCCGTGCTCGACCAAACGGCGGCCGAGATCCTTGCTCGGTATGGCGGCCTCGCGTCGGTCGGCATCGTGCCGCTCGGCTTGTCGCGATACAACACCGAGGTGAACCTCCGTGTGCATACGACAGAGGAGGCGGCCGCCGACCTGGATACGATTCACTTCTGGCAGGAGGAAGCGATGCGCCGGATTGGCCGAAGGCTGTTCTTCGCTTCGGACGAGTTGTATCTCATAGCGAACCGGCCGATTCCTGAGCGGGAGGCGTACGAGGACTTCCCGCAACACGAGAACGGAATCGGCATGATCCGAACCTTCACCGACGAGATCGAGGCTCTCTCCGGTGGCGGAGATGCCGGTGTCCCGGTGATGACGGGGGAGTGGAGAACGATTCCGTCCGCTCCTGGCGAGGGCTACCGGGCGCCCCGGCACACCGGTCCGGATCCGTCGGCGGGAGACGGCCCCGTTGGTGTGCTCACGGGAACCTACGGTGCTGCGGCTCTCGAACCACTTGTGCCGCACCTCGAACGGCTGAGCGGGCGGTCGCTACACATTGTCGCGGTCGAGAACCGGTTCTTTGGAGGCAACACCGCCGTCACCGGCTTGATCGTCGGGGCGGACATCAGAGACGCGATCGTCAACAACACCAAGCTGGTTTCCCGGTATTTGCTGCCCGACGTTGCACTCTCCGGCGACGTCTTTCTCGACGACATGTCGCTTGCGGACCTCCGCGCTGCCTCTCCAGTCCCAATCATCGTCACTCCGGCAACCGCCGGAGGCCTCATCGAAGGAGCTGCCGCATGAGTCGACTTCCGGTTGTTGTCATCCTGGGTCGGCCAAACGTTGGGAAATCGACGCTCGTCAACCGGATGGTTCGACGCAAGGCAGCAGTTGTCGACGAGCAAGCCGGGGTCACGCGTGATCGTCGTGAGTTCAATGCGGACTGGGGCGGTCGCGACTTCATCGTGATCGATACCGGTGGTTGGGAAGCTCGGCCGGGGGAGGAACTCACGGCGGACATTCGCGAACAGGCAGAGATCGCCGTTGGAGGAGCCGACGTGGCGGTCTTCGTGACGGACGGAACCTCCGACTTGACGGACGACGACGTCGGTGTCGCTCGGATCCTGCAGCAGAGTGGGATTCCGTACATCTTCGTCGCGAACAAGGTGGACGGCCCGGCTGTCGAGGGCGACCTGGCTCATCTGTGGTCGCTCGGCCTCGGAGAGCCATTCCCGGTTTCGGCGCTTCACGGGCGGAACACCGGTGAATTCCTGGAACGACTCGTTGAGTTGCTGCCCGACGTTGGCGAGGCGGTATCCGACCGTTCAATCGCCAGTCTTGCGATCATCGGCCGTCCGAACGTCGGGAAGTCGACGCTGCTGAATCGTCTGGCAGGTGAGGACCGGGTGCTGGTATCGGAGGTGCCCGGCACGACCAGAGATCCGATCAACTTGGTGGTCGATCTGGACGGCGAACCCTTTGAGATAATCGACACCGCGGGAATCAAACGCCGCACCAAGATCACCGACGAAGTTGAGCGCTACGCCGTGATGCGGGCCCGCGAGGTGTTGAGCCAGTCCGATGTCGCCCTGATGATGATCGACGGTACCCGCGGTGCGACCCACCAGGAACAGCGGCTTGCGGAGGAGATCGTGAAGGCGGGCGCCGGGCTGATCCTTGTTCTCAACAAGTGGGATATCCGCAACGAAGAGGAACGCCTCCATACCGAGGACTCGGTGGCCGATCGGCTGGCTTTCGTGGATTGGGCTCCGGTTCTTCGCGTGTCGGCACAGACCGGATCGCGCCTCGTGCGCCTCCCAGCCGCGGTGCGCATGGTCCTGGAGAACCGTCGCCGCCGGATTGCCACGCCAGAACTGAACCGGTTGATCAGGTCGTGGCAGGAGGCGCATCCACCCCCGGTGCGCAAGAACAAGCGGCCTCACATCATCTACGCCGTCCAAGCCGAGACCGAACCACCGACATTCATCCTGTTCGTCCGTGGCGGCGACCTTGCTCCGGACTACCTTCGTTTCATGGAACGGCGTCTTCGAGAAACGTTCGATTTCACGGGCACACCCGTGCGGGTCGTCGCCCGCAAGCGAAAGAGGAGGGAGACATGACCGGATCCCTGAGCGACCGATTTCATGTGGCAACCGACCGCGCAGCGACGGGCGGCCCAGAGCGGTATCACGACCAGCTGAACGAGCGAGGCAAGCTATTCGTTCGTGATCGGGTTGATCTTCTCTGCGATCCCGGCTCGTTCGTCGAGGACGGTCTTGCTCGCGAATTCGGAGACAGAGGCCCACGGAGCCGATGCTGTGGTCACCGGGAGGGGGACGATTGACGGCCGACCGGTGATCGTGATCGCCAACGACCCGACCGTGAAGGCGGGAAGCTGGGGGCGCCTCACCGTCGAGAAGATCATTCGGGCACTTGAAGCGGCCTATGACGAGCGGCTACCGGTCTTCTTCCTGGTCGACTCTGCCGGGGCCCGGATTACCGACCAGGTCGACCTGTTCCCGGGTCGGCGCGGCGCGGGGAAGATCTTCTACAACCAGATTCGGCTCTCCGGGCGTGTCCCGCAGATCTGCTGCCTCTTCGGCCCGTCTGCTGCCGGCGGGGCCTACATCCCGTCGTTCTGTGACGTTGTTGTGATGGTCGAGGGCCGAGCCTCGATGTACCTCGGTTCGCCGCGCATGGCGAAGATGGTCATCGGCGAGGAGGCCACCCTGGAGGAGATGGGTGGAGCTCGCATGCACTGCGAAGTCTCCGGTTGTGGTGACGCACTCGTCTCGAGCGACGAAGAGGCGATCGCCTGGGCGCAGCAGTACTTCAGCTACGTGGCGGACCACACGTGGGTGCTCCCTCCGGCGTACGCACCCGAACCGCCCGAGGAGGGATACCGACCGGCCGAGACTCTGCCTGAGGATCCGAAGGCCGTCTACGACATGACAACGTTCCTCAAGGGGATCGTCGATGCGGGGACGCTGTTTCCGATCAAGGAGCGATACGCCAGAGAGGTGATCACCGCGTTCGGGTTGCTCGACGGCAAACCCGTCGGGATTGTGGCGTCGCAGCCGAACCACCTCGGAGGCGTGCTGTTCGTCGATTCGGCCGACAAAGCCGCCCGATTCATGTGGTTGTGCGATGCGATGAATCTCCCGCTGCTCTACTTCGCCGACGTTCCAGGTTTCATGATCGGGACGAAGGTCGAGCGTGAGGGCATCATCCGGGCGGGAGCAAAGATGCTCACAGCGATCGCGGAGGCGACGGTTCCTCGAATCTCGGTCATCGTCAGGAAGGCCTATGGAGCGGGGCTGTACGCGTTCTCGGGGCCGGGCTTCCGCCCCGACGCCACATTGGCGCTGCCGACCGCTGAGATCGCTGTCATGGGACCCGAGGCTGCCATCAATGCGGTCTACTTCAACAAGATCGAGGCGCTTCCCGAAGAGGAACGCGACGCATTTGTCGAAGAACGCCGTGCTGAGTACATCGAGGACGTCGATCTGCTGAGGCTTGCCTCGGAGGTAGTCGTCGACGCTGTCATCCAGCCGGAGGAGCTACGCCGCGAACTCATCATGCGGTTGCGGTATGCCGCCAGGAAGGATCGGGACTTCTCGTCCCGACGGCACGGTATCCCCCCGGTATGACCGGCGGCGAAGACCCCGATCGGAACGAGGAGAACGGCTCCGCGCAGCGATGGCCGATCGGCTTCATGCTGCTGGTCGGGGCTGTCGCCCTCTACCTCGGCTGGCGCCTCGTGCAGGGGATCGGTGCGCTCGTCGGCTGGATCTCGGGATAGGGCACTACGTCGGTTGTGGTGGCTCGCCGTTGGGAACGCCGACACGAGCTGCCCGTTTCGCGTAGTAGTAGATCCGCCTGAGGTCTTCGATGATGTCGTTCTCGATGCGATACGTGTCGACACGGTTCGGCTCATCAACCGTGAGACGCTCGAGTTGGTGTTCGCGGGCGTCTGCTGTCATCGCAGTGATCTCCGGCTTCATCTTGATCGCTTGACGGGCGGCTTCATAGCTGCCGCGGCCCACAGCTCCGACGGCAATATCGACGGCGGTGAGCACCTCGGCCGCCAGATCGTCGATGATCTCTGCCGTGGACGGCGAGATTTCGATTCCACTTCGAGGCGCCTCCGTCCATCGGCTACGAGGTTCGTTTCTACGGCATCGCCGATGGCCTCGATATCGCCGGCTGCCTCGAGGAGACCGAGCAGCTCATTCGTCTGCTCGCGGGTGATGCCGGCTTCCGAGATCCTGCCGAGGTATGCCACTACCTGTCCGTGGAGTTCGTCAACCTCGTCGTCGGCATCCTCAACCGCAGTGAGCTCCTCGGCCGTGCCGGAAAGCGCTGCCGGAACACCGGCTTGGACCATGTCCCTGACCCGAGTGCCCATGCGGGCTATCTCCATGCGGGCGCGATCCAGGGCGATGGAAGGGGTCGCCAGAAGGTCGTCGCTCAGATAGCGAGTCCTGATCATCTCATCGCTGGGTCGGTCCTTGATGAGCGATGTCGCCGCCCTGGCGAACCACGTAGTGAACCAAATGAAGATGAAGAGGTTGGCGGTGTTGAAGATCGTGTGTGCCCACGCGATCTGTCGGGGGATGTCATCGGCGGGTGAGAGGCGGAGTGCGAGTGATGCGAGCACTTGAATGAACGGTATCCAGATCAGCACCCCGACGACGTTGAACATCGTGTGGATCGCTGCCACCCGTTTGGCATCGACTGGCTTTCCGATCGCGGCGAGCTGTGCCGTCACCGATGTACCGATGTTCGCGCCGAGGACGAGCGCAATTGACAGCTCGAGCGATATCAGGCCGGTCGCAGCCATGGCGATGACGATCGCGGTCGTGGCCGACGAGGACTGCACGAGCGCCGTGAAGATCGCGCCGAGCGCAATGCCTATCCAGACGTTCGAGATGGACGCCATCGCGTCGAGGAATCCCTGGTGCTCCTGGAGCGGTTCCATGGCGAGCCCCATCACCGACATTCCAAAGAACACAAGCCCGAGACCCATGACGGTGCGCCCAATCCGCTCCACACGCTCGGACTTTGCGAAGAAGTCGATCGCAAAACCGATGGCGACCACGGCAAGGGCATAGCGGGTGACCTTGAAAGCGATGATCTGCGCGGTGATGGTCGTTCCGACGTTCGATCCGAAGATGACACCGACGGACATCAGAAGCGTCATCGCTTGCGCCGAGACGAGTCCGACCACGACGACCGTGGTGACACTTGACGACTGGATGATCGCAGTGATTCCCGCACCCGTCGCGGCCCCGTACCAGCGGTTCCCGGTGAGGTGTCCCAGGATCCATCGAAGACGATTCCCTGCGAGGCCCTTGAGGCCGCTCACGGTTCGATCCATCCCAAGCAGGAAGATGGCGAGCCCACCGCTGAGCCCCATGACTAGGAAGAACCAGTCCGACATCGTTTCCATAGTCACTGCGGAGGGGTGGGCATGACGCTCCGCACTCCAGGCGTCTCTCATGTTCTATCGGTCGATCATCCTCCCACATGGAACCCTTCTGGTACAGGTTCATGGCGTCCAGTACGATCCCCGCACCCGAGGAACAGAGGTAGTGCCGTGGAATCCACGTTTGATGATGGAACCGAGGAATCTGCCGGAGATGACGTTGTGGATGATCTCGTTGAGGTCGTAGAGGTAGACGCCGACGAGAACAGCGTTGTGACGTCGGATGTGGTCGTGTCCGAGATCGACATCGATGAGGATGGTGTCGCCGACGGGGTGTCGGTGACGAGCACCGAGCTTCGCGAGACCGACCTAGACGGCGACGGAGAGCCGAACATCGTCGAGAAGACCACGATCACAGAGACGGCGGTTGACGTGGACGGCGACGGCATCCCGGATGTCGGGACCAGGGTTGTGACCGAAGAAGTGATCATGGATCTCGATGGCGATGGCACGCCCGACACTGTCGACATCACGGAGACAACGACGATTGCGTACGACACCACCGGCGATGGACTCCCCGATGTGGCGGAGACAACCGTGGTGGAAGCCGCAGGGATCGATCTCAACGGCGACGGTGTGCTCGATCACATCGAAGCGAAGATGGGCGAGGCTGTGAGCGTCGACCTCGACGGGGACGGGATCCCGGACGAGGTGATCGTTGCGGTCGAAGAGGTCGACACGGAGGAGTAGTCCGACTGCCGTTCGCTTGCGGGAGGCTTCGCGGCGGCCGACGGTAGGATGCCGGTGTGCGGGCTGTGGCGCAGGTTGGTTCACGCGCTTGACTGGGGGTCAAGAGGTCGCCGGTTCAAATCCGGCCAGCCCGACGGAGAGAACCCTTGCACCGCAGGGGTTCTTCTCGTTGGGATGTTGCGAGCACTCGTCACCTCGTTTCGTCTTCTCGTGGATGGACGGGTCGACGCCTTTCGGGAGATGCTGGCGGATGAGACCGTTCATGTTCTCGTTGCTGCGGGCTCGTCTCAGAGATCCGGCCTGCGACCTCGCTTCGGAAACGGAGGAACAGCTTTCTTCGAAGGTGACACGACCACCACCTGAAGCCACGGACGACATGGGCGGGTTGGTGACGGTGTACCCGGCCGGTTAACGCTGACTAGTGCGCGAGTGTTCAGCGTCAACCATTCTTGGTTCTGGGGACCGGCTGGTCGATGTCATAGGTAAGAATGGAAAACACCCCCCCGCAATACCGCGACCGGCTACGTCTGCATCTTCTGCGGCGGCATTGCAGTCTTGGATGCAAACGGCACCTATCTCTGTGCACCCGACGGCATCGAATTCTTGGGAGCGGAGATCCAACCCGAATGCGGAGCGCCGACCTGCGCCAGGGGGCAGCTTGCTGAACAGGTTGGTCTATCCAACACGGGGAGGGCCAGGTCAACGAAGGTCGCCGACACTCACCTGACTTCCCCGTTGATCCGGTGCACGAGCGAGTTTCGTCACAGAAACGCTGCCCGGCCCATCCACCACTGAAAGATCGCATCGAACGAGCGGTTGCGGCCGCCTATTGATCTCCGTGAACGGGATCTTCTACGGCAGTTCGGCATCGAGGGTGATCACGTTCTGGGATGTTGGCGCGGAACTTCGAGGGGGCTCGCTCTGGCGCACATCCGAGTATCTTGGGCTAGCCGCCTGAAGGCAATGCCCCAGGTTGTCACAACTAGTTGGCTGCAGCGAACCGTTGGGGTGTCATGGACTGGCGGATGTGCGCAGGGGGCCAATTCGGCACCAGAGGTCTCGCGGCACCGGTCGCTAGGGCATTGAGCCAGCACAGTTCACCGCGCCGATGCTCGGCGACGGCTCGTTGGCAGAGGTAGCAGTTGATCTTGCCCTTCATGTCAGCCCTTCCATTGCGACTCTCCCTAAAGCCATCGACCACGAAGGGGCAGACTTGACCGCGACATTTCGCGGCCTCCCTCAGAGACCGGTATCCGACGGAGCGGTTTCGGGCACCGTGGAGAGGACCGTGTCGACGCCGGCAAAGTCCATTCCGAGGAGTTGCTCAGCGCGATCAACAGCAAGACGCAAATCGAGCGGTATTGATTCGGAGATGTCGGCGGCCTTCGCGGAGCCGAGTAGGCCGTCGGTCGGGACTCCCCAGTACGCCAGCATCTTGCGGCCGTACTCCTCGCGCGAGAGGACCTGTCGACCTGCGATGTTGAGGGTGCCTGCATATGTCGTCTCCACCAAACGGAGGATGGCGACGGCGAGCGTATCGACACGGATCGGATTTCGAAGGACGTCGGAGAAGAGGGCCTGCGGTTCTCCTCGGTTGATACGTTCGGCGAAGCCCGCGGTTCCGCGGTCCATCTCGTCGAGCCCATACATGAGCGATGTACGCACAACCGCTGTATCCGGAGCATGGGCCAGTATTGCTACTTCACCCGCGGCTTTCGATCGACCGTAGTGGTTGATCGGGTTCGCGGCGGCGTCGTCGTCATACGGCCCGTGGTTGCCGTCGTGAACGACGTCGGTCGAGATAGCAACGAGGCGACTGCCCACTTCGCGTGCTCCTTCCGCGACGTGGCCGGATCCCTCCGCATTCACTTGCCACATGATCGTGTCGTCGCCTTGGCCAGGGTTCACGGCGGCGGCATGAATGATGACTGTCGGCTTGAGTTCGTCGAGGACACGCTGCACCCTCGATCGGTCGGACACGTCGAGCTCTACGGGGATCCCGACATGCGCCTGAAACGCCGGGTGGCGCGAAGCCGCGTAGACCCGGCCGCGCGTTTCGGCCTCTCGGACGAGTCGTCTTCCGAGATACCCCGTTGCGCCGGTGATCAGATAGGTGGATTCGGGCATCATGCCCATTGTGCCTCGCGAGTTAGTGATCGTGAGCGTCATTCCTCTGCGCGCAGCCTCGGCGGATCCGCCCCGTGCGGCGTCGAGCTCAAGCGCCTCATTCAGTTCGGCTCCAAGGAGAATGGCCAGCGAGGTGAACCAGAACCAAAGCAGCAATACGACAGCGGCGCCGAGGGTGCCGTAGGTCTCGTTGTAGCGGCCGAACGACGAAACGTACACGGAGAAGCCGATCGATGCGACGGTCCAGATCGCTGTTGCTGCGAGCATTCCCGGAAGGACGCTGCGCCACCCGCTGGGACGGTGCGGAGGTGCGTATCGGTACAGCAGGCCGGCGAGGACGGCGAACATTGCGCCGACCAGGATCCACCGGAAATTCCCGAACGTGACGATCGCGTCCGTCGGGTCGAAGCGATGGAGCCAAATCGGCACCGCGGCAACGAGCGCAAGTGCGATGAGCATGGACACGATGCCAACGACGGTTGCGCCGAGGGCGACGACCCTCCGTTCGAGGAGTGATTGGGCGTCCTCCTGGTCGTAGGCGATCTTCACGCCGCGCACGATTGCTCGCGTGGCGTTCGACACCGTCCAGGCAAACGCGACAAGCGAGACAACAAAACTGATGCTCAGGCTCGCCGGTGACGTCCGAGCGATCGATCGCATCTGGGTTTCGATGATCTGCGACGTCAGTGCCGGGCAACACCTCGAGCACTGCCTCGATCTGTCTTCAGCCTCGTCAAGATCGGTGAACAACCCATAGAGCGATACGGCGATGACCAGAGCCGGGATAATCGCGAGGACGGCGTAGAACGCAACCCCCGCAGCGACGAGCACGAGTGTCGTTCCGAACCATCGCGTACGTGGTGAATGAGTTGCCGAGGCCGTGCGGTCCAGGACGGCACGTCGAGTTCCCTGATGTCCATGTTCTAATAGACCGTACCCGCAACGAGCGCCCTCTGGAGTTTAACCGTCGGTGTCCCACATCCGAGTGCTCGACCACCGTTGGAGTAGTCGCTCGAACCTGGACGGCTGTCAGCGGCGGAACCGGTCGAACCACCGTTGCGGACCCTCGTCTGAGGTGCGCTCGGCCGCTCGAAGTCGGTGGCGTCCAATCGGGGTCATCAGCGAGGTGGGGAAGCGAGCGGCTGTTCCGCTCGTATCGGGAACGGCGATACCCGCGATCTAGGACCTCCGCCTCCGTTGCGGTCCCAGCTGCTGCAGCGTCGCGGTGCGAATCGACGACCGTCGGCTCGGTGGGATGGGACGACATCGGGCCCTCGTAGGGGCAGTCGCCCCCCAAATACCGACGCCCACCAGGAAGCGTACGGCGTGATGTCCGCACCGCCGACCATGGTTCGAGCGACCCAATCCTCCCGGGGCCATATCATGCGCGTTGGATTGCTCGAAGGATGGGACGCGGTATCGCGCGGGGTATCGTGCCAATGCGGACCGGGGATCGGCGC
>CAWEEG010000008.1:0-39123 GCA_963808015.1 uncultured Actinomycetota bacterium
CCGCCCAGATCGACCGAATACATATGTTCGATGTCGATTTGGGTGGATCTTCGGGGACTCGTGGTTGAATGTCTTGTGAACAGCGACCCGGACCGTCGACCGCATGTCTTCTAATCCCAGTGTTCGGACGAGAACGGCTCCCCGTGTGCTGCTATCCGCCGCAGCCGCCATCGTGGCTGTCCTTGCGACACTCCCGTACGGGTGTGATGACGTCGGAGGCTTCGAGCTGGGCCCGGTGCCGGTCGTTCCTGGGGAATCCGATTGGCGATCCGCTGCTTGACACCACCTATCGCAACTGGTGGCAGCTCGTCCCGCTCGCGATTGGTGTCGGCGTCTCAGCACTCGTGTGGTGGCTCCTTCGGCGATCGCGGCGCGTTGCTCTCGCAACTGCGGTTGTCGTCGTGATCGTGGCAATGCTCGCCGCGACCCAGTTCGCCGTCGCACACTTCGGGTCCTGACCTGACCTGAACTGCGCTGGGGAACGCGCTGTCGTGACCAAACCGAGTCGGACCCGCTTCGGTGTCTACGATCTGATGTGCGAGGCACGTGGATGGTGCTGCCTGCCAAGGGCAGGAACCATGCGACGTGTGCGAGCGCCTGACTGCTGAGGTCCGCCAGCGAGCTAGGGGCGAGGATGGTGAAGACTGGAAGTCTTGCTGGGGTGGTCGTAGCTCTCGCTGTGTTGTCTGTGGCGTGTTCATCGCCATTGGGTGGCGAGTCTCCGAATCCTGACTGCGTCCCGACCGAGGTTGACGGTGCGCCGTTGACCAAGCCGGATCGACCGTCGTCGAAGACATCCAGGAGCGGTTGACGGGTGAACGGTGGACGGGAGAGGATGAGGGGAGCGACTGGATCTCGTCTCATCCGGATTTCGGAGGCATCTGGGGCGACATGCAGGGTGGGCTCGTGGTGGCTGTTCTCGACTGCTCTGAGGTTGATGCGAACGAGATCGCGTCCCATCGCAGGCGGTGCCCAGTACCTGTATCTGATCGAGGTGCCGTACACGGACCGCCAGTGGCTTCGGCCTCAAGAACGGAGCTCTGGCAGGAGCTCGAGGCGCTTGGCATCGAGTTCGACATGAATACCGTGCGGTCGCAGACGGGGCCGCATGATTCAGGTTCGGGTACGGACGCTGGAGCCCTGCCCGATTCGTTCGCATCCGGGATCCCTGATGACGCCTACGAGGTCGTCGAGGCGGAACACGTCGGGACCATGCCGACCGGTTGAAGGACAGGCTATTGAATCCGCTTCGCCATGAGGATGTCGTGTCTGCCGACGCCATCTACGTCCGGCAGGACCCCGATGACGGAGAACACCGATCCGGGGAGAAGGTGAAGGGGTGACCGGTGGCAGGCGAAAGCTGCGCGGGGCGCTCCAGCACGCTCGGGTAGAGGTCCGCGCCGAATAGGTCCGTGCCGCGGAGCCACCGTCGGCAGCCAGTCACACCGCGCAGACCCCTGCGTCTCTCGCCGCGGTCTCCAGCGCGGCGATCAGCCGGGTGCCAATCCCCGAACGCTGTCTGGATGGTTCGACCACCAACGGATGAAGTTCCCACGCGTGGGCTGAATGCCGGATTCGACCGATCCAGCCGACGACCAAACTGCCTAATAGGGCGGCGAATGCGTCCCGGTGCGGGATCAGGGGAACTGATCAACTTCAGCCGGGCAGACTCCGTCGTCCCAACCAGATGGGAATGGGCGAAATCCCTCACCAGCAAGTCCGCAGCCTGCTGCCGCTGTGTTTCGGAATATCCCCGACTGGGATTATCTGAATCGTCATTCGCACGACCATAACTGGCGCAGTCCGCGAAGAGGTAGGGCGCCCACGAAACAGCGAGGGATCGAGCTAGCCGGTGAGTTCACGTTCCAACGGCGTACGGAAGCGGGGGATGAGGCGGACCGGTCCGAGCCATTCACTCAAGCGGTGTGCCTCCTCTTCGATGGCTTCAGTCGTGCTCGAGCGGTACTTCGCCGAGGAGGTGGACGGCGACCTCGCCGCTCTCTCGCTGCGCCCAGCCGCCGACGACCCTTCCGTTCCACCAGACGGTCGGGCCTGCGTTCCCATTGCGGTCGCAACAGCGCCGGTGTGTGTTCCCGAGGACCAATGTGTTCCTTCCAACCCATCACCGTCGAATCGAGTCCGGGGAGGAGAGCGACCCAGTCCGAGGCCGGCTCCACCGGGTCGAGGTCGTCGGCGAGCAGCCAGCCCGGGCCGTCGTCCAAGTCGACCTCGACCGCGTCGAGCATGGCGAGTGCAGCTCGAGTGTCGTGAACGGTCCAGCCGGTCCACCACTTGATGTCGGTCGTGGTGCCGGGGCCGAATCGCCGCAGCCAGCAGCGGACCAGCTCAGCGTGCGCCGCTGCGGGCTCCATGTCGGTGAGCGGTGCGCCGAGCCACTGTGAGGTCAAGGCCCACCGGGATTGGCTCGAGACCCAGCTCCCAAGAGGCCGACGCGCACGATCAGCCCTTGGGCGGCGAGCATGAAGAGAATGCGTGTTGATACGCCAACGGTCCCGCCCCACGACTTCCCTTCGCCGAACGTCAGTGTCTCCCGCAACTCCGGGATCACCTTGCGCAGGTCGTTGGCGGTTGCCTCGCCGTGGGCCGTCAACTCCTCGATGACCTTGACTCGACATGGTCGATCCAGGCACCGGCATCCGGAGCCTTGTCCTGTTCGGTGAGGAGGCGCTCAAACCGGCGTCGTTCGGCGCACCGAACGTTCGGGGGAGGCCGCATGCATGATTGCTGCCAGGCTGCGCGTCGTGACAAAGAGGGTCCGGCGCATTCCCCAGAGCCGGACGAGCGACCGATCGTCGTAGAGCGCCCGCTCCAGGTCCGAGGTGCTGAAACCGTCTACCCGTCCGCGTGCGCTCAGATAGACGGTGGCCGGGTCGCTCGCGTGCAGGCCGACGACGGCCGCGGCTGCTTCCTCGACCGTGTCGACGGTGTCGGCGAGGTGGTGGCGAACGCCGAGGCGGGTCCGCCGCTCGTCTCTCGATACGTGGCGCATGCCGCTAGTCAAGCCGATGAACTGTCCGAGGCGGCGCTGGTCTGAAGGCCCGATGCGCCCCCGATCATGGACAAACACATGTTCGACTTGACGACCGAACAGGTGTTCGATACAGTACGGAGAGATACGAAGAGATGTTCGGTCGGCAGGAGCCTCCGTTTTCTGTCACACCCGGACAGTACGTTCGTCTTGTGGGCACGGGCCCGCCGCACAGGGCCGGCGAGAGTCGGCAAACGGCAGATCGGCGACCGAGGAGGAGACACAGATGATCTCGCAGCGAAGCACCAGCGTCCGAGCGTTGGTCATCATCTCCACGACCGTTGCAGCGTTTGTGCTCCTCCTCGCGACTGCCGTGAACGCACTGTCGAGCGGTGATCCGATTCGACCGTCGACTATCGTGTGCATGCCGGCGACACCCTCTGGTCCATCGCTACCGAGATCACCGAACCCGGGCAGGACGTCCGGTCGATGATCTCGACGATCGAAGGGCTCAACGGACTCGACGGGGCATACCTCCAGATCGGGCAGACGCTCAGCATCCCCGACGCAGCCGACGCCTGATTGCACCTGGTGACCCGGGTGATGCTGGGCGTCGACGTTCCGACGGCGGCGGGGCCTCCGTGAGCCCCAACGAACCGCATCGTGTAGCCTCAGCCTCCATGCGTTGTCCCTTGTGCGCGACCGAAGACACGCGCGTCATCGATTCCCGACCCGCGGAAGAGGGTACGGCCATTCGACGCCGCCGGGAATGCACGGTGTGCGGCGAGCGGTTCACGACGTTCGAGCGCTCGGCCAAGGGTGCAACCGTGATCAAGCGAAACGGAAGTCGCGAACCGTTTGATCGGGCGAAGATGCGCCGCGGACTCGAAGCAGCCCTTGCCGATCGACCCGTCACGTTTGGGGCCATCAGCGACATCGTGTCGAGGATCGAAGCCGCGGCACGTGGAGGATCCGGCCTCGTCACGAGTGATGAGCTGGGCAGAGCCGTGCTCGGCGAACTTCGCGAACTCGACGAGGTTGCCTATCTGCGATTCGCCTCGGTCTACAAGGAATTCCAGGGCGCCGAGGACTTCGAGCGTGAGGTCGCTGCCCTCGAACAGCAGGGGTAGGCCGCGGCTTTTCGGCCGGGCTACGGAATCGCAGCGATCGGCCTCTTCGGTCTCGGCTGGCCAGACTCACGATCTTGGGATCCACTTCTGCTCTCACCGTGGCGAGCGCGGCATTCAGGGAGTCCTCGATCCCATCTCGCGTAGCGTCAAGTTCGGTGACGAGGCTCGTGGCACGTGCCGTGTCGCCCTCGCGTAGCGCGTCGAGGTACTCGAGCTGCCAGGTCGCATACCGCGCCGATGCCTCGGTGGCGAGCTCACGGGTCGCCGCAAACGTCGGATCCGGCGGGAGGTCCGAGATGAGGCGAGCCGTCTCGGCGAGCGACTCAGCGAGTGCGACACTCAATTGATCCACGGTCGACGACTCGGCCTGTGTTGGAAGCTCGGGCGTGGCGAACAGGGCAGGGACGGTTGACCGGTACGTGAACGTGGTCGCGAGCCGACCGGAGATTCCCTCGCCTTCGGCTCCGAGGATCAACATGGTGTTGCGTGTGGGTTCGAGATCCTCAAGCGGGGTACGCGGCACGAGGGGCACCGTTGGAGGCAGGGGAGCCGTGGCCTGGCGGATGACGATGGTGGCGTCCGTATTGAGATCCCCGATCGCCGGAACGGTGCTCGAGACTTCGTCCGGCGTGGCCGCTGGGTCGGTGAGGAGCTGGAGCGCAACCTGCGTGGTCGGGAGTTCGTTGCGGAGCTGGGTGAGCGATGTGCGGTAGGTGGCTGCGAGAGCGTCCGCATCTTTCTGCACGCCGCGGGGGAGGTAGTAGATGGCGAAGCCGGCGGCTGCGACAAGCGCAACGACAACTGCGGCGGCAATCCAGCGACCGTAGCCCCGGCCACCGAGTCGCGACGACATCGCGTCGGGCTCCCAGTCGGGAAGCGAATCGCCCGCAGGTGCGGCAACAGGAACGAACGTGTCTTCGTCGGCGTCCTCCTCTGCCGAGAGTGAGCCGCTCACCGCCGCCGTGCTTGCGGTGACCGCGGCGCTCTCAGACGCTACGACCGGTGCCGGCGGTTTGAGCTCGCGAAGTTCGGTGTAGCTCGATGTGGGACTCCTGGTTGATCAACGACGCCAGCGGCCTCGAGGAACCACCGACCGTCGTTGCCGGGGAGGAGGGGTTCTTGATCTTTCTTGGCCATAGGTCCATCTGATCGACTGATGAGAAGATACTGCCCGTGGCCCGACAGTTGGCGCACCATGGCGGCGGTGTCCGCGATACCATCCCGCCGAAGCGACCCAGGTGCGAACTGATGAAGATTCCCGTCCAGCGCCTCGACGCCGGACTCCCGGTCCCAGCACACGCCCACCCCGGAGATGGGGGTGTTGATCTGTATGCCCGTGACGCAGCAGAGCTGGCGCCGGGACAGCGGACGGTTGTGGCGACGGGTATCGCGGTGGCTATCCCGGATGGCTACGCGGGCTTCGTCACGCCGCGCAGCGGCCTCGCGGCACGTTATGGAATCTCGGTCGTGAACGGCCCCGGGCTGGTTGATGCCGGATATCGTGGCGAGATCAAGGTCGTCCTGGTGAACCTGTCGGGAGGAGCCTTTGTGATCGAACGCGGAGACCGGATAGCTCAGCTTGTGGTTGTTCCAGTCGCGGTTCAGGAGTTCGTCGCAGTGGACGAACTCCCGGCCACAACACGTGGTTCGGGGGGTTTTGGATCAACCGGCTCATGATCTATTCAGACGGCTCCGTGGTACCATCCGACGCCAGCGCGGACGTAGCTCAGCTGGTAGAGCGCAACCTTGCCAAGGTTGAGGTCGCCGGTTCGAATCCGGTCGTCCGCTCGGAGGGCGGTTTCGGCCGCCCTTTGTTGACAAAGGTCTCGGCGACGTGGCCGAGTGGTGAGGCAAGGGTCTGCAAAACCCTGTACCCGGGTTCGATTCCCGGCGTCGCCTCGGCGGGATACAATGCCCAACACGGGCGCTTAGCTCAGCGGCAGAGCGCTGCCTCGACACGGCAGAGGTCACTGGTTCAATCCCAGTAGCGCCCACTCCTGAAACCCTTGCACTGCAAGGGTTTCAGTCATTTCCGTGGGAAGTCGATGACCTTGCTCTGCTCCGAAGTAGGCAGAAAGTAGGCAGCAGGTGCGTCGGAGGGCGCGTCGAGGGCGTCGGCGATGTGGCGGTCGAGGCCTTCGAAGAGGTGCCCGTAGACGTCGAGGACGGTCCGCACCGACGTGTGGCCGAGCCGCGAGGCGATCACCGACGGGTGTGCTCCTTGGTCGATGAGGAGCGCCACATGGGTGTGTCTCATGTCGTGAAACCGGCACGGTTCACCAACGGAGGAGCGCACTGCGGGTTTCCAGAAGCGGCTGCGGAAGCTGGTACGACGCAGCGGCCCACCTGCAGGGGCGGTGAAGACCAGGTCGTTGTTTCCTGGGTAGGCGGCGATGTGTTGGGCGAGGACGTCGACGAGCCAGGTGGGGATCGAGATGGTGCGTCGCGCTGCGCGGGTCTTGGTCTCTCCGTAGGTGAGGTGCCCGGAGACTTCGGTGAGGTTCCGTTCGATGCGGATTGTCCGTTTGAGCGGTTCGTAGTGTTGGATTCCGAGCCCGGCGAGTTCTCCGAACCGGGCGCCGCTGTACGCAGCGGTGAGCACGAGCGCCTGGAACCGGGGATCGATGACGTCGGCGAGGTTTTGGATCTCAGCTGGTGTGAGGTAGCGCTTGTCGGTCTGTTCGATCTTCGGCAGCTTGACGCCCCGACACGGTGTGCGGGCGATGAGGCCCGAGTCGACGGCTGCGGTGAAGATCCGGGCGAGGAGTTCGTAGGCCTTGCGGATCGTCGCGGGCGCATACCCGGTCGTGTTGAGCTTGGCGACCCATTGTTGGACCGCGACGGGCTGGACCTGGACCAGCGTGTGGTCTGCGAAGGTGGGGAGGATGAGGTTGCGCAGGTACGAGTCGTCTCGAGCAATCGTGGACGGCCGGCGGTTGAGGCGGCTGGCTTCGACCTGGTAGGCCCAGTCGGTGACGGTGATCCTGCCGAGGTGGGGGTCGGTCCAGTCGCCGCGGGACATGTCGGTCTCGACGGTCGCAGCGAACAGGTCGGCGTCAGCCTTGCGGGTGAACGTCTTGTAGCGTTGACGCCGGTCGGGGCCTCGATATCCGACGCGCCAGGCGTGGCCCTTGTCCTTTGGTGTCTTTTCTACCCATGCCACGATGGCACCTCCTCGAATCAGCAACCCGATGCCTCTACGGCGATTGTGCCACCCGGGAGTGACACGTGTGGGCGATGCGGTCTTCGATCCACAGCTCGACATCGGTCCATCGGTAGCGGAGTGCTCTGCCGGCCCGGAAGCCGACGGGTCCTTCTCCCCGGTAGCGCCATGCGTACAGGGTCTTGATTGGAACGTCGAGAAAGTCGGCGAGTTCTTCTGCGGTGAGGAGACGGTCGAGTTTGTTCATGGCCGGATCATGCGGGTTGACCCTTTCAGCAGAGTGTCATTTCGTTGCCATTCTCGATGTTCTCTTCTTTCGGTTATAGCCGGCGGAGAGGTGGTGCTCGCGTTCACGGACGTTGTGTCTGACCTGCAGTTGGAGGGTTCCTTGACACTGCTGGTGAGAGGGTTGTTGACACTCTGGTGAGAGGGTTCGAGGCGGCCGGCCGGCCAGGGAAACACTGTTCGATCTCGTCCCGGTTGGTCCGTTGGCGGTTGGAGGGTTGATGACAGGCCTTTCATCTCGGACGTCGCCGGGGTCGTTGGTGTGATCGTCGTGTCGGACCCTTGGCGCAGAGTTGGCGCACGGTTGGCGGATCCTTGGCGGCGAGCCGAGACGGTCCAGGAACGCGGGTCGAGGGGATTTCTTCCGAATACTCGACGATGCTGCGAGAAGCGTTGCTGCGCAACGGATTCCGGGGTTCCGGCGACTCTGATGGGATTCGGTTGACAGGGCTACTGACACTCTGCTGAAAGGGTTGTCGTGTCTACTCGGGCGCAATGGACCACACCATCAGCATCCACAACGGCCGAGAACTCGCCGGCAACGAGGAACCCGAATTCTCCGTGGAGAGTCCGGAAATGGATGTTCCGCCAACTCTGTGCCAAGGGTCATTCTCCACGATCCGTCACATGGCCCAGATCCCGAGGAGGAACGCGATGACGAACCGCCCCCGCTACCGAGACAGGCCTCGCGAACGCCGCATCGACGCTGTCACCGCGTTCGCGCACGAACCCTGTCAAATCACACACGCACCTGCAACAAGTTGCCCGGTGTATACATGTGTACATCGCAGGTGGCGCTGATGGACTTCGATAGGGGCACGTTGGCGAGGATCGATCGGAGGGTGTTCGCCGAGTTGGCTCACACTGGTGGTGTCCAGGCGGTGAAGGGCCGCCGGTCTCTGATGCGGTGTGGTCTACGTGGCGGAGGTACTGCGAGGCGGTTGCCGCTTTCGATGGGTGAGGGCGTAGCGGGGCTCATTGCCCACGAGCTCGAGACCGTCGTTGGCGACGGGGGCGACGCGAATTGTTGGTGTCTTCGCTGACCAGGTCGCACGCCAGGCGGGGCAGCGGACTGTCCTGGCTCGATGCCCGGGAGCGGGAACTCGGTGCCCTGGCTGAACGATTGCGGGACAAGGAGGTGCACCTCGCCGCATGGGAGCAGCGGATTTGTACGCAGCGAATGTCTGGAGCGCCAATGATCGCGCGGTGTAGACGAAGGTGGGCCGCAACGAGCGGTGCCCGTGCGGATCAGGAATGAAGTACAAGCACTGCCACGGCCTTGCCGGCCGCCGAACACCCAGCCGGTTGTGACGTGTGTGCGGTTACAGATCGGCGAGACAACCCATCACCTCAGGTGGTGATCCGGTGCATATGAGTTGGTCACTCTCCGCCATCATCGCATGAACAGCCGCCGCCTCCCCAGGAGCACTGGCAGAAGGGACCGTTCTCCGGAGGACACAGAAAAGATTTCGAAGGGGTCCTTCCTCGCCGCACCGCCAAGTGTTCCCGCCATGTTCCCGGGTGTGAGTTCGGTCCAGCGCCGTACAGGGGACCAAGGTGACGCAACAGACCGGATCGATAGACAGGCTGGTGTTCGACGAGTTCCGACCTCCGACAGCCATACCCGACCGACTTGTCGGCTGCGGTCCACTGTATCCGTCGGCTTCTCCGTTGACGCTCTGCGCTCACGTGACGTCAATGGTCATCAGCTCGGTGTTTCTGTGATTCGGCCCGCAGCTGAGCTCGTAGCGACCATCGGTGGCGACGAAGTAGCCCACCTGTGTTCTGCCCGGGTCGGCTCGCGACCAAGCTGGCAGGCGTGCTGGACTCAGCCGCAAACGCCGCGCCCAGGACATGACCGCGCCGTCATTGACCACGACGATGCGAATCGACTGTCCCGGAGTTGACGACGTTGGGACCGTCGTAGCGGTGGCTGCACTGAGATCCGTCGTACCTGACCTCGACTGTTCCGACGGGCTCGGACGCCTCCAGCGGCGGCAGGACGTCGCCCACCGGATACCAGCGGAATCTCGACCGTTCCATCGATGATGGTGGCCTCGGCCTGAGCCACACGGGAGACGGCCGAACTCGGAGAGATGATTCCCCCGTGTCGAGTAGCCCAGACCGCCGTCGGCGAAGCGTGTAGCGCACGGTCCCGGCGTCGAGGTCGCCGTTCAAGAAATCGTGGACCGTACTGCTGGCAACCACGTCGAACTTGCGAAGCACGGACAACAGCACGTAGTCTTGCTCGAGCGCGCCGACCTCCAAGATCTGATCCGAGTCCGAGCCGATCCCCCAATGCTTGATCGCTGAACGTAGCTTCGGTGTGTTCACGAGCTGCCTGAAATACCCCGAGCCCTGAACGGCCGGCCGTGTGATAGACCACATCGGCGCCGCGGTCGAAGAGGTCCTCAGCCGCGGCCTTGCCGAGGTCGGCACGAAGAAACGCTCGATCCATATCCCCATTTGCATCGACATGGCGGGCGAGCACCGTCACGCTGGGATCAACGAAGGCGACGCCGGCCTCGAATCCGGCCCGACGCATCTCGACGTCCAGCACGGCCGCGCCGCCGACGAACCCGACGACTCCGGTCTTCGTTTCTGCAGCTGCAGCAACGCCCGCGAGGAAGCCGGCTTGCTCCTCGGCGAACTCGACGCGCAACGACGTTGGGACTACTCTGGTCGCCTCCGAGGCCATCACCGTCACGAACGTCACATCCGGCATGTCGGCGGCGATGTCATAGAGCTCACCGAGGTCGAGCCCCGCCGGAACGATGATCAACTCCACGCCGGCGGCCGCGAGACGGCGATACTCGCGGCTGAGGTCCGTGATCGGCGGGATGACATCCATGATTTCGACCGGGAGGTCAGCAGCAGCCTGCTCTACGCCGCGGATGAGCAGTTTGCCGAGTGCATCTTCCTGACTGCTGGTGACCACCGCAACTCGCGTCGTGTCGTTGAGGACCGTAGCCACGACGAGGCCCCCAACGAGGACGACGAGGATGATCACGGCTGCCACCGCCGCCCACAGCCGCCGGCGGGCGCGACGATCAAGCCGCACCTCCCGCTCGGTACGTTCCTGGTCGGCCCGCACCTCGCGTTCTCGGGCTTGGAGAGAGGCGCCGAGGAACTGCAGCTCTCGAGCGTTGAGATCGAGACGGCTCGCTCCGGCCCACTTCTCGTATTCGGCGAGCCGAGCCCCGGTCACCAAGTAGCCGGGATCTCGATCGGATCGCTCCCAGTCGTCGACGGCGGAGACGAACGATGCATGACGGACAAGATCGGTGCGCGCCTCACGAATCCAGTCACCGAGTCTCTCCCACTCGGTCAGCAACGCCTCGTGACCTACTTCCACCGTGGGAGCACCAGTGGCCCGGTCCCGATCGAAGAACAGCAGACGTCGGCTCCCGAAACGATCGATGACCGCCTGGAGGGCGACAACGTCGACGTCCAGCGAGACGATCTCCTCCGCCCGCACCCGGCGACGCGACCACGTGTCCTCACCAGACATCGACACGAGCCTCAAAAACAGCTGACGTGCCGCTTCCTGTTCTTCCGGCCCCAACTCACCGAATAGTTCCTCGGCGCGATGGGTGATGGCGCCGCGCACGCCACCGATCTCGTCGTAGCTTGCCTCGCTCAAGACATCTCCGGCTCGCCGCTCGAAGAGCTCGGTGAGCGTGTACTGAAACATCGGCAACGCGCCCGGATGATCTACAACGTCACCGATGAGCCTGCCCAGCAATGACGGCTCGAAGCTGACGCCGGTCATGGCGGCGGGTACGGATGCTGCTTCCTCCAGCTCGTGGGCGCTCAGCGGGGTGACATTCACCAGCGCTTCGCCGAGCCGGGCGCCGAAGGCCGGGTGCAGCAGCGGCCGGTCGTAGAAGTCGGCGCGCAGGGTGACCACCACGGTCACGCGTTCATGGGGATCGTCTACGACGACGAGTAGTCCGTCAAGGAATCGTCGCTGGATGTCTCGATCATCGACGAGGGTGAACAGCTCCTCGAGTTGGTCGACGACGAGGAGCAGTCGAGTGTCGTCACCGGGCAGACACGCGGAGTGCAGCACGCAGGATGCGCTTGGTCCCCATCACCGAGCTGCGCCGCGAGGCTGTCCGGCCCGTCGATTCGGGTGCGCAGCAGCGCGGCCTCGAGCTCGGCGAACGGATGGGCTCCTGGGACCATCTGTGCGATCAGCCATTCCGCGGTTCCAGCCACGGCGTTCTTCCGTACGGCCGGGATCAACCCGGCGCGAACCACGCTCGACTTGCCGGAACCGCTCGGCCCGACCAGTGCGACCAGCCGATCGCCCCGGTCGAGCCGGCGAAGCATCTCGGCAAGCAGCCCTCCCGTCCGTAGAAGTGAGTGGAGTCGGCTTCCTGGAAAGCGTGGAGGCCTTTGTAGGGATTGCTTGCTTCGGAGGCCTGTCCCGTCCTGCGGCTGGTGTGAACCAGGTGTTCATCGTGGAGAAGGATCTGCTCCTCCAAACGGCAGAGTTCCGGTGACGGGTCGATGCCAAGCTCCTCGGAGAGAGCGCGGCGGTGGCGCTCGAAGGTCCGCAGCGCTTCCGTCTGGCGACCGGCCCGATACAGCGCGGTCATGAGCTGCGCAACAGGGCGTTCCCGATACGGGTTCTGGCGAGAGAGGATCTCCAGCCCACTGATCAGCTCGGCGGCGTGTCCAGCTGCAGCCTTGCATCGAATCGCAACTCCAGGGCTTCCAGCCGCAATTCGTCGAGCCGATCGATCTCTGCCCGAGCGAAGGTCTCGTAGGCGAAATCCGCCAAGGCGTCACCCTGCCAAAGGTGGATTGCCTCGTCGAGGGCCGCAAGCGCACTCTCAGCGTCGGCCTCGATCAGTGTTCGTGCCTCGTCAAGCCCCTGCTCGAACCGGAGGAAGTCGACGTGCTGCGGACTGACCGTGAGCATGTACCCCGGCTCTTTGGTGATGAGCAGCGTGCTCTCTCCCCGCCCTGCTTCGTTCCGGTTCGAGCACCGTGCGAAGCCGTGAAACGTAGACCCAAAGGCATTCTCCTTGTCAGAGGCGTCCTCTCCCCACAGCGCTTCGGTGATCCGGTCTCGGGAGACCACACGATTGGCATTGATCAACAGCAGCGCGAGCAACATGCGCTGTTTGTGAGCCCCAACTCGATGGGGTCATTGCCTCGGAGGACCTCGAAGGGTCCGAGTGCCCTGAATTCGAGCATTTCGCTCATACGCCGTCCTGGAAGCGGTATCGCATGGAACCACCTACAACTTTCAACCTACATAAACGTGTGAAAGTTGGGGCAAGACTGTTGTCGGCTCCCACCAAGTTGCGCGGCGCAGCTTCGGGGCATGAAGGCTGTCATGCCCATCGTATCCGCAGCCAGCGTCTTGCTCGCGACCGTGACACCGCCCATCGGCACGGTCGACGATCCGTTCTCCGACGCGGCAACCCATCTCATGTTGTTCACGGATCTGACGAGAGGTCGTACGAACAGATCGCAGACGCCGACGCAGCATTCCGAGTCGCAGGGCTCACATTGCCGGATCTCGAGATCCATGTTCACGAGAACTACGCAGGCTGCGACGGACTCGCTGGGCAGTTCAACCGCGACGGCTCGGGACTGCGGGTCGACTTCTGCTCGGGCAATTCGTTCACGGTCCTGCACGAGTTCGCCCACGCTTGGGAATACCACAACGTCGATGACACGACTCGCGACGCACTCGTGGAAATGCACGGGCTTGAGACCTGGCGAGAGCCGCGACATCCCATGGGCGGAGCGCGGAGTGGAAGTAGCGGCAGAGACCATCGCTAAGGGTCTCCTGGAGCGAGCGTTTCCCGAGTGGCAATGCGAGGAGGTAGAGCTACTCGATCAGGGATTCCGGCTACTCACCGGCCGATCATCGCCGCGGTTCGTCGCCGGGAAGGCTCAGCTGCGGCGGCCCACTGACCAGCGATCTCGGAATAGACCCAACTTGGATACGACCAAAGAACCGGGAACTGGGGCCCTACGGTAATCCATTCAATGGCGCCAAGGCGGTCATCGGCTTGAGTCCACTCTTCAATGTCAATGGCCATTGACAACTATCGAGGTTCAACGGTGCTCGGAGGAGTATCGACGGGCTCATAACCCGAAGGTGGCGGACTTGCTCATAGCGCCCTCGCTGGCACAGAGGGCTCTTTGGCGGAGTCAGGTCATACCCGTGTCAGATTCCGTGTTCCGTTAGTGGGTTGGGAGGAGGATCCGGTTGCGCGAATCTCCAAAGTAGGCAAAAAGTAGGCAAGAGGGCGGAAAACAGCGCGAAACAACGCGACACAGTGAGCACAGAAACCCATATAGCACAAGGGATTACGGCCAAGAACCCAGTAGTAGCGACCCGCCTTCCTGCCTCGGACACGGCAGAGGTCACTGGTTCAATCCCAGTAGCGCCCACAAACTGAAACCCCTACGGCGTAGGGGTTTCAGTCATGTCAGGGACCAACGACTCCCGGCTCACATGGCCCCAACCCCACGACAACCCCACAGCTCAAGTCGAACGTGTGTTCAGCATCGATGGTTGGGGAAGATCTGCGGCGTTGATCTTGGTGTATACACCGAGGGTCATTCGGGGATCGCTGCGGCGGGCGGGTCGATGGCTATGAGCGCTCCTAGGGCCTGTTCGGTAGTCGTGGGCCACACCGTGTGGAGGTGTGGCCCACAGTCGGTTGGGATATCGGTTGGCGTGTCTAGCTGCCGTGTGGGTCCAGGATGCGGCCCTCGATGGGATAGGGTTGATCGCCGGTGAACTCCATCTTCATCTTCATCCCGGCGAAATCGCCGGTGCCGTGAGCGACAGCCTTGTAGAAGCCAACGCCGTTGACCAGTTTGCCCTGCCATCTACCCACCCAGGTTCCCTCTCCCGAGTCGTTGTTGACCACCGTCACGGATGTGCCGTGCATGGACGCATTGAACGGTACGAAGAACCCAGGGAACAGTTCCCACGTCTCCGTGATGATGAGGGTTCCATCCACGAACGTTTCGCCAGTCGCCGGAAGATAGGCAGTCTTCCCTTCAGGTAGATATGCCACGTCGTCGAAGACGCTTGTGAACGAGGTCCGTTCGACTGGCAGGTTGCCTTTGAGGGGTTCGGGGAGGATCGGCCCCAACGTTTGTGTTTCGGTCCCGATGTACTCGGTGAACTCTGCTCGACCGACAGCGGTCCCTGGAAGCGCCAGCAACGCCGTCATCAGCCCGATAGCAATGATGAGTGCAAATGCTCGTCTCATGTAGGTCTCCTTCTCGTCGCAGGTCAGGACTCGTCGTGTCCTTGATCGGTCTGTGCTCACCTCCTTTGGTGTTGATGTCACGATGCGCCCGTGACCCAAAGCGAACCTAAAGACGGGCCGTGGCTTCTCGATGGGTCGTCATCCTGATAGAGCATCGAACGTCCTCCGATGGGCGACAGGAAACACGCAACACCCTGATTCTCGGTCGGCATCGAGATGGTCATTCGACGGGGCAGCCTCGTTGCGGGCCTCCCGGCCGGTCGGCGTCGCTCAGCCTCCAACCGGCATGTCGAATGATGCCGATAGCAGGCTGGCCTGCAGACTCGATTCCGGGCAATCAGGCCACGCGGGCCACTCACGGGGCGTCATAGCTGCCTGCCCTCACCCATTCGACGCCAAGGGGAGACCATTCGATGAACAACTGGCTATCAGACGGGAGCGGTATCCGACGACCTACGACCGCCAACAACGTCGAGATACGGCTCCAACATCACAGAGGAGAACCACGGCACGCAGATACGGGACCATCAACAGCGACGATGTCGAGATACGCCTATGTCAAGTCCACATAGGTGAATCGGCGCATCGGCCTTGTCGGTGGCTGGCGGGTCCCGCCAACTCGTCCTGCCCACACCCCCGCTTCCCACCCCAGACGGCCATGCTCGGACTCCGTCGACGGAGTCTCCAATCAACCGATCCTGCCGGGGACCATGCGAAGGAGAGGACCTCCGCTTCGACCGTAGTCGTCGCCTCGGACCTCTCCCTAGCTATCTCTGCCTACGGGAACCTTCCCCTATCCGCAGTCACTGGTCCATGCGTGGACCGGGACCGGGAGCATCACCTCCACAAGCAGCGGGTTGTCCGGGTCGCCTTGGACCATGCCTCCGCTTTCGTTCAGGTTCGCCACATAGATGGATTTGTGGTTCCTGTTGAGCGCCAGGCTGGCAGGCGACGACAGCGGCGCTGCACCGTTGTTCTCGATGATCGTTTCGGTGGCGTGACTGTTCTTGGTGATCCGTTGGATCGTTTGTGCAAAGTTGTTGGTCACATAGATGTTGCCTCTGCGATCCAACTCGATCCCGTCGATTCCGATCAATGAAGGGTCTTCGACCAGGAGTTCGGGAGTGCCCGCAGCGCCGTCGGGTCGGATGGGAATCTTCACGATCCGGCCGTCGAGGGTGATCGCTCCGTGCAGCGCGCCACGGTCGTAGGTGAGTCCGTTCACACCGAACTCGAACACCGATCCATCGGGGAAGGTGAAGAAGGCCCGCAACAGGTCATCGACCACCCATTCGGTCACAGCCCCGTCAGGGGCCAGTCGCCAGATTCGCCCCGCAAAGCTATCGCTTGCGTAGACGTTGCCCCTGTTGTCGATGGCAATGTCATTGGGCAGACTCTCGAAGAAGATCGGGAGCGGTGCGGCCAACATTGCGGACCCATCCGGATCGACCTTCCAGATGCCGTGAAGAGTGTCGTCGAACGGCTCAGACACAGCCGCATAGACGTTTCCGTGTCGGTCCACGTCCATGCCGATGACCTCGCCAAAGCTCCCGTCGGGGACGAGATCGGCAAACTCGAACGTCGCAGCGAAGTTGCCGTGAGGAGCCTTGAAGATCACACCTTCCCAGGTAGCTCCAAAGAACACGTCGCCGTTGTTCGCCACGGCCACGCCCTCGGCTCCACCATCCAAGGCAAGATCGTTGAACGCCTCCTCAATAACGGCGCCGGCGCAGACCTGAGGCTCGGCCGCAACCGGTCCCGCAAGCCCCAGGACAACCAAGACGGCAACCAAAAGAACCGGGATTCGGGCAGATCGGGAACGCACAACAACCTCCTGTATTCGTTCCCTCCGCACGTCTCTTCCGAGACCCACCCAAGTACTCCAAAGGCACACCCCGACGAGTCGGGGATCTATGGGCAGTCAGCTCGCGAGATAGCACAGCCGCTGATAGCAGTACATGTGTGGGCTGGCTCGTAATAGCGAGGCGTCGTCCCTCCGTACCGCCCACACCCCCACCCCTCGCCCCGGAACGGCAATGCTCGGGCTACGCCCTTGCCTGCTCGAAGCACCCCAGAAATTGGCGAATCCCATTGATCCGGTAGGGACGCCGGATCGCCGGGCTGCCGGGTTGTGTCGTGTCGGAGTTCTCGACGGGTGTCAGCCGGGTGGGTTCTTGTGGTCTGGTTGGACGACCGTGTCTAGAGCCAATACCATCGGAAGGTCTCGCCAGTGGGAGGTGATTCCCGGCATTCCAGTTGGTCGCGGTGGGTCGTACTACAACGGAGGGGAAATGAAGAAGCTACTTGTACTACTAGCGGCGTTGACCATGGCGTTGACCATGGCGCTGCCTGCACAAGCAATCACCGATGGCGAACCGACAACCGATCATTCCGAAGTGGTCCTGATTCTGATGGAAGTCGGTGGTGAGCCGACGTACCGCTGTTCCGGCACTCTGCTCTCGCCCACGATCGTGGTGACGGCGGGTCATTGCACCAGTAACTTCCCGGATGAACCGTTCAGCGGAATGCGAGTATTCACCGAAGCCGACGTGGAATACGGAGACAACAACTATCCATACGCTGGGGACAACGCCGTGGAAGCCGTGGATTGGGCCGCTCACCCAGACTACGAGAACGCACCGTTCTGGTTCAACGACGTCGGCATGATCGAACTCGAGGCACCAGGGGTCGTGTTTGAAGACGGTGATGAGAGTCAATTCGGCACGTTGCCTGAGGTCGATTCTCTCGACAAGTATGCGAAGAAGCGGGGTCAGAACAAGGCGTGGTTCACGTCGGTTGGCTACGGCCTTCAGCGCATCAATCCGGTCTTCGTCGAAAGCGAGCGGATTCGGTATGTTGCCTATCCGAAGCTGAATGCGATCAACGCTCCGGGCATGACCGGCGACTACTCGATGCTGCTGTCGAACAACCATGCAACGGGCGGCACCTGCTTCGGCGACTCAGGTGGCCCGAACTTCCTGAAGGACACAACGATCGTCGCAGGCGTCACATCGTTCGGTCTGAACGGGAACTGCGCCGGGAACGGTGGCGTGTTCCGTTTGGATCGTCAGAACGTGCTTGACTTCATCAACGAGTTCATGGACTAGCGTCACGTCGAACCGAATCCGTCGAGACAGAACGAACAAGCCGAGGGGCGGGAACATCCGACCGGGGTTCCCGCCCCTCGGCGACTGCCAGGTTCACTGCGTCTGAGTGAGGCCGTGCGTCTCGGCGTCGGCACCATTTCCTTGTACCCACACCCCCACCCGCCACCCCAGAACGGCAATGCTCGGGCTGCGCCCTCGCCTGTCCGGAGTCAGGTCGCCCCTATCCGAAGGATTCGCTCCGGCCAACCCGTCGGTGCCGGTGCCTTTCCTGCACTGACGTTGGTCTAGGGAGCGATGACGTGCACCGTGGTGCTGCCGTCGCTGGCTGCGCCCACCTCAAGGCGGTCGATCTTGCCGTCGCCGTCGTAGTCGCCACCGTCATGAACGGGGCGATGGGCCGTGACCACGGCACCGACCTCGTAGTCGCCTGGTTCGTCGAACACGATGGGGTACTCGGCGTATATCCACCAACTCTGACTGTCGTTTGGGCCAGCGATGCAGTAGTCGTCCCAAACAGGATCAACAGGCTCGGCGACTGGGCGGTCCCAGACGAAGTCGAACGGGAGGGGTTCGCCGTCGAGCGAGTAGTCGTAGCTGAGGGCATTTCTGGCTGACCATGCCAATCCACGCGTGCACGCGCCCCATCGGGCACCGAGCAGGACGGTGTCGCCGACGTTGACCGTGATCTCCTCCCATTCTTGGCTCCATGAGTAGATCGGGCCGACCGTTTCAGCGTCGTCGGCTGTTGCGATGTGTGCGGCTGGCATAACCATTACGACCACGATCAGCATCGTGGCAAACCTAGATAGACGCTTGGACCTGCTTGTTGCAGTGCTCATGCGATGCTCCTCGCCTCTCGCTTTGGAGTCGAGACTACGTAAGCGTCGACTCCAGCCTCTGCTCGTCAAGCGGTACGCGTCCTGGCGGGCCGGGACCAGGGCCAGACGACCCTTCCCTGCGATGAGCGGTTGAGGCGCCCGGTGCGAATCCGGGCCCAGGCCGTTGACCGAACTCCAGGTATGCCTGGGAGCGTCCACGCCCGTCGGACCGTCACCGGGCGTTCAGTGTTGCTTCTACCTGTCGACTACCACACGACGTCGAAGTCGAGACGGTCCGTGATCCTCGTCTAGACAAGATCCCGTCCGGTGACCAGGTCGCATCGAATTCGTTGGTCCCGGTGTGTTGGCCAGATTGACCGTGCCGGTTCCTTCCGCATCCATGATGCAGATGTCGTCCGTATCAACGAGCGGGCTCTGGCGGTAGGCGATCTTGATCCGGTCGGGCGACCAGGCGGGCTCGCGGTTATGGGCGGCCATGGCGGGCTCGGTCAGGTTGTCTGACCGCTGCCGTCGGCGTTCATCGTCCAGAAGTCCCCACCCCTCGGCTAGGCGATCTTGCCGTTGGCGCCGGGAGCGGTCGCGGATGCCGGTATCTCGGAGACGGCCACGAGCACACTGGCCGGGAGCAGGAAGGCCACAAGGAGTCCGACCGTGTGTTGTCCACTGCGGGTGGGGTTGCTGAGCATGCGTGTCACCGTCTACCTCTCGTTGGACACCTCGGATCGCTCCGAGGGCCGGTGCCCTTGCGTCGGGCCTGTACCCGCGCGGACCCCTCGGCCTTCAGTCGAGCGACCACCAACGAGCTGTCGCTCAGCCATGGGTTGTGTTGCTGCTCCTATCCGAGATCGAAGTCGCCGGCGATGGGTAGCCATGTTGTGCCGGCTCCGGTCCACGTGAATTGCGCATCGGCTATGCCCTCGGTGAGGGTGTGGCGGAAGTAGAAGACGCTGCTCGACGGCCGGAACAACGCAGGCGTATCGCGACCGTCGATGATTCCCCAGTCTCCTGCGACGAACCGGTCGCCCGGGTCACCGAAGTAGAACTGGCCATCTGCGGTCCCGGTCGTCAGCGTGTTGCGGTAGTAGAAGAACCCGGTCGACTCGCGATGCAGACCGATCTCGTCGATCCCGTCGCCGTCCCAGTCGCCAACGACAGGTTTGTCACCAGCGTCGCCGAACAAGAACGAGTAGTCCGCGGCGCCGAGACCGCCTTCGTTCTCCCCGAGTTCGTTCATGATGTAGAACCGGGCCTCGGATGGCCGGTAGATCGACAGCGTGTCGCAGCCGTCACCGTTGAAGTCACCGGCGATCGGCATATCGGACGGGTTCCCGAAGAAGAACCGGATATCGGCGATCCCTTGTGTGTTCGAGTCCCGCAGATACGCATATGCATCCGACGTGCGGAAGAGGCCGGGTGTGTCGGTGCCGTTGCAGTCCCAGTCGCCCATGAACGGCACGTCACCGGGGTTGCCGTAGTAGAACGTTGTCACCGTGCCCACGCTGTTGCGCAGATACCACTCGCCGGTCAGGGGACTCACGAGCCCCACCGTGTCGTCGAGGAACGTCGGGACGCCGGGGGCTGCGACGGCGATGGTCACCGTCGCCGTGTTCGACGTGTCGTCACCGTCGGTGGCCTTGTAGGTGAACGTTTCGGTGCCTATGAACCCGGTGTTGGGTGTGTAGGTGAACGAGCCATCGGCGGCCACGGCCACGGTGCCGTTGGTAACGGTCACTCCGGCCGGATTGGCGACCGTCAGGGTGTCTCCATCGGCATCGCTGTCGTTGCCCAACACGCCCGGCGCCGCGACGGTCACGGTGGTGTCGTGCGGGGTCGCATGGGGGTCGTCGACCGCCACCGGTGGGCGATTCACCGGCTGCCACGTCGGATCGGACTCATCGACGCCCGCAGTACTCGTCAGATTGACCATGCCGGTCCCGTCCGGATTCATGACGAAGATGTCGTCGAAAGAGCCGAATGCGGGCTCATATCGGATCACGATCTTCGTCCCATCGGGCGACCAGGCCGGCTCGTACTCCTTATCGAATAGGGTGTTCGTCGCCGCCGCCTGTTTGCTGCCCACGGAGGTCATCGTCCAGATGTCGCCACCCTTCTGGTAAGCGATTCTGGTGCCGTCCGGTGACCAGGTCGGTCCGAACTCGTCGACGCCGGGGGTGTTGGTCAGGTTGACGGCGCGGGTCCCGTTGGCGTTCATGACGCTGATGTCGTCGCTACCCATGATCGCGGGGTTCCACCGGTAGGCGATCTTGGTTCCGTCTGGGGACCAGGCCGGCTCGTTGTGGGTTCCGAGCGCCATCGTGGAGGTCAACTGAACTTGATTGCTGCCGTCGGCGTCCATCGACCAGATGGCGCCCCCCCTCCGGTAGGCGATCTTGGTTCCGTCCGGCGACCAGGTCGGATCGAACTCGTCGACGCCGGGGGTGTTGGTCAGGTTGACGAAGCCGGTCCCGTTGGCATTCATGACGCCGATGTCGTCGCTACCGAGGAATGTGGGGTTCCGCCGGTAGGCGATTCTGGTTCCGTCTGGGGACCAGGCCGGCTCGTGGTAGGTTGCGAGCGCCATCGTCGAGGTCAGCTGAACTTGATTGCTGCCGTCGGCGTCCATCGACCAGATGGCGCCAAGTCTTTCGTACGCGATCTTGCCGTTGGCGCCGGGGACGGTTCCCGACGCCGGCGCCGTGGAGACGGTGACGAGCACACTGACTAGGAGGAAGAAGGTCATGAGCAGGCCGATCCTGTGCTGACCACTGCGGGTGGGGTTCGTGAGCATGTGCGTCACCAGCTCCTTCTCGTTGGACACCATGTGCCACTCCGAGGGCCGGTGCCCCGCTTCATGTCATCCCCAACCCTACTTGGCCTCACCGGTGGTGAGCCCCCTCGTTTGCGGGACACGACAACCGTCTCGTCGTGTCGGGAGGTTCAAGGGGGGCACAGCGGGGGAACGGGAACGAGTAGGGGCCCCATCCTCAACCCATGGTTGGCAGTCGACGACACCGCCGCCGCCTGCCGAGCTACCGCTGCATTCACTCGATCACACCGTTGAGGTCGACGACAACCTGACCGATTACCCCGATGACGGCCAAGCAGCCACGGATGCGAACTGCATAGGTGGCCATTGGATCTTCTACCTCAACGACGGTTTCTGTCTGATCGACGGCGTGGGCTAGGTCGACGGCGACCAATACCCCATCGATCGAGCGCTGGTGTGCCACTCTTTGGCTGATCCCCAGGAATGGACACTGGTTGGTTCCTGACCGTTGGCGCAGGAGAAGGTGGGGAGGACATCAGTACCTCCCCACCTTCTCCTGCTCGTTGCCTTCGTGCGAGAGGTAGAGCTTGCCAAATCCGTATCATCACGGGACGTATGCAGCCATGGGAGTGCCCGCACGAGATCCAGCGACCGGTTATGCGTCAGCGCTGGGAGCAGCTCACCTATCTCCACTGGCCGGTCGTTCCCGACGTTGTGCAGGCGATGCTGCCGCGGGGCCTCGAGGTGGACACTCATGACGGATCAGCTTGGGTTGGCCTCGTGCCATTCCAGATGCGACGCATCGGTCCGGTGCGGGGACCGGCCGTTCCATACTTCGGTACGTTCGCCGAAACGAACGTCCGCACCTATGTCCGCGGACCGCACGGCCCCGGAGTGTGGTTCAACTCGCTCGACATCGATCGAGCTCTGCCCGTGCTCGTGGCCCAGACCGTGTACGGCCTTCCGTACCAGTGGGCGGCGATGTCGATTCGCGCCGACGGCGACCGCGTCACCTACGTGGCGCTTCGCCGTCGGCCTCACCGGCTCCGCGCGCACATCGCGCTGACCGTTCGCGTTGGTGAGCCAATCCCAAACAAAGAGCTCACGTCGCTTGACCTCTTCCTCACCGCCCGGTGGCGGCTCTATGCCGAATTGGGGAGCAATCTGGCGGTGGCTCCGGTGGCCCATGCGCCGTGGCCGTTGTATCGGGCCGAAGCTGTGGCGCTCGCCGATGGCCTCGTGGCAGCAGGCGGCTACCCGCAACCCGACGACGAGCCCCGCGTGCTCTACTCGCCGGGCGTCACGGTGCTCGCTGGCCGCCCGGCGCGCGTGTAGATGAACACCGTCTGGGTGCTCGGAGACCAGCTCAACCGGCACTCGGGCGCGCTCGGTGCGGCCGATCCGCAAACCACTCGAGTGCTCATGGTGGAGAGCGCAGCCAAGATCGCGAGCAAGCCCTTTCACCGGCAGCGGCTTCATCTGATCGTGACAGCGATGCGGCGGTTCGCCATTGAGCTCGAGCGTGATGGCTTCGCCGTCGACTATCGCCGGGCACCCAGTCTGGCGGCAGGTTTCGAGGAGCATGTTCGGGACGGAACTCCGGGCACGGTTCGGGCGACCGAGCCCGCATCGCGCTCTGCCCGCGCGCTCCTCCAATCGCTCGGCGTTGAGTTCGTGCCCAACGACCGCTTCCTGTGTCATCAGGAGGACTTCGCTACATGGGCCGATGGCCGAACCCGGCTCCGTCTGGAGGACTTCTACCGCTGGCAGCGGCGCCGCCTTGGCTACCTCATGGACGGCGATGAGCCGGTCGGGGGGCGCTGGAACTTCGACGCCGACAACCGCGAGCCGCCGCCCGCCGATGGAGGCGCGTTCCCAGAACCGGTCATCGACGGGCTCGACGACCTCGACCGCGAGGTGATAGCGGCGATGCCAGATACTGCCCGAGGCGGAGCGCCGTACGGGTTGTGGGCCACCGACAGGGCCGGGGCCTTACGTCGCCTCGATCACTTCATCGACGCTGTGCTGCCCGACTTCGGGGCCTACGAGGACGCGATGCTGCACAACGACTGGCACCTCGCGCACTCTCTGCTCAGCCCCTACCTGAACCTCGGGTTGCTCCTGCCCGGGGAGGTGTGCGACGCGGTCGAGGCCGCCTATCGAGCGGGCCGAGTGCCCATCAACTCGGCGGAGGGATTCATCCGACAGGTGATCGGGTGGCGCGAGTTCATCTGGGGGGTCTACTGGCTGTGGCCCGACCACGCCGACCGCAACGCCCTCGGGAACGACCACCCCCTGCCGCCTGCTTTCACCGGCGCCGGCGGCACCTCGATGCGTTGTGTCGCCGGCACCCTGGCCGATCTCAACCAGCACGGTTGGACCCACCACATTCCGCGGCTGATGGTCCTCGCCAACCTCGCCAACCTCGTCGGCGTGCGACCGACGGAGGTCGTGAATTGGATGTGGTCGCAATTCGTCGACGGAGCCGAGTGGGTGATGATTCCCAACGTAATCGGGATGGGCATGTGGGCGGACGGTGGATCGATGGCCACCAAGCCCTACGTGTCGGGCGGCGCATACATCAACCGGATGAGCGACTACTGCGGTGACTGTCGCTTCAATCCCCGTTATCGAGTCGGGGAGACGGCGTGCCCGTTCACATCCCTCTATTGGGATTTCATTGCACGGCACGCCGAACTGCTTGGCCCGAACCCGCGGATGGCGCGGGCTGTGCGCAGCTTCGAGCGCCTCGCCGACGGCGCTGCGACTCGCGCCCGTGCCGCCGAGGTCATCGACGGCCTCATGGCGGGCACGCTCTAGGAGTCAGTGCAGGCGGCGGTGTGGCGAGGCGCCCGGCAGACAGGCCGACCGGCTCGGACCAGGGTTGAACTCGCCGCCGGCGACTCGTGCGTTCTATGGTGCGTCCCATGACAAACGAAGCTCGCAGATCCTTGATCGGAATCATCGCCGCTGTTGTGATTGGCGCGCTGGTTGCGCTGGCCGGAAGCGACGGAAGCACCACCGTCGGCTCGATTGCGGTGTTCGCGGTGTGCGCGCTCCTCGCCTACGTCATCAACTGGGTGGTGTATCGTGCCCTCGAATCCTTGGCGCAAGACCGAGCGCTACTTCGATCTCACCGGCAGCGCCACCTACCTCACGGTCACCGCCGTTGCGCTCGTGCTGAGCGACGACCTCGACGCGCGAGCGGTGATCGTCGCAGCGATGGTCGCCGTGTGGGCTCTGCGTCTCGGCACCTTCTGTTCCGTCGGGTGCGACGAGACGGCCGTGACGGGAGGTTCGACGAGATCAAGATCGATCCGCTGCGGTTCTTCATGACCTGGACGTTGCAGGGGCTCTGGGTACTGCTCACGATTGCGTGCTGCGCTGGCCATCATCACCGAGTCTGGAGCGTCGGGCGATCGGTTGGGTCGCGATCGTGGGAATCGTCGTTTGGGTCGTCGGCTTCGCCGTCGAAGTCGTCGCCGATCAACAGAAGTCGACCTTCCGGCGCGATCCGGCGAATCAGGGCCGCTTCATCACGTCTGGCCTCTGGGCCTGGTCTCGCCACCCCAACTACTTCGGCGAAATCGTGCTGTGGACCGGCATCGCCATCATGGCCATCCCGGTGCTGTCAGGATGGCGGTGGGTCGTCCTGATCTCACCGGTGTTCGTCACCCTGCTGCTCACCCGTGTCAGCGGCATCCCGATGCTCGAAAGGCGAGGTCAGAAGCGATGGGGCGACGATGCGGACTTCCAGGAGTACACCCGCTCGACGCCCGTGCTGGTACCTCGCCCGCCTCGCCGGTAGCTGGGGGCGACGGCTGCCGACGTGCAGGTCAGAGACGTTCTGGGACGCGTTCGACGGTTGCCGTCCTCACCGCTCGCGAGTCGCCTCGACGGACAGTGGCTCCGACGACCATCCCGGCCGAGAGGAGGACCAGGTTCTTGACCACGAATTCACCTTCGACCGTGAGCAGGAGCGGGTTTCCCCCATCGAATGAGACTTCGGGCAGCACCGCGAGGACGAGAAACGTTCCAATCATCTGAATGGCGAACAGTCCAAGGACGAAACGCAAGGCGATACGAAAGAGAAGGCCAACGCCTACGACGATTTCCAGGATGCCGAGCACCGGTACGACCCACTGTGGATCGAACCAGTAGACGGTGCTGGCGACGAGGTCGGCGACCGGCGTGACATCGAAGACTTTCAACGCGCCGAACCAGACGAAGACAATCCCCAATGAGACCCGGAGGGCCGGAACGCTCCAGCGTCGGAGGAATGAAGTGATGGACTGATCGAGGCGATTCACGAGGGCGGTGAGTGTGCTGGTTTCCATGCTCCTACTTCGGTGCAACGGTGGCTACCGGATTGATCGCCTACCGTGTCAAAGGCGCGGGCATTCTTGCTCGTCGTTGCCTGTCCCACGGCAGCGTTCGACGGGCTCCCGGCATGCCCCTGCGAGCCTGATCGGGTTTCTTCGGATCGAAGGAAAGGACCCCAACGCTTCATCCGCGACCAACGGCGCCTTCGAAGGAAGAGAGAATGAGAGGTGAACAATGACTTCGCCCGACTCGCAACCGACCAGCAAACTCGACGACGCCGACGCATCGCCGTGGGCCGGCGATCCCTACTTCGCGGAGACCGTCACCCTCCTTCGAAGCGTACGAGATCACGACTTCGATACGCTCGCAGCGCTCTGCGACGACGACTTCGGCATCGTTGATCTTGATCAGGCTGGTGGGAACGTCATGGTCCGAACCCGAGCAGGACTGGGAGGAATGGTTCCGTCGCCTGTTCGGTGAGTTGGATGCTGCATCGGCGACCACCGACTCCGAAATCGTGAACTACGGCGCTGTCTCGGGTGCAGACCTCGGGTTCAGCGTCGTCGAATTCCGTCAAAGCCTCAGTGTTGGCGAGCACACCGGGCTATTCGACTGTGTGGCGACCATCGTGTGGAAGCTGACCTCTGACGGCTGGAAGGAAGCCCGCTGGCACGTCTCACTTCTCTCGGCAGATATCCCCGACGCTCTCACCCCATGATCGGACAAATCCCATGACCGAACTCTTCATCCCAGCTCTCCTTGGAACCGCTCGCCGGGGACGCCTCTCCGCCGCCGTTGCGGATGCTGTCATCGACCTCATGAAGCAGCGCTCCGTGGTGACCAACCTGATCGACGTTGCCGACTATCGGCTAACGGCAACCGGCGAAGCCGCCGCTGGCCTTGAGCAGTACCGAGAGTCGATCGCCGCCGCCGACGGGTTGATCATCATTGCACCGGAGTACAACCACGGCTACCCGGGCGAACTGAAGCTCCTGCTTGACAGCGAGTTCGCTGCATATGTCCGCAAGCCAGTGGGATTGGTGACCGTTTCGTCCGGGCGCATCGGGGGAGCTCGTCTCGCCGAGCAACTCCGCCTTCTCACGACCGCGTTGCGTATGATTCCGGTGTCCCCCGCACTGCATGTCATCGATGCGAAGGAGGCAATCGCCGCAACAGGTCGGTTTGCTTCAACCTCGCTCGAGCAGGTCGCCAATGAGATGCTCGACGAAGTCATGTGGTTCGCAGAGGCACTTGCGCCCGCCCGAGCCGCACAGCGTTGACCGATCCGGCCCGTTCGGGCATGCCGACCCCCTTGGAGTCACCAATGCGAAACGTTCTCGTCACCGGCGCAACCGGTTTCATTGGAGTTGAGCTCATTCGCCAGCTGAGCGCGGAGGGCATCCGCCCGCGCGTCGTCGTCCGCCGGCCGCACCGAGCAGGACTGCTGGCCCCGTACGAGATCGTCCCGATCCATGGCGATTTGCGCAACAGCGAGACCTTGAAGCACGCCGTCGAAGGTGTAGATACTGTCTTCCATCTCGGAGGCCGGGCCAGCTTCGAGTCATACCGACGTCTTCGACCAACGATCGTTGAAGGCACTACCGAGCTGGGGCGCCTGGCAGCCGCCGCCGGTGTCGAGCACTTTGTCTTCGCGAGCAGCCTGTTCGTGTACGGAGAACAGCAGCAACCGATCGATGCAACGACTCCAGCCGAGCCGCGCCTGGCCTACGGAAGGGCCAAGCTCGAAGCCGAAGAACGGCTCGGGGAAATCGCAGACACCAGCAGAATGACGCTCGGCAGCCTGCGCCTACCACACGTCTACGGTGCTCAATCGATCTTGTTCCAGCAAGTGCGGAGTGGCCTTGCCGTGTTCCCCGGGAGGATGGCGAATCGATGCGGCCAACTCCACGTAGCCGATGCTGCCCGCGCGCTCATCGCCGTTGGCCGTAGTCGGTGGCAGGGCGCGTCGGCAGTTGCCGACTTGAAGACTGTGACATGGACGGAGTTCTTCGATCTACTCCAGACGCTCTACCCGGACTTTCGCTTGATCTCGTTGCCGCGCTGGTTCGGGTATGGAGGAGCCGCTGCGATCGAGCCCGTGCTTTCCCGCAAAACCCGACCGACGCTCTATACGAAGGACACGGTCGTGGGATTCAACCTCGACCTGCCGGTTTCTCCCGGCCTGGTGTGGAACGACGTGGGTCTCAATCCTGAATTCCCCAGCATCTACGAGGGCATGCCGGCAGTGCTTGATGACTACGTGCAGTACCGCTGGCGCCATCCGATGATGGACCGACGCCGGTCCTAGCCCGAGCGCAGGTTCCATAGCCCGAGCGCAGGGTCCTTTGGGACGTACGCCCCTGCGATGTCCGGCGTGGGTGATAGCCGATCGCAGTGAGGTCGCACAATGAGTGGAGGTGATGTGCGAGCGTCCATGAACCGGCTCGTGGCGTGCGACTCCTGTTGTGTTTGCGCTTCCGTTGGCCACCCAGACGAGGTTCTACCGGTGGATGGTGTTCGGTGATCGATACCGGACAGACAGCACGATCGGCGATTCTTCGCAGAAAAGACCCCCTCGGCTCGTTGTTGGAACGGCCGAGGGGGTCCGATGCACCGAGTCAGGAGGACTTGGTCGGGCTTTCCCAATACATGGTGTCGATGGCGGGCTCATACCCGGCCTCTGCGCTCAGCTTCTGGGCAATGAAACCGAGCATGAACGCCGTAGACGGCCTTCGAGAATATGTCGGCGAAGCTGTAGATCGGTCTGACGGGCAACCACACCGCCGGCCGTCTTCAGAGATCACCCGGCATGAGATAGGCGACTGGGTAGATGGACCAGGAGACGATGAACAGGATCCACACGGCATTGAGCTCAGGGACGCAACACTGTGGGAGCTTTTGACCTTTTGCTTCCTTGATCACGTCAATAAGCGACCTTGAGAAGCCAGAGGTAGAAGACCGTCTGACCACGGCACCCCAGCCCCAGAACGGCGGCCCCAGCCTCGATTTCGTTGAACTGGCCGATATAGCCGGTCCAGATCATGGCGAGTCCGGCGACAACGAATTGGAATCCACTTGCTTGCGGGAATGCAACGCCCGTAATGCCGCCAATGATCAGAAGCTGCGTGAGTAGGACCGGAACGTCGATGCTCCAGTTCATGTAGCGGAATCCGTTTGCGAACAGCTCTCCTTGCTTGAGAATGAACGAGGAGCCGTTCCATTCGAACGCACCGTTCCACCGCAGCGCCAAAGCTCCCAGTTCGATGATGGCCGACACCATCACGACGGCCGAAAGGTACGACGTGATGCGCAGCCGCGGCATGATGCTGCGGGCGGTGAGTAGGTAGTAGCAAGGGCTGCGGCAAAGACGGCAGCTGTGAGGGACAACACGCCGAGTACCACCTCATACTGAAGAGGCGGTGTACTCGAACAGGTTCTCGAAGGTCATACGGATCCTTTCCTTCCGGTTGGTGTCCCTTCTTCGAGGCATGTAGTGCCGTCGGATGAGACGTTCGCTGTCTGTCTACTGTGCGCTCACCAATACGCCGCCCACTGGACAAGGCCGGTCCGATCGTAGCGGCATCTGCCCGGCCGTGCCGGGCGGCGAGGACGGAACCGATGGTGCGGGACCGTGTTTGAGGCAAGCTGTCGCCAACCTCCGCGTTCCTCGCACTCGACGTCTCCGATGTGTCGCGTGGTCAACTGGATCATTGTGGTCGAAAAAGGCTGACGGAGCGCTGCCCGAATCGCCTGCGTGGTCATTCGCCGGTGGGCCGGTCCGGCGCCGCGATCTTGTGAGTGTCGTGACGTTTCTGCTCGGTTGGGAACGACACATCCTTGCCGCAACTGAGACATCGCAGCGTCTGTTCCTCGTACCCGGCCCAGTCGTAGCCCCGGATCCACGACTGTTCGTCAGTGACATGGATCGTGCCCTGTTGTTGTCCACCGGCGGCGCCGGACATGGCGTGGGACGTTGGCTGCGGCTCGTGCAAGCGCTCTCCGATGCTGCGGACCATTCGGGCACCTGCAATCCCGGAACCGGCGATTGCCACGAGTCCGCATGCCAGGATGACAGTGGCGGTCGCGTAACCCGAGACGGTCGCGGACGAAGGGGTCTCCGTTGTCACATCGAGGTAGGTCTGCCAGTTCGAACCGATCGCTGTCGACAGGGACCCGAGGACGAAGAGGGCCCGCCACATGTCTGACGGCTCGAGCCGAGGGAGGGTCTTCCATCGGTCTCCAATCGGAGGATCTCCCGTCTCCGGGTTCGACATCCTGTCGATCTTCGTTCATCACAAGCTTCGGGATCACGAAGTTGGCGAGAGGAATGAACCATCCGCCGATCGTCCACCCCGAAGCCCACGTGCGCCCGGTCGCCGCCCGTGACGCTGCCGCTCGATATGCCTTGAAGAACCAGACCAGAAAGCACACCGGTGATGGCGTATCCGATGAATCCGATCCCGAGGAACCCAAACGCGAGCGTCTCCGCGTCGAGGGCGTTCTGGGTGGCCGCGGCGGGAAGGGGTGCGCTGGCCGGCCCATTCGTTCCACACGAAGAGGTACCAATCAGGAACGCTCCGGCCCGCGATCCACGTGAGACCGGCAGTCGCCCAGAGCGACGCGGTCGGTCGCCTTCGAGAGACCGAGGTTGACGGATGCTGTCGAGGCAGGCCGAAGAGGGGGGCCGCCGGCAGGGGCGGCGGCTCGAGGGGGTAGCCGCAGTGGAGACACGACGGAGCCTCGTCGGAGACCTCTCGGCCACATTTGGGACAGGCGATGATGGTCAATCCGCTTCCTTCCGAAACCGGGGTAGTCGGGTCGTGACCCAGGAGTATCGCCGAACCGGGGAGTTCCTTGAGGATTCTCGACTCGGTCGAGGCGTGCCCACCGGTGCGGTATCCACTCGGTGTGTGCTCGGGATCGAGTGGTGCGTACCCTGGACCCGATCGTCGAACGAGGAGTCTCACCGTGTCTGATGTCCGTGTCGCAGTCGTCACCGCCGCCGGGAGCGGCATGGGAGCCGCTGTGGCCGCACGTTGGCGGCCGAGGGTACGCGTTGCCGTGCTCTCCTCATCCGGAGGGGTGAAGCGCTCGCCGACGAACTCGGTGGTCTCGGGGTCACCGGCTCGAATCAGTCTCCCGATGACCTCGGACGGCTCGTCCAGGAGACCATCCACGAGGTGGGGCCGTATTGATGCCGTAGTCAACCCAGTGCGGGTCACGGTCCGTGAAAGGGCCCATCCTCGAGAGTGACGGACGAGGAATGGCACGCCGGGATGGAGGTCTACCTGCTCAACGTCGTCCGAATCGTGCGGCTCGTCACACCGCACATGCAACAGCAGGGCGGAGGCTCGATCGTCAACATCTCCACCTACGCCACGTTCGAACCGGAGGCCCTCTTCCCCACCTCGGGAGTGTTCCCGTGCGGGCCTGGCAGCGTTCACCAAGCTGTACGCAGACGAGTATGCGTCCGACGCGATTCGCATGAACAACGTGCTGCCGGGGTTCATTGACAGCCTCCCCGAGACGGAGGACCGGAAGGCTCGCATCCCGATGGGCCGCTACGGGCACACATCAGAGGTCGCCGAGACGGTTGCGTTCCTTGTGTCCGACCGAGCGAGCTACATCACCGGCCAGAACATCCGCGTCGACGGTGGTATCACCCGAAGCATCTAGATCCACTGCGCCGGCACGCAGTCAATCGCCGCCTCGAGCGTGAACACTTTGATCTCCCGGTGGACGGCCCGAGTTCGGTAGGCGCTGAAGGCGGCATACCCGGTGGCCGCCAATTCGAATGCTCGGTCGGTTTCCTGCCGGTTGGCTCGCGCCGCGCCACGACGGCGACCTGCGGTCGCGGTACGTGACCATCGCTGCAGGATTTGCTTCGAGGTTGTAGACCCAGCCGGGAGTTGCTTCGGTACCGAAGTTGGAACCGATCACGGCAAGATTCCCGGCCATCGGGACGCCCATGAGCGGGCTCGGACGAACCCTCCAGTTCGAGCACCGGTTGTCGTCAGTAGGATCACGGGGATCCGGTGAACAGGCTCGCGGCCGTGGACGTCCACCAGAAACACGGTGCAGCGTCTTGTCGAGTGGGTGCAGCGTCCTCTGGAGTGTTGAACTAACACGATTGCGGCCCGCTGCCCGCTGCAGTACGCTTTGCAGGCGGTTGGGCGGCCTCACGGTGTAGTCGAGTTCTTCGGCAGGCTCACGTCGGCACCTCCGCTTAGGAGGCTAGCTTCGCCTTCCCGAACCGTGTTCGGGCTTGTGCGAGAGGAGTCTCGGTACGCAGCGACGGCGCTGCGAATCGGCTTGGTGTTGGGCACGCTGAGCGACGCGGTGAAGGGGGTCCAGCCAAGAGGCCGGACCCCCTTCCGATCGTTGTGGTTGTCCGTCTTCAGGGCGTGGGTAGATTACGACGCTGATCCGGTCCTGCGGACCCGGAGCCACGCCTGGGGGAGTGTTGTCTCCGAAGTACGTGACCAGCGCGTCGAGATCAATCTCTCCGCCAAGTCGATGCGTTACCGCGATGAGGATCGCGACTTGTCCCCGCCTGTTCCAGCCAGGAAGAACTGTCACCGTGATTCGATACTCGGTGGCTGCGCCGATCGCTACACCACCGATCTTGATATCAGCGATGTCGACCTTCTCGCCGTCGGCTTTCGACGCATCCCACATGTACGTGAATCCGTCAGACACCTGGAGACTTCACGGACTCGTCTGGTTGAGCCACTGCTGTTCGAGCAGCGTATCGATCTGCGCACCTGTCAGCGTCATCGTGACCAGGCTATTGCCAAACGGCTGTGTCGTGAACGCTTCCGCGTACGTGACATCTCCGGCGTCGATATCGGCTCGGATACCGCCGGGATTCATGAACGCGACAACTGCGTTGCCGGTACCGGCGCTGTCAGTTGCTTCAAGCTGCGCATCGGCAATGACATCACCGAGGGCCGACTACCCGCATCCGTCTCATCTTCCGTCAGATCAGCTGTACGCCGGTACCGATGACCTGGTCGGCCAGCGGCGCGACAAGCGTGTCGTACTTGTCGATCAGTGCCGTGACATCCGCAGCCGAGCATGACGCCGGTTTGGCTGTCGGCCTGTTGTCGATGCTCTGGACGGTGATGTCCTTGGTCATAGATCGAGCGTGACATCGAAGTCCGTGGAACATGCGTCCAGACCAGTACGCCATCGTGACGGCCTTGCCTTCAACATCCATACAAACGAATCGTTGGTTGTTGTGTCCGCCGATAACGATATCGACCGCGTCGTCGAGGCCCGTGACGATGTCGTAAGTGGGCCGGACAACGTCTGCACCCGCTTCCGTCTCCACCGCCTTCGGAGGCGATGCCTCCCTCATGGAGGAGAACGACGATCGCCTCAATGCCCTTGGCCCGGATTTCGGGAATGAGGGCGTTGACGGTGTTGACTTCGTCCTCGAAGGTCAGCCCAGCCACACCAGCCGGCGTAACGATGCTCGGTGTCCCCTCAAGGGTCATGCCGATGAACGCAACCTTGATTCCGTCGAACTCCTTGACGGTATAGGCCGGGAAGATGGTCTGTCCCGTGGCCTTCACCTTCACGTTGGCCGCGAGGAACTCGAAATCGGCTTCCAGCGAATCCGTCGCCGTCCAAGTCACCGTCCGGATGGCTTCCGCCGTTCTGCATGCGCAGAAGCTCGAGCGGACCTTCGTCGAACTCATGGTTGCCAACACCATTGATGTCGAGGCCGATGAGATTCATCGCCTCGATGGTTGGCTCATCGTGGAAGAGAGCAGAGATGAGCGGCGAGGCGCCGATCAGGTCACCTGCTGATACGACGATCGAATGGTCGACATCCGCTTCAGCCGCTCGAACGTTTGCGGCTAGGTAGTCCGCCCGGCCGACGCCGCCGGCATAGCTGCTCGTCGTTGCGATGTTCCCGTGGAAGTCGTTGAAGGCCAGGATCTGCAACCGAACTGGGGGCTCGGGTGCTCGGCGACCAGCGATCGGTGTCCAGCCGGATTGACCGAAGAAGAACGATTCGTCGGCTACGCCAGCGCTATTCGAGTTCCTCAGGTAGAACTTGGCGTCGCTGGATCGGAAGACTCCGGGCGTGTCCGTTGGATTCGCATCCCAGTCGCCGAAGACCAGTTCATCGCCGGCATCGCCGTACTGAAGGAACGTGTTGTCCGCAGTCCCGCTGCTGTTGCTGTTGCGCTGGAGGATCTGCCCGGTAGACGGCCGGAAGACACCGATTGTGTCGGTGCCGTCGCCATCCCAGTCACCAGCAATTGGCTGGTCACCGGCGATGCCGAAGACGAAGTCATACTCTGCAGCACCGAGTCCGCCGCCTTTGGTCCCCAGCTTGTTGATGATGTAGAACGTCTGGTTCGACGGCCGATACAGAGACACCGTGTCGAATCCACTGCCATTGAAGTCACCGGCAATTGGAATGTCCCCCGGGTTGTCGAAGAAGAACGTTGTGTCGGCGATTCCCTGATCGTTCGAGTTGCGAAGGTAGACGAAACCGTCACTCACCCGATACAGGCCAGGTGTGTCGACGCCGTCACCCGTCCAGTCACCCATGAACGGTGAGTCGCCGGGATTGCCGTAGTAGAAGGAGGTCGTGCTTCCGTCCGCCTCGCGAAGGTGCCACTTCCCCTGGCTTGCGTCAAACAGCCCGACATCGTCCGGTGTTGCCGGTATTACCGGCTTCGCCGGCGCCGCCCCCACCGCTGGGGCGATCGAAAACGCCAGTGCCGCAAGCCATGAGCGCTAACACATACCTAAACCGCTTCATTGATACTCCTCGTTCGAAGTTAAAGACTGCCAGCTCGCCCAAATCGGCATCCCCCATCTCCTCCGTTTCCTCGGCTGACGGGATCGAAGGGCGTCGTTCAACGATACCCCCTTGGGACCTCGCCTGCTCGGACAGTTTGCTCTCGGTCCTCCGGCGGGCGATCACGCCCCGCACGGCCGCGTCATTGAGTCGCTCGGCAGCTTCGCACCGGGCAGTGACCGCTCGTTGTGTTGTCCAGAATTTGCGAGTTGTGCGCCAATTCCGGATGGGTACTCGAGGACGTGTTCGGTCCGTTGTGCGCCGGAAGTTGAAGGATGTACGGTGGACCCCGCCAACTACGTCGTTGGGGAAGGCGAGTTGACGAGGTCCACCGATTCTGGCGCTGCGGGGACGGCCGATGAGGCAGTCGCTATCGCAACGTTCCACCCGGTGTTGGTGCGGCCGCACCGGGCGTCGGCGGACGCGTAGGCCTCACCGCCGTGCGCGTGGGGCCTTGCGAGTGTCGCCTGTAGATGTCTTCCATTCCTGGCCGCATCATCGCCCCAAGCCCGTTGCGGGTCCAGAAGGGTTGTGTTCGCTGACGATTGGACTAGTGCCGCACCCAGAGACGAATGCTCGTCGTTGTGGATCGCCGATCAGTGACCGGCCTGAAGCGCGCGTAGGCCGCGCCATTCTCCTCGCCGGCCACGCCGCGAGCTCGACACCCCAAGGCCGAGTTCCAACGCCGCCTATTCGGCAGCGGTTGATACGGCGGGCTGTTCTTCGCGGAGATCGATTTCGATGGTCGTCATCGCTTCGATCGCGTGTTCCGCGCAGAGATACTGGCCCTTGAGCTCAACAACAGCGATGCCCTCGCAGATGTAACAGATGAACCCTGTGGGGTGTTGTGTAGACATGCCCTCCATTCCCAAGCACAGCTTGGTCGAAGGTGGCTGCGTCGTACAGATGGATTCACAGGACTTCCAACATGACTAGCCCTTGGCCCTATCGGACGTTCCGGCACGTCGGATAGCCTCAGCCGGCGGCCACCGAGTCGGCGAGCTCCATTTCGGCGGTCCTCTCCCAGGATTCGCACAGTCCGCGCACATCGGTGTCGAGGTCCCGATAGTTGTCGGGAAGTACACATGCCTCATGTGACGCTCTGTCGGGCCACTCTTCAAACACGACGTAGGTTCCATCCGGTTGGGCGAACGGACGCGATCCGAGGCTTCCGCAGTGATCTCGCTTGGCCTCGGCGATCGTTCTCCAGCACACAGAGAACGCCTGTCGCTGGTCGGGTCGCACCTGCACTGCATACGTCACCACGTACATGGAAACCTCCTTGAATCCAACCCTAGATGCCGACTGGGTGAGCTGTAGCGGTTCACGTCCCGGGGACCGACCTGATATCGGGAAGACCGCGGTAGCGCTCCGCGTAGTCGATGCCGTATCCGACAACGAATCCCTGTGGGATCCAGAGTCCCATGTAGTCCGGGGGAGTGGCGCCCTCTCGAACAAGCAGAGAACACGCCTTGACTTCATTCGGATGGCCGGCTCGAACCCGGTCCGCCACGAAGTCGAGGGTCAGGCCGGTGTCGAGAATGTCCTCTACGAGTACGACAGAGCGGTTCGTAACGTCGTGCTCGATGTCTTTGGTGATTTCGACGGCACCCGACGAAACGGTGCCCTTGCCATACGAGCGTGCCCGGATGAAGTCGATCTCGACCGGAACGCTCATCGCCCGCACCAGGTCCGCAAGGAAGATGAAAGATCCGGTGAGGATGCCAACGAGCAGAGGGACCTCGTTCTGATAGTCGGCGGAAACCTCATCGGCGACACCGCCACAGCCTCGGCGATCTCGTCCGTACTGAAGCGGGATTCGAGTTCCATGGCGATAATCCTACGCCACAGGACGCCTCCGATGCGATATCATGTTTGCGGGTACAGGAGGAGTCCGTATGAGTGAATACGAACTGGTGGAATTCGTCGAACCCGCCTTCGGGGAGGGTGGTTCCTTCGCTGGGACGCGTGAGCGAGTGCTTGGTGTCTTCGATGTCGAAGCTGCAGCGATCGAGGCAGGTCGCGGCGCGTGGAAGGCCTTTCGCGCATCAGGAAGCAGCGACGTGGCGTGGTGGATCGTCCGCGTCCCTGGTGAGGCACTGGCACGATGGATCGCCGATGCAGGAAGCCCGGTCGAGCGGGTCCTTGATCTCAGGACGAACGAACTTATCGAAGTTCGGTGATCCAACCGGATTCGTTCGAAGCTGAGGTCCATGAGCTTCACACGTTCTTCCAGCGATGGTATTCAGCGCGGCCGATCCCATCGAGATCTTGCGCCTGGACGTCCTCGCTGACTCGTTCGTCATGATCGGACCCGATGGCGAGTCGAGCGACGTGGACGAGGTGCACACGTTTGTCGAAGCGGCATATGGGCGTCGGCCAACGGAGTTCAAGATTCTGAACGTCGCGTTCCATCCGGACACTCCGATCGGGACCTACGAGGACTGACAGATTGCCGACGGCGCTACAACCGGGAGAATCTCAACGGCCGTGATGGCGCCCGAGCCGGGTGCGCCGAACGGTCTCCGGTGGCTCCACCTTCACGAAACCTGGCTGCCCGATGCGCGCCCGTAGCGCTGGTTCAGGTCGATGAGCTGTGCGGGGATTCGCTCGTCGGTGATCTGGTCTGGCGTGGCGCGCCATCGCCAGTTCGCGTCGGTCGTCCCGGGGATATTCATCCGCGCCGATGAATCGAGTCGGAGGAGATCCTGGAGAGGGGCGATTGCGACCATCGCCGCGAGGACCAGAGGGCGTCGAGGAATCCCGCCACCGGATCGCTCTCGTCGAGTGCCAGGTAGCGGGCTGCGAATTCCCTCTCGCCGTCGGGTGCCGCTTCCACCAGCCGAGTGTCGTGTCGTTGTCGTGGGTTCCCGTATACACGATGGCCTCGATCGGGTAGTTGTGGGGCAGGAACGAGTCGGACTCGTCGGTCGTGAAAGCGAACGTGAGCACGCGCATCCCCGGGAAGCCGACGTGATCAAGCAGGAGGGGGACCTTGGGTGAGAGGTCGCCGAGGTCTTCGGCAATCAAGGGCAAGTCACCGAGTTGGGCCCGTACGGCCTCGAAGAACGTGATGCCCGGCCCATCTCGCCACTCGCCGTCGACGGCGGTTTCGGCTCCCGCCGGAATCACCCAGTAGTCGGCAAAGGCGCGGAAGTGGTCAACCCGAGCCACATCCGCGATGGTGAACGTCGAGCGAAGCCGTTCGATCCACCACGCAAATCCGGTCTCCTCATGGCGATTCCAGTTGTAGTGGGGATTGCCCCATAGCTGCCCCGTCGGCGAGAAGTAGTCGGGCGGAACGCCTGCGACCACCGTCGGGCGACGCATCTCGTCGAGCAGAAATAGATCGGGATTCGACCACACGTCGGCCGAGTCGCCGGCGACAAAGATCGGGACGTCGCCGATGATCTGCACGCCGCGGCTCGTTGTATACCTGTGGAGCTTGTCCCATTGGCGAAAGAAGAGGAACTGAGAGAACCGGGTGCGGTCGATCGCGTACGAGAGGCGTTGTCGAGCTGAGGCGAGCGCCCCCGGCTCCCGGAGGCGGAGTTCGTCCGGCCAGTCCTGCCAGCTGCCCCCGCCGTGTGCAGCCTTTATGGCCATGAATTGGGCGTAGTCATCGAGCCAGAGTTGCTCGGACTTGAAGCGCTCGAATTCCTCGGCAATGAGCGGATCGCCGCGCCGGCGTCGGAACCGGGAGTATGCCGAGGCGAGGAGACTCGTCTTCCACGGAATCACCGATCCGTAGTCGACGTACTCGGCGGGGAAGTCGGGTAGCTCCGGCGGCTCAATCAGCCCGTCGCTGACGAGGAGGTCCGGGGCGATGAGGTTGACGTTGCCGGCGAAGGCTGAGAAACATTGGTAGGGCGAGTCGCCGTACCCGGTTGGGCCGACGGGGAGCATTTGCCAGAGACCGGTGCCCGTTGCCGCAAGAAGATCGACCCATTGGTAGGCGGCGTTGCCGAGGTCACCGATACCGAAGGGTCCGGGCAGGGAGGTCGGATGTAGGATGACGCCCGAAGATCGATCGTCGCTGCGGAGTCCTTGCATGGCCCCATTGTGTACATGCGGCGGTCGCAGTTCCGACTCGAGGAGAAGCTGTGCACACGATCCCGCATCTCGTGCTGGCCAACGCGCAGCGAATCCCGGACAAGCCGGCTCTGCAGCGGCGCGTTGACGGAGCGTGGGTTTCGACGTCGTGGAGCGACTACGCCGAGGCAGTGACCCGCGCCGCAAATGCCATGATCGCCTCCGGGATCGAAGTCGGGGACCGCGTCGCGATCCTGTCCTACAACACGCCGGAGTGGGTGATCTTCGACGTTGCCGCGATGGCCGTCGGTGCCGTTCCGGTTGGTCTCTATTTCTCGAGTTCTGAGGAGGAGATCGCAGACCTACTCGATCAGTCGGATTCGAGGATCGTTCTCGCCGGCTCAAAGCGCTCGC
>CAWEEG010000009.1:0-5184 GCA_963808015.1 uncultured Actinomycetota bacterium
TCGCACGATTGTCGTGACCTGCCGCGGCGTTTCATCCGATGCGTCGAACGGGAGGTTGATTGAAACCACGTCAGCCAATCCCAATAGTCCAGCGTTGACAACATCATCGACAACCCCGGATCCAATGGTTCCGAGTCGCTGCCAATCCTTTGCCGCCGCCGGATCGAGCGCTCGCCGTTTCCACGCTGACCAGTCACCGTTCGCTCCGGTCGAAAGGGCGACCGACGGGATGCCCGACGCCCACCCTTCAACCGCCGCGCCGACGGTGCCGGAGGACAGAAGGAAGGCAGCACCATGGTTGTAGCCGATGTTGATGCCGGACACGATGAGTGACGGTGGTTCGTCGAAGAGCCCGTGGATCCGATTTGCACCGCGTCGGCCGGATACCCGGTGCACGTCCACACGGCGACACCGTTGAGTTCCACCTGCTGCGTACCGACTGGGCCAATGCGTGTGATCGCCTTGCCGACCCAACTTCGCTCCCGGTCGGGAACAACAACACGAACCGATCCAGTTGTCCGAGAGCGGCAGCGAACGGCGCCAGAGCAGGGCTGTCGATGCCGTCGTCGTTGGTCAGCAGAATCCAGGACACGCTGAGGTCAGCGCTCTTCCCGGTAGTACGGGATCCCGAGGCGGCCGGTGCTCCAAGGAGTCGGGCCCGTTTCCCGCTGGTCGAGAACGATCATCGCAATGATCGCGAGGACAAACGGCAGCATGGCGAGCAAGGCTGCCGGCACGTTGATCTCGAGAGTTTGGAACGTGAAATTGAGGCGCCCGGCAGCGCCGAAGAGGTAGGCAACCCATAGCGCACGCCACGGTCTCCATGAGGCCAAGATCACAAGAGCGATCGCGATCCACCCAGCCGCCGTGATGGGGTTGTCCTGCCAGGAGGGCACGGAGCGAGTGAGAAGTAGGCGCCGCCCAGGCCGGCGAGTCCCCCGCCGACCATGACATGGACATAGCGAACCGTCGACACGTTGACACCGGCCGCCTCGGCGCTCGCCGGATCCTCCCCGACGGCACGCACGGTCAACCCCGGACGGGTCCGGAAGAGGTAGAAGCTTGCTGCTGCGACCACGATCCACGACAGGTATACGAGTGCGTCGTGACCGAAGATGAGTGGCCCAACGATCGGCAGTTCGGCCAGACCTTCAGGGAAGATCGGCTGGAAGACCGCACGCGATGGCTGCCCGATCAGGGGATTCGCACCGGCGCGCCCGATGAAGGCCGCGAGGCCTGCACCGAAGATGGTCAGCGCCAGGCCCGACACGATCTGGCTCACGCCCAGGGTCACCGAATTGAAGGCGTGGATAATGGAGAATGCCGCTCCTGCAACTACCGCGGCGAGTACGCCCAGCCAAAGACTCCCGGTCTCGAATGTCGCCCAGAAACCCATCACTGCCCCAACGAGCATCATGCCTTGAACTCCCAGATTCAAGACTCCGGAGCGCTCGGCGAGAATCTCACCAACGGTCGCAAACACAATCCCGGTACCGAGGCCGATCGCGGCCATGATCGTCAGCATCAGTACGGATTCGTTCATGCTGCGCTCACCTCCACATCGGCAGGCGCCTCTTCTGCGGGGCGTTCAGGTCTCCTGATGCGGTTCAGGATCAGGAACTCGCCGCCAACCGCGAACAGGAGGATGGCACCCTGGAGAATCTGGACTGTCGCGGCCGGGACCCCAATCGACTGCAGCGCCGGCCCGGCATTGTTGAGCGCACCCATCAGGATCGCGACCGGAATGATGGCGATCGGATTCAGCCTGGCGAGCGCGGCGACGATGATGCCGATGAACCCAAGGCCCAGGTCGAGCGATCTGGGGTCCATCTTCCCGAGAATTCCGGCCACCAGGATCGACCCGGCAAGGCCGGCCGCCGCGCCGGAGGCAAGGAACGTCCCGAGCACCTTCTGCGGGACCTTGATCCCCGCGTAGCGGGCCGCGTCGAACGAGTCACCGACAATCCGGTACTCGAACCCGCTGACGCGTCTTGCTGATCACGAACCAAGCGATGATGGCCACCGCGATGGCGATGAAGAGTCCCCAATCGAGCCGGAGTCGGAACTGCGGAATCAGAGCATTCTCGATGATCGGCCGGCCCTGAGGGAACTGAGTCGCATCAGGATCCCGCCACGGGCTGAAGCTTCCAAGCACCAGATAGTTCATGAGGTTGAGAGCAATGAAGTTGAGCATCAGCGTGGTGATGATCTCGTTGGTCCCGAGATACACCTTCGGCACCACGGAGAGCGACGCCCAGAACGCTCCACCAACCGCACCTGCAAGGACAACGGCTGTGATCGCGACAAATGGTGGAGTAGAACTACTCAGCCAGATCCCGACGCCGGCGGCGGTGGTCGCTCCGAAGATCAACTGCCCTTCCCCACCGATGTTCCAGACGAGCATCTTGAATGCGATCGCGGCTGCGACGCCGGTGAGGATCAGCGGTGTCGCTGACACGAGCGTCTCGGTGATCCCTCGTTCGGACCCGAATGCCGCGTCGACCATCTTCGAGTAGACCTCGACCCAGTCGTTCCCGGTGAGCGCGAGAAACAACGAGCCAAGATGAGCGCTGCGACTACCGATCCGATGGGGATGAGAAGCTTCAGCCACCAGGGAGAAAGACCACGAGGTTCAACGATCAGGCGTCGTGTCATGCCGGCTGCTCCTCGCTATGCCCTGACATGAGCAGCCCAAGGCGCTCCGCGGTGGCGTCAGACGCCGGCATCTCCCCAACGATCTTCCCCTCATAGATAACGAGGAGCCGATCGGAGAGAGCGAGCAACTCATCGAGATCCTCGGATATCAGCAGCACAGCGATACCCCGGTCGCGTTCCGCAAGGATCTCCTCGCGAACCGTCGCCGTTGCCCCAACATCGAGTCCGCGCGTGGGCGATCGAGCGATCAACACGCAGTGTTCCTGCGTGACCTCACGTGCGATCAGCGCCTTCTGCAGGTTCCCGCCCGAGAGCAGTCGGATCGGCAGGCCGGTTCGTACACCACGGACATCGAACTCCTCGATGAGTTCGGCTCCCTTGGTCTTGAAAGCCTTCGGGGAGAGCATGGGGCCCTTCGAGTATGGCGCCTCACGGAACTGCTTGAGCGCGAGGTTGTCGTCCGTATCGAGGCCGGGAGCGAGCCCCATACCGAGCCGGCTCTGTGGCACGTATGCGATGCCCCGCTTGATCGTCTGGAGGACGCTTTTCCCGGTGATGTCCTTGCCTGAGAGCTCCACCGAACCACCCGTCGTCTTCATCAGACCGACGATCCCTTGGGCGAGTTCACGCTGGCCGTTGCCGGAAACCCCGGCGATACCAACAACTTCTCCCGCGTTCACCGTGATCGAGAGTCCGTCGACGGCGTCAAGGCCTCGATCGTCTTGAACCGACAGGTTGTCGACGACCAGGACGGGATCCCCGATCGACTCGTTCGGAGCGCGTGTCGGGAGTTCGAGATCCTTGCCGACCATCATCCTGGCGAGATCCCGCGGTTCTGCATCGGCCGTGTTCGCCTCGCCGACAACCCTTCCCTCACGCAGAACGGTTACACGATCCGACACCTGCTTCACCTCGTGCAGTTTGTGTGACACGAAGATCAGAGAGCGACCCTCGTCGGCGAGGGTCCGCATAGCCCGGAACAGCCCCTGACCCTCCTGAGGGGTGAGCACCGCCGTCGGCTCGTCGAGGATGAGGATGCGGGCATCACGATAGAGCATCTTGAGGATCTCAACTCGCTGCTGCTGGCCGACCGAAAGCTGCCAGATACGAGCCGATGGGTCGACCGGAAAGTCGTAGCGCTCCCCGAGTTCACGTGCCTCTGCCTCGAGTTCGCTCTGCGAGAGGCAAGCCCCACCTCCGGATTCCCGAGCGCGAGGTTCTCCGCCACTGTGAGGTTCGCCACGAGACGGAAGTGCTGGTAGACCATTCCAACGCCCGCTGCGAGGGCGTCCTTGGGCGACTTGAAGGCGACCGGTTCGCCGTCCATCAGCATCTCTCCGGAGTCCGGCCGATAGAGGCCCGCAATCACCGAACAGAGCGTCGACTTGCCAGCACCGTTCTCCCCGAGCAGGGCGTGGACTTCGCCGCGAGCGAGGCTGAAGTTGACGTCGGCGTTGGCGAATACCCCGTAGAACGACTTGTCCATGTCGCGGAGTTCGACCGCAGGAGAAGCATCGCTCTGAGGTCGGTCCGTCATATCGGCATCCTAGCCTGACCGCATTGACGCATCACAATGGGAAGGACCCCGCCTTCGCGGGGCCCTTCCTTCTCCTATTTTCGGGTGTGATCAGCCGGTTGGGCTGCCAATAACTCCTTCAACGAAGAAGTCCATCCCGAAGATGTCGCCGAGTGGTTGTTCGTTCCCGGCCTGGTTCACAATCGGATCGGGGAACACTGCAAAGGTCCCATCGATGATCTCCTGCTTCCTGGTCTCAATCAGTGCCTGCATCTCCTCGGAGACCGAAGGACCAAACGGTGCGATGTCGACCATGCCGGTTGCCATGTCGCCGTAGTACGCCTCCGGCTTCCACGTACCGGCCTTCACGTCCTCGGCTACCGACAGGTAGTACGGGCCCCAATCCCAGGTGGACGCCGTAAGCCAGCCGTTCGGCGCGAATGCCGACATGTCGGCGTTATATCCGACCCAACCGGCGCCGGCAGCCTCGGCCGCTTGACCGGGAGCCGGTGTGTCCTCGTGCATCGCGATCACATCTGCGCCCGAGTCGAGCAGTGCCTGAGCGGCATCGCCTTCCTTCGTCATGTCAAACCACGTCGAGGTCCACACGACCTGCACCTCGGCGTCAGGGTTCACCTCGCGCACGCCGAGCGTGAACGCGTTGATTCCCCGGAGCACCTCAGGGATCGGGAATGCTGCAACGTGCCAACGAGGTTGGACTCGGTGCGCTCACCTGCAGCCATGCCGGACAGATAGCGACCTTCCTCAGCGGCTCCGAAGTAGGTGCCCATATTGTCCGACAATGCGTCTCCGGTCGCGTGCATGAACACAACATCCGGGTAGGTCTCGGCCGCAGCGAGCATCCCGTCCTTGTAGCCGAACGACGTACCGAAGATCAGCGTGTTGCCGTCAGCAGCGAGGTTGAAAAAATATAGCGCTGACACATTCGGGTCCCTCGAGGATGTTCTCCAGGGTTGTGAGCGTGACACCCGGCATGTTCTCTGCGAGGTACT
>CAWEEG010000010.1:0-8955 GCA_963808015.1 uncultured Actinomycetota bacterium
CGAAGCGATCGAGGTTCATGACCTTGTCCCACACAGCGATGAAGTCACGCACGAACTTCTGCTCTGCGTCATCGGACCCGTAAACCTCGGCGATGGCCCGGAGCTCGGAATTCGAGCCGAAGACCAAGTCGACGTTGGTACCGGTCCACCGAAGCTCACCGGTTTCGCGACTCCGACCCTCGAAGAGATCTTCGGAGTCCGAGGTCGCCCGCCACACCGTCGCGTCATCGAGCACGTTCAGGAAGAAGTCGTTCGTCAGCGTCTCGGGTCGATCGGTGAACACTCCGTACGGAGAGCCTCCGGCGTTGGCGCTCAGCACCCGCATACCGCCGACGAGGGCCGTCATCTCGGGAGCTGACAGCGTCATCATGAACGCCTTGTCCACGAGCAGATGCTCCGCCGGCAGCTCGTGGCCCGGCCGGAGGTAGTTGCGGAACCCGTCTGCGGTCGGCTCGAGCACGGCAAACGACTCGATGTCGGTTTGCTCCTGAGTGGCATCGGTCCGACCCGGCGTGAACGGCACCTGCACGTCGTGCCCAGCCTTCTTTGCAGCGGCCTCAACCGCTGCGCATCCGCCCAACACGACCAGGTCGGCCAGCGACACCATCTTCCCGCCCGACTGCGAGATATTGAACTCTCCCTGGATCTGCTCCAGCGCCTCCAACACCTCCGATACGCCGGACGTCACGTTGACGTCCCAACCAGCCTGCGGAGAGAGACGTATGCGGGCTCCGTTCGCGCCACCACGCTTGTCGGTGTCGCGGTAGGTCGATGCCGATGACCAGGCGGCCGTGACCAGCTGAGAGATGGACAGGCCGGAGCCGAGGATCGTGCTCTTGAGCGCAGCAATGTCCTCGCCGTCGATCAGCTCGTGCGTGACCGCGGGGACGGGGTCCTGCCAGATCAGCGTCTCATCGGGAACCCACGGGCCGAGGTAGCGAGTGACGGGGCCCATATCGCGGTGCAGTAGCTTGTACCACGCCCTGGCGAAGACCTCGGCGAACTCGTCGGGGTTCTCGTAGAAGCGCTCTGAGATCTTCCGGTAGACCGGATCCGCGATCATCGCCATGTCTGCCGTCGACATCATCGGGGCGTGTCGCTTCGATGGGTCATGCGCGTCCGGCACCGTGCCCTGCGCCTCTGGGTTCTTTGGCGTCCACTGATGCGCACCAGCGGGACTCTTCGTCAGCTCCCAGTCGTAGGTGAGGAGGTTCTCGAAGTAGCCGTTGTCCCACGCGATCGGGTTGTTGGTCCAGGCACCCTCGAGCCCGGCCGTGATCGTGTCGTCTCCCTTGCCACTGCCGAAGCTGTTCTTCCAGCCGAGGCCTTGCTGTTCGATAGGGGCACCCTCGGGTGCGGCCCCGAGGTGGTCGTCGCTGGCGGCGCCGTGGGTCTTGCCGAACGTGTGGCCGCCGGCGGTGAGGGCGACCGTCTCCTCATCGTTCATTGCCATGCGGGCGAACGTTTCACGGATGTCCCGGGCCGAACCCAAGGGGTCCGGATTGCCGTTGGGTCCCTCGGGGTTGACGTAGATCAAGCCCATCTGGACGGCGCCGAGCGGATTCGCCAATTCCCGGTCTCCGCTGTAGCGCTCATCGCCGAGCCACTCCCGCTCCGGCCCCCAGTAGACGTCTTCCTCAGGCGCCCAGATGTCCTCGCGCCCGCCGCCGAAGCCGAATGTCTTGAGACCCATTGTCTCCAACGCGCGGTTACCGGCGAAGATCAGCAGATCGGCCCACGAGATCTTCCGGCCGTACTTCTGCTTGATCGGCCAGAGCAGTCGACGCGCCTTGTCGAGGTTCGCGTTGTCGGGCCAGCTGTTGAGAGGGGCAAAACGCTGTGCGCCGGTGCCGCCGCCACCACGGCCGTCGGCGATGCGATACGTTCCCGCGGCGTGCCACGTCATACGGATGAAGAGCGGGCCGTAGTGGCCGTAGTCGGCCGGCCACCAGTCCTGCGACTGCGTCATGAGGGCGTCAACGTCCTTGGCCAGAGACTCGAAATCGATCGTCTCGAACTCCTTGGCGTAGTTGAAGTCCGCCCCCATGGGATTCGCCTTGACGGGGTGCTGACGGAGGATGCTCAGGTTCAACTGATCCGGCCACCAATGCTGGTTCGCCGTAATTCCAATGGCCTGATGCGATGCGCCCATCACTGGGCACTGCGATGCCGACGGGTCGTCGCTGGTGGGCGTCGTGCCGTGGTTGTCTGTGCTCATGTCTCTCCTCGATCACTGGTGTTGATGGCTTCGCGTTGCGCTCGGTTGCAGGGCGGAAGACGAGATGATGGTGGTTCTCACCGGCCCGATCCTCGTCGGGGGGGCGCCGGGCTGGCGGGCCAGCGGGCTTGATGTGTCGGTTGGCGTCTTGGTCGGCCAAGCCCCCGAGGCCATCGTACACCGACCGGTAGGCGACGGTACCGGTCGCAGCGGCGCTCACTCCTAGCGGAAGACGCTCACTCCCACCGGAAGACGCGTACGGCGACGAATCCCACAACGAGCGCGTACGCCGCCATCACGGCCAGGTTGGTGGCGCTCGGTGTGGTTCCGTACCACGAATCAGCCAGTGCCTGTACGGACGAGCCAAGCGGTGTGAAATCGCTCACGGTCCGCAGCCCGTCCGACATGATTCCCCGTGGGATCCAGAGGCCGGCAAAGAACAACATCGGGAAGTAGATGGCCATGCCGATCGCCTGTGCAGACACGGTGGTGCGAGCCACGGCCCCGACGAGCAACCCGATCGAGAAGGTGGACGCCGCCGCGAGGAGGAATGAGATCGCGAACCACACCGGGCTCTCGGGGAACGGCACATCGAACACGACCACAGCGACGAGAATCGCAAGTGCCGCAGCGGCGACCGCAACCCCGACATGAACCGCCAGCTGGGCCCACAGCAGCCGAGCGGGGTGGACCGGGGTCGTTCGGAGTCGGCGAAGAATCCCGAACTGTCGATACGTGCCGAGGATCGGGGGGAGTGTCACCAACCCGAGCGTCGCCAGACCCAACGCGAGCACAATCGGGGCGTAGGCGTCGATGGCGCGGTCACCACCGAGATCGGCCCACGGCTCGTCGAAACCCGGGAAGAACAGGCCGAGTAGCAGAAGCAGAAGCCCGGGGAAGACGAGTCCGAAGAACAAGGCGATGGGATCCCGTGCGAAGAGCCTGGCCTCCGTTCGTGTGATTCTCATTGTCGCCGACATCAGTTGGCCTCCGGTTCCGTCTTGTCCGGGTCGGCGGTTTCGGATGTGAGCTCGAGATAGGCGTCTTCGAGACTGGTCTGCTCGACACGGAGTTCCTCGGCGACTACGCCGAGACCAGCCAGGAGTGCTGTGACGGCCTGCACCACATTGCTGGTGCCGGTGATGACGACGTGTGATCCGCTGTGGCCGACGGTCGTGACGTCCGGCAGGTTTGCGAATACCTCGTCATCGATCGGTTCCGATGGTCGGAACGTCAAACGCTGCTCGGAGCCGATCTTGCGAATGAGGCCCGAAGGGGAGTCGAGGGCAACAACTCGACCGCGATCGATCACCATGATGCGGTCGCACAATCGCTCTGCTTCCTCCATGAAGTGGGTGACAAGAACAACCGTGACGCCGGCCGCCCTGATTTCTTCGATCGTGTCCCACGTCGATCGCCGGGCTTGGGGGTCAAGACCGGTGGTGAGCTCGTCGAGGATCGCAATCTCGGGTGACCCGACCAGCGCCAGCGCGATTGCAAGGCGCTGCTTCTGCCCCCCGGAGAGCTTGGCGTACTTCGAATCGACCTTATCTCGAAGGCCGAGGCGGTCGAGGAGTTCGTGCCAATCCGCAGGGTCGCTGTAGAACGAGGCGTAGAGATCGAGGGCCTCGCCAACCTTGATCTTGTCTTGCAGTCGGCTCTCCTGCAGTTGAGCTCCGAGCCGCTGCGTGACCTCATACCGGTCCCGGATTGGATCGAGGCCGAGAACCTGGATCGATCCGCTGTCTGGTCGCCGCAGACCTTCGACGCACTCCACCGTCGTGGTCTTGCCGGCGCCGTTCGGGCCGACAATACCGAAGATCTCGCCTTCTTCGACCGAGAACGAGACACCGTCGACGACATCGACGTCGTCGTAGGTCTTGACGAGGTTCGCGACTTCGATGATCGGCACGATCCCTCCCGGGGTTCTGTCGTCACCAGTATGTACGAGGGGCGAGAGGCGTGCATCACGTGCGCGGTTCTCGACCGGCGCCACGCGGGCGCACCGACGGACCGAACTGATCTAGAGTTCAGCGCACGATTCGCTGTGCGCTGGCAGCACGCGGGGGATCGGCAGATAGGAACACTGAAGGGAGAGCCAATGGCTCGGAACAGATGGACATTCATGGTCGCGCTGATGATGGTGCTCGCGCTCGTCGCGGCGGCATGCAGCAGCGACGACGACGCAAGCAGTGATACCACGGCCGCAAGTGGCGACGAGACGACTACTACGGCCGCGGGAGACGACGCGGCAGAGGAGTTCAAGGTCGCATTCGTGCACGTCGGGCCGACGGCTGACAAGGGCTGGTCGTGGGCTCATGATCAGGGCGCGCAGTATCTCGAGGCCAACATGCCCGGCGTCGAGATCACAACCCTGGAGAACATCGCTGAGGGTCCGGACTCGCAGCGTGTGTTCGAAGACCTCGCTGCAGATGGCAACACGCTGATCTTCGGCACGTCGTTCGGCTACATGCCCTACATGCTCGCCGCCGCCGAGAACTACCCGGAGGTTGTATTCGAGCACGCCACCGGGTACGAAATGTCGGACAACATGGGTAACTACTTCGGGGCCGCCGAAGAGGGCCGCTATCTCTCCGGGATGGCTGCGGGTGAGCGCACCGAGTCGGGGCTCATCGGATATGTCGCGGCATTCCCGATCCCTGAGGTGCTGCGTGGCATCAACGCCTTCACACTCGGCGTGCGCGAGATCAATCCTGATGCCGAGGTGCAGGTCGTGTGGACCTCGACGTGGTTCGACATGACCAAGGAAGGTGATGCCGCCCAGGCCCTGCTCGATGCGGGCGCAGATGTGATTGCGATGCATCAGGACACGCCGGCTCCCGGCCAAGCGGCCGAAGCTGCGGACGCCGGTTGGGTTGGCTACAACACCGACATGTCGGAGTTTGCACCGAATGGCTGGCTCACGGCCGCCACCTGGGACTGGGGTCCGTACTACTTGGCTACTGCTGAAGCGGTGAAGGCCGGGACCTGGGAGCCCACGGCGTACTACGGCACCATGGCCGACGGCCTGGTCCACATCGCACCGTTCGGTCCTTCGGTCTCCGATGAGATGCAGGCACTGATCGAGACGAGGAAGCAGGAGATCATCGACGGGACATTCGCAGTGTTCCCCGATCCGATCGTGAACCAGGCCGGGAACGAACAACCCCTCGGCGACATCTTCGGAATGGACTTCTTCGTTGAAGGAGTAATCGGCAGCACCAGCGGCTGATCGCGCCTGAGAAGATGAGATACAGGGGCCCCGCGGACGCGGGGCCCCTCCCATTGTGATGGGGCGTCTTCGCCTGGCTAGGATGCCGACATGACCGGCCGAACTCAGAGTGATGCTCCTCCGGCGGTCGAACTCCGCGACATGGACAAGTCGTTCTACGGGGTGTTCGCCAACGCCGACGTCAACTTCAGCCTCGCTCGCGGCGAAGTCCATGCCCTGCTCGGGGAGAACGGCGCTGGCAAGTCGACCCTCTGTTCGGTGATAGCGGGTCTCTACCGGCCGGACTCCGGAGAGATGCTGATGGACGGCGAACCGGTCGCCTTCAAGTCTCCCAAGGACGCCCTCGCCGCGGGCGTCGGAATGGTCTATCAGCACTTCCGGCTCGTCGCGAACCTCACCGTCGCAGAGAACCTCGCGCTCGGGAATCCTGAAGTGGGGCTTCGGCTTTCGCAGAGCGAACTCGAAGCCGAGGCACGCGAACTCGGAGAACGCTACGACTTCCCGGTCGACCCGACCGCCCGTATCTGGCAGCTTTCGGTCGGGCAGCAGCAGCGTGTTGAGATCCTCAAGATGCTCTATCGCGATGCCCGCATCCTCATCCTCGACGAACCAACGGCGGTGCTCACCCCTCAAGAGGGTCAGGCCCTGTTCCGGGCCATGCGGACCCTTGCCGACGAGGGGCGCTCGTTGATCTTCGTGTCGCACAAGCTGCACGAGGTGAAGCAGGTCTCCGATCGCGTAACCGTTCTCCGAGAGGGAAGGGTTGTCGGGGAGGCGAACACGGCCGATGCTGAACCGCGGGATCTGGCAAGGATGATGGTCGGCAAGGATCTCGAACTCCCGACTCGTGCACCAAACGAGTCGATCGGGGAGCCGGTGCTCGACGTCAAGGATCTTGTTGTCGTGGACGATCGTGGGCTCGACGCAGTGGACGGCCTTTCGATCACCGTGAATGCGGGAGAAGTTGTTGGCATCGCCGGAGTCTCGGGGAATGGCCAACGCGAACTCGCACAGGGGATCGTCGGTCTGATGAAGGTGACGGGCGGCTCGGTCAACCTGTCGGGGAAGGACATCACCGGTACGAGCGTCCTCAAATCGATCAGGGCCGGCATTGCCTACGTACCGCAGAGCCGGCTCGGAATGGGGCTCGCTCCCGGCCTCGATACTGACGACAACCTCGCGCTCAAGCAGTTCCGTGAGGCACCGTATTCGAACGGTCCTATGCTCTCCCCAAAGGCTTTCAAGACCAAGGGCGCGGAACTCATCGAGGAGTTCGATGTCCGGGGTGTGCGACCCGGCCTACCCATCCGTCTTCTTTCCGGCGGGAATCTCCAGAAGGCGCTCATTGCTCGTGAAGTCACCCAAGACCACTGTGTGTTGATCGCTCGATCGCCGACGCGAGGGCTCGACGTTGGGGCCACAGCCACGGTTCGTGAGGAGATCCTTGCGGAACGCGACCGGGGTATCGCAGTACTGCTGATCTCCGAAGACCTCGATGAGTTGCTCGCTCTGTCTGATCGGCTCCTCGTCATCTACGAGGGAAAGATCGTCGGGGAGATGCCGGCGTCGGAGGCAACTCCGGAGCGCCTCGGCCTGCTCATGTCGGGGCACAGTGAGGAGCAGCCGGCATGACACGTCGATTGATCGTCGAACCTCGCGGCCTCGCTCCCTGGTGGCTGAAGCTTCTCATTCCGATCGGCTCGGTGATCGCCGCGATGATCGTTGGCGCATTCTTCCTCGCCATCACCGGCAACGACTGGGTCGAGGTCTATCAGAAGATGGCCGATGCAGCATTTGGCTCCGGCCGCGGCTTCGCCGAGACGCTGGTGTCTGCGACGCCGCTGATCCTCACCGGCGTCGCTGCCGCGATCGCATTCAAGATGCTCGTGTGGAATATCGGTGGGGAAGGGCAGTTGATCTTCGGAGCGATCACTGCCGCCGGCGTCGGGATCTGGCTGAGCGGCTCAACTCCGCCGTTCATCGCGATCACCGCCGTCGTCCTCGCTGGTGCGGTCGGCGGGGCATTCTGGGCGTCGCTCTCCGCCGTGCCGAAGGTGTACCTCGGTACCAACGAGATCATCACCACGTTGATGCTGAACTTCATTGCCTTGAACTTCATGAACTACCTGGTGTTGGGCAGCTTCAGCCCGTGGCGGGATCCAGAGGCCACCCAGTTCCCGCAAGGTAGGCCGATCATCGAGAATGCTCGGATCCCAGAGTTCTTCCACCGACTCGACTGGGGCCTTTTCATCGCCATCGGTGTTGCCATCATCGCCTGGTTCGTGATCAGCAAGACGCGAAGTGGTTTCGAATACCGGATCGTCGGCGACTCGTTCGATGCCGCCCGTTACGCGGGCATCAAGGTTCCGAGGAAGGTGCTCGGAACGTTCCTCGCATCCGGCGCCGCTGCAGGACTTGCCGGTTCGATTCTCGTGGCGGGCATCCTCGGGAAGATGGATCCGAGGTCGCTCGATCTGGGGCTCGGATTCACCGGAATCATCGTTGCGGCGCTCGCGCGGCTGAACCCCATCGCCATCATCCCGGTCGCGATCCTGATGGGTGCCCTCAACAACGCGGGGCCGGCACTGCAGTCCATCGGGGTTCCTTCGGCAACGGTCAGAATCCTCCAAGGTGCGATCTTGCTCTTCGCAGTCGGCGGCGAATTTCTGATCTTGAACCGCATCAGGCGGCCGGAACGACCGGCCGAAGAGGCATCAGCTGACGCGGAGGTGAGTGCGGCATGAACGAATCCGTACTGATGCTCACGATCATGGCTGCCATCGGTCTCGGAACCGGGATCGTCTTTGCGACCGTCGGTGAGATCCTTGCCGAGCGCGCCGGGGTCTTGAATCTGGGAGTCCAGGGCATGATGCTCGTTGGGGCAGTGATGGGATTCTGGGCGACGTACGAGACCGGCAATCTCTGGCTCGGCGTGCTGGCGGCGCTGATCGCAGGAGCCGCATTGTCCGTCATCCATGCCTTCAATTCGGTGACGTTGGGGGTAAGCCAAATCGTCTCGGGTTTGGCGTTAACCATTTTCGGTACAGGTCTCGCGGCCTTCATCGGGCGCGCCGGGGCGGATCCCCTGATCGGAGAGCCGTCGCGCGCGGTGTTCACCCCGATCCTCACGGATGGTCTGGCGGACCTGCCAATCGTGGGCCCGCTGATCTTCGGCCATGACGCACTCGTCTATCTGTCGTGGATCGTTGTCGCTGCCACCAGCTACTACCTCTTCCGGACCCGCCCCGGGTTGACCGTACGTGCGGTGGGAGAGGATCCGGCGAGTGCCGAGGCAGCAGGTGTCAACGTGTCGACCGTTCGATACATCCACGTCATGGCCGGCGGAGCACTGGCCGGCCTTGGCGGCGCCTACTTCTCGCTCGCTCTTGTGCCGTCCTGGCAGGACAACCCGATCGGTCCCGCCGGGTGGATCGCGATCGCTCTCGTGATCCTGGCCTCATGGAGGCCGTGGCGTGCACTCTGGGTTGCTTACCTGTTTGGTGCA
>CAWEEG010000011.1:0-27899 GCA_963808015.1 uncultured Actinomycetota bacterium
TCTCACCGAGGTGCGTGCGGTCATCGTTGAGCCGATCGCCCGGATCGCTCCCGCTCTTGCAGACCGGATCCCGGTGGATGCCTTCGAAGCGGTGGTGATCGCCGACGCGGATGACGTACCGTCTGTCGGCCGGGCTGCGGGCTGGGTGCCGGTGGTGGCCATGTTCTCGGCCGCCGGAGCCGTGTTCCTGGCCATCGCCCTTGTCATGCTTGCGCAGAGGCGGTCAATCGCTCTGGTGCTCATCGGCGCAGCCGTCCTGATCGCAGGCCTCGGCGTTGTGGCGTGGAGCGTGGGAGCCGGCCCACTCGCCGCCGCCGGAGTAGACGACCCCATCAGCAGCGTCCTCGTGAAGAACGGCTATGCCGTGTTCTCGAGACCGCTTCGCATCGAAGGACTGTGGCTTGCGCTGGAGGGACTGCGCTGGCGGGTGCGGGTTTGGTTGGGTACCTCGTCGGTGAGGCAAGAGACCCGAGATCCGAGACTCTGAGACGTGAGACCCGAGATCCGAGACCCGAGACCTGAGACCTGAGACGTCTCGTGTCTCGTGTCTCACTTGAAGAACCCGCCCCGGCCTTCCCGAAGCGGTTGCCTGTAGACGGGTCCTGTCTCGTGTCTCGGATCTCGTGTCTCACTTGAAGAACCCGCCCCGGCCCCTCCGAAGAGGTGGTCCGCGGACGGGTCCGTGTCTCGTGTCTCGTGTCTAAACCAAGAACCCGCCCCGGCTCCCTCCGAAGAGGAGGCCTGCAGGCGGGTCTCCTGGTCTCGTGTCTGGTCTGTCTGTTCTGCTACTCGCTCACGACCCCGATCGCCTTCAGCCACTCGGCTGCGACCGTCTCCGGATCTTGGCCGTCGATACCGACCAGCTTGTTCAGCGAGATCAGTTCGGTAGTTGTCAGCTTCGCCGACACCGCGTTGAGGGCGTTCGCGAAGTCGTCGCCATAGGCGTCGATGATCTCCGAACGAACCGCAGGCGCGATGTTCTCCGAAGGCTGGAGTGCCTTGTCATCCTCGAGCAACACGAACCCCTTGGCGAGGATGGTGCCGTCACTCGTGAACATCAGTCCAACCTGGATCTCGTCGCCTTCGAGGGCTGCGACCGTGATCGGTCCACCCGCGTCGAGGGGACGGAACTCGGCGAACTCGAGCCCGTACACACTTCTCGAGTCCCTTGAGGCAGAACTCCCGTTCGGGGCACTCCGGCGGTCCACCGAGGACAAGTGTTCCATTGACCGCGGCCAGGTCGGAGACTTTCGAGAGGCCGAGTGAGTCGGCGGTGGCCTGGGTAACCGCGAAGCCGTTCTTGTCCTGTGCCGGTGCGTAGTCGAGCACCTGGATGCCCGCTGGCTCCCATGCCGACTGAACCGCGGCAAAGGTCTCATCCGAATTGGGCGACGCCGTGCCGCCGAGGTACGTCAGGATCGATCCGATGTACTCGGGAATCAGATCCAGTTCACCCGACTCGAGTGCCGGTGCGTAGATCTCACGGTTTCCAGTATTGAGCTTCCGCTCAACCTCGTAGCCCTCTGCCTCGAGTGTCTGCGCATAGATCTCCGCCACGAGAGCGCTTTCGCTGAAGTTCGCGGAGCCGATCGTGACCGTCGGTTCTTCGCCACCCGACCCGCACGCGGACGCGATGAAGCGCGAACGCGAGGATGGCCGCCCCGGCGATAGTTCTGCGGACTGGTTTCCGCATGGGTTCCTCCCACTTATCGATTGTCCGTCAACCTAACGACGACAATCCGCCAAACCGCGAGGTTCTTCCCTGTTCATGCGACGACAGACTCGACGACGTCCGATCTTGACTGAAGGGTCGTCGGCACCACCCGGCGTTCCACCCAGCCCAGCAGCACCTCGAGGAAGATGGCGAGACCGGCGACGAGAATCGCACCGGCGAACACGAGAACGTTGTCGCGAACCGAGAACCCGTCGACGATGAACCGACCAAGCCCTCCCCAGCCGACAAGAGCGCCGAGGGTGGCGGTTGCGGCTACCTGCACGGTCGCCACGCGAACGGCCGCGAGGATAACCGGAGATGCCATGGGGAGCTCCACCTTGGTGAGCACCTCCCGATCCGTCATGCCCATGCCTCGAGAGGCCTCAACGAGGTCCGGATCAACACCGGCGACCCCGGTGTAGGTGTTCGTGAACATCGGCGGCACGGCGAGGAAGAGCAGGGCAAGAAAGGTTGGCCAGAAACCGATCCCGAGGCCGAGGCGAATACTGATCGGTAGAAACAGGACGACGATCGCGAACGATGGGATTGCGCGGCCGATGTTGACGACGGCCACCACAAACGTCCCCCCGATTCTTCGATGGCCGAGCCAGAGCGCGGGAGGGATCGCCAGGATCGCTGCCGCGACGGTTGCCGCAGCCGTCAGTTGAACGTGTTCGCGCAGGCGGTTGAGGATGCCGGACGGTCCGATCCAGTTGTCGGGATCACCGAACCAGGCAAGCACGTCTCCGAGGAATTCGATCATGCGGCCGCCCTCCGTCTCGACCACGGGGTCGCGACGTGCTGGATTCCGACCAGGGTGAGGTCGACTGCCACGGCAAGCGCTACCGAGACCACGGTGCCGACGACGATCTGGGTCGTGCCGATGGGGGAGTAGAACAGGTTGAGCCCACGCAGGATGAAGAATCCGAGGCCACCCTGGCCAATGAGTGCGGTCACGGTTACGAGTCCGATGGTCGTGACCGCCGCAATGCGGATCCCTGCGATGATCACGGGGAGGGCGAGAGGGAGTTCGACCGAGAAGAAGAGCCCCCGGTTGGTGTAGCCCATGCCACGGGCGGATTCGACGGTCGCCTCCGGCACGCCGTCGATACCTGCGACCGTGTTTCTGATCAGGATCAGCAGGGTGTACGACACGAGACCGATCTCGGCGGTGAGGACCGAGAGGCCGGTGATTGGGACGAGAAACGCGAACAGCGCCAGGCTCGGGATCGTGTAGAGGATTCCCGTGAACCATGTGATGGGCGAGTAGGTCCATCGATAACGGAGCGCCACGACGGAGAGCGCCAGGCTGATCAGCATGCCCACGGCGACGGCGATAGCGGTCAGCATGAGATGCTCGACGGTGCGCGCCCAGATGTCGTCGAGGTGGTTCACGACCCAATCCCAGGAAAAGAACCCCTCGGATGCTTGGGCGACGTGAATCACTGGAGAATCTCACGGCTGATGGCGCCCGCAGTGACCATTCCGAGCAGCACATTGCCATCGAATACGGCTGCCACCGAGGTGTGGGACGACACGACCGCGTCGAGCGCCTCCTTGAGGGTGGCATCGCGGTCGAGCCGGGTCAGGAAGGGCTCAACGTTGACGGAGCTCACTCCCTCGGACGGGATCGACGACACACGGATCCAGCCCTCCACGATCGCCCCTTCTCCCACAGCCACCCAGTCGGTTCCGTATTCGAGAGCGGTTGCAACGGCCTCGGCGTGAGACGCCGAAAGATCTACGACGGGTCCGGTCTCGAGATCGAGATCGGAGATCGGGATGAGCGAGAGGCGCTTGATCCCGCGGTCGGTCCCAAGGAAGTCGGCAACGAACGGGTTCGCCGGTTCGCGGAGGATCTCAGCGGGGGAGCCGTACTGCTCGAGATGACCTCCCTCACTGAGGATTGCGACCCGGTCGCCGAGTTTGATTGCTTCGTCGATGTCGTGGGTTACGAGGGCGATGGTTTTGTGAAGGCGCTGCTGGAGGGCAAGCAATTCGTCCTGGAGGTGGGCGTGCACGATCGGGTCGACCGCGCCGAACGGTTCGTCCATCAGCAACACCGGTGGGTCGGCAGCGAGGGCACGGGCGACACCGACCCGCTGGCGCTGACCACCGGAGAGTTCTGCCGGATATCGATCGAGCATGTCCGGGTCGAGTGCAACGAGGTCGGTCAATTCGTCAACACGTTCGTTGATCTTCGTCTTGTCCCAGTCGAGGAGCCCGGGGACGGTCGCGATGTTCTGCCGGATGGTGCGGTGTGGGAACAGCCCGATCTGCTGGATGACGTAGCCGATGCCGCGTCGAGTTCATGGACCGGAACCGATTCGACCGAGCGGCCGTCGATGTTGATCGTCCCCGACGTCGGCTCGACGAGGCGATTGATCATCTTGAGCGTTGTCGTCTTCCCGCAACCCGACGGCCCGACGAACACGACGATCTCACCCCGGTCGACGTGGAGGTTCAATCGGTCGACTGCGGGCGTGGCAGAACCAGGGAATGTCTTGGTCAGGTTCTCGAGGTCAATCATCGATCGCGTGCGGTCGACGCGACGGCGGCCACGGCCTCGTCGACGGTGTCGACCAGCGTCACGAGCGAACCGTCGGTCTCGAGTTCTTCGGTGAGAAGTGGTACGAGGTGCTGCCACTGGTCTCCCACGGCGATCACCGGCTTGGGAACGGCGTTCGCGAATCGGGCCACGTAGGCGAGATTCCATGCGACGAGGAGTTCGGTCGCTGTTCCGAGTGATCCGGGCAGGGCGATTGATGCGACCGACAGGTCGACCATCTCATGGATACGCTCCAGAAGCGTGGCGGCCCGCATCTCCTCCGTGAGATGCTCGTTTCCTCCGGGACGATCCGGGAACACATCAGGAACGGTCACACCGATGACGCGTCCTCCGCCCTGGCGGGCACCAAGCGAGACAGCCTCCATCAGGCCGGCGTAGCCGCCCGTCGCCACAGCGTATCCGGCCTTGGCGAGAAGCCTTCCGCAATGAATGCCGGCGTCGTAGCTGGCGTCACCCGGGCGAGGGGACGAGGCTCCGAACACTGCAACAACGTTCATGCCGGACGAGGCTAGCCAAACCGCGTACCCAGGGTTCTCCGTATCGCATACGGCGCACCCAGCCCGCGGTACGCGGTCCCATCCTATTCCGCGGGCTCGACAGCGCCCCATACGGGGTGGAGAACCCTGGGTACGCGGTTGGTCGGTAGGGTCGCTCCTATGGAACCACCGATTGCACGACGCCGACCGACCGACCGACACCTCCACGGAGACACGGTCACCGACGACTACTTCTGGATGCGTGATCGTGAGGACCCAGAAGTCATCGCCTATCTCGAAGCCGAGAATGCCTACACGGAGGCGATGACCGATCACCTTGCCCCGTTGCGTGATGAGATCTTCAACGAGATCAAGGCTCGAACCGAAGAGACCGATCTCGCGGTCCCAGCACAACGTGGTGACTACTGGTATTCGACGCGCACCGAGGAGGGCCGGCCGTACCGTCTGTGGGTCCGGATGGCCGATGGTCCGGATGGCGAGGAAACCTTGCTCCTCGATGAGAATCTCGCTGCCGAAGGACACGAGTACTTTCGGCTCGCCAACTTCTCCGTTGCGCCCGACGCCGCCACGGTGGGGTACAGCGTCGATACGGACGGCGGCGAGCGGTACACCACGCGCTTTCGCAACACCGACACCCTCGCCGATCTCCCCGATGAAATCCCGGATACCTACTACGGCGCGGCGTGGGCCTCCGACTCCCTTCATTACTTCTACACCACCACCGATGCTGCGATGCGCCCGTGGCAAGTATGGAGGCATCGGCTCGGGTCTGATCGGTCCACCGACGTACTGGTGTATCAGGAAGACGACGATCGCTACTTCTTGACGGTGTGGCGCTCCCGCAGCGGAGCGTTCGTATTCATCGGGGCCGAATCGGCGATCACGAGTGACGTCCGCGGCATACCCGCCGATGACCCTGAGGCCGAGCCCACCCTGGTACTTCCTCGCGTCGAAGGTGTGCAGTACGCCGTTGGTCACCGCGGCGACGAGTTCTGGCTCGTGACCAACGCAACCGCCGATGACGGCCAACTACTGCGCATCCCGGTTGCCGGTGGTGAACCAACTGTTGCTGTGGCCCACACTCCCGGATCGAAGCTCGAGGCACCGGACTGTTTCGCCGACCACATCGTTGTATGGGGACGGCACGATGGCCTTCCTGCCGTATTGGTTGTTGATCCAGACGGTGGACCGGCCTCGTACCTCGAGTTCGATGAGTCGGTGTACGACGTCGTGCCCGGCGCGAACTACGAATTCGAGACGGATCTCTTGAGATACGGCTACCAGTCGCCAGTCACGCCCGCATCGGTTGTCGATCACAACGTCGCCTCTGGGAAACGCACCGTTCTCAAGCAGACGCCGGTGCTCGGCGGCTTCGAATCGTCGGACTACGCAGCTGAGAGGGTGTGGGCGTCCGCTCGGGACGGCGCCCGGATCCCCGTCTCCGTTGTTCGTCGGGCCGACACGCCGATCGACGGCAACGCGCCGCTACTCGTCTACGCCTACGGCGCCTATGAGATCTCGATGCCCGTCCGGTTCTCAATACCCCGACTCAGCCTCCTCGATCGAGGAGTCGTCTACGCCATCGCCCATGTTCGCGGGGGCGGCGAAATGGGGAAGGCGTGGTATGAGAACGGGAAGCTCGGCAGCAAAGAGGAATACGTTCACCGATCTGATTGATGCGACCCAGCACTTGACGGACGCCGGATATGGAGATCGGATGCGTGTGGCGCTGCGCGGCGGAAGCGCCGGCGGCCTCACCGTCGGTGCGGCGATCAACCTCGAACCTGGGTTGTTCAGAGCCGCGGTCGCCGAGGTTCCCTTCGTGGATGTCGTCAACACGATGACTGACGAGAACCTTCCGCTCACCATTGTGGAGTGGGAGGAGTGGGGTAATCCCACCGTCGAGGACGAGTACCACTGGATCCGCCGCTACACGCCGTATGAGAACATCAAGGCTGGCGACTACCCGTCTCTGCTCATCACGGCGGGGTTGAACGATCCCCGCGTCCAGTACTGGGAGCCCGCGAAGTGGACGGCGAAGCTGCGAACGTCGCCAATTGGCGACCGCCCCGTGCTCCTGAAGACCGAGATGGGTGCCGGTCACTTCGCTCGATCGGGCCGCTACGACGTATGGCGCGATGAGGCCTTTGTCCTCGCGTTCATCCTGGACGAGATTGGATAGGTAGTCAGTAGTCCGTAGTCAGTACCGAGACATGAGACTCGAGACATGAGACTCGACGCTTGGACTACTCAGCTCCTGCGGAGCTGTCGGTCGCTTGGGGAGTGGATTCGCTCTTCGGATTGTCCCCGCACTCGAACCTCAGGGTGTCTTCGTTCGCCTCAGCCGGCGTAATCCCGTGGCCGAGGACGAATGTCCCTTGGCCTTCGGCACAACCTGAGCCGTCGCGCTTCCACACCTTGAGGAGCACCGTCGGGTCAACCCCGTCGGCTCCCGGAAGCGAGCCGATACCCGACTCCTCGACTTCCTGGTTCACGAGATCGAGGATGCCGGGCGGTTTCGAAAGGTCCCGATCACTCGCAAGATCCGCGTGCACCGCCGTTTTATTCTTGTTCTGCATTCGCGAGAGCAGAACGAGGACCACGGTGACGCTGATCACAGCCATCACGATTCCAGCGGCCATCAATCTCTCCTGGTGTCTCCGTCAACACCGATATCGACCGCAATCTCGATCAGCTTGAGCACATCGGTCTCGGAGGCGTTCTCCAGCTGGTGTTCAGTGCCGGTCGGGGCACTCGCCGACGCTCCGGTCGGTACGAGGCTCGTGGTGTTGCCCACACGAATGCTGGCCGTCCCCTCCGTGACGATCCACCTGACCGATCGGTGGTCGTTTGTGCTCTCAGGAAGGGATGCGGCCGGTTCGACGCGGAGTTCTACGACCTCCACCCCCGGAGCGGCAGCGAGTGTGGTGAATCCTCCCCACGCTCGCTCCTGACTTCCGTCGGTGTCGACCTCAGGCCGACCTTCTGCTCTCAGACGATCGACCACGGTCTTGACGTCCTGCGAGCGATCCAGGCGAGCGACCAGTGTCGCGTCAGCGGTATCAACGACGGCTACGTTCTCAAGGCCGACCACCGCGATGAGCCGGCCGTCGCTTCGCACATAGCTGCTCTGCACATCGACCAACTCGGCGTCGCCGATGACGACGTTGCCGCGGTCGTCGTGGTTCCCGAGTTCCCAGAGAGCCGTCCAGGATCCGACATCGCTCCAACCCGTGTGAATCGGCACAACGGCCGCCGATGCCGTGTGCTCCATGACCGCGTAGTCGATCGAAATCGACGGTGCGGTGGCGAACGCGTCGGGGTTCAAACGCACTACCCGGCCATTCCGATCAGCGTCGTCGAGAGCACGCTGCACGGTGGTCAGGACGTCCGGGGCGTGGGCTTCGAGTTCGGAGATGAACCTGGAAGCACGGAACATGAACATGCCACTGTTCCAGAGGTAGCTGCCGCTTGCGACATAGGCCTCGGCAGTGGCGCCGTCCGGCTTCTCGCGAAACTCCTCGACGCTGCGCACACCCTCGGCGAGGTGATCCCCGAAACGGATGTAGCCGTACCCCGTCTCCGGTCCGGTCGGATCGATGCCAAATGTGAGGAGATAACCCTTGTCGGCGAAATCGGACGCGAGGGCAACGGCCTCGGCGAAGGCATCCTCGTTTCTGATCACGTGGTCCGCCGGCATCACGAACAGGATCGGGTCGGAACCTTCGCTCGCCAAGTGGAGCGCTGCCGCGGCAACTGCAGGGGCCGTGTTTCTGCCGATCGGTTCGAGGATCAGCGCCGCGTCGTCACGATCGAGCTTCGCGAGTTCCCGCTGGATGCCCAACAGCTGGCCCTCGTTACACACCACGAGCGGGGCAGCCGCAGCGGGCAACGGATCGGTGCGCTGGACGGTCATCATGAACATCGTGCGCTCGTCGACGAGCGGCAGAAGTTGCTTCGGGGTGCGGCTGCGGGACGCCGGCCATAGGCGGCTGCCGGCGCCGCCGGACAGGATCACAGGGACAATGGAACGGTCGGTCATTGGATGCAATGTATCGACTCCGATCGGTCACGCCAACATTCGTCTCCTACGCCGGCGAACAGATTCCTAGCCCCGCCACTTTCCCGTCGGAAGCTCGACCGGCTCCGTGAGATGACCGACATCGACCCTGGCCGCGCCGGTTCCGAAGAAGGTCAGCCGATCGCCGGGTTCGATCAGCGTGTTGCCGTGGGGAATCAAGACACTTGTATCCCTGCGGATCGAAACGAGAATCGCTCCCTCCGGCCAAGGGACGTCTTGCACTCGTTGGGTTGCGACGGGTGACGCTCGGACAATCGCAATCTCGAAGAACGCCGTTCCCGGTTGTGAGCGCAGTCGCACCCGCTCCCGGTAGAGCTCGCGGCCGGTAGCGGTTCCCAGGGCGTGGTGGTAGGCGCGAACGACGGACTCCCGGCGGAACATCCCGATGACCTTCGTTGGGTTTGCGTCGTCTACGACAGGGAGGCGACCGAGGCCAAACGATGCCATCCGAGCCAGCGCGGCCGAAACCGGAAGCTCCGGGGTCACGGTGATCGGGTTCCGCGTCATCACCTCACCGACCGTCACGAGATTGCTCGGTACGTGAACGGCCTCGACATCACCGAGGCTGATGACGCCAACGAGCCGGTCGTCTTCGAGCACCGGTAACCCGTGGTGATGGTGACGATTGAACATCTTGGCGACTTCGGGATGGTCATTGAGGGGGTCGCCGCCTCGTCAAGGATCGTCATCACATCACCCACGCTGACAGTGTCGAGAAGATCGATGTCCTGGGTCGTCGGCAGGTGGATCCCGGCCCTTGTGAGTGGGATGGTGTACGCCGAATCGGTGTGCAGGCGGTCGCCGAGGAAGGTGGCGAGCGCCGCCCCAAGCATCAGCGGAAGAACCAGTCCGTAGTCGCCGGTGATCTCGAACACGATGATCACCGACGTGAGCGGAGCTCGTGCCACGGCGGCGAAGGTTGCTGCCATTCCAACGACGGCGAACGCACCGGGATCGATCTCGGAGAAGGACCAAACTGGATCGACGAGTGTTGCGAAACCGGCCCCGACGGAGCCGCCGATGAACAGCGCCGCCATGAACGTGCCGACCGATCCACCACCGGCACGGGTCAGCGATGTAGCGACGATCTTTGTGATGGCAAGGAGAAACAGCGACCACCAGATCAGTTCGGTTTCGCTGGTCGCGGCGAGCAAATCGGAGAGGAGTTCTTGTCCAGTACCGAGGGCGTCGGGCTCGACGAGGCCGATTGCGGCGACGCCGAGACCCGCCCCGACTGGTATCAGCCACTTCGGAAGGCGATCGGCGAGCTCATAACCGCTGGTGGTTGCCAGAACGCGAAGGAAGACCACACCGAACAGCACGGCAACGAGGGCGAGGATTGCGAACAGGATCAGCTGTGCGGGATCGTCGAGTTCGTGCGACGGCGAAGTCAGGATCTGTTCGTCGCCTACCAGGCTTTGCGCCGTCACCGCTGCGATCACCGAGGTGATGACGATGGCGTTGAGGTGGCGAACGGAGAAGCTTCTGAGGATGACCTCCATCGCGAAGAGCATCCCCGCGATCGGCGCATTGAACGATGCTCCGATTCCCGCCCCCGCCCCAGCGGCGACAAGGCTCTTGATGTGGTCTTGACCGAAACCGGTGTAGCGAGAGAATGACGAACCAATCGCTCCGCCGATGAGAGCGATCGGGCCCTCTCGACCACCTGAACCGCCGGCCCCGAGGGTCACCGCCGTTGCCATGATCTTCGTCGGAATGAGCCGCGTCGGCAGGTACCCGCCGTGGAGTCCGGCAGCGACCATGGTCTCAGTCACGCCGCCGCTCGCAACACCGGGCCCGAATCGGCGGTCGAGGATCCACGAGATGAGGAGCGCGAGGGGGATGGCGAGCAGGATGAACCACTTGCCCCAGCCGAGGAGATCATCAAGGGCCGTGAAGGCCTCGTGGGCGAACTCGATCGCCCACACGAGTACGGCTGCGCCAATACCGACGAGGGCTCCGAGCACGAGCGCCGCAATCAGGAATGCGGTCGTCCCTCGCTGCGCGAGCATGCCTGATACCCATCTTCGGAATGAGGACATGACTGGACGGTAACCGATGCCGGAATCGTGTTGATGCCTTCGAACCGGCCGAACGGCCCTGAGAGCCGGTTCGGCGGTTCAATATGCTGCCCCTGATGGCTTGTTGCCGTCCGAAGCGCCGATTCAGGAGGAATAGATGAATTTCCGGCCTCTCGTCGATCACGAGACCGGCGAACGGTATTTGCCGGTCGCGAAACGGGGCGACGCGCTGCTCCACGACCCGTTCCTCAACAAAGGTGCGGCATTCAGTCGCGACGAACGCAGGGCCTTCGGGCTCAGAGGACTCTTGCCTGATCACATCCCGACGCTCGAAGAGCAGTTGCTACGGGTGCGCACGCAGGTGGACGCGAAGGTTTCGGATCTCGACAAGAACATCTATCTGAGCAGCCTCATGGATCGAAACGAGACGCTGTTCTATCGATACGTGATGGACAATCTCGAAGAGACCGTTCCCGTGATCTACACGCCGACGGTGGCTTCGACCTGCAAGTACTGGAGCCGCCTCTACCGGACCGCTCACGGAATCTACATAACCCCGCGCGATCGCGGTCGGATCGCAGACATCCTGCTCGCACGGGTCGTCGAGCAGCCTCCGGTGATTGTGGTGACCGACAATGAACGCATCCTGGGCATTGGGGATCAAGGAGCCGGAGGTCTCGGTATCCCCATCGGGAAACTTGCGCTGTATACCGCCGCCGCCGGCATTAGCCCAGCCCGGTGCATCCCGATCTCAATCGATGTTGGCACGAACAACGCGGAACTTCTCGAGGACCCGCTCTACCTGGGTTATCGCGAGACGCGGATGCGCGGCGTGGCATACGACGAACTGATCGAGGAGTTCGTGCACGCCGTCAGGGAGGTCTTCCCGGCGGCTCTGCTCCAGTGGGAGGACTTCTCGAATCGCACGTCGTTCCACAATCTGGAGTTGTACCGCCGCTACCTACCCTCGTTCAACGACGATATCCAGGGCACCGCTGCGATGGTCGTCGGAGGGCTCATCGCTGCGACGCGGCACAGCGGAGGCAAGCTCGCAGAACACCGGGTCGTGATCGCTGGATCTGGATCAGCCGGGTACGGCATCCGGGAGCTGATTGCACACGCCATGGCAGCCGATGGCATGGATCTCGCTGAGGCGAGAGGCCACATTTACGTCCTCGACAGCCGGGGCCTGGTCCTGGAGGATCGTCGGAACCTCACCGACACCAAACAGCGGCTCGCGACGCCGGTAGCGGATATCGCAGATTGGGACGAGCACGCGCCGCTGCCGTCGCTCTTGGACGTCGTACGCAACGTCAAACCGACGGTGCTGATTGGTGTTTCCGGTGTGCCGGGGGTGTTTGGCGAGGACGTCATCAGAGAGATGTCCAGTCACGCTGAGCGGCCCATCATTCTCCCGCTCTCCAACCCGACTGCGAGCACCGAGGTGATTCCGAAGGCCGCGCTCACTTGGTCGGAGGGTCGAGCGATTGTGGCGACCGGCAGTCCGTTCGGACCCGTCGAGTACGAAGGTGTCGTTCACCGCATCGGGCAAGGCAACAACGTGTTCATCTTCCCGGGCGTCGGACTCGGGGTGTTGACCGTCAAGGCTCGCGAAGTTACCGACCGCATGTTCCTCGCTGGTGCGTATGCGCTCGCAGACCAGGTCAGCGAGGACCTTCTCGCTCAGGGGCAGATCTATCCAGACATTCACGACGTGCGCGCCGTCTCACGGGCCGTAGCGATCGCCGTGGCGCGAGAAGCGATCGAAGAGGGTGTCGCCGATCCGCTCGACAATCTGGACGAGGCGGTTGACGCCGAGATGTGGGTGCCGGAGTACTTGCCGTACCGCTCCGCGGGCGACTGAACGTCAAGCGGCCGGCACAGGCCGCGGTGCTGTCGCGAGGGTGAGAGAGAATATCGTTTCACGGCCGTCGTGGTCGTAGGTGAGGTCGCCTCCCATGTGGCGTGCCAGACGGCGCGAGACGGTCAGGCCGAGCCCCACTGAAACGGCTGAACGCTCACCGTTTTCGGAACGGCCGTACGGTTCGAACACAACGGACCGACCTGCCGCTGGCAACGAGTCGCCGTCATCGCGAACCTCCACGACGCTCCTGGCTCCTTCCTCGTGAACAACCACGCGAATATTCGGTCCGCCATATCGCTGTGCATTGGAGATGAGGTTCCGAAGGATTTGCCGGACGCGCTGCGGATCGGCGATCACCGTGGTGGTGGGCTCGATCTCGATCGGGATGTCTCGGCCGACTGTTCCCATGACCTTGATGGCCTCTTCGCCGAGATTGATCGGTTGGGAATCAACAACGAGATTCCCGGCGTCTGACCGGGCGACGACCAGGAGGTCCTCAACAATGCGGGACACCTCGAGGCTCTGGTCGGCAATGATCCCGAGGAGCTCCTCTCGCTCCGTTTCACCGATGACGCTGCGCGGATCGCGGAATTCCTCCGCAATCCCGACAACCGCAGTGAGGGGTGTTCGGATTTCGTGTGAGATGGTCGCAACAAACTGATCCTTGGTATTGAGGAGGCCGTGCAATTCTCGTTCGACTTGGCGCTGGCGGGTGATGTCGACGATCGCCACGGTTACGTTGGAAAGGTCGAGAGTGTCATCGACCCTCGGCGCACTCCACACCAGAAGCGCCTCGATTGGACGGCCGGTCACCGTGAGACCCCCGTTGAGCTCCGTCGAAACGCTCTCGAGATCGTTCGCTATGGCCATGAACTGAGGGATGAACGACTCGAGCGCTCCACGCGAGAACGTGTCCATGGCAAAACGCCCGACCAAGACGTCGCGACCGGGAGCCTCGGTGAGGGCAAGCGCCGCAGCGTTGACATCGTTGACTTGGACGAGAGCTGCCAGGCGCCGTACCTCCTCCGGATTCGCGTGGAGATATGCTTCGAGGTCGTCAACTCCGTCCTCCGCGAGGGCAGCGATCTGGGCGCCGACTTGTGTGAAATCCTCTTGCCACATCGATACCGGAGCGTTCTGGAAGAGGCTCTGGAATCGCCGCTCGCGTTCATCGAACCCTTTCCGTACCCATGCGACGAGCAGCGCTCCGAGGGCGACCGATGTCGCCGCGACGGTCGCTTGGAGCAGTTGTGTGTTGTTGTGGGACCACTGGTACCTGCTGACGAATAGGGCAACTGCGTAGCCGGCGGTGTATGCGGCAACCCACCGCCCCGGGACAAAGAATGCACCCGCGACGACGATGATGGCGAGTGGGATCACCGAAGTGTTGGCGATGTCTTCGATACCGATCAGCTGGTTCTCGATCACGATCGTGGTCGACGCAGCAAGGAGTACCGGGAGGAGGCGCCCCTGCCCGATTCGAACGGAGGCAACGCCGACAGCAGCAACGAGCGCGGGTCCAAGAGCACCCGCGACGAACCTCACGTCGCGTGAGCGCCAGCCTGCGAGGACATACATGACGGCCGTTGCAGCGGACATGGCCGCAACGAACCAGACCAACGTCCGCTCACCGGCGAGCGGAATGGGATCACGAACCGACGACATCGTTTCCTATCGGCATCCTGCGCTGCCGAGTGAAGTGAGAGTCTTCGCGAATTCGGGCCGGCCTACGACTCGGACGGGACCACGAACAACTCGGGACTGCTGCCTTCGCTGACTGTCGAAAACGCGTTGTCGGCAAGGAAGGCAATTGCCTCGCCCTGCACTTCGTCTGGTGACGGGGCGTTACATGGTTCTGCGACGAGGGCTTCAGCGACGGTCGCACCTGGTTCGCGATGCCAAAGCCATACGGAGTTGTATCCCCTGAACGCGATCGTGGCGCCGTCCCAAGAGATGTCGGCGCCACTGACTTCGTCTCCGAGGGCAAGAACGGTGACGAGTTCGAGTGCCTCGACATCGGAATCGGCCCGGGTTGCACTGCCCCGGTAGACACGAGCTTCCTCCCGATCCTTCGTCACGATGTAGATCGAACCGTCTACAACGAACAAGGCCTCGGCGTTGTACGTGCCGTCCGGGTAGACGAACTCCAGCGCCACAGCACCCTCAATGGGGCCGGCAAGGGTCCCCGGGTCGGGCTCCGGCGCCCGGTACACGGTGATGCGGCCGCCGCGAATGGAGAAGTTGTCGCCGATGTCGCCAAAGTAGAGGGATGACGTGGCCGGGTCCGCACCCGGCCCTGCCGCCATGTCCTCCCAATCGAATGCTGATGCGCCGGCGACGTCGAACCCACCGAGGTCTTCACCATTCGGTCCGATCGCGTAGACCCGGGCGCCATCGCGAGAATCGTTGTGTGCCCAGACAACTCCAGGCTTCGTGCGACTTGCGGCTGCCCCCGATGCCTCGACGAGATCGGGGGATGCGACGACGCCTGCCGCAGTAATCGACCGGTAGGGGCTGCAGGCGGTCTCGCCGGGCGCCAACGTCGGTTGAGGTGTCGCCTCGATGGGGGACGTCGTGGTCTCCGCAGCCTCCGACGAGGACGTTGTCGACGATGGCGCAGGGGACGAGTCGGTTGCTTCTGATGTCGATGAGGAAGCGCCTGCTGAGGGCTGCGTCGTCGACTGTGAGGCCACCGTCGATGTGTCATCGCGCGTCACGAAGAGGATCGTCGCCACTGCGAGAGCGGCTACGGCGATGACAGCAAGAACGACTGCGGAGCGGCGATCCATGATTCGAGGGTACGGCGGCTGTTGTCCTGGCGTTCAGTCGGCGAGCATCCTGAGCGCAATGGCCTCGCCGAGAATTCCTGATTCGAGGTCGCCCAAACTCTGGCTTTCGTTCGGTGCGTGGATCTGACTGGTCGGATCCATGACTCCGGTGAGGAGGATCGACGCTTCGGGGTATGCCTCCTCGAACGCGGCGACAAACGGGATCGATCCACCGACGCCCATCTCCACTGCGGCGGTGCCGTATGCGATGCCGAAAGCCTCCTTGAATGTGACGGAAGCATCGTCGGATGCGTCGAGCTCGAATGCTTCCCCGAGCGCGCCGGGCTTGATCGTGATCTCTGCCCCCCACGGAACGGAAGCCTCGAGGTGGCCGACCAGCGCATCGAGAGCGGCTGCCGGATCCTGTCCCGGGGCAATCCTCATGGAGACCTTCGCTCGTGCGACTGGGACAAGTTGATTGATCGCCTCGCTGATCGGTGGAGCATCGATCGCGAGAACGGAGATGGCCGGTTTGTGCCAGATGCGCTCGGTGAAGCTCCCCTCTCCGATCAGCTGGAGTCCGTCGACGGTACCCGCTTGTTCTCGGACCTCGGCTTCGGTGAGTGTAAGGCCACCACTTGGAGCTTCGACGAGCCCTTGAATGGCGACACTGCCGTCGTCGTTGTGGAGTGAAGAGATGACGCGCGCCAGGGCGATGATCGCATCCGGCACGGCGCCACCGAACATTCCGGAGTGGACGGCGCCTTCGAGCGTGCGGACCTCGACGACGCAGTCGACGAGTCCCCGCAGCGACGTGGTGAGTGCAGGTGTCCCGACTGCCCAGTTCCCGGCATCGCCGATCACGATTACGTCGGCCTCCAGCAGATCCCGATACGTCGCAAGGAATGCTCCAAGGTTCGCGGATCCGACCTCTTCTTCGCCCTCCATGAAAACCTTCACGCCGACTGGGACGTTGCCACCGAAGGCGCGCACCGCAGCAAGATGCATGACCACTCCGGCTTTATCGTCTGCAGCTCCCCGTCCCAGGATGCGCCCATCTCGGATGATCGGTTCAAACGGCGATGATTCCCACTCTTCGGCGGGTCCCGGCGGCTGCACGTCATGGTGTGCATAGAGGAGCACCGTCGGAGCGCCGTCTGGAGCAGGAATCTCAGCGTAGACGGCCGGATGGGCGCCCTCGATCTCGAGAAGGCGGACGCCGGAGAAGCCGGACTCCTCGAGGAGTTCCGTGATCCGTGTTGCGCTTCTGCGGACCTGGACGGGGTCGAAGCCAGAAGCGGAGACCGACGGGATGCGCACGAGTTCTTCGAGTTCGGCTTGCGCCTGAGGGAAACCGTCACGGACAGCAGCAGTGAGATCGTTGTACATCCGGACAAGTATCAAGTAGTGCAAGTAGCAAGTGGCAAGTCCAGACCTGAGACATCGAGACCCGAGACATGAGACCCGAGACTTGAGACCCGAGCGCCTGTCTCGTGTCTCTTGTCTCGGTGTCTTCGGCCCGATATCCCTGTCAATCTCCGTCGCGTCGGGTACGGTTCGTTCGCCACTGGAGCGGGCGGACTGTTCTGGAGGAGGACCGGATGAAGACCGACCTAAGCGTGATCCTGCGGCGCCTCGCCGAGGTGCCGGCCGTTGAAGGCAACGTGCGGACACCGCCGAGGGATCCGTCGGCCGGACCGGGCGTTTCTCGCTACCAGAAGAAATCGGCCCATCTTCGGACCCGGGATTGCTCGCTTGAACTCACCGGCTTCGATGTTGTCGACGTCGACCTCACGGAAGACTGAGCGGCCAGGCCTCGTAGACTTCTGTTCGTGGATGCGCAGCAGCAGGAGCGACGGTTCCCGCGTGACGAAGTGGGAGACATCATCGACGTCGCCGCGCGTCTCGACGATCTTGTTGACGATCCGACCGATCGAGGCCTCACACTCGACCAACTCATCCACGTGGCGGCGGAAGTCGGTATATCTCGCGACGCTGTCCAGAGGGCAATACGCGAAGAAGGCAAACGCCGCGCGGTTGATGATCGCGAGGCAAGGAGACGGGTTCGGCGTCGCATGCGATTCGTCCGCCATGCCTTGGTGTACATCGTTGTCGTCTCGTCGCTGCTCCTCGTCGACGCACTCAATGGTGGTGGGTGGTGGTTCTTCTACGTTGCAGCTCTTTGGGGCGCAATCCTTGCGATCCAAGGCCTGCGATTCTTGACCCGGAAGAAGGGACCGCTCGAGCAGGCAATGCTCGACCGAGGGAGCTGAGTGGCCGAGGTGGAAGCCGGTCGCTAGCGACGTCCCGTTACCACGCGTTTGCTGCGCGCCGGGAGGGGCTGCGGCAGAGAACCATGACCCGATCGGGGTGTCGCCGGGTTGCTTGTGGAGAGGTTCAGATCGCGGCTCCCGGAAGTCCGCTGATCGCTGCGCCGGCGTTGCGACCGGGAAGTGGACCATGGTCGTGGTCCAGCCGAGGGAACGCTGCGTGTTCATCGTCGCCCCCTGATACTCAACGAGAGCTGGTACGAGGCGGCTCGACAACGAAGAGGAGGTCCCGAGCAAACCCCCAGCGGTGGGCTCGTCGGTGTCATGGCGAATCCGGTCGTCGGTGACCGTGATGACCCCGAGTCCGTTTCGTTCGTCGACGTCAAAGCGGATCGTGGCCGCACCGGCTTCACTGGCGATGTGGACCAAGTTGACGAGAATCTGGCGCACGGCCGTTGGATCACACCAAGCAGTGGTCGGCTGGGCGTCGACGCTGATTTCGATTCTTGAACGTCCGATGACCTCGACGATCCGACCAACGTGTGTACCGAGGTCCACCGCGGTAGGAACCGGCCGATAAACACCGGCTTCAATCTGGGCAGCGGTGGCGATGTTCTCGACCTTCCGCACCGCCTCGGTGGCGTCGTGAGAGATGATCCCAATGAGCTCTTCGGCCTCCGAGATGTTGGCGATTCCCGAGTCGTCGAGGTGCCGCGAGAATCCGTAGACCGCGGTGAGCGGGGCGCGCAATTCGTTGATGAAGCGACCGTAGATTTCATCGTGTGAGCGTCGCTCGTCTTGCTCTTCGTCGAGTGCGGTTTCGAGTTCCTCGATACGTCTGTCGAGGGGGCGCTGCGCGGCGTACGCACCTGCTACCGCTGCGATCGGGACGAGCGCGCCGAGGAGGACGACCGCGGTCACCTGGAGCGAGCTGTCGATCGTGAGGGCCCAACGGCCGATCACCGCGGCACTCACCGTCAGGGCGAAGACCGTGGGTATCCACGACGTGTAGGTTCTGGACGACGAGCGACGCACGCGGCTACCTCCTTCTTATGCAATCGGCCAAACGGGGGCCATTACTTGAATGGGGTCTTCCGGCGAATTCTGCGCCCACCGTTCCGCGGGCTGATGGCGCCGCATACGGGGTGGAGAACCCTGGGTACGCCGTACTCCCGTTCCGCGGGCTGGTGGCGCCGTATACGGGGTGGAGAACCCTGGGTACGAGGTTCTTGGTAGCCTCGCGGGGCATGGAAGCTCCGTTCACTGTCGCCGTTGAGATCCCGCTCGTGGGAGACGAGCGGCGGAAGAACTGGGCGAAAGTGGTGACGAACGTCGACGACTCCCTTGCAACCGGATGGGCATTCGACGGGGAGTTCATCGCGACCGGCGGCATCCAGGACGTCGAACCCGGATGTGTTGTCCTTGTCTACGGCGAGAAGGGGAGTCGGGCGAACCCGGCGATCGAAGCCCGCGTCTACACCGTTCACGCCGACGCAACGCTGAGCCTCCGTGCGAGTGCACGCGGCCGAGCCTGGGCCAGGACGCTGCGCGATACGATCGAAGATCTTCTCGCCGAGGTGAACGAGACCCCCATCGAGCAGGTTGGATGGAGCCCCGATCTCCTGCGGTACTCCGACGAGGCACTCGTCGAAGAGATCAAGCGCCGCGGGCTTTCCTGACCGCTCAGATCCCGGCCGTCCGCAGCAGGATCAGAGCGGCCGCGATGACGTAGCTGGCTCCAACGGCGCTCACCAACGACCAGAAACGTCGTCGCGATCCGACGTTGTGTCCCACGCTCTTCCTCTCTGCAGAGCCCGCAGTCATTGTCGTCGACAGATTCGCCCTGTGCGGCCGTCGGACCGCCTGCGAGACGGAGGTCTCGGTCGCCGGATCACCCTCGCCGGAGCAGCGGCCCGGCGGGTCGCGAATCCCTACAGGAAACTCCCGGAGCGACCGATCCTTTCTCGGATGAAGGCTTCCCTTTCGGCGGCGCTCGTGGCCGCCCTCCTCCTGTTCGCGGTGCCGGCGGCTTCGGCCGATGACGACCCGCCACCCGAACCTCCTGCGACGACAACCACCACCACGGCGCCCGAGGCAACCACTACCACCTCAACTACTCCGCCAACGACGACCACGCTCCCGCCCCCACCGGTCGACCTCCACCGGTTGACGCTCCACCAACAACCCAACCTCCTGCGGACCTGCCGTCTACGCCGCCGCCTATCGAAACGCCTGTCGACGATCCGGTGGTAGACGTTGATGACCCATTCGCTCCTCCCGGCGTGCCGAAGAACCAGATACGACGCGTGAACGTGACCCGCAAGATCGTGTTTCCCCTCGTTGGCGTGAACTACTACCGGCCCGGGTTCGGGGACTGTCGCGACTCTTGCGAGCGCGAGCATCACGGGATCGACATCATGACCTATGGATGGAAGGGCGTCCCGGTGGTTGCGGCCCATGACGGCAGGATCAGAACGATTCGCGACGATGGCGAGTGGTGCAATATCGAGATCACCAGCAGCGACCGTTGGTACACGCGGTACATCCACCTGAACAACGACACCCCCGGCTACGACGATGCCAGCTACGAGTGTGTTGTGCCCGGCATCGAAGTTGGGAAGCGTGTGGAAGCGGGCCAGATCATCGGATGGGTGGGTGACTCCGGCAACGCCGAGTTCACTCCGCCGCATCTTCACTTCGAGATCCGCATGCCGAATGGTCTCCCCGTCGATCCGTACAAGTCGTTGAAGGCGGCAAAACGAATCCGCTACCAGCGGACGCTGGGTGACGACGCGGTCACCACTGCGGCCCAGGTCGCCTCCTACGCCTACAGCGCCGGAGCGAGTGTTGTCAACATCATGGCCAAGGCCGACTACGAAATCCTGCAGGGCGGCGGGTTCACGACCCTCGACCTCTCCGTTCCCCTTCTCCTCGCCGAACCCGACTACCTCCCGCAGGAGACGCTCGACGCTCTCGACGTCTTCAACCCGAGCCGTGTGATCATCGTCGGCGACGGTCTTCGGCAGTCCGTGATCGACCAACTCGGACTCCGCTTCCCGATCGTTGCACACACGGCGATGCCCGCCCGCCACCCTGATCCGATCGATCAGCCGTACGTGGGGTTTGAGATGGAGGAATCGGAGGCGCCACCCGCGCCGTTCTCCGTGATCTTCGTCGGCGACCGGTCGGAACTTCCGGAAGGTTTCGATTTCGATCTCGCCCGCTGGTCACGGCGTATGCCCACAACGATCTTCGATACGGCTGTACCCGGGCGGTACTTCGGCCTCGATATCTACCGCGGGCCGGGACGCTCCGGCAATCGGAACACGCTCTACTACTCAACCGGCAACGAGTACACCCGGTTCCCTGCGAAGGAGCCGCCTGCGGTCCCGCCGGACTACGGCGTACTCGTGTTCGATACCAAACGAACGTCCGAAGCCACGGTGACGTTCTTGGACAGCCTCGCCGACCTTCCGGTCGTGCCTCTCTGGCGGTAGGTGCCTCGTCAGATGCTCAGGTATCTGGCGATCTTGTCCTGCGCCGCCTCCATGACGTTCATCTGAAGGCCGTTGAGCGCTCGCGCCAGCGCGAGTTCTTCTCCGACAACCGGCATCGGTTCGTCGATGGGGTTCCTTCTCGCTCGGCCTTGCGCCTCGAAGTGATCACCCATCAGATCGAGCACAGTGCGAACCGTCGTGGTCGAGTCATCCTCTTCGATGTGGACCTTGATCGTGATGTCCTTGTTCACGATGCTCCTCGTGTCGCGTGACCCCATTGTCGCCACCAACCGACTCTGTGGCTAGGGGGAGATACGAGACCCGAGACCTGAGACCTGAGATCCGAGATCCGAGATCCGAGACCCGTCTCGTGTCTCAAGTCTCGTGTCTCAAGTCTGGGTTCTTTGTTCTTTGTTCTTGGTTCTTGGTTCTTTGCTCTTTGCTCTTGCTCCTCACCACTTGCCAGAGGTTCCTCGACCTTGCTCGCGATGCGGGGTAGCGTTGCAGGCTCTATGAGTGATCGATCGCTTCTGCGCGTGGTGGCTGTGTGCCTGGCATCCTTCGTGATGCTGGGTTCGGTGCTGTTCGTGGATACCCCCTCGTGCAGCAGCATCGGGCTTTGCGATCGCCGGATGCCGGCTGTTCTCATCCTCCGCGGTGGTCGACGGCGTACTCACTCCCGGTCACATGCCGGTCGCAGATCCCGGAATCATTGAAGACGATCCAGATGCGGAGTCCATGCCGATGGCGGCCGTTCGGTTCCCCGACGAGGCGAGCGTGTGGGCTGCTGCCGGCATACGTGGCGTCGATCTTGCCGCCGCGGTCGAGTCGGCGGATGCCACGACCGGTTCGCTCTCGGGCCTTGGCCCAGCGCGAACCGATCGGGAGGTCTCCGACTCGATCGTCCGCCTCTACTGCGGCCTCCTCGGGCGGGAACCCGACGCGCTCGAACTCGAGTACTGGGCACGTCGCTATTGGAACGGCTTGCCGCTGGCATCAATCGCAGACGCATTCACGACAAGCGCGGAATTCGTCGATCGGCACGGTGATCTCGCCGACGAGGCGCTCGTGACTCTCCTCTATCGCTCGGTCTTGGCACGCGAGCCGGCCGCCGGCGGTGCCGACTCGTTCATTGCGATGCTCCGCAGCGGGGAGATGTCCAGGGGGGGTCTCGTGGTGGCGTTCACCGACTCACCGGAGTTCGTGTCGGCGACCGGCACCATGGAGCCGGAGAAGCCTCCGCTCCCATATCCCGCTGTGGGATCCGGCCGCCGCATCATCTATGCAAATCGGGAAGCTCGGGTGTGGTTCGTCGAAGCCACCGGTGAACTCGCCAAGACCCACCAGGTGTCCGGTCGACGCGGCGTGCCTAATCCCGGTCGTTACAACGTGTACTCGAAGTCCCGGTATGCCTGGGCTCCGTACGACGGCATCACGATGGAGTACATGGTCCGGTTCGCTCGTGAGGAGTGGCCGTACGGATTCCACTCGATTCCGATCAACCCGGATGACTCGCCGCTCCAAACGATCGAACAGCTCGGAACTCTTCGATCCGGAGGCTGTGTGCGGCAGAACTTCGACGACGCGGAGTTCACGTTTGGCTGGGCCGACGTCGGCACCCGAGTGATCATGCTGCCGTAGTCCGTGAGTCCGTAGTCCGTAGTCCGTAGTCCGTAGTCCCGGACGCGGAGCGGCTCGTCGGTCCTAGCCTTCGGTCCATGTCTGCTCCGGTTCGAAATGGTGCTTCGTCGCCCCGGTTGGGGGACGTGATCTCCGGTGGGGTTTCGTTGATTCGGCAGTTCGTCCGGTGGCATCCATGGTCGTTCACGCTCGCCGTTCTCGGTGCAGCGCTGTTCGTGTCGGCGATCGTCGCCTCGGCCGTGGTGATCGGGCGCATCACCGATCTGGTGATCATCCCCGTCCTCGATGGTGGGGAGGACATCGGGAATCGTGTTGTCCTAGCGGTTGCCGCCGTCATGGGGGTAGCCCTCTGGAAGGCGATCGGCATCACGCTGCGCCGCACGGCTGCCAGCGCTCTGCAATTCCGGACACGAGCGGACGCCCGCGAGAAGCTGATCGAGCACCAGTTGAGGCTTCAGCTCGCCTGGCACGATCGTCGCTCAACCGGCGACTTGCTCTCCGTCAGTGAGGTCGACACACAGACCGGAACGTTCGTCCTCGCGCCGCTGCCGTACGCCACGGGTGCCTCGCTTCTGCTGATCGGCACGTTCGTCATGGTGTTCGCCACACATTGGATCCTGGGCGCCATCGCGTTTGTGGGCCTGTCGATCCTCGTGGTAATCGATATTGCCGGGGCCTTCTCGTTGTTCAGGGACTTCGAGGAGGCACAGTACGAACGGGGCGTCGTCAGCGGGATCGCGCACGAGAGCATCGACGGAGCGCTGACCGTCAAGGCGTTGGGGCGCGAGGCCGAGGAGGTTGATCGGTTCAGACGTGCTGCTTCGACCCTGCAGGCCAGACTCATCGACATCGGCGTTCGATTCGCCAACTTCCGGGCGATCGTCGAGTCGATTCCCGCCGGCCTCAACATCATCCTTCTCGTTGCCGGAGCGATCCTCGTGACCGACGGCTCGATGACCCCGGGAGAACTCGTGTCGGTGGCATACCTCATCACGCTGATGGCGTTCCCCCTGCAGCTCATCGGCTTCGTGATCTTCGAGATGGCGCATAGCCAGGCGGCGTGGACACGCGTGCAAGAGATCCTCGATTCCGACGAACTCGTCGACCATGGGGATCTCGCTGCGCGGCCCGTTGCCGACGGTGCCGAACTCGAGTCGCGTCGGGTGCAATTCGCCTACGGCGGCGGTGAACCGGTTCTCAGCGACATTCGATTCGAAATCCCGGCGGGCAGGACCGTGGCAATCGTCGGACCCACGGCTTCGGGGAAGTCGACCCTGACCATGCTCCTTGCCCGCTTGTGGGATCCGAGCGACGGAGCAATCCACATCGACGGGCGGGATCTCCGTGACTTCGCTCGCTCCGAGCTTGCACTCGAGGTCGCCTATGTGGCGCAGGAGTCGTTCCTGTTCGATGACACCGTGTGGGGCAACGTCACCCTGGGTGCTGATGTGCCGGAAGGCGATGTGCTTCGAGCGATGCGTCTTGCAGGAGTTGAGCGGTTCATCACCGAACTACCGGGTGGCTACGACACGCAGATCGGGGAGCGCGGCACATCGCTGAGCGGCGGGCAGCGGCAGCGGATCGCCCTTGCCCGTGCCCTGGTCCGTCGGCCGCGCGTCTTGGTGCTCGACGACGCCACCTCGGCAGTCGATCCGTCGGTCGAGACAGAGATCCTCAGGGGCCTGCAAGGAGCGGAGATGCCGTCGACCGTCGTCATCGTTGCCTACCGGCGCTCTTCGATCATCCTGACCGACGAGATCGTCTTCATGGACGAGGGCCGCGTCGTTGCCCACGGAACCCACGAAGAGCTCCTTGCGACCCAGCCGGGCTACGGGAGGCTCCTCCGCGCCTACGAGGAGGATGCCGCCCGGCGATCCGAGGACGGTGGGTCATGAGCGATTCAACCGGACATGTCCTTCGTCGCGCCTTCAAGGTCTCTCCTGCCCTCTCGAAGGGACTCGGGTGGACATTGGCTCTCGCCGTGTTCGGCACGGCACTGCAGCTCGTGGTGCCGATCACGGTGCAGCGGATCATCGACTCGGTGCTGCTCGCCAACGATGTGGACACGCAAGATGTGCTCTCTGCCGGGGCCGTCGCCCTGATCGCAATTGTTGTCGCATGGTGGGCTCGGCGCACGTCACTGGCCCGGCTCGCCCGGTCGTCGATCACTGGACTCACGGACCTTCGTGTCACAACGTTCGAGTACCTCCACAAGCTTTCGATGCTCCATGTTCAAGCCGAACGCCGCGGGGCTCTGCGTCAGCCGCGTCACCTCGGATATCGAGACGATGCAGCAGTTCATGGAGTGGGGCGGTGTCGGAATGATCCTCGGAGCAGCTCAGATCACGCTGGCTGTTGTCGTGATGGTGGTGTACGAGTGGCGTCTGGCGCTGATGATCGTCGTCGGGGTAGTCCTGTATTCGCTGATGCTGATCTGGTTTCAGCGGATTCTGCGACGCGCCCACGACCGGGTCCGAGAGCGGGTTGCGGACTCTCTCTCGGTTGTCGGAGAGGCGACTGCCGGTCTTCCCACGGTTCGAGCATTTGGCATGGAATCTTCGGTCCTCGGCAAAGTGAGCACCGCTCTCGACCGGCAGTATCGAGCCGAATACGGGGCGGGTGCGCTCGCTGCCGTGTTGTTCTCCTCCGCCGAGTTGTTTGCGGGCGTGATCACGGCTTCGGTGGTTGCCGTCGGAATCGTCTTCGGGATCTCCTGGGGTCTCAGCGCAGGAACGCTGGTTGCGTTCCTCTTCCTCGTAACACTGCTGGTTGAACCAGTCCAGATGCTTGTCGAGACAATCAACCAGGCGCAGTCGGCTGGGGCAGGCCTGCGCAAGGTGCTGGAGGTGCTCGACACACCGATCGACGTCGGGGACCCGATCGATGGTGTTGACCTGCCCGATCGCCCACTCGACGTTCGGTTTGAAGATGTCCGATTCCGGTACCCGACGGGGGGCGACGTGATCAGTGACGTCACGGTCTCGATTGCGGCCGGTGAACGTGCGGCCGTGGTCGGCGAGACGGGGTCGGGGAAGACGACCTTTGCCAAACTGGCCACCCGGCTCCTCGACCCGGCTTCGGGAGTGATCACGATCGCGGCCACACCTCTTGATGAGGTTCGGTTTGAGTCGCTTCGATCGCGTGTCTCGTATGTCCCGCAAGAGGGGTTTCTCTTCGACGGCACGGTCGCCGACAACATCAGATACGGCAGGCCCGGCGTCGGTGACGACGGCGATTCGCATGGCGATTGCCGACCTCGAGTTGCTCGATTGGGTCGAGTCGCTTCCGGGGGGGATCTGGGCACGCGTGGGGGAGCGCGGCGGCAATCTCTCGGCGGGCGAGCGGCAGCTCGTCGCCATCATCCGTGCGTGGATCGCGAATCCAGACCTGCTGGTACTCGACGAAGCGACCTCGGCCGTCGACCCTGCGCTCGAGGTGCAAATCCGGCGCGCCATCGAACGTCTCACGGCGGGCCGCACGTCAATCACCGTCGCGCACCGCCTGTCGACCGCGGAAGCAGCCGACACAGTTCTCGTCTTCGATGCCGGCAGGCTCGTCGAACGCGGTCATCACACGGATCTCGTTGCGGCGGGGGGTGTGTACGCGGATCTGCATCGGGACTGGGAAGGCGGAGCAATTAGCAGCAAGACATGAGACAAGAGACTTGAGACACGAGATCCGAGACAAGAGACACGAGACACGAGACAGGACGCAAGTCTCGGGTCTCAGGTCTGGGTCTCGCTAACGGTCGCGGTGGATGGCGGGTGAGGGTCTAGAGCCACGTAACTCAACCAGGCTCGTGGTCCTAGTCGTCTTCGTCGTGGGGTTCTTCTTCGATCTTGGGGACGAAGGTTCCGTCCTTGAACTCTCCCGAGAACTGCGACTCGTGGTCTTCGCTCTTGAACTCGACTTCAACCTTCTCCGGTCCCGAGTTCTCGACATCCATGCTGAATCCAGCCTTGGGTGACGCCCCGGCGAGGCGGACCGTGTTGTGCTGCCGACTTCGACGGTGACCGAACCGCCGACCAGGTCATAGGAGCGAATCTCGGTCGACGGAGGCACGGTCGTGGTTGGTGGTGGTGTCGTGGTTGTTGTGGTTGGTGCCGGCGGTTGGGTGGTCGTCGTGCTCACCTCGGGAACCGTGGTGGTGGACACGGCGATCGTCGTTGTTGTGGATGTGGTGGTCGTGGGCGGGCCTGTGGTGGTTGTCAGACCGGGCTTCGTCGTTGTCGTAGAGGTGCCGGCGAGAGAGGGGTTCGTCGTGGTCGGAACCATGGCGGGGGCGTCTCCGTGACGTGGTCGCGCACGCTGCCAAGGGGGGGAGGTCGGGCGTCTCCGTGACGTGGTCGCGCCGCGACCGCGGCGGCCGCGATGAATACTGCGGTGGTGGTCACCACAAGCCAGATCAGGGCGTAGGTCATGCGCCGCACACCACCATGATGCCTGAACTCGGCCGGTTCGCAGATAATGGTCGGTTAACGGCGGGTCAAATACAGGGTCATGTCCGTTCGACGCCGTGGCTGTTCGGTATCGTGGTTCTGTGGCCGCCATCCTCATCATCGAAGACGATCAGCGCATCCGGCAGTCTCTGTCGAGTCGACTCGCGGAGCGGGGCCACGAGGTCGATGCCGTCGGAACTGCCATGTCCGGTGTAGAGTCTGCGGTGTCGGGACGGTTTGATGTAGTTGTGCTCGACCTTGGCCTTCCAGACCTCGACGGCGCAGAAGCACTCCGAATGATTCGTGCGGTCGCCGACGTTCGTTGTTGTTGCCACGGCTCGAGACGATGAGGCGGAGATCGTACGATTGCTCGACGCCGGTGCCGACGACTACGTCGTGAAGCCATACTCGGCGGAACACCTCGAAGCTCGCCTCCGGGCGGTCCTTCGCCGGTCGGGACCGGACCCGCAGCAGCGAACGATGAACGTAGGAGAGATAGAAGCCGATCTCGACGGCCAGCAGGTCACGTTTCGTGGTC
>CAWEEG010000012.1:0-31764 GCA_963808015.1 uncultured Actinomycetota bacterium
TGCATCCGCCAGCCGCACCAGAATCCAGGCCGGTGAAGTGACCATCCAGAGGGATACAACACCATGACGTACCGCGTACTTGTGACCGACGACCTATCCGGCGAAGCCGTCGATCTTCTCAAGCCCATCACGACTTCAGTTCGACGTCGAGAAGGGGCTCAACCCGGATCAACTCGCTGAACGAATCCCAACCTACGACGGTCTGATCATCCGCAGCAGTGCTCAGGTGACGGACCAGGTCATCGCGGCCGGGGACCGCCTCAAGGTCATCGGCCGCGCCGGCGCGGGAATTGACAATGTCGATTTGCAGGCGGCCAGCGAACGCGGCGTGATCGTCATGAACACGCCGGGTGCGAACACCGTGGCCACCGCCGAGCACACGATGGCGCTACTGCTGGCATTGTGCCGCAATGTTCCTCAGGCAGCCGCAAGTCTGCGTAGTGGTCGGTGGGAACGGAAACAGTTCAAGGGCGTCGAGGTCCGGTCAAAGACGATCGGAATCATCGGCCTCGGGCGTGTGGGTCAGCGGGTCGCACGCCGGTGCAAAGCGTTCGGCATGGATGTGATTTGCCACGACCCCTACCTCAGCGGAGAACACGCCGATCTCCTGAAGGTGGACCAGGTACCGCTGGACGAGCTGCTCGAGCGATCCGACTTCATCACCCTTCACGCCGCCCTGACCCTGGACACGCAGGGTCTCATCGGACCGGAAGCACTCGCCAGAACCAAACCCGGCGTTCGCATCATCAATGCCGCGCGCGGAGGACTCATCGACGAGGCCGCGCTCATCGAAGCCCTCCAGAGACGGGCACGTCGCCGGCGCTGCCCTCGATGTTCTCACCGACGAGCCGCCAGATCCCGCCAATCCCCTCCTCCACATGGACAACGTCGTGGTGACCCCACACCTCGCCGCCAGCACCGATGAGGCGCAGCGCGAGGTTGGCATCCAAATCGTTGGGCAGGTCATCGACGCCCTCGAAGGTACCGACTATCCGCAATGCCGTGAACATGCCGATCGTTGATGGGCAACTTCTCGAGGAGCTGCGGCCGTATCTCACTCTGGCCGAGCGGCTCGGCAGCCTCCAGACGCAGCTCGCCGAGGGCGCCGTCACCAAGGTCGAGGTGGCCGTGGAAGGCGACGACATCGACGAACACCTCACACCGATCACCATTGCGATACTCAAGGGGTTGCTGGAGCCGGTCGTCACCGAACCGGTCAACTACGTCAACGCGGAGTATGTCGCGACCGAACGCGGCATCGCCGTGTCCCGGATGTCCGGCCTCCGGACGTTGGACTATCCCAACATCATCTCGTGCCGCGTCGAGTGGGCAGGGGGCCATCACACGGTGGCCGCCACGCTCTTCAGTCATGACGAACCTCGCATCGTCGAGGTCGACGGCTATCGCGTCGACGTGATCCCCGAGGGAACGATTCTGGTGACCGTGAGCCACGACCAACCTGGATTCATCGGAAAGGTCGGGACGACGCTCGGAGAGCTCGGCATCAACATCGCGACGTGGAAGACGGGCCGATCAGCACCCGGCGGCCGGGCACTCTCCTTCATCAGCGTCGACTCCGACGTACCCGAGGACGCGATGGCGGCATTGGAGGCAACCGACCCGATCGAGCGCATCACCAAGGTGCAGTTCTAGCTCCGGGCTGAATCCTGGAACTCGGCCATGAAGTCGCACAGTGCCTCGACGCCCGCCATCGGCATCGCGTTGTAGATCGACGCCCGACAGCCGCCGACGCTGCGGTGCCCCTTGAGTCCGACCATGCCGCGCTCGGCAGCGGCCGCTACGAACTGGGGTTCCAGGCCGTGGTCCGACAGTCGGAACACGACGTTCATGTTCGATCGGCTCGCCCCCTCGACCGGATTGGTGTAGAAGCCCTCGCTCTCGTCGATCGTCTGATACAGCAGGCCGGCGCGAGCATCGGCAGCTGCCTCCATCGCCGGCAGGCCACCGCGGTCCCGCATCCAGCGCAGCACCTTCTCCATCACGTAGATCGGGAACACCGGCGGGGTGTTGTACATCGAATCCTTGGAGGCATGCACGTCGTAGCGGAAGTAGGACGCCAGATCGTGTTGTGTGTGTTCGAGGATGTCTCGCCGAACGAAGACCAACGCCAGCCCGGCAGGAGCGAGGTTCTTCTGGACCCCGCCATACACCAGGTCGAACCGCTCCCAGGGGATTCGGCGAGTCAAGAAGTCTGACGACATGTCGGCCACAAGTGGGACACTCACGTCCGGCCATTCCTTGTACTGAATACCACCGATCGTCTCGTTGCTGGTGAGGTGAACGTATCGGGTGTCTCTCCGAAGTGAGAGCTCGGCTGCTTCGGGGCACGCGTGTGTAGCCGATGTCTCGACCGCTCCAGGCTTCATAGACGTCGCCGTGGTGCGCTCCGTCTTCGAACGCTTTCGTCGCCCAGGCGCCGGTGTCGACGTACGCGCCTGCCGACGAGCCGGTCAGGAGGTTCATGGGAACCATGCCGAACTGCATCGTCGCCCCGCCCTGGATGAACAGCACTTCGAAATCATCCGGCACGGCGAAGAGGTCTCGGAGGAGAGCGATCGCACCTCGGTGTACCAACTCATACGGGGGAGATCGATGGCTCATCTCGATCATCGACATCCCGGTGCCGCCGTAGTCGACGATCTCGGCCTGGACCTCCTCGAGCACCGGAAGCGGCAACATGCTCGGCCCGGCACTGAAGTTGATGGCTCGAGTGGTCGGTGGTTCGCTTGACATCGTGTCCCGACGATACCGCGAGTCCTGGGGACAGTACTCCGTAGTCAGTAGTCCGTATCGGTAGTCAGTAGTCAGTACTCCGTAGTCATTTGTCGGAGCGTCGCCCAGTATCCGTGGACGGTGTCGTGCTAGTTCTGGGCCATGCATGACCATCGACGACTTCACGCGTGGGTCGAGAGTCGGCGCCGTCGTTTCCCACAGCTCCATCTCACGCGCACCTCGCCGAGCGATGAGCGGCTCGGACTCACGTCGCAGCTTCGCCGGGCTGCGTCTCGCCCTTCGAATGTCGCAGACGGGGCGAGGCAGAGTGCGGGACCGGTAGATCGTCATGCAGTCCTCGCATGCCGACGGTAGCGCCTCGGAGCCAGACGCAGCTGTCCTTGCGGCGGACCTCGCTTCGTCTTCCACGAGCAGTGCGGAGACGTCGGCTCGAGCTGCATGCTCGGTCGCAGAAGGAGCTGGGCGGCCTGGGACGCACTGAATCGCGACAGGATGAGCGTCCAGTCGCCTGCTGAGTACTGACTACGGACTACTGACTACTGAGTACTTCTCTCGCGACCGCCCGCTGCAGACGCCCGCGGACCAGCTCACACGCCTTGCGCGTGGAAGAAGATCCGTCGCTCTCTTGGCTGGTCGAGTTCGGCGTAGAGGACACGCTGCCATTGTCCGAGCAGGACTTCGCCATCGACGATCGGGATGGTCACCGATGGCTGACCGACAAGCAATTGCCGCACGTGCGCGTGCCCGTTGATGAACTCGTCTTCTTGCATGTTCTCGGTGCGCACATCGTGATCGTCGTGCTCGTAGTAGGCATCAACGGGGATCGTGCGGTCGATCGCTTTGCGGAAATCGTTGAGGAATCCCGTCTCCGATTCGTTGATCACGATCGACGTCGTGGTGTGCGGGGTGTAGATGGTGATCTGGCCGTGTCCGACCGATGAACGTTTCACCACATCGCGGACGATCTCAGTGAAATCCCAGAACTCCTCAGACGCGCCTGTGTGGAAATGCATCGCCTCGGTCCGAATCGCCGGGGAATCGGAAGCCGCAAGCACAACCGGAGTGCCGACGGGGTCGATTGTGGCTTTGCGAATGGCGATGCGCTCGTTCATGAGTTTCCTCGTGGGCGGTCGGCGAGACCCTAACGACCAGGCCAGGTTACCGGGGCCTACAACTAGCCGCCACGCCATTTCGGACCCCGCTGCGGGACGCTCGACGCGGTCCGGTAGAATCAGGGTTCACCAGTGGAGGAGACCACATGACAGCGACGGTGATCCTTGGCTCCCAGTGGGGCGATGAAGGAAAGGGGAAGATCACCGATCGTACTCGCCGCGACGCCGACATGGTCGTTCGGTACCAGGGCGGCAACAACGCCGGCCACACGATCGTGGTCGAGGGCGAACGCTTCGCTCTGAGCCTGATCCCGTCACGGGGTGCTCTATCCCCAGGTCACGCCGGTCATCGGCAACGGAACCGTCGTCGATCCGGCGGTCCTCCTCCGAGAAATGGACGAGCTCACCGAACGAGGCATCGACCCGTCGCGGGTCCGAGTCTCGGGGAACGCCCACGTCATCATGCCCTACCACCGCAAGATGGATGCCGTGCTCGAGCGCTACCTCGGCGAGGAGCTCGATCGGCACGACCAAACGCGGGATCGGGCCGGCCTACATGGACAAGTTCTCCCGCTTCGGCATCCGGATGCAGGACCTCTTCGATCCGAAGATCTTCCGCAAGAAGCTCGAGGTTGTGCTGAAGGACAAGAACAAGCAGCTCCCGAAGGTCTACAACCAACTGCCGCTCGACCTCGAGGAGATCTACGAGGAGTACCTCGGCTACGCCGAGCGGATCGAAGGGCACATCACCGACACGTCGCTCCTCGTCTGGGAGGCGATCCACAGCGGCAAGAACGTTCTCTTCGAAGGCGCTCAGGGAACCTTGCTCGACATCGACCACGGCACCTACCCGTTCGTGACCTCGTCGAACCCGACCGCCGGCGGCGCTGTGACCGGATCCGGCGTCGGACCGCGCGACATCGACAACGTCATCGGCGTGGCCAAGGCCTACATCTCGAGGGTCGGAACCGGGCCGTTCCCGACTGAACTCCTCGACGAGACCGGCGACCGAATGATCGACATCGGTGGTGAATACGGCGTGGTGACCGGCCGACGCCGCCGCTGCGGTTGGCTCGACGCGGTTGCGTTGCGCTATTCGGCTCGGGTGAATGGGCTCACCGAGATTGCCCTCACGAAACTCGACATCCTCTCGGACTTCGATCCGATCAAGATCGCCGTGGCCTACGAGCACGACGGCGTGCGCTACGACGAGTTCCCCCGACAGCAGACAGTCCTCTACCACTGCACCCCGATCTACGAAGAGCTCGAGCCCTGGAACACCGACATCACGAAGGTCGCGTCATACAACGATCTGCCGGCTGCAGCGAAGCGATACGTCGAACGGGTTGAGGAATTGAGTGGCGTACGCGTGTCGTCCGTCGGCGTCGGCCCCGGCCGAGAAGCCACCCTGATGCGATGACCCCCACAACCACACGCCGAGCGCTCGCACGCAACTCCGACGCCGTACGGACACGCAACGGATACGGACTCCGCGCAACGCCCGGACTACGGAGCGACCGGACTACGGACTCACGCGGCCGATGATCGAGCGCTACTCGCTCCCTGAGATGGCCGCGATCTGGAGTGAGGAGAACAAACTCGCCGTCTGGAAGGAGGTCGAGACCCTCGTCGTTGAGGCCTGGGCCGACCTCGGCATTGGCCACGATCGAAACGGCCGCTGCGTTGCGCGCCGCTCCCGAAGTGGAGATCGAGGCGTGGAAGGAACGAGAGACGGTCACCAATCACGATGTCGCCGCATTCGTCGACCTCCTCGCCGAATCAGTTGATGTCGGGGGTGAATGGGTGCATTTCGGGCTCACCTCCTCCGATGTCGTCGACACGGCCAACGGCGTCCTTCTGCGAGAGGCCGCCGACTTGCTGCTTGGTCGGATCACCGGCTTGTTCGATGTGATCAAGGCGAAGGCCTTCGAACTACCGCGAGACTCCGATCATCGGTCGGACCCACGGCATCTGGGCCGAGCCGACGTCATTCGGCCTCAAGCTCGCAAGCTGGGCGTTCGAGATGGAGCGCAGACTACCGCCGGATGACCAACGCCCGCGACAGTGTTGCGGTGGGAAAGATCTCAGGTGCCGTCGGAACCTATGCCCACACGCCGCCAGCCGTCGAGGCCTACGTTTGCGCCAAGCTCGGCCTCGGTATCGAGACGGCTTCATCCCAGATCACGCACCGTGACCGCCACGCAGAGCTGCTCAACGCGATCGCGCTCACCGGTTCGTCGCTCGAGCGTTTCGCCACCGAGATCCGACACCTTCAACGCAGTGAAGTCGGGGAGGTTCGAGAGTCGTTCGGCTCGGGGCAGAAGGGCTCGTCTGCGATGCCGCACAAGCGGAATCCGATCGCTTCGGAGAACATCACCGGCATAGCTCGACTGCTCCGCGGCTACGCGTCCGTCGGCATGGAGAACGTAGCGCTGTGGCACGAGCGAGACATCAGCCACTCCTCCGCCGAACGAATCGCTCTGCCGGACGCGACCGGTCTGCTCGACTATGCCCTTGTTCGGACGACGCGCCTGATCGACGGCCTCGTCGTCAACACCGATCGGATGGCCGAGAACCTCGAGGCAACCCGCGGCCTCGTCTACTCGCAGGCGGTCCTGCTGGCTCTCGCCGAGAAGCGGCCATGCGAGGGATGACGCCTATCGGATCGTTCAACGCAACGCGCTCGCCGCCTGGGACGAAGGCGGGAATCTGCTTGATCGGCTCGCTGCCGACCCGGATTGTGACCTCACCGGCGAAGCCCTCGCCGCCTGTTTCTCAACGGAGCGGTTCCTTCGAAACACCGGTGTCGTGTTTGAGCGACTCGAAGGACTGAGACTCTGAACCACGACGATCAGATTCGCCGACAACCAAAGACCCCGAATGGACGCCCGAATCTATCAATCGATAGAATCGACTCCATCGACCGCAGGACCCATGGAGGTGTCACATGAAGCCGTACGAAATCGCTCTCATTCCCGGCGACGGAGTTGGTGTCGAGATCACGGACGAGGCCGTGCGGGTTCTCGATGCCGCCGCCGATATCTACGGGTTCGAGGTCGCCACCGAGAGCTTCGACTGGTCGTGCGATCGTTATCTCGCTACCGGGGCGATGATGCCGGAGGACGCTCTCGAGACGCTCAGTGCGTTCGATTCGATCTTCCTTGGATGCATCGGCGATGCGAACAAAGTCGAGGATCACATCTCGCTCGAGATGCTGCTGGCGATCCGCAAGGGGTTCGACCAGTACGTGAACCTTCGCCCGATCAAGCTGTATCCAGGTGTCTCGTCACCGATCAGCACGGCCAGCCCGGAGACGGTCGACATCCTGGTGATCCGCGAGAACACCGAGGGCGAGTACTCCGGAAACGGCGGATTCTTCAAGCGTGGTACACCGGATGCGTTTGCGCTCCAAACGGGCATCTTCACATGGAAGGGTTGCGAGCGCACCATCCGGTACGGGTTCGAAGCGGCACGGCAAGCGCCAGAAGCTCGGTTCGTCGGCGCCGGTTGGCCGGGTGACCAACTGCACGAAGTCGAACGCACTGAACTACTCCATGGTCTTCTGGGATGAGGCCTACGACTTCGTCGCGCAGGACTATCCGGACATCGAGACGGACATGGCGCTCGTGGACGCCCTGACGATGTGGTTCGTCAAGAACCCCGACTATTTCGACGTGGTCGTGGCCTCGAATCTGTTCGGTGACATCATCACCGACCTTGGAGCGATGCTCCAAGGAGGTATGGGATTCGCCGCCGGCGGGAACGTCAATCCCGAGGGCGAATACCCCTCGATGTTCGAGCCCATCCACGGCTCGGCGCCGAAATACACCGGGCAGAGTGTGGTCAACCCGATCGCGACCATCGAAGCCGTACGCATGATGCTGGACAACCTCGGAGAGACAGAGGCGGCCAACCACGTCGAGGCCGCAGTCGCAGCCACCTTGAGTGCGGGCAAGACCCGGACGAAGGACATGGGCGGATCAAGTTCAACAGTGGAAATGGGATCCGCGGTCGTCGCCGCTATGCGCGCGACCGCCTAGACACAAGGGAGTCTGAGACATGAGCAAAGTCAAGGTCGGAGTAGCTGGATTCGGAGTGATCGGACAGCGGCTCGCCGACGGTGTCGCCCGGCAAGACGACATGGAACTGGTCGGGGTTGCCGACGTCGCACCGACGCTCGCGGTGCGAGCGCTCGCCGAACGCGGAATGCCCTATGCCATGTACGCAGCGGCACCAGGAGCCAAGGAGACGTTGGAGGCCGCCGGAATCCCGGTTGCCGGTGATTTCGATGACCTCATCGCCCAGGTCGACATCATGCTGGACTCGGCGCCGGGCGGCATCGGAGCGAAGAACAAGGAGAAGTACGAGGCGGCCGGCGTCAAGGCCATCTTCCAAGGCGGCGAAGCAGACGCTGTTGCCGATGTGTTCTTCCATGGGTACGCAAACTACGAGAACGGCATCGGGCGCGACTACCTGAAGCTCACGTCATGCAACACCACCGGACTGATCCGCACCATCGACGCGCTTGACCGGGCAATAGGCATCGAGAAGGTGGCGATCACGATCATCCGCCGCGTCGCGGATCCGGGTGACACGCATCGCGGTCTCGTCGACACCCTTCAGATCGAACCGATCCCGAACCACCAGGCCGTCGACCTCATGAGCATCATGCCCCACATTGATGCAACCGGCATTCTCGTCCACACACCGGTGACCCACGGACACATCATCACCATCGTGGCGACGCCCAAGAGAGATGTCACAAAAGAAGAGGTCATCGAAGCATTCAAGGCTCACCCGCGGATCCGGGTAGTCCGCATCGCGGACGGTTTCGACACGAACACGTCCTTGTTCAACTACGCCCGCTTCCTCGGCCATCCTCGTGGCGACATGTACGAGGTGGGCCTGTTCGAGGAGACGGTCGGCATGTCCGGGAAGGACATCATGTTCGCGATCAACATCCCGCAGGAGTCCGTCGTCATCCCCGAGACGATCGACGGGATCCGTGCTGCACTCGAGATGCAGACGGATCGCCTCGAAGGTGTCGCTTTGACCAACCAGTACCTCGGCATGTAGCCCGCCGGCTACTGCGGACACAGAGGAGGCGGCGGGTGACGATTTCAGCCCTGGACGATCTCGATGTGCAGGGGCGGGTCGTCCTCCTGCGCGTTGACATCAATTCCCCGATCGACCGTACGACGGGAAAGATCACCGACGACAACCGACTCAACATGAGTCTGCCGACGATCGCCGACCTCGCCGATGCGGGGGCACGAGTCGTGATCATCGCCCACCAGGGTGACACGCTCGACTACCACAACCTGCGTGTCGATGGGCGAACACGCCGAGATCCTGTCGGAGAAGCTGAACCGTGAGGTTGATTTCATCGACGACGTGGCAGGGCCCGCTGCGCGGGCCGCCATTCAGGCGCTCGGTGACGGCGAGATTCTTCTGCTCGACAACATCCGCTTCCTTACGGAGGAGGTATCCACGTTCGAAGGCGCGGTGAAGCTCACGCCTGCCGAGATGACCAACACCTACCTGGTCCGGAATCTGGCACCGCTCGTCGACGTGTACGTCAACGACGCATTTGCCGCTGCCCACCGCAACGCGCCGTCGATGGTTGCTTTCCAGGAGTTGCTTCCGACAGCCGGGCGGCCGGCTGCTCATCGATGAGGTCACCGCCCTGTCCGGAGTGCTCGTCCGACCCCAGTCGGCCGTGTGTGTTCGTGCTGGGCGGCCTGAAGATCTCGGATGCGTTCTCGATGATGGAGAAGGTGCTGGCCGACGGCACCGCCGACACGATCCTCACAACGGGTATCACCGCCAACGTCATGCTGATCGCACGCGGTGTTGATCTTGGTGGGCCGACGCTGGCGTTCATCAATGATCGCTCGTTGGACGCCTTCATCCCTCGTGCCTCCGACCTGCTTGAGGTGTACGGCGACCGCATCGAGGTACCGACCGACCTCGCGTTCGACGATGGGCGGCGAGCGCCGGGAGATCGCCGTCGCAGATCTGCCGGCGGACCATCTCTTGATCGATGTGGGGAGCGAGACGGTTGCCGCCTACAAGACAGTGATCGCACACGCTGCCACGCTCTTCGTCAACGGCCCGGCCGGGGTCTACGAATCGGCGGCGGGTGAGTACGGCACCCGGTCACTGTGGGAAGCGGTGGCGGCGTCTGACGGCTACTCGGTGATCGGTGGAGGTGACACGGTTGCGAGCGCGCGGCGCTTCGTCGATCCGGACGACATTGGCTTCATCAGCACCGGCGGCGGAGCACTGATCCGTTTCCTCAGCGGCCAACCCCTCCCCCTCATCGAAGCCATGGAGAAGGCAGCCGCCCGGAGCGCGGTAGTCCGGTCGCAGAGGGGGCGGCCCCGGTCTTCGTCTCCACCACGCAGTGGGGGAGACGCGGCCGGACGGAAGTCCGGTCGCAGAGGGGGCGGCCTGGGAGCTTGGATCGCGAAGATGAGGTCTAGTCTCGAGTTCTCGTGATCTCGTGTCTTGGCTCTCAAACGAGGATTCCGGGTCACGCACCAGGGGGGATGATGCGCAACCCGGAACCGGTGCTACGGGGGAGGAGGTCCGCAGCAAGGTCCGAACGTGAGTTTGGGCAGGCTGAGTCTTAGCTCCGAGAGATCGTTCCTTCCCAGGTACCGACCTTGTCGCCCTTCATGGCTTCCTTGTCGAACCAGAAGCTCGTGACCGCTTTGGTCTCGGTGTAGAACATGACTCCGTCACGACCCATGACGTGCAGGTCGCCGAAGAAGCTCTTCTTGTGGCCACTGAACGGGAAGACCGAGATCGGCACGGGGATTCCGACGTTGACGCCGACCATTCCCGCATCAATACGCCGGGCGAACTCACGTGCGTAGTAGCCGCTCTGGGTGAAGATCGACGCACCATTGGCGAATTCGCTCTCGTTGATGAGCTCGATGCCTTCGTTGAAGCTCGCCACGCGCTTCACGTACAGGACGGGCCCGAAGACCTCCTGGTTCCCGCACGACATCTCCGGCGTCACGTGATCGAACACCGTGGGTCCCATGAAGAACCCGCCCTCATAACCCTCTACCTCGAGGACCGCCCGTCGAGCACCGGCACGGCGCCTTCTTCGACCGACTTCTCAATCCACTCGTTGACGAATGCGAAGTGCTCTGCGTTGACAAGCGGACCCATTTCCGTTGTCTCGTCGTACGCAGGGCCGATCTTCCGTTCCCTGGCGAGCTCGGCGATCGTTGCAACGAGTTCATCGGCAATCGACTCCTCGACTGCGATCGCCGGCAACGCCATACATCGCTCACCTGCGCAGCCGAACGCCGAGTTGATGATTCGCTGTGCCGTCGCCCGGATGGGTGCGTCGGCCATCACGAGTGCATGGTTCTTCGCCTCGGTGAGCGCCTGGACCCGCTTGCCGTGTGAGGTGGCCGTCGAGTAGATATGGAGCCCAACGGCCGTTGATCCGACGAAGCTCACCCCTCGCACCTTGGGATGCGTGAGCAGCCGTTCGGCTTCATGCCGGGAGCAGGTAACGAGGTTGAACACGCCTGGCGGTAGCCCCGCCTCTTCCAGCAGCTCTGCCATCCTCATAGCGGTTTGCGGAACGAACGAAGCGGCCTTCAGCACGAAGGTGTTGCCGGTCGTGACGGCGAGCGGCATCATCCAGCCCATGGGGATCATCGCTGGGAAGTTCCAGGGCACGATCCCGGCGAACACACCGAGCGGCTCACGATACGTGACCGTGTCGTAGCCGTCCGCCACGTTCATCAGGGAGTCGCCCATCATCGTGACGGGGGTCGCGCATGCGAGCTCGACGACCTCGATCGCCTTCAGCACGTCGCCTCGAGCCTCCGTGTACGTCTTGCCCATCTCGGTGGCGAGCAACATGGACAGGTCGTGAAGGTTCTCCTCCAGAATGCCCTTGAGATTGAACATCACCTGCACCCGTTTGGTGATCGGGGTATCACGCCATGCGGGGAAGGCCGCGGCCGCCGCCTCGACGGCGGCGTCGACTTCGTCGGCCGTGCAACGAGGGGCTTCCGCCATGACCTCGCCGGTGCTGCTGTTCGTGATGTCGTAGTAGACACCGCTCTCGGTGTCCTTCCACTCCCCTGCGACCAAGTATTTCAGGCGTTTCGCCATGAATTCACTCCTCCTCGAAGGCACGCTCAGACGGCCTCTACAGGATAATCGATTATCGAAGATATCATGAAACGGGGGTCTCGTCGAGTGAGTTCCGTGTTTCGGCTCACACGCTGCACCGGCTGCCTGGTCGACGACTGGCTCACATCCCACTGTGTGATCATGGGGGAATGACGATGACCGCCGAACGGTACATGACAGAGAGTCTGCCGACCACTGAACCCGGTCACGGTGAGGACGGCCAATTCCAGACCGGGCGAGTGGCGTCGATCGCTGCCGGCCACGCCGTCCACGACACGTACACCGCCTTCCTCGCCCCGCTTCTCCCGAGCTTCGTCGAGAAGTTCGCTCTGACCAACGCTGCCGCCGGTCTTCTTGCGGCGTTCCTCCAGCTCCCCTCGCTCCTCCAGCCGGTGATCGGCCATCTCGCCGACCGCACAACCATCCGATGGATCGTTGTGCTCGGACCGGGTATCACGGCAACCGCGATGAGCTTCCTTGGATGGGCCCCCACCTATGCGGTACTTGCCCTGATACTGCTCGTCGCAGGCTTGAGCGTCGCCGCGTTCCACGCCACAGCGCCGGTCGCCGTGGGATACCTCTCAGGGAATCGACTCGGTCGGGGCATGGGCTTCTGGATGGTCGGAGGCGAGATCGGCCGTACGTTGGGACCGCTCATCATCGTCAGCGCACTTGCCGTGATGTCCCTGAAACAGATTGGGTTCCTGTCCATCGCCGGCATCGCCACTTCGGCGATTCTCTACTTCCGCCTTCGGGATGTGCCGCTCCAGACCCGCGACCACGGCGAACAGGTGCCGTGGAGAACCGCCCTGCGGGGGATGCGCAGCTTCATGCTGGTGCTCGGAGGCCTCACCGTCATGCGCAGCATGATGATGCTGGCAACAACCGTCTTCCTGCCGCTGTACCTCACCGAAAGCGGATCGAGCATCTGGCTTGCCGGGGCCGCTCTGTCGATCGTCGAAGCCGCAGGGGTTGCAGGGGCTTTCGCCGGCGGCTGGATCAGCGACCATGTCGGGCGTCGAGGCAGTGCTCATCTTCGGTCAGGTCACGGCCCCTGTCGCACTCCTCCTCTTCCTTGTTGCCGACGGATGGGTGCGGGTCGCAGCACTCCCTCTGATCGGGTTCTCACTGCTCGCCGTCCCTCCGGTGTTCATGGCCCTCGCACAGGAACAGGCTCCGAGGAGCCGGGCGCTCGCCAACGGGTTCTACCTCTCGACGTCAATGGTGATCCGCTCCATCGCCGCCGTCGCCTACGGCGCGTTTGCCGACCGATTTGGTCTCGACACCGCCATGGTCGTGGGAGCGATTGCCATGTTCGGCGGCCTCCCCCTCGTCTGGCTTCTCTTCCGCCCGACGATCATGCCGCGCGCCGAGCGCTGACAGAACTGGCTCGCGCACCAGAAGCCGTCGGATCTCCTCGCCTCCATGCGGCGATGTCCGCGGTTCGCGAGTCTGCCGCGACGTCGACGGAACTAGGCCACGTGATCTGGGCACCGTCGAACCTGGGACGCAGCCGCTGACGATGGGCCAAAGCGGCGATCTGGAAGCGGTTCAGACGGCTCCGCGGCGATCCGGATACGACAACCCCGTCCGCGCATCAGGCTCGCAGGTCGCCCGTCGTGGGCCGCGGCCGTGCTGACCGCTCGGTCGCAGAGGCGGCAGTCCTGGGAGCTTGGATCGCGAGAGGATGAGGCATCCGCGAACAGCGGGCGGCATGGAAGCCCCCACCGCTACGATCGGGCCTCGCGGCCGGACTACTGACTACCCACTACTGGAAGCTACGAGCGGCTTGCGCCGGACTCAGCTCCGTGCTTCGACCAAGCGAATCCTCGAACGCGGTCAGCGTCTCGGCGACGTCTTCGTCGGTGTGGGCCGACGAGATGAACCAGGGCTCCTTGGCGTCATCACAGGGCATCACCCCACGATTGATCATCCCGAGCACGACGGCCTCATAGAGGTCCTCGTCGTGGGCTGGCGGTGTCGCGGTACTCCTTCAACTCGCCGTCGCTGAAGAACACCGAGAACATCGACGGGATCCCGATGATCGACGCCGGCTCGGAGTGGTCGGCACAGATCTTGGCAAGCCCCGTCATGAGCGCATTGCCGACCTTGTCGATCTGCGCATAGGGGGCACCGGTGGAGAGCTCGGCGATCGTGGCGACCGTTGCCGCCGCAGCCGATTGAGTTGCCCGAATAGGTGCCGGCCTGCATCACGCCACCCTCGGCCCATGCCGACATGACTTCCTGGCGCCCACCGATTGCGGCGATCGGATACCCGTTGCCCATCGACTTCGCGTAGGTACCGATGTCGGGGACGATGCCGAAGTACTCGGCGGCCCCGCCGAGGCCCATCCGGAACCCGGTCTTCACCTCGTCGAAGATGAGCATCGAGCCCCACTCTTCGGTGATGGCCCGGAGGCCTTCGAGATATCCGTCGACCGGCATGAGGCCGAACACGTTGCCCAGGACCGGTTCGGCGAGGATCGCGGCGATCCGATGTCCGTCGTTCTGGAACAGCCTCTCCATGAAGTCGAGGTCGTTGAAGGGTGCGATACGGATGTAGTCGCGAATCGTCGACGGAACGCCGGAAGACACCTCGAACGGCACCGGCGAGCGCCTGCTCCCGAGGTTTCCGACCGGCGAACCGGCCGTTGAGTACCCGACGTAGTCGTGGGCTCCGTGATAGGCGCCTTCGAACTTCACAATCAGGTCCCTGCCGGTGACGGCCCTGGCGAGCCGGATGGCGTGCATCGTTGCTTCGGTTCCGGTATTCGTGAATCGGAGTGCGTCGATCCACGGAATGGCGTCTCGCATCGCCTCAGCAGCCTGGACCTCAATCGCCGTCGTCATGGCGAAGACCGTTCCGCGCGAGGCTGCTTCGGACACCGCGTCGACCACAGGCTGATGGCCGTGTCCGAGGATGATGGGTCCAAATCCGAGCTGGTAGTCGATGTACCGTTTCCCGTCCATGTCGAACGCGTAGGCACCTTCACCGCGATCGATGACGAGTGTGTCTTCGTCACCCCAGTAGCGGAAGCCGCTCGACACTCCGTTGACCAGCGCCTTGTTGGCGCGCCCGAACCATTCAGCCGTCTTGGGACCCTGAAGACTCATCTTGCTCACCCTTCCTGGGGGACCCGCGGCACGGTGCCGCGCGGCCAAGCATCATCGCCGATCTTACCGGCTGGAGCCGATCCTCGAACTATGGAGCGAAGCCACGCGGGCCCATCAGTCGGACCGCCAGGCACCTGATCAATCGACTACATTGCGGAACAACGTCGTCACACACCAAAGGAGACCGGCTTGGTCCGGGATCTGGATATCTACCTCGCGGGTGAATGGAGCCCTGGAACCGGGGATGAGTACCGGGAGATCACCAGCCCGGGATCCGGTGAACACATCGCGACGGTTCCTCTCGCTTCCCGCTCCGATATCGACCGAGCCGTGCAAGCCGCCCGACGAGGCCCAAGACGACTTCCGGCATTGGACGGCGATCGAGCGGGCGGACCTCCTGCATCGCATTGCCGAAGCCGTGGAAGAGAACATCGACGAGATCGCGCGGATCCAGACTCTCGAGCAGGGCAAGCCATATCACGAAGAGTCCCTTGCCGACATCACAGAGGCGAATCAGTACTTCCTGAACGCTGCTGAGGACGTGAAACGCCTCACCGGGAGTGTCATCCCGACCTCCGACCGCAACAAGCGCATGTTCACGTTCCATCGCCCGGTTGGTGTCTGGGCAGCGATCACGCCGTGGAACTTCCCTGTCACGATCCCACTCGAGTACATCGGTCCCGGGCTCGCCGCAGGTAATGCCGTCATCGCAAAGCCCCCCGAATTCACCGCCTGGGGCCTCCTGAAGCTCGCCGAAGCCTTCGACGCGGCTGGTGTACCCAAGGGCCTTGTCTCAGTCATCCCGGGCGGTGGCGAGATCGGCGAGGCACTCGTGACGCACCCCGGTATCGACGCCATCGGGTTCACCGGCTCGTCGGCAACCGGGAAACGAATCCTTTCGCAAATGGGCATCAAGCGGTCGGTCATGGAGATGTCGGGCAACGGGCCAACCATCGTCACCGAAGACGCGAACCTCGAGGCGGCTGCGGAACTCGCCGTCTTCGGCGCCCGGTACAACGCCGGGCAAGTCTGCTGCGCAACCGAGAAGGTGATCGTCCTGGAGTCGGTCCACGACGAGTTCGTGGAGCGGGCGCTCGAGCACGCGTCACAGATCGTCCTCGGCGATCCGTTCGACGAAGCCACGACGATGGGACCGCTGAACAACGAACCGACCGCCCGCAAGATGGACCTCCACGTCGCCGACGCCCGCGAACGCGGCGCCTCCGTCCTCACCGGCGGACACCGCGCCTCCGGGTTCCCCACCAACCTCTACTACGAGTTCACGATGATCGACGCCGTGCCGGAGGACGCCCTCGTCTCCCGGGACGAGACCTTCGGGCCGGTCCTCCCGATCGTCACCGCCCGCGACGACGAAGAGGCGATCGCCATCACGGCTCGCGGCGACCTCGGGCTTCAGGCAGCCGTCTTCACGTCATCGATCGACAAGGCGTTCTGGTACACCGACCGGATCCGGGCGGGCACGGTCGTCATCAACGACTCGACCGACTTCTGGGAGACGTTCCAGCCGTTCGGAGGCGCGGCGGGGACGGCATCCGGTTGGGGTCGCGGGACCATCGACGACTTCACGGACCTCCAAACCATGGTGATCGACATAGGAAAGGCGACATGACAGCGGCCGTCAGCATCCGAGGAGTAACGAAGCGATTCGGCACCGACGTCACCGCCGTCGATGATGTGTCGCTTGACATCGTTGACGGCGAGTTCTTCTCGCTGCTCGGCCCGTCCGGGTGCGGAAAGACCACCATGCTCCGGATGGTCGCGGGCCTCGAGTTCCCCACCGAGGGCAGCATCCAGGTCTTCGGCGAGGAAATGGCTCTTCGACCACCGAACAAGCGGCCGATCAACACCGTGTTCCAGTCCTATGCGCTCTTCCCCCACATGACGGTTGAGAAGAACGTTGCGTTCGGCCCGCAGATGCGCAAGGTGCCCAAGGGCGAGGTCGCCGCGCAGGTCGCTGAAGCAATCAAGGCCGTCCATCTCGAGGGGATGGAACAGCGCAAGCCGAACCAACTCTCGGGCGGACAGCAGCAGCGCGTGGCGCTCGCCCGGGCCCTCGTGAATCGGCCGAAGGTACTCCTGCTCGACGAGCCACTCGGTGCGCTCGACCTCAAGCTGCGCCAGGCGATGCAGATCGAACTCAAGGACATCCAGTCCGAGGTCGGCATCACGTTCATCTACGTGACCCACGACCAAGAGGAAGCCCTCACGATGTCCGATCGGATCGGCGTCATGGATGCCGGCAAGCTGCTTCAGGTCGGCACGCCCGAAGACATCTACGAGAACCCGGTCAGCCGGTTCGTCGCTGAGTTCATCGGCGAGACGAACTTCATCGACGGCACCGTCACCGACGACGGACGGATCCGGATCGGAGGCGGAGAGCTCGTCTACGCCCGCTGCAACGCGCCGGCCGGGACCGACGTGACGCTCACCCTCCGGCCGGAGAAGGTTCAGATCCACACGCGCAACGATCCCGGTATTCCACCCGAGCGGAACCAGCTTCCTGCGACGATCACACGCCAGCTCTACTTCGGCGAGTCGATCTACTACGAGATCGAGATCCCCGGCGGCGAGCTGGTCGATGCCCGCCTCGAGAACATCCCGTCGCTCCGCCGCTGGAGCGTCGGGGAGGAGATCACGATGAGCTTCCACCGGGAGGCCGCGGAAGCGCTCACGTCATGACGATGCTCGAAGATCCCCCGCCGGAGGTCGCAACCCCCGACCTCGAGAAGAAAGCAGAACGGGCAGAAGGCTGGCGGGGCTTCTTCACCGCCCTGCCCACCTATGCCTATCTCGTCTTCTTCTTCGTCCTCCCGCTCATCATCATCGTGGTGTTCTCGTTCACCGAGCGGAGCAGGACCGGGAAGCCACTTCTCGGAGAGTGGACGCTCGAATGGTGGATCAAGCTCGGCGAGCCGCTCGTCCGAACGGTCGCCGTGCGCAGTCTCTGGCTGGCGTTCCTCAACACAATGTTCTGCCTCCTCATCGGCTACCCGTTCGCCTACTGGATCGCCACCCGCAAGCGGGCGATGACCCGCAACTTCCTCCTTGTCCTCGTCCTCATCCCGTTCTGGTCGAACTTCCTCGTCCGCACCTACGCATGGCGGACGCTCCTCGATTCGAACGGACTCGTCACCGAGATCGGCGAGTGGACCGGACTCTGGGGCAAGATGCTGTTCACCGAACCCGCGGTCTTCATCGGTCTCCTCTACGGCTATCTGCCGTTCATGGTTCTCCCCCTCTACGCCGCCATCGAACACCTCGACTGGAACCTCGTCGAGGCGGCGCGTGACCTCTACGCGAGCGCGTGGAAGGCATTCACTAAGGTCACGCTTCCGCTCTCGAAGCCGGGCATCATCGCCGGGTCGATCCTCGTGTTCATCCCCAGCCTCGGCGCATACGTCACGCCCGACCTCCTCGGCGGAGCGAAGACCACGCTGCTGGGCAACTACATCGTCACCCAGTTCAAGTCGGGAAGGAACTGGCCGTTTGGCGCAACCCTCTCGGTGACGATCCTCGCCGTGATGATGGTCGCCACCGTCATCTACTTCCGGAAGGGAGGGAGGACGCTATGAGCGTGCAGCAAGGCACCGCACACCGGCCGTGGGTAGACCGCATCCTCAGCATCAACGGCTGGCTCGTCTTCGGCTTCCTCTACCTGCCCGATCCTCATCCTCGTGATCTACTCGTTCTCGGACAGTCGGAACGTCGGTGACTGGGGCGGGTTCACGCTGAAGTGGTACGACCGGATGTTCAACAATCCCGAGATGATGAACGCCCTCGGCAACTCGGTGAAGGTCGCCATCGTCTCGACGCTTGTTGCCACCGTGCTCGGCACGATGGCCGGCATTGCCCTCGATCGGTATCGCAAGTGGCTGGGGAAACAGGCGTTCGACGTCATTCTCTACCTCCCCGTCATCATTCCCGAGGTGACGATGGGTGCAATGCTCCTCATTTGGTTCACACAGGTGCTCCCGATCAACCTCAGCATCTGGACGATCATCCTCGGCCACATCGCCTTCTCTGCCTCGTTTGTTGCGATCGTCGTGCGAGCACGCCTCGGAAACCTCGACGATTCGCTCGAGGAGGCGGCGATGGACCTCTACGCGAACCGTTGGACGACCTTCCGCAGGATCACCCTCCCGCTCATCATGCCGGGTGTCCTGGGTGGTGCGCTGCTCGCCCTCACCCTCTCCCTCGACGACGTGATCATCACGGAGTTCGTCCAGGGGCCGGGAGCGAACCTTCTCCCCGTCTACGTGTTCGGGCTGATCAGGCGGCAGGTCACTCCGGAAATCAACGCCGTGTCGACACTCATGCTCGCGATCTCGATGGTGCTCGTCTTTGTTTCCCTGGGTTTCCAGGCGAAGTCCGGGATGGGCAGAAGCAACAAGGAGGAATAGAACATGAAGAGACTCCTGATACTGATTGCGGTGGTAGCAATGCTTGCCGCAGCGTGTAGCAGCGACTCGGAGGATGAGACAACAACGACCGCTGCGGCCGCCACCGACGGGACAACAACAACGGCCGCTTCGGACTCTGGGGGTAGCGATCTCGATGCAATGATCGCAGCGTGTGAGCCGGAGCAGACCGACGGTGATCTGAACTTCTACAACTGGACGGAGTACATCCCGTACGGATCGGCTGCCGAGGACTATGAGGTGACCGATCTCGTCGCCTTGTTCGAGGAGACGTACGGCGTCAAGATCATTCAGACGTTCTACGAGGACAACGAGACGATGCTCGCTCAGATCGAGGCCGGCGGGGCCCCGTACGACTTGATCGTGCCGTCCGACTACATGGTCTCGACGATGGCGGATCCGGAAGTCGCCCTCCTTGCCAAGCTGAACAAGGCGGCGATTCCGAACCTTGTCAACATCGACCCGCTGTTCACGGGAATGCCGTTCGATCCTACGGGCGACTACTCGGTGCCGTACCAGGCCGGCACGAGCGGTCTTGGATTTGCGTATGAGTACGTCGACGACGCCGACGGGATCTCATGGGGCCTCGTCTTCGACCCGGAGATGAGCGAGCCCTATGCCGGAATGATCACGATGCTCAATGACGAGCGAGAGACCCTCGGCGCAGCACTCAAGTACCTCGGATACTCGGTCAACACCACGGATCAGGGTCAGCTCGACGAGGCGACAGCTCTGCTCGCTGCAGCGAACGACCGCATCGCCGCGTACGACTCGGCGGCCTTCGACGACTTGCTCGTGGCAGGCGAATCCGTAGTCGCTCACGGATGGAACGGGGGTTTCTTCGGATCCTTCGACGAGATCTCGACCGACGACTACGACGCCTATGAGGACTTCGGCTACGCCGTCCCGATGGAAGGCGGCATCATCTGGGTCGACCTCATGGCGATCCCCGTGACGGCAGAACATCCGTGCACCGCTCTCACGTTTATCAACTTCATTCTCGACCCGGAGGTCGGCGGCGAGTTGACGAACTACACGTACTACATGAGCCCGAACCTGGCTGCGTACGAGTACATCGATCCCGAGATCCTCGAAGACCCGGCGATCTTCCCGGATGAGGAGACGATGGACAACCTCGAGTTCATCGCCGACGTCGGCGACTTCTCACTCAACTACGCAGACGCATTCGCCCAAGCAAAGGGCTAGTCGGACGACCGTGAGGCGGGGTGGCTATGGCCGCCCCGTCTCGTGAGCGGTAGCAGGACCCGAGACATGAGACCTGAGACTGTCTCATGTCTCGGGTCTCGTGTCTACTCCTCTCGGGATCACGCGCCTGGCGCGCTCAAGTACCATCTGATCTATGACCACCGCATTTGTCAACGGACTCATTCTCGGTCACCCGCGCGCCTCCGCCGTGCTCATCAAAAGAGGATCGATCGTCGGGATTGGCAACGAAGATCTGGCGACGTTGGCCACCGACGTCATCGACCTCGAGGGCCGACCGCTGCTGCCGGGTTTCCAGGATTCGCACGCCCATCCATCACAGGCCGGACTGGAACTCGCCGCGTGCTACCTCCTCGACACCGACCACAACGAATCGACCTACCTCGAGGAGATCGCCGAGTACGCCGCACGATCCGACACCCCTTGGATCACGGGCGCCGGCTGGTCGATGGAGGCGTTCGACCGCGGCATCCCAACGGCCGCCGCGCTCGACGCCGTCGTTCCCGATCGACCGGTCATGCTCTGGAACTCTGACCACCACGGGGCGTGGGTCAACTCGAAAGCACTCGAGATCGCCGGCTTCACGGCCGACACGCCAGATCCGCCGGACGGCCGGTTCGACCGGGACGAGCACGGCAATCCGATCGGTTCACTCCAGGAGGGTGCCGTCGACCTGATGCTGCCCTTTATGCCGGAGCCGAACGCAGAGGAACGGATCGCCGGGATCCTGGCGGGGCAGGAGTATCTCCTCTCACTCGGCATCACCGCATGGCAAGACGCATGGGTCGACCCGGACACGCATGCCGCCTACGTGACGCTCGACGGACGCGGGGGCCTGATCGGCGACGTCATCGGCGGTTTGTGGTGGGAACGGTCGCGAGGAGCCGAACAGGTTTCCGAATTCGCGACCCTCCGTGACACCACGCCACCGGGCCGCTACCGGGCTACATCGATCAAGATGATGCTGGACGGTGTTGCCGAGAACTACACCGCATCAATGCTCAAACCGTATCTCGATGACTCGGGCAGACCGACCGAGAATCGTGGCATCGACTTCATCGACCCCGACGAATTGCCTCGATACGTGGCCCTGCTCGACGCGGCAGGCTTCCAGGTTCACTTCCACGCTCTCGGGGACCGTGCGGTTCGACAGGGCCTCGATGCTGTCGAAACCGCCATTCGAGCCAACGGCGACCGTGGCCGGCGCCACCATCTCGCCCACATCCAGGTCGTCGACCGGGCAGACGTACCAAGGTTCTCGGCCCTCGGCGCCGGCGCCAACGCACAGCCGCTCTGGGCCCGTCACGAAGACCAAATGGATGTGCTTACGATTCCGTTCCTAGACCCGGAAGCCGCGGGCCACCAATACCCGTGGAGGTCGCTCCTCGATGCCGGGGCCACACTTGCGTTCGGATCGGATTGGCCGGTCTCCTCACCCGACCCGCTGCTCGGCATCGGCACCGCCGTATCGCGCACCCGGCCCACGTCGCGACCCGGAACCCTTCCTCCCCGAGCAGCGGATCACGATGGAAGAGGCCATCACGGCCTACACCGCCGGTTCGGCGTGGGTGGCCCATCGCGAAACACACACCGGCCGCATCAAGGCCGGATTCGACGCGGACCTCGTCATCATCGACCGACCCCTCGAGACCGTAGAAGACGCATTCGCCGCAAACGTGGACCTCACGATGGTGAAGGGCGAGGTGGTGTTCGAGAGGTGACCCGGCTCGTAGTCCGTAGTCCGTAGTCAGTAGCTCTCAGGTTTGGTCATCCGGTGAGCCGACGTCCTCACCGGAATCCGAGTCGTCTTCCGTGCCCGCGATTCCGAACACGGCGAGCGTATCGGGGGACGAGACCACCTTGGATGCCGCGACCCCATCTTCGGTCAGAACGAGAGCCATGAGAACGTCTTGGCCGGCATTCAGATTGTCGCGGATCTCACTCGCGATGTCCTGCGCAAACGTCAGCGAGTCCTCATCGGCTACTGCCTCGCGAACAGCCTCGACGAAGTCTTTGCTTGTCGTTACTGCAAGCGCCGATGTGGAATCGGGGAGGGCACCGCCAATCCTCGCAAGCGTCTGGTTGTCGAATCCAGCGTCGGAGTGGGCCGCGATGCCTCCGATTGCAGCACCGGCACCCGCACCAAGGGCAACGCCAGCCGGACCGCCGAGCAGACCGACAACGCCGCCGACCAGTGCACCGATCCCCGCACCCTTGCCGGTGCGCATGTCGGCTGTCTCCTTGACACTCACCTTGCCGCCGGAGTCCCTCCGAACCACGACTGCATCGTCAAACGCGAACGCTCCGCTGCTTTTGGCCTGATTGAGGACAGTCCAGCGCCCCGTCTGCGGCGCTCTCATCGGAGTATCCGGCAATGATCATTCCCACACCGGCGATGCCTTGGCCCGCTGCTTCGCTACCCATGGGGCTCCCCTTCCCAACTCGCTGACAGGCCCTCTCGGCCTGACTCCTCCAGAACGGGCAACATAGACAATCGCACGTCGCAACACGTGAGCCGGAGGCGCCCGGCGCCTACTATTCCTCTCATGAAGACGGTTCCGTATTGGACGGATCGGACGCCGCGACCGGACGACGTGACAGCGGACGACGCCGCCGACAACGGCCGACGTTGTCATCATCGGGGCAGGAGTCACGGGGCTGACGGCAGCCAGGCGCCTCGCCGACCTCGGCCGCTCCGTTGTTGTTGTTGAGGCCATGGAGATCGGTCAGGGCGCATCGGCCGTGAACGGCGGTCAGCTCAACTACGGACTCAAGCCGTCGACAGCGACCCTCACCAAGCGGTTCGGCCCCGAAACGACCCGGGCGATGTGGGACATCTCGCTCGACGCGATCGACCTTGCTGAGCAGATCATCACCGAAGACGGCTTCGACGCCGACTTCCGGCGATCCGGAGCCGTTTCACTCGGATATCGAAAGGACGGCGTGGAGGGCGCTCGTGCCGAATCTCGAGCCATGCACGAGACGTTCGGGTTCGAAACGACCGTCGTCGAGGGCGACGAGTTGCGTTCGGTCATCGGATCTGAGGCGTTTGCCTACGGTGTGATCAGCACAACGGACGCCGCTGTCGACCCTGCCAAGTACACCTTCGGTCTCGCAGGCGGTGTTGCTCGTCGCGGTGTCCCAATAGTCGAGCATGCAGGGTCACGGGGTTGTACCGATCGGGCTCCACCCACTTCGTTGCAACAGCCAAAGGGACCATCCAGGCGGGTGACGTCCTCATGGCAACGAACGGATACACCCCGAAGGACCTTGTTCCCGATGTCCGGCGCCAGGTCGTTCCGATTGGCTCCTATATGGTCGCCACCGTTCCCCTTGCACCCGATGTGCTCGATCGGTTGCTGCCCGGCAACTACATCTACTGGACCCAGCGACGCTTCCTGAACTACTTCCGCCGCTCGGAAGACGACCGACTCCTCTTTGGAGGGAGGCCGAATCTCTCGCCCAACCTCGAGCTCTCCGAGGTCGCACAGGGTATGCAAACAACGATCGGCGATCTCTTCCCCGAGCTTGCCCATGTCGAGCTGAGCCATGTGTGGGGAGGCAAACTCGCCGCTACATTCGATCTTCTCCCCCACCTCGGCCGAACGGCAGATGGGATCTGGTACCTCGTTGGATACGGAGGCCATGGGATGACGCTCGCAACCTACCTCGGCACCGAGGTCGGCGCGTTGATCGGTGGCGCTGTCGAGGACAGTCCGTTCCTCGGACTCCCCCATCCAACACGCTTCTACTACCGGGGGAACCCATGGTTCTTGCCCGCCGGTGGCGCTCTGTTCCGCAACCTCGATCGGGTCGGCCGCTAAGACATTGCGAAGCGAATTCTCCGCCTGGCTTGCGGCTAATCTCGATGATCGATGATACGGCCCAGCTCGCCACGACCCGACCGGGGTCCAGGACCGGTAGGCTCGCAGCGCCCGCCGCAAGAATCACTCCCCAACGGCGCCGACCGAGGAGAAACCAATGACCGACGCATCCGGTAGCGGAACGCCATACGTTCCCGACTCTCGATCGGAGATCGCGCCGGAAGTTCGACTCGAGATGTATGCCGCGATGACGAGAGCGCGCGTGTTCGAGAAACGCGCCTACGACTTGTTCATGAGCGGCCTCGTGAAGGGAACCTCCCACCTCGGAACCGGGCAAGAAGCAGTGGCTGCAGGGTTCTCGACCGCGATGCGGCACGACGACATGGTGTTCTGCACCTATCGCGGCCACAATCACACCCTGCTGCGTGGAGCTCCGATGGATTCGCTCATGGGTGAATTGCTCGGGCGTGAGATTGGCTGCTGCGGGGGCAAGGGCGGCTCGATGCACCTCACCGACGTCGAACACCACGCCATGGGCTCGTACACGATTGTCGGGGCACACCTCCCGGTCGCCGCCGGCACGGCCTGGGCAGCCCAAGAACGAGGCACCGGGCAAGTCACGGTGTGCTTCTTCGGAGATGGGACAACCAATATCGGGGCATTCCACGAGTCCCTCAACATCGCTGCGGTCTGGGGGCTGCCGGTGGTGTTCGTCTGCGAGAACAACCTCTACATGGAGTACACGCCGATTTCGTCGGTTACCGCCGTGCCGAATCCAGCGGCAGATCGTGCCGCGGCCTATGGACTCGATCGGATCATCGTGGACGGCAACGATGCGGACGCCGTGTATCGGACTGCCCTCATGGCCCTCGACCGCGCCCGCTCCGGTGATGGCCCGTCCCTCATCGAGGCACAGACCTACCGGCACTACGGCCACTCGCGAGCCGATCCGGCCAAGTACCGCCCCGCCGACGAGGTTGAAGCCTGGATGAGTAAAGATCCGATCATCCAATACCGAGCGAGGTTGGAGGAAATGGGTATCGCTGCCACCGAACTCGAGCGAATCGAGGACGAAGCTCGTGTGGAGATCGACGCAGCCACCGAGGCAGCCAAGGCATCCCCAGAACCCGGCGAAGCGGTGCTGATGACCGACCTGTGGGCGGATGGAGGTTCAGCATGGCGACGATAGCGTATCGCGAGGCCGTCGCACGAGGCATCGCTCAGGAGATGGAGCGCGACGAACGTGTGCTCCTCATCGGAGAGGATGTGGCAGAGGCCGGCGGCGTCTTCAAGACCACCGACGGACTTCGTGAACGTTTTGGACCTCGAAGGGTTCGCGATACCCCCATCTCCGAGGAAGCCATCACCGGCATGGTGATGGGCGCCGCTATGAACGGTCTTCGTCCCATCGGTGAGATCATGTTCAGCGACTTCCTCGCCACCTGTTGGGACATCGTCGTCAATCAGATCGCCAAGACGCGCTACATGACCGGCGGGCAGGTTGAACTACCGCTTGTCCTGCGCTCGGCCAACGGAGGAGGTTCCCGCTTCGGTGGCCAGCACTCACAGAGCGTCGAGAACTGGGCGATGGCGATACCCGGACTCAAGGTCGTCGCCCCTTCGACACCTATCGACGTTGTCGGTTTGATGGCCGCCGCCGTCCGGGACCCCGACCCGGTGGTGTTCCTCGAGCACAAGGCACTATTCGCAACGAAGGGTGAAGTGCCGGATGGCGAGGTGGTAGACGTTCTTGGACGCGCCACCACGGTACGACCCGGGGCTGATGCAACGATTGTGGCACTCGCCGCCATGGTGCCGAAAGCCGCCGAAGCAGCGGAGATTCTGGGTCGCGAGGGAATCAATGCCGAGGTCATCGATCCCCGGACGTTGGTCCCGCTCGATGTCACCACGATCGCTTCGTCGGTAGCGAAAACCGGCAGGCTCTTCACCGTTGAGGAGAACCCGCGTCTGTGCGGCTGGGGCGCCGAAATCGCCTCGATCGTGGCAGACGAGTGTTTCTGGGACCTCGACGGGCCCATTGTGCGGATCACCACTCCACACATTCCGCTCCCGGCTGCGGACGCCATCGAAGACTTGGCAATGCCATCGGTGGCACGAATCGTGGAGACCGTCCGCACCGCGATGCAGTAGAGAAGGAAGCTCCCCCACTCTCATTCCTCGACGTTCGGAGGCGCCGTGCGACTCTCCTTCAAGACCCGCCCTCAGCACAGCGAATGGCAGCCAATCGTTGACTTCTGGAAGGAAGGCGATCGGATCGAGGCGTACGACGCCGGGTGGACCTTTGATCACCTCGACCCGATCTTCAGCGACCGCGACGGGCCCGTGTACGAGGGATGGACGATGCTGGCCGCGCTCAGCGGCATCGTCCAGAGGATCCGTCTCGGAGTGATGGTGACCGGCAACACCTACCGACACCCGGCAGTGTTGGCGAACATGGCCGCGACGCTCGACGTTGCATCCGGCGGTCGTCTGGAGATCGGACTCGGCACGGGTTGGGTCGAAGCCGAACACACCTCCTACGGAATCCCCTTGCCGCCCTGGAAGGAACGCTTCGATCGCCTGGAAGAGACTTGCGAGGTCCTTCACCTGCTGTTTGCGGAGGAGGCCGCCGATTTCGACGGCTCCTTCTACCACCTCGAAGGGGCGAAGGCTCTGCCGAAGCCACTACAGAAGCCGCATCCCCCGATCGTCATCGGCGGCACCGGCGAGAAACGCACGCTCCGTATCGCTGCCCTCTGGGCCGACCAGTGGAACCTCCCGCGCGGCGACCCCGCCGTGCTCCGCCACAAGGTGGCGGTGCTCCACCAACACTGCGCGGAGGTGGGACGCGACCCAGCAGAGATCGAAGTGTCGGCGAAAATCAACGCCGACGGAGACCCAGGAGCGCTCGCCGACCTCGTCGGCGAACTCCGCGAGGCGGGCGCCGACCACATCATTGCGATGTTCGAGGCGCCGTTCGATCCGGCGAAGCTCGGAGTGGTAGCCGACCGCCTCGGCCCCACCATGATGTGAAGACAAGAGCGAAGGACTACCTCACACGTGGTGCAACCCCTTGTGAAGCGGCCCAACCCGGGCCTTGTACAATCGATTGCCAATGAACGAACACACCACTGCCCACATGGCCGATGACCACTCGCTGACCGGGCGGGTCGTGCTGGTGACGGGCGGCAGCCGCGGGATTGGTGCTGCCACCGCTCGAGCAGCCGCCGGAGCCGGAGCCGCAGTCGCCGTCGGATATCGGAAAGATGCCGACGCCGCTTCCTCGGTGGTGGAGAGCATCAGAGAGTCCGGAAACGTCGCCGAAGCATTCCAGGCCGACGTATCCGACCCCGCCGAGGCGCGACGGATGATCTCGGCCGTGGAAGACACGTTCGGGAGGATCGACGGCCTTGTCAACAACGCCGGAATCATGCCGTCGAGCCCGCTCGTCGACATGAGCGATGAGGAGTGGGACGCCGTGCTGCGGACCGACCTGTTCGGTCCGTTCTACTGCTCGCGTGCCGCGCTGCCCGGCATGGTGCAACGCGGGAGTGGTTCAATCGTGATGATCTCGTCCCGGCTCGGCCAGATCGGCTGGCCGGAGCTCGCCCACTACTCGGCAGCCAAGGCCGGACTCCTCGGCCTCACCAAGTCAATGGCCCGCGAATACGGCCCGCAAGGTGTCCGCGTCAACGCCGTGGCGCCGGGGTTCACCATCACCGACATGACTCGTGACATCGTGGACACCGAGTCCGGCCGCCGCCGTCTGGCCGAACTCCCATCCCGGAGATTCCCTGAACCGGAGAATGTGGCGGCTGCCGTGGTGTTCCTGCTCACGGACGCGGCAGCGCTCTTCCATGGGCAGACCCTGAACCCCAACGGCGGCGGGTTCATGCAATGACCGGGACCGAGATTTGAGACTCGTCACAGCGGAAGAGGCAGCCCGGCTCATCCCCGACGGCGCAACCGTGATCTTCGGTGGCTCCGGTGCAGGTCACGCCGTTCCACAACGATTCATCGACGCCCTCGCCGCCGTGTACGGCGAGGAAGGTCGGCCTCGGGATCTCACCACCGTTCGTGTTGTGGGTATGGGCGATTTCGCCGATCGCGGATTCTCACAACTCGCTCTTCCCGGCCTCATGCGGCGCACCATCGGATCGAACATCGGCAATGAGCCGCGCCTCGCTGCATTGGTGGCGGACGGCCAGGTGGAGGCGTACTCCTTCCCGCAGGGCGTCATCTCTCAGCTGTGCCGCGACATCGCTGCCGGACGGCCCGGCCTGATCACCAAAGTCGGCCTCCACACGTACGTCGATCCTCGCCAGACCGGCGGCAAACAAGGACCGGCCGTTGAGGATCTCGTCGAGATCATCGAGCTCTCGGGAGAAGAATGGCTCCTCTACCGGTCATTCCCGATCGACGTCGCCGTCATCAGGGGATCCACCATCGACGAAGAGGGCAATCTGACCCTCGATGACGAGGCGATCAACGGCGAGATGCTCCCGATGGCGATGGCAGCCCACAACTCCGGGGGCATCGTCATCGCTCAGGCCCGAAGTGTGGTTCCAACCGGGGAGCTGACTCCACGCCGCGTCCACGTCCCCGGCGCCCTGATCGACTTTGGTTTCCTCGATCCGGACCAGACCCAGACGTACAGCACCAGCTACTCCCCCTACTTCGCGGGTGCGGAGCGTATGGATCCAGCCGTCGAGCGCTCGCGAAGTACCGCTCGATGTGCGCAAGGTGATCGCCAGACGGTCACTCCTCGAATTCGGGCGCGGCGAGATCGCAAATCTCGGCTTCGGAATCAGCCAGAACATCGGCGCCATCGCCCAGGAAGAGGATGTCGCGGACCTGCTCGTGTTGACGGTTGAGCAAGGGGTCTTCGGCGGTGTTCCCGCTTCCGGCAACGACGGCGGAGCCGGATTCAACTATCAGGCGCTGATCGACCAGCCGTACATGTTCGACTTCTACGACGGAGGTGGGATCGATATCGCCAGCCTCTCCTTCGCCGAAGTTGATCGTCTCGGGAACGTCAACGTCCACGCGTTCGGTGAACGCCTGCGAGGGCCCGGCGGGTTCCCCAACATCAGCCGCGGGGCCAAGAAGGTGTGCTTCGTGGGAACCCTCACCACCGGGGGCATGAAAGCCGTCATCGAAGGCGGCACCGTCGAGATCACGACCGAGGGCACCACTGAGCGATTCGTCGACCAGGTCAAAGAGATCACGTTCAGCGGGCCCGAAGCGGCCGAACGGGGCCAGGAGGTTCGCTACATCACCGAACGGGCCGTGTTCGCGCTCATCGAAGGCACCGTGACCATGATCGAGATAGCGGAAGGCCTCGACCCGGAGACCGATGTCATTGCCCACATGGGATTCCGCCCCGCAATCTCACCCAACCTCAGCACCATCGACCCCGCCGTGTTCTCCACCGGCACGATGGGTCTGCGCGAAGCGACTCGAGAGTGTGGATCCATGAGCACAGATCTGGTCACCGTCGAAATCGGCGCCGTCACAATTATCCGCTTGAACAACCCACCCCTCAACCTCGTATCCCTCGACGTCACCAAGGCACTGACTGCTGCTCTCGCCCGCATCGAGCAGGACAAGGAAGTGCGAGCGGTGATTCTGGCCGGTACCGGCAACCGGGCGTTCTGCGCGGGCTCCGACGTGAAGGAGTTCCCGTCGCTTGCCGGCCGTGTCGCCGAGGGGAAGCTGATCAGCGAGAACGCCATGTACAACCGCCTGGCCGAGCTGCCGGTCCCAACGATTGCAGCTATCGAAGGCAACGCTCTTGGTGGTGGGCTCGAGTTGGCGTTGTGTTGCGATCTGAGAGTCGCAGCGAGCACGGCACTGCTCGGGCTGCCCGAGGTTCGGCTCGGGGTAATGCCGGGTTCGGGAGGAACCCAGCGGCTCCCGCGGCTCATCGGATTGGCTCGTGCCAAGGAGCTGATCTTGCTCGGTGAGGTCATCGACGCCGAGACCGCGCTCAGCTTCGGATTGGTCAATCGGGTCGTGGAAGAGGGCCAGGCGGAATCGGCTGCTCTGGAACTGGCTGAAACGCTTGCCAGCCGTGGTCCGGTGGCGGTCCGGGAGGCGAAGGCTGTGCTCAATACCACCCTTGATGGATCACTTTCGGAGGGCCAAGCAAGCGAGCTTGAAGCCAGTGAACGAGTGTTCTCCTCAGAGGACATGCTTGAGGGAGCCGCCGCCTTCGTTGAAAAGCGAGTCGCCAGGTTCAGGAACCGATGAGGATCAACGGTGTGACCAAACGAGTAGCGCTGATCGGCTATCCCCTGAAACGGCGGCACTCCGCAGTCATGCACAACGCCGCCTTTGAGCACTTCTCGATCGACGCCAGGTATGAGCTGCGAGAGATGGAGCCCGACGAGATATCCGGTTTCGCTGCCGAGGCCCGCGGATCGGACTGGTTCGGTTTCCAGGTGACGGCCCCGTACAAGCAGATGGTGATGACGTATCTGGACGAGATCGAGGAGGGCGCCCAGCAAATCGGCGCCGTCAACAGCGTTCTCCGACGAGAAGGGGGCAGCCTCGTAGGTTTCAACACCGATGCCCCGGGCTTCCAGCGAGCCGCAGAAGGTGAGCTGGATATCCGCTTCGCCGGCCTCCGCGTCGCCGTGGCCGGTGCCGGCGGAGTTGCCCGGGCCGTCGTTCATGCACTGGTAGCCGCGAGGGCCGACTCGGTGACCATCTGCGACCTCGACCCGACGCGGGCGACGGACCTCGCCGCCGATTTTGAGGGCTCGGTCCATGCTGTGGCTGTGGGTAGCGAGTTCGAGGACTCCCTTCGTGAAGTCGACCTCGCGGTGAACGCCACCACCGTTGGCATGATCCAGCCCGGTGTGGCATTCGACCCGGGAGTCCTCCCGGATTCGGCCGTCGTCTTTGACCTCGTCTACAACCCACCCGAGTCGGAGCTGCTCCGCCGAACCCGCGCCCGCTGGCTTCTTGCGACCAACGGACTGGGAATGCTGGTCGCACAGGCAGAGATTGCGTTTGAACGTTGGACCGGCATCAACGGCTCCGGTCCGATCATGCGCGCCGCGCTTGCGGCGGACCCCGGGACCGATCAACTCGGCGGTTGAACGGCCGCAGTCCCTCATATCAGTC
>CAWEEG010000013.1:0-39006 GCA_963808015.1 uncultured Actinomycetota bacterium
ACCCGGGAACCGATGTTGACCTCATCCGTCACGCCTATGCCGTCGCCGCCGAGGCCCACGCCGGCCAGAAGCGTCGGACCGGTGATCCGTACATCGCCCACCCGATCGCGGTGGCCCAGATCCTCGCCACGTACGGGCTTGACACGGCCACGATCGTTGCCGCTCTCCTGCACGACGTTGTCGAAGATACGGACATCGGCCTCGAGGATCTCGAGCGCGACTTCGGCGACGAGGTGGCCCTCCTCGTCGATGGAGTCACGAAGCTGGATCGGATCAAATTCTCGAGTCGCGAAGAGCAACAGGCAGCGACGATTCGCAAGATGGCAGTCGCCATGGCGAAGGACATTCGGGTCCTGCTCATCAAGCTGGCCGATCGAACCCACAACATGCGGACGATCGATCCGTTGCCCGAAGAGAAACGGCGCCGAGTAGCTTCCGAGACCCTCGATGTCTACGCGCCGCTTGCTCACCGCCTCGGGGTTCAAGAGATCAAACACGAACTCGAGGAACGCAGCTTCGCTGCCCTCCATCCAGCCCGACGAAGCACCCTCGAGGCGCAGATCCGTCAGCGGGCTCCCGAGCGGGAGGTCTACCTCGAGCGGGTTATGGCCGAGGTCTGCTCTGCTCTCGACGCCGCTGGGATCCAGGCCACGATCACCGGTCGGCCGAAGCTGGTCTACTCCATCTATCGAAAGATGGTGGACTCCGGCCTGGAATTCGAGGAGATCCATGATCTGATCGGGATCCGCATCATCGTTCCCGAGATCCGAGATTGCTACGCGGCGCTCGGGCTGGTTCATTCGATGTGGGCACCGATCCAGGGGCGGTTCAAGGACTACATCGCGATGCCCAAGTTCAACCTCTACCAGTCTCTGCACACGACCGTGGTGGGCCCAGACGGGAAAGGCCTGGAGGTTCAGATCCGCACGCTCGAAATGCACGAGCAGGCCGAGGCGGGGATCGCCGCCCATTGGCGCTACAAAGAGGGTGACGACGGTTCTGCGATGCCGCTGGTGGCCGACATCAACTTCCTCCAGAACGCTACAGCCGACGCCGGTGAGTTCTTCGAGGCGTTGAAGCTCGATCTCTACCAAGACGAGGTCTTCGCTTTGACCCCGAAGGGGGCTGTGATCACGCTGTCTCGAGGGGCAACGCCGGTTGACTTCGCATACCGAATCCACACACAGGTTGGGCACCGTTGTGTTGGTGCCAAAGTCAACGGTCGTCTCGTTCCGCTGACGACAGAGCTCGAGTCGGGCGACATCGTGGAAGTCCTCACTTCGAAGTCGGAGGATGCCCATCCGAGTCGCGATTGGCTCGAGTTCGTCACGTCGGCGCGTGCTGCGGCGAAGATCCGGCAGTGGTTTGCGAAGGAGCGGCGGGAGACGGCGCTTGCGAACGGTCGCGAGGAAGTGACCAAGGAGCTGCGGCGGCACTCGATGGCGTTGAGCGGCCACGACAAGGATCTCCTGACGGTCGCAGAGGAGCTCGGATTTGGCGACTTGGACCATCTTTACGGTGCCGTTGGCGAAGGACGTGTCAGTGCGAAGACGGTGGTCGATCGCCTCGAACGTAGGACGGTGTCGGAGACGGACGACGACACTGAGGAGATGCTCGGATTACTCGTCGATCCGGCGAAGCGGCGCACGCGTCCGATCAGCGGCGTCATCGTGGAGGGTCTCGACGACGTCCTGGTCAATCTGGCGCGGTGCTGCGGGCCGGTTCCGGGGGATCCCATCATGGGTTTCGTGACGATCGGCCGAGGTGTCTCGATTCACCGCACGGACTGCGCGAACATCGGCTCGCTCGAGGAGCAGCCCGAGCGTCTCATCGAGGTTGCCTGGGCACCCAATCAGTCGGAGTCGTTCCTCGTCTGGGTGCAAGTGGAGGCACTCGATCGGCCAAGATTGTTGCGGGACGTCACCGCGGTGCTGTCCGACCACGGGGCGAATATCCACACCTCCTCGTCGATAGCAGGGCGCGACCGCGTGGCATTCCTGCGGTATGAAGTTGAGCTGTCCGATCCGGCACAGCTCGAACGCGTGCTCTCGGACTTGCGCGAAGTGGATGGGGTGTACGAGGCGTACCGCCTCGTACCCGGAGGTGGACGATGATCCTCACTTCCGCTGAGCTGTGGGCGGCAGCGACGAACTGCTACGTAATCGCAGGAGAACGCGGCGGACCGGCCGTCGTCGTCGATGCACCGCCCGACGTTGACGCGGTGGTACGGCTTCTGACGGCGCACGATCTGGTTCCGGTCGCGCTCCTCGTCACCCACGGCCATGTCGACCACGCCGGGGGAGCCGCCGGTGTGGTCGAGCGAACCGGCGTTAGTGCGTATCTCCATCCGGACGATGACTACCTCGTCTCCGATCCTGCGACGCAGCTCAGGTCGATCTTCGGGTTCGTCCCGCCTGGCGTCGAGGAGTTTGCACCGCCGGAGCGGTTTCTCGATCTCGCTCACGGCCAACATCTCGAATTCGCCGGATTCAATTTCGAAGTGCGGCATACCCCGGGCCACACGCTCGGACACTGTGTCTTCGTCGTTGAGGAGGAGGGCCTCATCTTCTCCGGCGACCAGCTCTTCGCCGGCTCGATCGGTCGATCGGATCTACCGGGAGGAGACTTTCGGACCCTGATGGCTTCGATGAGGAACCAGGTGATGACCCTCCCAGACGACACGCGGGTCCTCCCGGGCCACGGCCCCGAGACGACCATCGGTCGAGAGCGGACCGTGAACCCCTTCATCCTGGAATACCTGGACGTCTAATACGGCGAACCCAGGGTTCTCCACCCCGTATACGGCGCTGCCAGCCCGCGGAATGGTCGACTCCGTTGAACCGCGGGTCCGTAGCGCCGCATAGAAGGCGGAGAACCCTGGGTTCGCAGCGCCGCTACCCTTGCCGTTCTTCTGGTGACCGGAGGGTCATGACGTATCGCGCGCCGAAAGGCACCGACGACATCCTGCCGCCCGACTCATACGAGTGGGTGACGGCGGAGCGCGTCTTTCTCGACCTCGCCGAGCGCTACGGATACGGCCTCGTCCTCACACCGCTGTTCGAGTCGACTGAACTGTTCTCTCGGGGCATCGGCGAGGACACCGAGGTTGTCGAGAAGCAGATGTACACCTTCACCGACAAGGGAGGGCGCTCTTTGACCCTCAGGCCCGAGGGGACCGCTTCCGTTGTGCGCGCTCTCATCCAGGCCGGCGGATTGATCGGTACCTTCAAAGGGTTCTACTGGGGCCCAATGTTCCGCTACGAGCGGCCGCAAAAGGGACGGCGACGTCAGTTCTCTCAGGCAGGGATTGAGTATCTGGGAGAGGCATCGTTCGACGCCGATGTTGAGGTCATCGAGTTCGGCTATCGGTACCTCGAAGAACTCGGCGTTCGCGATGTCGAGGTGCAGTTGAACAGCATTGGAGATGGGAGCGACCGTGCCGCCTATCGCTCCGAACTGACCGCCTTCCTGGAGTCACGCAAGAATGATCTTTCCGAGGATGCCGTGCGTCGGATGTATGAAAACCCGATGCGTGTGCTCGACTCGAAGGCCGATGCGGATGTTGTTACCGGTGCTCCGACGCCGGTCGACCATCTTTCGCCGAGCGCAGCAGAGCATTTCGCAGGTGTTCGGGCGGGTCTCGACGCTGCCGGGATCCCGTATCGGATCGCGCCGACCCTCGTCCGCGGTCTCGACTACTACAACCGGACCGTTTTCGAGTATGTGCCGCTCGGGTTCGAAGCGGCGCAGAGTTCTGTCGGTGGTGGGGGCCGATACGACCCACTGTTCGAGATGGTCGGGGGCAAGCCGACACCGGCCGTCGGATTGGCGATGGGCCTCGACCGGATTCTGTTGGCCAAGGGGCAATCTGATCCTCAGCCCGCGCTGGACGCATTCGTGATCGTCGCGGACACCGAGCGCCGAGCGGATGCACAAACCCTCGTCCGCAACCTGCGCCGGTCCGGGTTTCGGGTCGATACCGCAGCCGGCGCCCGATCAGTCAAAGCACAGTTCAAGGCAGCCGACCGCGCTCGAGCAGCGAGCGCTCTCGTGGTCGGTGAGGAATGGAACGTGGGCCGCGTTACCGCACGCGACCTGGCGACCGGCGAGCAACAGCCCGTCGCCGTAGAGGAGATCGAGATATGGCTGACACGCTGAAGAACCGAGCCGCTGGAACGCTGACGGCTGCCGACGCCGGAGACAGCGTCGTGCTTGCCGGTTGGGTAGGGCGTCGCCGCGACCACGGCGGTGTGATCTTCGTTGACCTGCGAGACCAGAGTGGTGTGGTGCAGGTCGTCTTGAATCCGGATGACGAGCCCGCACCGGCCTCGGACCTCCAGGGTCTGCGGACCGAGTTCTGCGTCTCGATCGCCGGACTGGTGCGCCTTCGCCCTGCCGACATGGCGAATCCAGAACTCCCGACCGGTGAGATCGAAGTTGTCGCAAACACAATGGTGGTGTTGAGCCCGTCGGACCCGCTTCCGTTCCAGATCGACGATCGGAGCGATGTCGACGAAGCGAAACGCCTTCAATACCGCTATCTCGATCTCAGACGACCGGCGATGGCGGAAAACGTACGTGCCCGATCGAAGACCATTCGCGCCATGCGCGATGTGATGGACGACCTCGGCTTCATGGAGATCGAGACCCCGACGCTGATCGCGTCTACCCCCGAAGGCGCCAGGGACATGCTTGTTCCGTCACGCCTGCGAAGGGGGAACTTCTACGCCTTGCCTCAGTCGCCTCAGCTCTTCAAGCAGCTCCTGATGATCTCCGGGGTCGAGCGGTACTACCAAATAGCCCGCTGCTACCGCGACGAGGACCTCCGGGCGGACCGGCAGCTCGAGTTCACTCAGCTCGACTTCGAGGGCTCATTCTGGGGCCAAGAAGACGTTCTCGACACGCTCGAAGCGATCTCGACCAAGGTAGCCGAGACAATCCGAGGGACGAACATCGAGCGGCCCTTCCCACGCCTCACGTGGCACGAGGCGATGGAACGGTATGGAACGGACAAGCCTGATATCCGGTTCGGGATGGAGATCCACGATCTCGGGACCGTGTTCGCCGCCACTGAATTCAAGGCGTTCTCCGGTGTGCTTGCCGCGAAGGGGTCGATCCGCGGAATCAACGCCGGCGCGCTCGGCCTCTCGCGCTCCGGGCTCGACGGCCTCTCTTCTCGAGCTCAGGAGCTCGGAGCGAAGGGCCTCGTGTGGCTGGTTGTCGAGGAGGACGGCAGTCTTCGGTCTCCGGTAGCGAAGTTCCTCTCGGACGATGAGCTGGCCGGGATCAGCACCACACTCGGCGCAGGAACCGGCGATGTCCTCTGTCTCGTGGCCGACGAGACCCCGAAGGCGCTCGAGGTACTCGGGCAGATCCGCATAGACGTCGGGCAGCCGAGCGGGCATGAGGAGCTGGCGTACCTCTTCGTCGTCGACTTCCCGGTGTTCGAACGGAACGACGACGGCGACTGGGTTGCACTCCACCACCCTTTCACAGCGCCGGTGGATGCGAACGAGATGCGCGAAGACCCGGGCCATGCCATCTCGAAGGCCTACGACCTGGTGCTCAACGGCTCAGAGTTGGGGTCTGGCAGCGTGAGAATCCACGACCCGGCCGTACAGGCCCAGGTGTTCGAGACGCTCGGTATCTCCGACGAAGAGGCGGAACGCCGATTCGGCTGGTTCCTCGAAGCCCTGCGCTACGGGACTCCGCCACACGCCGGTTTCGCCATCGGCATCGACCGGCTCGTCGCCATCCTCCAGGATGCTCCGAACATTCGCGAGGTAATCCCGTTCCCCAAGACACAAAGCGGCGCCGACCCCTTGACCGGCTCACCGAGCAGGGTCGAGGATGGTCAACTCCGAGAATTGGGGATTGAGGTCCGACCTGAAGTGCAGGCTGAGTGGGCCGCCGATGAGGCGGCAGGTGACTGACCCGGACCTCTTCTCGGACCAGCGGGCCGAACGGCGGCGTGCAAACGCACCGCTGGCCGCACGAATGCGCCCGGCCAACCTGGACGAGGTCGTTGGACAACAGGGTCTGCTCGCTCCCGGAGCGGCGTTCCGCACGATGGTGGAGGCCGGCCGCCCCGTCTCAATGATCTTGTGGGGCCCTCCCGGGTCCGGTAAGACAACACTTGCACGGTTGGTGGCCGTTAACAGCAGCGCCCGTTTCGAACAGCTCTCTGCAACGTCGGCCGGGGTCAAGGATGTTCGCGAGGTTCTGGCGATGGCGACCCGGCGCATCGAGAACGGCGACGGACGCACCGTTCTGTTCCTCGACGAGATTCATCGATTCACCAAGGCGCAACAAGATGCCCTGCTCCCGGGCGTCGAGGACGGCATCATCATCCTGGTTGGTGCCACCACGGAGAACCCGTTCTTCGAGGTGAACTCGCCGCTCATCAGTCGATCGAGCGTGTTCCGAACTGAGGAGTTGGCACCCGACGAGGTGAAGGACCTCATCCATCGAGCCATGGCTGATCCGGTCCGAGGCATCCCAGACGTTGCGATCGACGACGACGCGATGGACGACCTTGCTCATCGGGTCGGCGGCGACGCCCGCTTGGCCCTGAACGGCTTCGAGCTGGCGGTGACGATCGCCGAGGGTCGCGAGAAGGAATCGGTTGGGCGTGAGGAGATCGCCGAAGCGCTCCAGCGGAGGGTGATCCGCTACGACAAAGGAGGCGATCGCCACTACGACGTGATCTCAGCATTCATCAAGAGCGTCCGGGGATCTGACGTCGATGCCGCGCTCTACTGGCTTCACACCATGATCGGGGCCGGGGAGGATCCGAAGTTCATCGCGCGGCGCCTTGTGATCCTTGCGTCGGAGGACATTGGCCTCGCCGACTCACGTGGCCTTGGGATAGCGGTTGATGCCTTCCGCGCCGTCGAGGTGATCGGCATCCCGGAAGGTGCCTACGCACTGACGCATGCGACGGTGTACCTCGCCACCGCCCCGAAGTCGAATTCGTTGGCGACCGCCATCTCGGCCGCGCGAGAAGCCGTCGAGGGCACACCGGGCGCCGATGTACCTCTGCATCTCCGCTCGGCATCAACCGCAGGAGAACGCGCCATGGGCCACGGCGGTGGCTACCACTATCCGCACGACGATCCACTCGGTGTTGTTCCCCAGCAGTACCTGCCCGACGAGGCGATCGGTGCGACGTTGTATCACCCGGGAGACCACGGGGAGGAGTCCGAGATCGGCGACCGTTTGGGACGCATCGATCGAATCTTGGGGCGGCGGCGGTAGTAGCGGTTCTTTTCGGACTGCGCTGCTCACCGGATCAGCCACCCATAGCGTCGCGGAACCTGAATCGGGGTCAGAACGGTCTGGGCGCTAGCCTTCCCCACGATGTTCACACGACTCAAATGGTTTCTCTTCGGTTCAGCAGCGACCATCGGTGCCGGCGCCTACCTCGGTACGAAGGTGAAGCGGGCGCGCGAACGCATCACAACTGAGAACCTGGCGCGAGCTGGTGTCGTGACCGTTGCGGGCATGGTGAATGCAACCGGTCGCAGAATGCAGCGCTCAGGGTTCTCGGACGAGGCAGAGAGCGTGGAGTCCGGGTCGGGCTAACCTCCGACTCTCATGGACTCCAACCAGATTCGCCGAATATTCCTCGAATTCTTCGCTGACACGCGACCACACCGTGGTGCCTTCGGCCTCGTTGATCCCTATCGACCCGACGCTGCTGCTCACCAACGCGGGGATGGTGCCTTTCAAGCCCTACATGCTGGGCGAGGAGCCGCCTCCGTATCCGCGAGCCACGACGGTTCAGAAGGTTGCGCGGACGGTCGACATCGACATCATCGGCACCACCGCCCGTCATCTGACGTTCTTCGAGATGCTCGGCAATTTCTCGTTTGGGGACTACTTCAAGGACAAGGCGATTCCGTGGTCCTATGACCTGATCACGGAGGGGTTCGGAATCGACCCGGAACGGCTCTGGTACACCGTGCACATCACCGACGATGAAGCGGCGGCGATCTGGATCGACGGTGTGGGAGTCCCGCCTGAACGTGTGCAGCGCCTGGACAAGGACAACTTCTGGCAGATGGGCGTTCCCGGACCCTGTGGCCCATCCTCAGAGATCTTCTTCGACAAGGGTCCGGCCTTCGGCCTGCCCGGCGGGCCAGCGGTCGATGACGAACGGCATGTCGAGATATGGAATCTGGTGTTCATGCAGAACATCCAGGACGAGCCGTATCACGTCGTGGGCGACCTCCCGGCGAAGAACATCGATACCGGGGCAGGCCTCGAACGTATCGCAACCGTGCTGCAAGGCGTCGACACCATCTTCGAGACCGACATCGATTCGTCCGATGGTGGCAACATCGGAGCAGGCGACCGGTGTCGCGTACGGCGATGCGGACCGCACCGATGTCTCGTTGCGGATCATGGCGGACCACGGCCGGGCGGTCACGTTCCTCATCGGAGACAAGGTGGTTCCATCCAACGAGGGTCGGGGCTACGTGCTTCGCCGGCTGATTCGACGTGCCGTGCGTCACGCGTTCCTCCTCGGGGCCGAGGACCTGATCATGCCGAGGCTGGTCGACACGACGGTCGAGGTGATGCGCGAGCCCTATCCCGAGCTTCACGCGCAGCGGACTGGCGATCGTCGAGATGGTTACTCGAGAAGAAGAGCAATTTCGCAGGACGCTCCGCTCGGGGCATCAACTGCTCGACGAAGAGTTGCGCGAACTCGAGCCGGGATCGATGCTGTCGGGTGAGACGGCCTTCAAGCTTCACGACACGTTCGGCTTCCCCAGGGAGCTGACGGAGGAGATCGTCCAGGAGCGAGGATTCGCCGTCGACCTTGCCGAATTCAACAGCATGATGGAATCGCAGCGGGAGCGAGCCCGCGCTGCGTACAAGGGTGCCGATGCGGCGGCCCGCGCCGATGCCTATCGAACGCTTCTCGCCGGGGTCGAGACCACGGAATTCATCGGCTATGACCGTGAGGTCGGGCTCGGCCGGATCTTGTCGATGGTCTCAGAAGGTGAGACGATCGAGAAGGCTGAGGAAGGGCGCGAGGTCGAGCTCTTTCTCGACCGAACGCCCTTCTACGCGGAGTCTGGGGGCCAGGTCGGCGACTCCGGAACGATCGTCACTCCGACGGGCACGGTGGTGGTACGAGACACGCAGTTTGCCGTTCCCGGGCTCCATGGTCACCGAGGTGTTGTCTCTGCGGGTGCAGTTCAGCTCGGGCAGGAAGCCGATCTCGCGATCAGTAATGAGCGCCGGGAACGTATCCGCAAGAACCACACCGGCACCCACATCCTGCATTGGGCGTTGCGCGAGGTCGTCGGAGACCACGTCCACCAGGCCGGGTCGTTGGTGTCCGACGATCGGCTCCGATTCGACTTCAGTCACTACCACGGAATGTCGATGGAGGAGCTCCGCGACGTCGAGCTCGTGGCGAACGAACGGGTGATCGAGAACGCGACCGTGTTGACCCTCGAGACTTCGAAGAGCGACGCAGAGAAGATGGGGGCGCTTGCCTTTTTCGGCGACAAGTACGGCGACCAAGTGCGCGTCGTGCAGACCGGCGACTACTCGACGGAGTTCTGCGGAGGCACGCACGTTCCCACAACCGGTCAGATCGGCCCGCTGATTGTTGTATCCGAGGGCTCAGTGGCCGCAAACACGCGCCGCATCGATGCTGTCACCGGCACGGCGGGATATGAGTACCTCAGCCATCTGCGACGCAACCTTGAGCAGGCGGAATCGGCGCTGGGTGCGCAGCCCGGCCAGGTTGTTGAAGCCGCTCAGGCCCTCGTGCTCCGGGCGAAGGAGCAAGAGGAGCGCATCGAGCAGTTCGAGCAGCAGTCCCGCTCGGAGGCCGCCGGCACGCTGATCAACCAGGCCGAGGAGCGCGGTGGACACAATGTGCTCGTTGCCAAGCAGGAAGGTCTCACCGGCGACGCTCTGAGGGCACTTGCGTTCCAGATTCGAGACCGCCTTGGTAGCGGAATCGGTGTGCTCGGTTCAACGAGCGGAGGCAAGGGAGCCCTCATCGCGTTCGTGTCCGAGGACCTCGTGGCCGACGGCATCTCCGCTGGAGAGCTCATCGGACCGGCCGCACGCGTCCTCGGCGGCGGTGGGAGCCGCGACGCCAGTTTGTCCCAGGCAGGAGGACCGAATGGCGATCGGCTTGACGACGCTCTCGAAGTGGCACTCGCTGCGGCACGCGAGGCGGTCGTCGGATCGTGACACGGATCCTCGGGCTGGACCCGGGGGAGCGGCGTATCGGTGTCGCGCTATCGGACCCCACCGGTACCATTGCCTCACCCCACACGGTGATCGATCGACGTACGGCGGATCCTGCGATCGCCGTTCGCGAGCTTTGCGAAGAGCACGGTGTTGTACGGGTTGTGGTTGGTCTTCCGACCGGCCTATCCGGGAACGAGGGCCCGTCTGCGACGGCGGCACGAGCCTTCGGCGATCGCGTCGCCAAAGCGACCGGTCTGCCCGTGGAATACCAAGACGAACGGTTCACGACGGTGACGGCGGAGGCGGCGCTCCTCGAGGGCGGAGTGCGGCGGGACAAGCGGCGTGAAGTCCGCGACAAAGTCGCTGCCGCAGTGATCCTTCAGACATATCTCGATCGCAAGGACCTCAACGGTGATGGAACCGGTAGCTCCGAACGAAGCTGATTCGCGGCGGATGAAACCGCTGATCATTGTCGCTGCTGCGATAGTGATCGTGATCGTCCTGTTTCTCGCTGCACGTCTCCTCGCAGCCGCCGTGGCCGGCGGACCGACCCTGAACGTGGAAGCAGGAGTGCCGGTCACCGTCGAGGTCTCTGCAGGGTCGTCGGCCAAGGACATTGCGACCGCAATGGAGGCGGCGGGCGTCGTACTGGCTCGGGATCTCCAAGCTGCGGTGTCAGAACAGGGAGTTGCGTCACAACTCCAAGCCGGAACCTACTACCTTGAAACCGTGATGGCCCCCGAGGCGGTGATGCAGCGATTGCTCACTGGTCCCGACGAAGGGACCGGGTCGAGCATCATTGTCTACGAAGGTCATGACGTTCGGCGCATCCTCGACGGATTGGCGGAACAGACGGGATACCCAGTCGAGGACTTCGAGGCGGCGCTCGCGAGCGGTGCGGTGACGTCTTCGCTCCTCCCCGCGGAGGTTCCCGTTGGCGTCGACGCTCTCACACGGTGGGAAGGCCTTCTCTATCCCGCACGTTATGAGATGCCCGAAGGGTCGACGCCGGCTGAGATGCTCGTGGTGATGGCCGCCGAAACCGAGCGGCGCGTAGGCACCGTGGACTGGTCTCGCCTCCCCGAGTTGGGTGTCACGCAGTACGAGGCATTGATCGTTGCCTCGCTCATCCAGCGCGAGGCGGGAACCGACGAGGACCGGCCTCTCATCTCGTCGGTCATCTACAACCGCCTGGAGCAGGGTATCCCCCTGCAGATCGACGCCACGGTTGTCTACGCGCTGGGCGAGAGCCCCGGCCGAGTGTTGGCCGAACACCTCGAGATCGATTCACCATGGAATACCTACCGGATCGACGGCCTACCACCTACCCCAATCGGCACGTCGCAGATCGAGTCGATTGTGGCCGCTGCAGATCCCGCGGACAGCGAGTATCTGTTCTACGTTCTGGTCTCGCCCGATGGCAGCCACGGCTTCTCGAAGACGTACGAGGAGCATCAGGAGAAGATCGCCCAGGCCAAGGCCGACGGGGTCCTGCCGTGAGACTCGTCGTCCTCGGCGACCCGGTCGCTCACTCCCGTTCACCGGCGATTCAGACGGCGGCCCTCGAGGCTTGCGGAATCGAAGGCACGTACACCACCCGTCGCGTCGACGAAGCCGGGATGGTCAGCGCGGTCGACGAAGTGCGCTACGGCCGCTTGTCGGGAGCGAACGTGACCATGCCGCACAAGCAGCTTGCCTTCGAGCTCGCCGATCGCGTCGGGGAGACGGCGCTGCGCTCGGGGGCCGTCAACACCCTTGTTCGCCGGGAAGGCGAGGTGTGGGGATACAACACGGATGTGGACGGTGTGCAGTCCGTGTGGGGATCGGCGTCGCTGCCGAAGGACCGACCCGTCTTGATCCTTGGCACCGGTGGTGCTGCTTCCGGGGTGGTTGTTGCGGTGGCAGGCCGCATCATCGTGATCTCCGGTCGTCGTGAAGGTGCTGCGATGGAGATGCTCGAACGCACACGAGGAGAGGGCTCAACCGTTCCGTGGGGCACGCCCGTCGAAGGCGCGGTTGTCGTGAACGCCACTCCTATCGGCATGAGCGCAGAGTCCCTCCCGGTCGACGTACTTCGAGCGGCATCCGGGTTCTTCGATCTGACGTATGGGCCGGTGGAAAGCCCGTCTGTCCGGCATGCACGCGATCTTGGGATCCCCGTCGCAGACGGCAAAGAGCTCCTGCTGGCACAGGCCGCCGTATCGTTCGAGATCTGGACGGGTATCCCAGCACCGGTCGACGTGATGCGAGCGGCGTTCTAGCGGACCGTCGTGCAGGCGGTGGCCTCTCGCCGATAGCGAGCCACAGTTGCGCTCGTGGTATGCGCGGACACCGACCCGCAAGCCGATAGGCTCTCCGCCCAATGGTCTCGCTCGCACTCGCACCCGTTGGCCTCCTCGTCGGCATGATCGCCGAAGGAATCGCCACCGACCGATCCTTTCAGTCAATTCGCACGCAGCCCGGGCGCACCCCCGCGGCCGCCATCGTCACCGCGTTGTTGTTTGCCGCCACGCCGCTCGCAGTTGATGTTGACTGGGTTCTGCCGGCCTACCTGTGGTTCATTGCGGTAACCGTGACGCTCACCCTCACTGATCTCGACACCAAACTCATCCCAAACCGCATCCTGTTTCCCGGCACGATCGTCGGACTGGTGTTGCTGATGGGCGGAGCCATCATCGAGGACGGCCCAATCGTGCGCCCACTCGCCGGTGGTGTGATCTACTTCGTCCTTCTCCTTGTGCTTGCACTTATCGCGCGGGGTGGGTTCGGGTTCGGCGACGTGAAACTGGCGTTCCTCCTCGGGCTCTTCACCGCCTATCAATCCTGGGAGACGCTGATCGTTGCGGTGTTCGCAGCCTTCCTCCTCGGCGGACTGGTATCCGCCATCTTGGTAGTGTTCCGCATCAGGAGCCGAAAGGATTCCATCCCGTTCGGACCGTATTTGGTCGGAGGGGCGTACCTCGCGATCGTGTGGGCGGGCACCATTGCGGACTGGTATTTGGACATCGCAGCGTGACATACCGAACGACCCCTGCCACGATGGTTCAATGATCCGCTTTCTCACTGCAGGGGAGTCCCACGGACCCGCCCTGACGACCATCGTTGAAGGTGCTCCCTCCGGCCTGCCGCTTGATGCGGAGGGGCTCTCGGAGGAGCTCGCCCGCCGGCGGCTTGGGCACGGTCGTGGCCCACGCATGCGCCTGGAACGGGACGAGATCGAGATCCTGGGAGGGGTGCGGTTCGGCCGAACGCTCGGCGGTCCGATCTCGGTGATCATCCGCAATACCGAATGGGAACGCTGGTCGGAAGAGATGTCACCCGGGGAAGGAACGTCCCGGCGGGCGATGACCTCGCCGCGACCCGGCCATGCCGATCTCCCTGGGATGCTGAAGTACCAGACGCACGACGCTCGCGACATCCTGGAGCGCGCGTCTGCCCGCGAGACGGCGGCGCGAACCGTTGCCGGCTACGTCTCCAAGATCCTGCTTGCTGAAGTGGGCATCACGATCGTGAGCCACGTCGTGCAGATCGGCGACGTCCGATCAGGTGCTGAACTTCCCAGCCCGGGCGATTCTGCGTCGATCGATGCGTCACCGGTGCGGTGTTCCGACCCCTCGAGTGAGGCCGCGATGATCGAGGTGATTGACGCCGCGAAGAAGGCGCGCGACACCCTTGGGGGCGTCGTCGAGGTGGTCGTATACGACGTGCCCGCCGGCATTGGCAGCCATGTGCACTGGGACCGCCGCCTCGACACAGCGCTGGCAGCAGGTCTCATGTCCATCCAAGGTATCAAGGGGGTCGAGGTTGGCGACGGGTTCGAATCCGCGTCGCGCCCCGGCTCAGAGGCGCACGATGAGATCTACCCCGGAAGTGCCGCCTTCGAGCGTAAGACGAACCGGGCCGGTGGGGTCGAAGGAGGCATCAGCAACGGGAGCATGATCCGGGTGAGGGCAGCGATGAAGCCGATCTCTACGTTGATGCGGCCCCTCGCGACGGTTGACGTCACCACCGGTGAGTTGTCCGTCGCCTTCCGCGAACGGAGCGACGTATGTGCAGTTCCGGCTGCCGGTGTTGTAGCCGAGCAAATGGTTGCTCTTTCCATCGCTCGGGAGATGCAGCGCGTGTACGGGGGAGACAGCGTCGAGGCGTTCGTCGAGGCCGATGCTGCACATCGGCGCCGGCTATCCGACTTCTGATGGGACACGTCTGGCTGATCGGGATGATGGGGAGCGGCAAGTCCACGGTCGGCCGGCTCGTCGCGGATCGCCTCGGGCGACCGTTCTACGACACCGACGAACTCGTTGCGCAGGGGGAGGATTCCTCGATCCCAGAGATCTTTGCCGAGGAAGGTGAGTCCGGGTTCCGCGAGCGAGAGAAGTCGATTGTGGAGGAGGTCGCCTCGCGTCCATCTGGCATCGTGGCAACTGGCGGAGGGACCATCCTCGATCCTGCGAACGTCGCGACGATGCAGCGGTCGGGGAGCATCGTCTATCTCGCCGTCGAAGTCGAGATGCTGAGCTGCAGGCTAGAAGCGAGCGACGATCGCCCACTTCTGGCGGCGGACAAGGACGAACGGCTGCATACGATCGCATCCGAGCGCAAGGAGCTCTATCGGTCGTCAGCCGACGTCATTGTCGACGCAACCGACTTGATTGACACCGTTGTCGCGAATGTGGAGGCGGTATGCAGCGAATTCTGATCACCGAGGGTGACACAGCGGTCTCCGAGGTCGTCATTGGCGAAGGACTCCTCGCAGACGCAGCGCGACACCTCCCAGAGCGCGAATCTCGGCAGAGGATCGCTGTTGTAGCACAACCAACGATCGGCCCTTTTGTCGATGAGTTGGTGAGCTCTCTCGCTGAGACGGGGGCCGAGGTAGCCGTGGTGCCGCTCCCCGACGGAGAACAGGCGAAGACGCTTGCGACGGTCGAGGCCGTTGCCCTCGAGTTGAACCGGCTGGGGCTGAGCCGCGGCGACACGATCGTCGGCATCGGCGGTGGTGCGGCGACCGATGTGGCAGGATTCGTCGCAGCCACGTACCTGCGGGGTGTTGAGTGTGTTGTTGCTCCTACGACGTTGTTGGGAGCGGTTGACGCATCGATCGGTGGCAAGACGGGCGTGAATGCCGGGGGGAAGAACCTCCTCGGCGTCTTCCAGCACCCATCACGCGTGCTGGTAGACATTTCGGCGGTCCGGTCGATTCCTGACGAGCTCCTGATTCAGGGCACGGCGGAGGCGCTCAAGGCCGGCTTCGTTGGCGACCCGGGTCTCGTGGATCTGTACCACGAGCACGGAATCGACGCGCCGCTCGACGAGGTCATCGGGCGCGCCATCGCGGTGAAGGCCCGGATCGTCTCCCAGGATTTCAGAGAGGGAGGTGTCCGTGCCTATCTCAACTACGGCCACACCATCGGACATGCCGTCGAAGTCGCCGGGAGCACGAGCCACGGTGAAGCAGTTGCCATCGGGATGGTGGCGGCAGGGTTGGTGGGGGAGCGGATGGTCGGATTCGAACGTCGCATCGAGCAAAAGGATCTGATCGGGGAGCTCGGCCTGCCGACCCGCTCTCCGAAGGTCGACCCTCTGGAAATCGCTGGTCTCATGGCTCTGGACAAGAAACGAGACGCCGGCGGGATCCGATTCGTGGTGCTCGAGACGTTCGGTGCACCACGGGTCGTACACCCGGATGACGCTACCGTACGGGCCTCGCTGAGCGCGATTGGCATCGACTGAATACGAGGAGCCCCGACCGATGATCTCGACGAACGACGTGAAACCGGGCATGTCCCTCAGTCTTCCCGAGGGGCTGTTCCAGATCGTCGAGTACCAGCACGTGAAGCCCGGCAAGGGCAAGGCGTTCGTACGGATGAAGCTCAAGAACCTCATCACCGGCGCCGTGCTCGACCGAACATTTCGCGCTGGTGAGAACGTTCAGAAGGCAACCATCGATCGACGGGACTTTCAGTACCTGTTTCGAGACGACATGGGTTTCAACTTCATGGACGGCGAGACGTTCGAGCAGATCAGCCTCTCGGAAGACGCCGTGGGTGACGCCGGTTCCTACATCGCAGACGGAGCGACCGTCCGTCTCGCCATGTACGACGGGAAGCCGATCGGGATTGAGCTGCCGGCCGCCGTCGAACTCGTGGTTTCGCACGCCGAGCCGGGAGTCAAGGGCGACAGAGTCTCCGGGGCGACGAAACCCGTCACGCTCGTGACAGGGTTGGTTGTCCAGGCCCCGCTCTTCATCGACGTCGGCGACGTGTTGAAGGTTGACACCCGGACCGGCGCATACATCACCCGGGTGACGTGACCAAGCAGGACGCGCGTGAGCGAGCTCTCGGTCTGCTGTACGCAGCTGACGTCGGCGCCGATAGAGGTTCGTTGCATCCGACGGGTCGTGCCGGTCGGCTCGCCGTCGGGGTGCTCGATAACCTTGACGAAATCGACATGATCATCGACAGTCATTCGACGGGATGGCGCCTCAGTCGTATGCCTGCCATCGACCGGACCATTCTCCGGATGGGTGTCTACGAGTTGCGCTACACGGACACTCCGGTTGGTGTGGTGGTGTCCGAGGCGGTTGAACTCGCGAAACGCTATTCGACGGCGAAATCGGGCAGTTTCGTGAACGCCGTGCTGGCAAAGGTCGCCGCCGACCCGCCGCAGTAGACCGACGGCTGTCAGCTCCTCGTCTGCCGAGGCTGCTCGTGGTCGTCACCGATCCCGGCTGTTCAGCCCTTCACGTCTGCGTTGAGATTCTCGAGGTCGTACAGCAGGCTCGACTGATCCGACGTCATCCGCTGTCCCGCTTTGTCGAGTCGGTCGCGGGCCAGGTCGAGGCTCACCATGTCGCCGGAGCCGCCGTCCGCGATCACCTTCTTGACCGAAGCTTCGACGGTCAGGTAGTTGACCTGGGCATCGGAACGTTCGACCAGGGCGCTGTGAAGCTCGCCGAGTGCCTGATTAACGGCTCGGGCGTGTCGGTGTTCACCCCGAGAGCTCTTCTCGTGTGCCAGTGCCTTGAGTTGCGCCTGGGTAGCTGAAACCCGCGCCGGAAGGTCATCCCATCCGTCATCGGCGTCTACGCCCTTGAACTCGGCATTTGCATGTTCGACGGCAAGGTCGATTGTCATCGCGTTGTACAGATCAAAGACGGCCTTCACCGTGTCTTCACCAGATGTCGTCACTTGACTCGTCCCCTCTCGTACTGGCCTTCCGAGCCTCATGCCCGGAATGCAGACTACTGCACGAGGCCGAACGCGATGTGAAAGATCTTGCAGTCCGTAGTCCGTAGCAAGTAGCAAGACAGGGCCGAGATCCGAGACCAAAGACAAGATCAGACACGAGACTCGAGTGGGGGAGGGTGACCGAGCGGAGCGAGGGCGGGAGGGGCGGCCTGGGAGCCCGGATCACGAAGAGAGTCCCGCCGGGTCTCGTGTCTCGTGTCTCGGGTCTCAAGTCTCTAGTCTTGCTCTTGCTCCTGTCCACTCTCGGTCCTTGCTACTTGCTACTTCCTCCGGCTAGCGTCGCCACGACCAACCAACACCGCCCTTTAACCCGGTCCTGTGAGGCCGAAAAGGAAGGAGACAGTATGAACGACGCCCGCAGCGGCGGCGGATCCATCGGAACCGCCTGCCGCTTTTCTTATGTCCGGAGGTGGGCTCCATGGCACGTGTGATGGATGCCGGCGACGTCGATCGGGCGATTCGGCGCATCGCACACGAAGTTCTGGAGCGCAATCGAGGGTCGGACGATGTTGTTCTCCTCGGGATCCAGACCCGGGGAGTCCCGCTGGCCCAGCGAATGGCAGCCGCCCTGGAAGAGATCGAGGGGGAGCCAGCCGCGTGGGGCAGCCTCGACATCGGAATGTACCGGGATGATCTGGACCGACGGCCGAAGCGGCCCCTCGGTGCTACCGACATTCCCGTCCCGCTAGCCGGCAAGACCGTCGTGCTGGTGGACGACGTGTTGTACACAGGACGCACGATCCGAGCAGCACTCGATGCTCTCGCTGACCTCGGAAGGCCGAACCGAGTGCAGCTCGCCGCCCTGGTCGACCGCGGACATCGGGAACTCCCGATCCGGCCGGACTACGTCGGGAAGAACGTCCCGACGTCGCGCGACGAGCGGGTCACCGTGAGCCTCGTCGAGCGCGACGGTGAGGATGGCGTGGTCATCGAGACGAGGGAGTCTGCATGAACCACTTCCTGACGATCGAGGGACTACGCGAGACGACCTCGGTGGCTTGCTCGACGATGCCGACGAGTTCGTCGAGGTTTTGCATCGACCCATTCCAAAGGTTCCTGCGTTGCGCGGCAAGACGGTTGCCACGATGTTCTTCGAAGCTTCGACTCGAACGAAGATGTCGTTCGAAAAGGCGGCCAAGGCCCTCAGCGCCGACACAATGTCGTTCTCTCCGGGAACGTCGTCGCTGTCGAAGGGGGAGAGCCTCAAAGACACAGTCCTGACGATCAAAGCGATGGGAACCGACGCCATGGTCGTGCGCCACACAGCAACGGGTGCACCGTGGCGGATTGCCGAGTGGATCGAGCAGCCGGTTCTCAACGGCGGTGATGGGGCTCATCAGCACCCCACGCAGGCGTTGCTTGACGCGCTGACGATTCGGCAGCACTTCGGCACTCTCGACGGTCTGAAGATCGGGATCGTGGGGGACATCCGACACTCCAGGGTCGCCCGCTCGGACATCCAGGCGTTCTCGACCCTGGGGGCGGAGGTGACCATGGTTGCACCGAGGACGCTCCTTCCGGTGGTCCCCGAGGTGTTCGAAGCAGCAGCGAGCGAGGACCTCGATAGCGTCCTCCCCGATCTCGACGTTGTGTACGTACTGCGGGTCCAGGCGGAACGCGGAGGTGCCTCCGTGTTCCCATCGCTATCCGAATACACCCGCGATACGGAATCACCAAAGAGCGGTTCGCCCGACTCAAGCCTGACGCGATCGTGCTCCATCCAGGCCCGATGAACCGTGGCGTCGAGATCGAGGGAGCCGTCGCCGACGACCCCCGGGCGCTGATTCTGGACCAGGTCTTCAACGGCGTCGCCGTCCGAATGGCGGTTCTCTTTCGACTGCTCGGAGGTGAGCATGCAGAGTGAATTGATACTTGCCGGAGGCACCGTCTTGACCGCAGACGGGCCTGTGGAAACCGATCTTCGTATTGTCGATGGCCACATTGCCGAGATCGGGGGAGGCCTCGACGGCGATGAACGGATCGACTGCACCGACACCTGGGTCGGTCCGGGCTTGGTGGATCTCCACGCTCACTTCCGAGAGCCCGGCCAAGAATGGAAAGAGGACATCACAACCGGATCGAGGGCGGCGGCGGCCGGCGGATACACCGCTGTGGTGGTGATGCCGAACACCGACCCCGCAACCGACGCAGGCCATCTCGCCCGATTTGTCGCTGATCGTGGCGCTGAAGCAGGCCTGGTAGACGTGATGCCTGCCGGCGCCGTTAGCAAGGGTCGTGCCGGTGTGGAACTCGCGCACCTGGACGAACTCTGGGCCGCCGGGGTCAGGGTCTTCTCGGATGACGGCGATGTTGTGGCCGACGCGGGATTGCTGCGTCGAGCGATGGACTATCTCGCCGCTCGTGGAGGCGTCATTTCACAGCACGCCGTCGATGTGGGCCTTTCTCGAGGCGGACACATGCATGAGGGCGCGGTCTCGTCGCTCCTCGGAATGTACGGCATACCGTCCGCAGCCGACGACGTGATCATTGCTCGTGACCTCAAACTGGTCGAAGTGACCGGCGCCCGGTACCACGTCCAGCACCTATCGACCGCTAACGGCGTCGCGATGATCGCTGACGCAAAGGCGAATGGACTGCCCGTCACCGCGGAGGTCACGCCTCACCACCTAGCGTTTGATCACCACGCCGCAGAAGGCACCGATCCGGTCTACAAGATGATGCCTCCGCTCAGGTCGACGGAAGACCGAGACGCGCTGCGTCGGGGCCTTGTGGATGGGACGATCGACGTCGTAGCTACCGACCATGCGCCCCACGCGGACCATGAAGAGGAGGTGCCATGGGAACACGCTCCGAACGGGGTGATCGGCCTTGAGTGGGCGGCGGCTGTGGTCAACACGTTCGCCGGCCTCGATCAAGAAGCGTTCTATGACCGGCTCTCGGTTGCCCCAGCCCGGATCGGACAGATTGAGGGCCACGGACTCTTGCCGGCGATCGGAGTGCCGGCGAACCTCACGGTGTTCGACCCAAACCGAGAGTGGACACCGACGGTGACGTTGTCGAAGGCGCAGAACAGCCCATACCTCGGTCTCCCGCTGCGCGGCAAGGCGACGATAACGGTCTATCGCGGTGTGGTGACGGCCGTCGACGGTGCCGTCACCGGCGAGGGCTCATGACGCTCACATCGACGCCACCGGAGCCCACGTCGTGAGTCCGGGGAGCCAGAGAATCGAGACGAGCCTCGGGTCGCTCGTTCTGCGCAGCCCGATCGTTGCAGCCTCCGGCACGGTCGGTTCGGTTGTGGACTTCGCCGACGGCGGCGACTTCCTGCCCTACGGGGCCGCGGTCGCGAAGTCGGTGTCGTCCGAGCCATGGCCGGGTCGCATGCCTCCACGGCTCACATCAACGGGCGCCGGGATGATGAACGGCATTGGAATCCAGAACCCCGGCATTGATGCCTGGATACGAGAGGTCGGTCCACGAATCGGAGAGGTTCCCGTTCCGATCTGGGGATCGGCGGTCGGACACGATGCCGCAGGATTCGCGGAGGTTGCCAGAGGCCTTCAGACAGCCGGCATCGCAGCGGTCGAGGTCAACCTGTCATGTCCGAACCTCGAGGATGGCCATCTGTTCGCACTCGATCCCGACTCGTCGGCTGAGGTCGTACGGGCCGTGCGGGAGGCGACGGATCTGCCGGTCGGAGCGAAACTCTCGCCGAATGTTGTCGGACATCGCAGACATCGCGAACGCGGTGAGCGAAGCAGGTGCCGACTGGGTGGTTCTGACCAACACGGTGTGGGGGGCGGGTATCAATGTTGAGAACGCGACGACCGAAGCTGAGCGGGATGGTCGGGGGCTATTCCGGGACGCCGCTGAAGCCGATCGCTCTGCGCTGTGTATGGGAGGTCTCGCAATCGCTGCCCGATCTCCCGATCGTCGGATGCGGAGGAGTGCGCACTGGAGAGGACGTTGTGGAATTCCTCCTAGCGGGGGCGAGCGCTGTGGCGATCGGCACTGCGCACTTCGCCGAGCCGCGGGTCGGAAGCCGAGTGATCAAGGAGTTGGAGCGATACATGACCAAACACAACGTTGGATCGGTTCGCGAGCTCGTAGGCGCGGTTGAACCATGGTGAGGGGGATCATTGTTGCGCTGGATCTTCCCACGGCAGAGTCCGCGGTGGACATGGCAGAGGAAGTTGCGGATCACGTCGTGGGGTTCAAGATCGGCTTGGGTCTGCTTCACGGTCCGGGACCGCTCCTCATCCCGGCACTTGTTGCGCTCGGAAAGCCGGTCTTCGCCGATGCGAAGCTGAACGACATCCCTTCCCAGGTGGAGGCGGCGGCGCGTCGCCTCGGCGAGCATGGTGCCCGCTGGGTCACCGCGCATGTCAATGGTGGCCAGGCGATGCTCGAGGCTGCAGTCGCGGGCTTGCGAGCAGGTGCAGGAGCAGCCCCGGCCGGCATCCTGGGAGTCACGGTGCTCACGTCGCACGACGATGCCTCGTTGGCCCGGATCGGTATCGATCGGTCGCCGGGGAAATTGGTGGCTCGTATGGCGAAGGTAGCGTCGGCTGCCGGCTGCGAAGGTGTGGTGTCGTCGCCGAAGGAGCTCATGGTGGTATCCGACGTTGCTCCGGACCTCATCAAGGTCACCCCTGGGATTCGACCAGTGGATCGCGATGACGATCAAGCACGAACGATGACGCCGGCCGAGGCCGTCAAGCGTGGAGCCGACTTGCTCGTCGTTGGCCGGCCGATCACGGCTGCTCCGGATCCAAGGGGCGCAGCAGCGATGATCGCCGCCGAGATCAAGGAAGCAACCCTCGCGGATTGATAGAGTTGCCCCATGGCCGACACCCACCAACTCCCCCCGATGAGTGATGAACAACGCGCCCTGGCGCTCGAGAAGGCGGCGGCAGCGCGCCGCAAGCGTGCCGAGATCAAGGCACTACTCAAGACGGGATCATTGACGCTCGCCGAAGTATTCGAACAAGCCGAGGTTGACGACATCGTCGCGGGCACGAAGGTCTATCCGCTGCTGGCGTCGATGCCGCGCATGGGGAAGATCAAGGCAATTCGCTTGATGGAAGAACTCGGGATAGCCGATAACCGCAAGATCCGTGGACTTGGGCCGCGCCAACGTGAAAACCTCCTCAACACCTTTGCCTGACGGGAAACTGCTCGTCGTCTCTGGACCATCAGGGGTGGGGAAGTCGAGTGTGATCGACACCGTACTTGAGCGTACGGGGGCCGCGTTTTCCGTATCTGCAACCACCCGATCGCCGCGGCCGGGTGAGCTTGATGGTGAGGACTACTGGTACGTCGATCACGAAGCGTTCACGGAGCTTGTCGCCTCCGGCGGCATGCTCGAGTGGGCCGAATACGGCGGGTACCGCTACGGAACACCACGAGCACCGGTGGTAGAAAGGCTCGCCAGCGGCACCCATGTCATCCTCGACATCGAGAACGACGGGGCACACCAGGTGAAACACTCGTACCCATCGGCAACGCTGGTCTTCCTGATGCCGCCGTCTCGTGCCGAGCTCGAACATCGGCTGCGCAGTCGAGGAGATACCGCCGACCACGACATCGAACGCAGGCTCGCGGTGGCAGATGAGCAGATCCTCGACGCCCGCGAGTTCTACGACCACCTTGTGGTGAACGACAATCTCGAGAGCGCGATCTCCGAGGTTGTCTCTATACTCGAAGCACCGGCCACTCAGGACGGTGATTCACGCGCGTTTCCACGCCCGAACAACGCCGCAACCACGAGGAGCAACACCGAATGATGACCGAACCGCCGATCGGCGCCGTGGTCGAGAAGACGCAGTCCCGATTCGGGCTTGTTGTCCTGTCGGCACGCCGTGCCCGGCAGATCAATGCCTACTTCAACCAACTCGGCGAAGGTCTTGGCGGGTACGTGCCACCGCAGGTGCACAGCCTTTCCCGCAAGCCGCTGTCGATCTCCCTCGAAGAGATCTACGAGGACAAGGTCGTCGTCGCCCCGTTCGAGGAGTAGACGATGCTTGCCGGTCGACGCGTTGTGCTCGGCGTCACCGGAGGTATCGCCGCATACAAAGCCGCCTACCTCGCCCGGCGACTGATTGAACGCGGCGCCGTTGTGCGAACTGTCATGACGGAATCGGCCACGCAGTTCCTCGGCCCGCACACGCTGGCGGCCATCACAGGGGAACGTCCCGTTGTTGATCTCTTCGATTCTGATGACGTCAGTCCACACACAACGCTCGGCCGTTGGGCCGATGCCGTTGTTGTAGCTCCGGTACTGCCGCAACGTTGGCCCGTATTGCGACCGGACTCTCCGATGATTCGGTCTCAGCGACGGTCCTCGCGACGTCCGCACCCGTTGTGATTGCTCCTGCCATGCACACCGAGATGTGGGAGCATCCCGCAACGATCGCCAACGTCGATCGCCTCAAGTCGTTCGGCTACCACATCGTGGAGCCACAATCCGGACAACTCGCCGGCGGTGATGTCGGTGTTGGTCGTCTCGCCGATCCCGAGCGAATTGCGGACGCCGTCGCAGGTGTCCTGCCTGGGGGACCCCTAACAGGGGTAAGCGTTGTCATCACGGCAGGTGGCACACGCGAACCAATCGACTCCGTCCGCTATCTCGGCAACCGCTCGTCCGGGAAGATGGGCAACGCGATCGCCGCCGCCGCCGCACGGCGGGGCGCAACGGTCACGCTTGTTACCGCGGGGATCGGTATTGAACACCCACGGGTCATGATCGTTCCGGTGGAGACAGCAGCCGAGATGGCTGAGGCAACGTGGGTCGCGGCTGCTGAAGCCGATATTGCTGTTATGGCGGCCGCCGTTGCCGACTTCCGCCCGGTCTCCCCGCTCGAAGGTAAGCTGCGGCGCCTCGAGGGCCCTCCCGTTATCGATCTCGAGCCGACGGCTGATGTCCTTGGTGGCATCGCTGCCATGGAAGATCGTCCGTTCCTCGTCGGTTTCGCCGCTGAGGTTGGCGGACTCGACGAAGCAGCAGCGAAGGCGCGCCGAAAGGGCGTCGACCTGCTCGTGGCCAACGACGTCGCGGCCCCTGGATCGGGCTTCGGCACCGAGACGAATCAGGTGACGATTGTGCTCCCCGACGGCGCGACCGAACCGTGGAGCCTCATGACCAAGGGCGAGGTCGCAGAACGCCTCTGGGATCGGATCGCGGAGCTTCGGAAACGCGAAGGGCCATCGACCTGACGAGGATTGCCCAGGTTGTCCCCGATGTGCCGTCGTTCGCCGTAGACGACGGGTTCGCATACGAGGTTCCCGAGAACCTATCCGATCTCACCGTCGGAGATATCGTCCGAGTTCCCCTCGGTGGCAGGAAGGTTCGCGGGTACGTGACGATGATCCGGGAGGAAGAGTCGGAACGTCCACTTCGTCCGGTGGCCGCTCGCTCCGGGCGGAAGGGAGTGTTCAACAGCGTGATGTTGGAGTCGCTTCGCTGGGTTGCCTCCCACTATGTAGCCCCGCTCTCGACCGTTCTCTCTCGGTGTGCACCGCCCAACCTGCCGAGGAAGCAGCCACGGCAGCATGGAGCGTTCGAGGAGAAGACCGACGGGCCGCTCACCAAATGGGGGGAACGGCAGATCGCGGCCGGCCGAACGCGGCCCGCCTACCTGCTCACCGGCGACCCGATGGAGGGTGTCGTGTCTGCGATGGTGCCGGTGGTGCGGAGCGGCAAGAACGTCATTGTCGCCGCCCCGACCGTGGTCGAAGCCCAAGCTGCAGCCGAGCAACTCCGCTCCGTTTTCGAGGAACGAGTTGTGACGGCCACGAGTGATGATCCGCCTGCAGCACGGACCGACGCGTGGACACAGATTGCGAGCGAGACGGGCAGCGTGGTCGTCGGCACTCGCGAGGTTGCGTTCTGGGGTGCGGGAACGGTTGGCCTGGCGGTGGTCCTCGAAGAGGGCCGTCGCGGCTACAAGTCTCCCCAGACGCCCACCTACAACGTGCGCGACGTCCTCCGTCGGCGTTCGGTCATCGAGCGGTTCGCCCTGCTCCTGACTGGTGCTGTCCCGACATCCGAATCGTTCTCAGCCGGGATCGAGATCGTTCGGTCGAGGCGCCGCATTTGGCCGCTTGTGGAGATCGTCGATCGAAGCGATGAAACCGAATCCGCAGCAAAGGTTGGGGAGAGGGTCAAACGTGCCATCGCGGCCGTCGACGGGGCCGCAACGGTGTTCGTCCTCGTGCCACGCCGTGGGGGCATGTTTCGATGTGTGACATGTCGCGAGCTCCGGAAGTGTCCATCGTGTGACGCCTTGCTGGAGCGAAGCGGAGTGTGCGCCCGGTGCGGACAGACATTCCAGAGCTGCATTGCGTGTGGCGGGACGAGATTCGAATCGCTCGGATCGGGAGTCCCACGGATTGTCGAGGACCTCTCCCGCACCTTCGGCTCCGAAGTTGGCACCGCCGGGTCTGGCCACAGGATCACCGTGGGCACCGAACGCGACCTCGTGGGTCTTGCTCAAGTTGACCTCGTCGTCGTTGTGGATCCAGACATATGGATCCTTGCTCCAAACTACCGGGCGGACGAGGACGCCCTGCGGCTCCTTGTCCGTGCGGTGCTCGCGGCCAAACCCGGTCGGGGCCGCCGCGCCATCGTTCAGACGACCCTTGTGGACAACCCTGTGTTTGACGCACTCCGCAGCGGCAACCCTGTTCCGTTCATGGAGACGGTGGTTGCTCGCAGCGAAGAGAGCGGGTTTCCACCGGTTGGGGAGCTGATTGCCCTCGAAACCGATGCACGCGATATCGCGGAGCTGCTTGGGGAGGCAGCCGCCGAGGCCGCGCTGCTTGGCCCGGCGCGGGAGGGCGAGCGGGATCGGTGGCTGATTCAGGGACACGATTTGGCCCGTGTGCGGTTGCGCCTACGTGGCGCTGTTCGCCAGCTACGCGACGGCGGATACCGCGTGCGCGTTGACGCCGACCCGGTGGATCTCTAGCAATCCGGCAGGGCGTCGTGTGGTCACTCGGCACCGGACTCGGTAGCCTGGTCCCCTCATGGCGATCTACCCCATTCGTGTCTTTCCCGACCCGGTCCTCAGGGCGGCTGCGAGTCCGATCACGGACTTCGGTCCCGAGCTTTCGCGTCTCGCCGACGACATGTTCGAGACGATGTACGAGGCCCCTGGTGTGGGATTGGCGGCACCACAAATTGGCATCTCCAAACAGATCTTCGTTGCGGACATCGGCGAAGGCCCTTTTGTGATGGTGAATCCAGAGGTTGTCGAGACATCGGGCAAGTGGAAATTCGAGGAAGGCTGCCTGTCGGTTCCTGGACTCTGGTGGGAGTTCTCACGGCCGGCGTTCGCACGCGCACGCGGATTCGACCTCCACGGTGATCCCGTCGAATACGCCGGTGACGAACTCATGGGGCGCCTGCTGCAGCATGAAACCGACCATCTTTCCGGCACCCTGATCCTTGAGCGCCTTCCGAGGCGAATGCGAAAGGACGCGCTCCGCGACCTGCGAAGTGCCGCTCCGCCGGGCGTCGTCTGATGCGAGCTGCGTTCCTTGGCACACCCGCCGCAGCAATTCCGAGCCTGGCCGCCTTGATCGATGTGGCCGACATCGCCGTCGTGATCACGCGGCCGGATCGCGCAAAAGGTCGCTCGGGCAAGCCGAGCCCTCCCGCTGTGAAGGTCGCAGCACTCGAGTGGGGACTCCACGTTGAGCAACCCACCAGCCGCGGACAACTCGAGGAGGTGCTCCAACACGCCGAGGCCGACATCGGTGTTGTCGTGGCCTATGGCAGAATCCTGACGCGAACCGCGCTGGAGACGGCACCCGCCGGGTTCGTCAACGTGCACTTCTCCCTCCTCCCGAGATGGCGTGGGGCGGCGCCGGTCGAGCGAGCCATCCTCGCCGGCGACGAGACAACGGGCGTCAGCCTGATGCAGATCGACGAAGGGCTCGACACGGGTCCGGTGATTGCCGCCGTCGAGACCCCAATCGCCTCGGACGAGACCGGGGGATCGTTGAGCGGTCGCCTCTCGTACCTAGGAGCCATGCTCATCGATGACGTCGTGCCGGATCTCCTGGCGGGACGCTTGGAGGCGGCGCCACAGCTGAGGATCGGCGTGACCGCCGCGGGGCTCCTCACACCAGCAGAAGCGCAGATCCAACTCACGTGGGAGGTCGACCACGCAGAACGGGCCGTTCGGGCATTCAATCCAAGACCAGGCGCCTGGTTCGCCATGGAGGGGAAGCGGTTCCGCGTGTATGAGGCTTCGCCCTCCGACGAATCGGTGACCCCAGGCGTTGTGGCGCCCTTCAACGGCCAGGCAGTCCTCGGGCTGCACGGTGGGAGTCTCTCTCTCGACGTGATACAGCCCGCGGGGAAGGCCCCGATGTCCGGGACAGCATGGCTGAATGGGCGCCGAGGCGCGGGCGGGCGCATCGACGCGCCAGCGGAATGAAGCGCGGGGTCGAGGCCAGAGTTGTCGCGGCGACGCTCCTTCAGCGGGTGATTGACGAGGGCGCCTACTCGAACGTTGTGATTCGGACGGGCACCCAGGACATGGAGCGGCGCGACGCCCTGTTCGTTCAACTCCTCGTCTACACCGCGATCCGCTACCTCGGCCGCATCGATCGCACCATCGATCAGCGGGTCTCCCGCGAGATCGATCCCGTGGTTCGGGCAATCCTTCGGGTTGGCGTCGCAGAGATTCTGTTTACCGACGGCGAGCCCCACGCTGTTGTCGACTCTGCCGTCGAGGCGACGCGTGCCCTTGATGTGCCTCGTGCCTCAGGATTCGTCAACGGCGTGCTGCGCAATGTGGCCCGCCACGGAGAGCCTCCTCTCCCAGACGGTCCATCGGGTGAGGCCCTCCGCGTTGGAGTGCCGGAGTGGCTGTATCACGGTCTTGCATCTGCGTACGGCATAGACACCGCGACCGCCTTCTTCGACGCGTCCAACATGCCGACCCAAATCGGCGTGCGCAGGCGCTCCGGAGAACCTCCGGGGACGGCAGTTCGTGGAATCGACAACGCCTTCATGCTTGATGAGCTCACCGGGCATCGCGACGCCATCACAAACGGCGACCTCGTGATATCGGATCCTTCGTCGACAGCGGTGGCGGCCGCTCTTGACCCGAGAGCGGGCGATCGGATCCTCGATCTTGCGGCTGCACCTGGCGGGAAGAGCTTGCACCTGTCCGACTTGGTGGGCGGTCAGGGACTCGTTGTGGCCATGGACCGCCACGGACGTCGGGCAGCGATCGCACGACAACGAACCCAACGCTGGGGAGCCGACATCCAGTGGGTCGTCGGTGACGCCGTTGCGCCGCCATTCGCCCATGCCACGTACGACCGGGTGCTGCTCGATGCCCCATGCACCGGACTCGGCACGCTCAGGCGACGACCCGAGATCCGACATCGAATTCACGAAGGCAGTGCGGCGGAAGCAGGCCAGCTTCAGCGACGGATGCTCGAAGCCGCACTTCCACTGCTACGCCCCGGTGGACGACTCGTGTATTCCGTTTGCACCGTGACACCCGAGGAGACGAGCGGAGTTGTGGAGGGAACCGGATCACGCGCCCCACCGGGCTGCCTGGCGAGACGCTCGATGGGGGATTACTCCTCGCACCGCACATCACGGGTTCCGATGGCATGTTCGTGGCGGTGATTGATCGGTAGCCGGAGCTTGCCAGTGCCGCGTCGATGTGTGAGAGGAAGTCTCAGGTGGTTCAGAACCGGATACACTCGTCGGACGTGATCAAACAACCGCGAATCGCACCTTCCATTCTCGCCGCCGATTTCGCCCACCTGGGCGACGAGGTCGGGCGGATCGAGGAGTACGTCGATCTGCTCCATGTGGATGTCATGGACGGCCATTTTGTACCGAACATCTCTCTCGGCATGCCGGTCATCGAATCCCTTCGAGCGGCGACGAGCCTGAAACTCGACTGCCACCTCATGACCCTGAACCCGGATGCCTACCTCGGGGACCTAAAGGCAGCAGGCGCGGACCTGGCAACCGTTCACATCGAGGTGTTCCCCGACCCAACCGCCGTTGCCGCCACTGCCCGCGAGGTGGACTTAGAGTTCGGTCTCGTTATCAACCCGCCGACGCCGTTCGAGGCGATCGAGCCGTTCATCGAGATCGCCGACATGGTGGTTGTTATGTCCGTCCACCCCGGCTTCGGCGGGCAGTCCTTCATCGACGCGGTACTGCCGAAGATCGAACGTGTGAGGAAGTTCGTTGATTCTGCGGGACTATCGACCGATATAGAAGTCGACGGTGGGATCGATGTGAGCACGATCCGGTCAGCTCGCGAAGCTGGGGCCGACGTGTTCGTGGCCGGGACCTCGATATTTCGAGAGCCCGACCCGGTCGCTGCCGCGCAAATGTTGAGAACGGCCATCGGTCAGTAGAGGGAACATGGGAGATCGGATCCTTGTCGTCGATGACGACCCGGACATCCTCCAGTACGTCAAGATGAATCTCGAACTCGAAGGGTTCGAAGCCCAGACAGCTTCGAACGGCATCGAAGCGCTCGAGATCGCGACGAAGAACCCTCCCGCGCTCGTACTGCTGGACGTGATGATGCCGGGCATGGATGGACTCACGACCCTGCGCCACCTCCGCAACGATCCGACAACGTCGAGTGTTCCCGTGGTGATGCTGACGGCGCGAGCCCTGGCGAAGGACCGTGTCAAGGGTCTCGACCTTGGGGCGGACGACTACATCACCAAGCCGTTTGCCGTGGAAGAACTGGTTGCGCGCGTCGGCACCGTTATTCGGCGGGCCCAGCAGATGCGCGATGTGTCGCCGCTCACCGGATTGCCTGGGAACTTCCGGATCGCAGCTGAACTCGAACAGCGCATCGAATCTCGCGCACCCATCGCTGTGGTGTACGGCGACCTGGACAACTTCAAGGCCTTCAACGATCACTACGGGTTCATGCGCGGGGACTCCGTCATCAAGTACACCGCGAACACGTTGACGAATGCTGCCGCTGCGTGTGGTGATCCAGAGTCGTTCGTGGGCCACGTGGGTGGTGACGACTTCATCTCCGTCGTCGATCCGACGTTGGTTGAGGCATTCTGTGAGGACGTGATCCAGACGTTCGACGACGGGATCCTCGACTTCTACGACACCGCTGATGCCCTCCAGGGCTACATCGAGGTCACCGACCGTCGCGGTGAGCGCCACGCGTTCCCCATCGTTTCGTTCTCCATGGGTGTGGTCACCAACCAATTCCGTGCCATCGCCTCCGAATGGGAGGCGTCGGCGATCGCATCAGAGATGAAAGAGTTTGCGAAACGCCAGGCCGGTTCGACCTACAGCATCGACCGTAGGCAGTAGGCCCAAGTCAGACCCGAGACTTGAGACTCGAGACTTGAGACTGCCCTTTCGACCCCGTCCGGTCTCGTGTCTCGGATCTCGTGTCTCATGTCCCTGATACCACCGACGCGGCCAGACACGCACGCGACTTCGCTAGTCTTCGGGTTGCCCCCTTCAGGGCAGGGTGCAATTCCCGACCGGCGGTGAAAGCCCGCGACCCCCATCCGTTGATGGGGCGGATCCGGTGAAAATCCGGGGCCGACGGTGACAGTCCGGATGGGAGAAGGAGGGCGTGTGACGCGTCGCGTTGAGGACAACCAGTTCCGAACGCACCGCGCGGACGAGTTGATGCGCCGTGCCATCGGCCTGACCGAGGCAACGGTGCCGCATCCGAATCCGCGGGTCGGTGCGATCGTTGTGAACCCAGCCGGGGAAGTGGTAGCCGAACGCGCCCACGTCGAAGCCGGGTCGGTACACGCCGAGGCGGCGGCACTCGCAGAGGCCGGACCGGCCGCTGCCGGATCCACACTCGTTGTCACCCTCGAACCCTGCACCCATCACGGCCGAACGCCACCATGCGCCCGAGCAGTGATTGACGCCGGCGTCGCGCGCGTTGTTGTGGGAGCGCTCGATCCCGATCAGCGGGTCGCAGGCCGGGGCATAACCGAGCTTCGTGAGGCAGGCATCGAAGTCATCACCGGGGTAGAAGAAGCAGCCGTGATCGCAAATGATCCAGGCTATTTCCACCACCGCGCGACGGGTCGGCCACTCGTGACGTTGAAACTCGCTTCGACCCTCGATGGTCAAGCCGCCGCCACCGACCGAACCTCTCAATGGATTACTGGTCCTGAGGCGCGCACGAACGCTCACCAACTCAGATCCGGCAACGATGCGGTGCTCGTCGGAATTGGGACCGTGATCGAAGACGACCCGCGTCTTGATGTGCGCATCGATGGCTACGCCGGCCCTCAGCCGCGGCCGGTTGTTGTGTGCGGGCGTCGAGCGCTTCCAACCGGAGCAGCGGTGGAGAAACGCAATCCAATCGTGTTCACCGGTCGTGAGAGCGACAAGACGCCAAACAAGAACATCCGCTACGTGTCCATGCCGGGTTCCGATGGAGTCGACCTGGGAGGTGCCGTCAAACACCTTGGCGGGGAGGGTCTGCTCACGCTCCTCATCGAGGGCGGGCCGGCGATAGCCGGGTCGGCATTGAGGGCCGAAATCGTCGACCGGATCGTCATCTACTACGGGTCGAAACTCGCCGGAGGGACCGGGCTACCGGCCATTGCAGGAACCCTCGAAACGATCGGGGACACCCTGAACGTGTCGATCGACAACGTCACCATGCTCGGTCCGGATCTCCGGGTCGACGCGACCATCGAAAAGGAAAAGTGATGTTCACCGGAATCGTCAGCGAAGTCGGCACCGTCGTCACCACAACACCCGCCGGTGGGGGAGTGACGTTCACGATTGCCGCGCCAGGAACATGCGTTGGCCTCGTTATCGGAGATTCGGTCGCCGTAAACGGGGTGTGCCTGACCGCTGTCGCGGTCGCTGACGGGAGATTCACGGTAGAGGCGGTGTCCGAAACGCTCCAGCGAACAAACCTCGGGGACCTGGGGGAGGGTTCCGTGGTCGATCTCGAACGTCCCGTCGAAGCGGCGGGCGGCCGGTTTGACGGCCACGTCGTGCAGGGCCACGTCGACGGCGTCGGCTCGGTTCAATCAATTGAGTCCGAGGGAACCTCCAAGCGCATCCGGATCTCCACACACCCGGGCCTTGCCCGATACCTCGTCGAGAAGGGGTCGGTCACCGTGGACGGCGTGAGTCTGACCGTCACCGCGGTATCACCCGTGGCCGATCCCGTTCCGTGGTTCGAGATCGTGTTGATACCGCACACCCTTGATGTCACGGTCCTGGGGGTGCGGGCGATTGGCGACCGCCTCAATCTCGAAGTGGACATTCTTGCCAAATACGTTGAACGACTCATGGAGGCACGCGGATGAAGTACGCGAAAGATCGAGCAGGCGATTGCCGCGGTCGCCCGCGGGGAAATGGTCCTTGTGGTCGACGACGAGGACCGCGAGAACGAGGGTGATCTGATTGTTGCCGCCGAGAAGGTCACTCCGGAACACATCGCCTTCATGGTGAGGCACACCAGCGGCCTGATCTGCCTGCCGATGACCGGCGAACGACTCGATCACTTGAAGCTGCCGCTGATGGTGTTGGAGAACACAGACTCGCACAAGACCGCATTTACCGTCTCGATCGACCTGGCCGACGGAACCACAACCGGGATATCCGCCGGCGACCGTGCGCGGACGATCCGGTCGGCTGTGGAACCGTCCGCAACTGCCGAGCAGTTCCACCGACCCGGCCATGTGTTTCCACTGCGGTACCAGCCCGGAGGAGTCCTCGTTCGCCCAGGACATACTGAAGCAGCCGTGGACCTTGCGCGGCTTGCGGGCCTTGCGCCGGCAGGTGTGTTGTGCGAAGTCGTGAACGATGACGGCACGATGTCGCGGGGAGAGTCGTTGATGTCGTTCGCCGAGGAGCACGCCATCCCGATCATCACGATCGAAGACCTGGTCGCGTATCGATGGCGAGAAGAGGCTCTGGTCACGCGCGTGGCGGACGCGGCTCTGCCGACGAACTCGGGGGAGTTTCGCGGATATGGATACCGGGCGATCGACACCGGCTCGGAGCACATCGCCCTGGTGCTCGGAGACGTGGCCGGTCGAGAAGACGTGCTCACGAGACTCCATTCCGTCTGCCTCACCGGAGACGTCTTCGGCAGCCTGCGATGTGACTGCGGAGCGCAGCTACGGGAATCGATGGATCTCATCTCGGCGGAGGGTGAGGGGCTCATCGTCTACAACCCGACCCACGAGGGGCGCGGTACCGGCCTGCTCGACAAGCTCGCCGCATACCGGCTCCAGGAGCAGGGGTTCGACACGGTGACGGCCAACGAGCAGATCGGTCACGCCGTCGATAGCCGTCACTACGGAGTCGACGCGGCAGATCTTGCACGATCTGAAGGTCTCCAGCGTCCGGCTCATCACCAACAACCCCGAGAAGATCGACCAGCTACGAGAATTCGGCGTCGAAGTCACCGAGCGGATCCCGCTTTGGGTGGGGAAGAACCGCCACAACGAGTTCTACCTGAGGACGAAAGAAGAGAAACTCGGGCATATCGGTGTCGGCAGATGAATATGTCTGTGCGTGGCGAGTTGGACGCAGCAGGCCTCCGAATCGGGATTGTTCGCTCCCTCTTCAATCAGCCCGTGACCGACGGGCTTCTGCACGGGGCGATCGAGGTCCTGGAGGAAGCCGGTGCGCTCGACGTCACGACCATCGACGTGGAGGGCGCCTTCGAAGTTCCGGTTGTCGCACAACGCCTGGCGAGCGAGGGCTACGACGCGGTGATCGCCCTCGGCGCGGTGATCGAAGGTGAGACGGATCACTACGAGCACATCGCCGGCCGGACGTCCGAGGGCCTCATGCGTGTGATGCTCGACACCGGCGTGCCGATCGCGTTTGGCGTTCTCACGGTGACCGACCCGGACCATGCAATGGCACGAAGCGCCCCCGGCGAGAAGAACAAAGGCCGCGAAGCCGCGAATGCCGCGATCCGAACCGCGAATCTGTTGAGGAAGATCTGAGACCCGAGACCCGAGACCCGAGACTTGAGACTGCCTCGGCGGGCGTGCCTTGTCTCGTGTCTCGTGTCTCGTGTCTCACATCCCTCCCGTAGGACGGCGATTGAACTACGCGGGGCGGCTGTCTACTCTCAGGTTCACAATTGACGTAAGCGGAGGCGCCTGCTTCCCACCCTGCCACCGAATGTGAGGTGTGTCGGGTTGTTTACTCAGGCAGCACTCGCGTCGTGCTGCCTTCTGTATTGGCACCAGGCGCCTGCTTCGTCGACACGTACGAGCAGGAGGTACTCCGATCAAGGAGCCCAGGGTCAACGAACGCATTCGGGTCAAAGAGGTACGCCTCGTCGACCCGGCCGGCGAGCAGATTGGCATCAAGTCGATCGAAGAAGCGCGGTGGCTCGCATCGCAGCTTGAACTCGACCTGGTCGAGGTAGCTCCCGAAGCGAGGCCGCCCGTCGTTCGCCTCATGGACTACGGGAAGTTCAAGTATGAGCAGTCCGTCAAGGCGAGAGAGGCCCGGAAGAAGCAGACTCGCACGGTGATCAAGGAAGTGCAGTTTCGTCCCAAGATCGGGGCAAGCGACTTCGAGGTGAAACGGCGGCGGGTCGTTCGGTTCCTGAAGGACCACGACAAGGTGAAGGTCACGATGCGTTTTCGGGGACGCGAGGTTACTCATCCCGAAATCGGCAACGAGATCCTCAGCCGGCTGCGCGATAGCGTCTCGGACTACGGCGAGATCGAGACCGCGCCGAGGCTCGAGGGCCGGCAGATGACGATGGTCCTGGCCCCCGTACGGAACGCCGACCGCGTGACGGAGGACGTTGATTCCGACGATGAAGCCTCCGTCGAAGAAGTGGTCGCCGCAGAGGTCATTGAAGAAGAACAAACCATCGTGAGTGAGGAAACCGTCGCCGACGACGAACTCATCGCCGACGACGTGGACGTCGCAAGCGAAGAGGACGTTGTCGACGATGGAGCCGTCGCTGACGAAGTGGATGAGTAGGAGAGTGGAAACGTGCCGAAAATGAAGACCCACAAAGGTGCCGCGAAGCGCTTCAAACGCACCGGGAGCGGGAAGGTGCGGACCACGAAGGCGTGGCGAGGACACAACCGTCACAAGAAATCACCCAATCGCTGGCGTCGCGTCAAAGGCAACAAGATCCTTGAAGGCGGGAACGAGAAGCGTATGAACCGTCTGTTGGGGAACTAGGAGTCATTCGATGGCACGTGTAAAGCGTTCGATCAACGCAAAGAAGAAGCGCCGCAAAGTGATGGACCGCGCCTCCGGCTACGGAGGCGCGAGGAGTCGCCGGTACCGCACTGCTCGCGAGCAGGTGATGCATTCGATGCAATATGCGCATCGGGATCGCCGCGCCCGCAAGGGGCAGTTCCGCCGGCTCTGGATTCAGCGCATCAATGCAGCAGCTCGTCAGAACGGCACGACATACTCGCGGTTCATGGCCGGGCTCAAAGCTGCTGAGGTCGAGGTCGACCGGAAGATGCTCGCCGAAATGGCGGTCAACGATCCGACGGCCTTCTCGGCCCTTGTCGAGGTCGCTGGAGCAGCGGCTCCAGAGTGAGGTTGCCCGGACCACCGACTCGATATGACGGAGACCCCGCATCTGCGGGGTCTCTGCTCGTCTGATGCGGATCGAATCGACTTCAAACGAGCGGATCAAGGCGATACGCCGACTCCACCGGGGTCGCGAGCGGCGCCGAACGAATCAGACACTTGCCGAGGGCCCGAACCTGGTCACGGCGGCACTCGAAGCCGGCATCGTGCCGAGTGAGACCTACACCGTTCAGGGTGGAGCGCTCGTTGAACGCTGCGAAGCGGCAGGCTCCACAATCGTGGAGGTCGGCGCTCTCGTCCTCGAGGTGATCTCGACCACGGTTGAGCCACAGGATCCGGTCGGCGTCATCTCGATTCCTGAGAACCGCACGATTGATCCCCGACGAACAGTGGTCGCCGTCGAGATCAGCGATCCTGGCAATCTCGGCACGCTCATCCGATCGGCAGGCGCATTCGGTTGGCAGGTCGCCCTGATCGGCGGAGCGGATCCGTGGAGCCCAAAGGTCTTGCGAGCAAGCGCCGGTGTCCAGCTATCCCAACCGGCCACTGCGCTGGAGTCATTCAGCCAGCTTCGAGCGGTCGGCCTCGAGCCGGTCGCCACCACGGTTTCCGGGGGCATCGTTCCAAGCTCACTCGACATCAGCCAGCCGATCGCTCTCCTCATCGGCAACGAATCACATGGTCTGCCGGGCACCATGGTCGAGCAGTGTGAAGTCTCAGTCACGATTCCGCTCACCGGAGGAGTCGAGAGCCTTAATGCATCAGTTGCCGCAACGGTCGTGATGTATGCGCTCGGTCGCGAGATAGCAACAGAGTAGGTAAGTAAGGAACTGGACATCTAGCGACCATCGCAATATCCTCACTGGTAGCCCTGCGAAGGGACTGCCACCCTCAGGAGACTCGATGCCCAGGCCAACCCTCCTTCGGATCACACTGGGACTTGTCCTGGCAACCGCCGCGCTTGTCGCAGCGGCATGCGCAGGAGCCATGCCCGACCGTCGCGAAATGGCAGCTGGGGACCCTGTGGTCGCGGCCGGCATGGCCACGTTCGATGCGCAATGCGCAGCATGCCACACCATCGGTGAAGGACCCCTCGTCGGACCGGATCTTGCCGGTATCACACTTGTCAGGGATCATGAGTGGCTCAACGCTTGGATTCTCGACCCTGAAGCGTTTGCTGCGGTTGATGCCGACGCGGAAGCTCTGTACACCGGATCGATGCCGGCCCCCGGTCTCGCAACGAACCAGATCGATGAGGTTGTGGCTTTCCTCGATTCGACGTCCGGTGTCGCTCCGGCTGACCCGACACTGGCTGGACCGCGAGCACTGTCGGACAGCGAGTTTGAAGAGGCGTCAAGCGTCTACTTCAATCGATGCGCCGGATGTCACGGAACCCTTCGTGCCGGTGCTACAGGACCAAACATCCAACCCGAACGGACGCTCGAGATCGGCACGACCGGTCTGACAACCATTCTCACCAACGGTCTTCCCGGAGGCATGCCGGCGTGGGGCGAGGCCGGAATTCTCACTCCAGATGAGATCGAGTTGATGGCCAACTTCGTTCAACTCGCTCCTCCCACACCTCCACCGCTTGACCTCGCAGAGATCACCGAGTCGTGGAATCTGGTCGTTCCAGTTGCTGATCGGCCGATCGAACCCGAAACAGACCGCGACTGGGAGAACTTCACCGGAGTCATCCTGCGTGACGCAGGGCAGGTCGCGATCATGGACAGCGACACACACGATCAGGTTGCGATCATCGACACCGGCTTCGCCGTGCACATCCTGCGCGCGTCGGCAACGGGTCGGTATTTCCTCGCGGTTGGTCGCGACGGGCGCGTCACGATGATCGACCTGTGGACCGAAACTCCCGCCATCGTGGCGCAGGTTCAGGGCTGCTTCGACGCCCGGAGCGTCGAAGGAAGCAAGTTCGAAGGCTACGAGGATCAGTACATCATCGAGGGCTGCTACTGGCCGCCCCAATACGTCGTCTTCGACGGCCTCACTCTCGAACCCCTGGTTGTCCACGATGTTCTGAGTCCGGATATCAACGGCAAGGAACTCGAAGAGGTGCGTGTGGCAGCCATCGTTGCTTCGCACTTCGATCCCGTGTGGGTCATGGGCTTGAAGGAGTCGGGATACGTCGCGATCGTCGACTACTCGCAACCCGGTTTCCCGCTCGTCAAGAAGATTCCGGCCGATCTGTTCCTCCACGACGGCGGATGGGACCACACCGGTCGGTACTTCATCACTGCAGCGAACGCTCAGAACAAGCTGATGGTCGTCGATGTGAAGACCCAGGAGCTGGTTGCGGGTGTCGAAACAGGCGAGACGCCACATCCCGGCCGAGGAGCGAATTGGGTGGATCCGGAGTTCGGATGGGTATACGCAACCACCCATATCGGCGAGGGCAAGCTCACGCTGATCGGTGCCGATCCAGAAGGAAGTCCGGAGCACGCCTGGAAGGTCGTCCGTGAGGTCGAGCTGCCGGGCACGGGCAGCCTCTTCCTCAAGACCCATCCGAACTCTCCCTGGGTCTGGATGGACACACCGCTCTCGAACGTTCAGGAGGAGGCGCAGCAGGCCTGCGTGTACAGCAAGGCAGCCATGGACATCGAGACGTGTTTCGAGGTGTCCGACCACGGGCGCGTCGTCCACTTCGAGTACAACAAGGCCGGCGACGAGGTCTGGGTGTCGGTGTGGGATCCAGACGGCGAACTCGTGATCTACGACGATGCGACCCTCACGGAGAAACTGCGAATTGCCGAACCCTGGCTCATTACCCCCACCGGTAAGTTCAACGTCTTCAACACGGCCAACGACATCTACTGAGATCCGAGAGCGACGTCGGCGAATCGAGCTCAGGTCAGCAGGCGTCCCTAGCGTCGGCGAGCGACATCGATGAAAGCTGCCCCAGGAGGGCATCGCGGGCCTGGGACCACGCACCATGCATGGCGCACGGATCCGACGCGTCGCACGTTTCGCCGCTCAGGACACACGTATTGGTGTCGGTCGGGCCCTCCATTG
>CAWEEG010000014.1:0-3408 GCA_963808015.1 uncultured Actinomycetota bacterium
CGCGACCTCCGCTCTTGCCAGTGAGTGCCACATCTTCGCGGGCTCACAACAGAGTACACGGACTACGGACTACGCCGCGCAGCACTCAGTACCCGCCACCGATCTTGCGATGGTCCCATGACGCAACCTTGGACGGCTCAACGACTACTGCGGTGTTCTTCGCCACAGCTCGGCCGAATGCGGCTTCGAGCTCCTCATCGTTCAAGTCGGTGGGGGCGTCGCCGATGAGGGCGTATTTGTCAGCAAGACGTCCGTAGAGAGCCAAGACGTAGGCAGGATCCTCGACGAGGCGAGCCTCCCCCTTGATCATCACCCCTCGTAATTCGGCATAGGCGTCGCCGTCTTCAGCGAGCACCGTCAGGCGGGGATCCCGCTCCAGGTTCACGATCTTCTGTGATCGGGTGAACGACCGGAAGACGATCGTGTCGCCTTCCATCACGAACCACATCGGGGCCAGGTGGGGTGCTCCGTCCTTGCCGATCGTCGCAACCTGGAGGATCGAAGTCTCGTTGAGAAAGGCTGTGACTTCCTCAGCCGTCATAGAGATGTCTTTGCGCGCCATGACGGAACGCTACCTCATCGCTCTCGCGCCGGCGCGCGTACGAAGCGATACCCGGAAAAGAAATCAAGCGCTAGCGTTCTTGTCACGGCAGTCGTGCACGGGCGACCTCTCGAGGCGACCGAGGCCACAAAGACTGCCGGCCTGATGCTGCGATGCGTCCCCCAACCCTCTGGGTGGGGAGAGAGGAGCAAACGATGACCACCGTCACCGCACCGATGATCCACGCCCGCAAGGGCAGAGCGAAGATCCGGATGACCACCGCCTACGACTACCCGACGGCCAGGATCGCCGATCGAGCGGGGGCGGACATCATCCTCGTGGGAGACTCGGTGGCGAACGTCGTCCTCGGTCACCACGACACGCTCTCCGTAGACGTCGACACGATGGTCCACCACACGGCTGCCGTTGTACGGGCCGAACCGAGGGCACTCATCGTCGGGGATATGCCGTGGATGAGCTACCACGTCTCTCCCGAGGAGACCGTTGTCAACGCTGCGCGGCTCGTACGGGATGGCGGTGCCTCGGCTGTGAAGCTCGAAGGCGGACGCAAGCGGGTCGAGATGATCGAAGCGGTGATCGACACGGAGATCCCGGTCATGGGACATCTCGGGTTGACACCGCAATCGGTCAAGGCCATGGGCGGATACCGCGTCCAAGGCAAGGAAGCCCAGGCGGCATACGAGATGATCAGCGACGCCATCGCTCTTGTCGATGCCGGAGTGTTCTCGATCGTCCTGGAGGGTGTGCCCGACCGGGTGGCTCACATCATCACCGCGGAGGTACCAGTTCCGACCATCGGAATCGGGGCCGGGGCCGGATGTGACGGGCAAGTGCTTGTCATCCACGACGTGCTCGGATTCGGCGGAGGGGACTACCTCCCCAAGTTCGTACGGCCCTACGCGAATCTGGCCGACGACGCAGTCGCTGCGCTCGAACGGTTCTTCGACGATATCGAGACGGGTGCTTTCCCGTCGGCGGACGAGACGTATCACATGCCGGACGAGTCCTTCGAGATCTTGCGAGGCCTCTCGGAGGGTGAGACGATCGTCGAGTTCTGAGCGCCCATCTCCCCATGGCCGTCGGGCGCCGAGCCCGGCACAACCGACGGGTGAGAGTGACTAGTCAACTAGTCACTTTCGACGTTGATTCTCGGGTGGTCGATCAACCGTGCCGATTCACACGATATGAGACTCACACACCACGAGACCCCCCAGAGTTCGGTGCCGAACCGCCGCTTCCTTCGTGCACTCGTGGCGTTCTTCGTCCTGGGTTCAACGATGTTCGTTGGTGTGATCACGGCGCCGACCCCCGCCTTTGCCGCTTCCGTCGATTGCTCCCGTGGCGTGAACCTGTCGTGGGAATCGCCCGTCCTCGACAGGAACTGGCGAGGATTACCCCAAGGTGACGTAGCTGGATGGTCGAGCTCCAGCGGCGTGATCGAGATCTGGCAGTCCGGCTTCCTCGGCGCCGTCGCCCCCGATGGGGCGCAGCTGTCCGAGCTCCAGGCCAACAACAACAGCCCGTCCTGGCAGGACATCCCCTCTCTGCCCGGGGACCGCATCGATTGGAGCTTCTTTCATCGGGGCCGCCAGAACACCGACACCGTCGTCGTCCGCATGGGCTCCACCGATTCACAGAGCGAACAGGGCACATTCTCAACCGGCACCGCGAGCTTCGTTCGGTACTCCGGAACCTATGTAGTGCCTGACGGTCAGACCACGACGCGTTTCATGCTCGATCCCCAGGACACCGGGAGTGTCGGGAACTTGGTTGACGCAGTTGCCCTCACCCTGGAGTGCGACGTGTCCATCAGTTCGAGCGTTGGATCCACAACCGACGTTGACGGATCGGGCGACATCAGCGTTGGAGACGAAGTTGTCTTCACCTACGACCTCGCGAACGATGGCACCGCCACACTGGTAGTTGCTGTCACCGAGAGCCTCGGAGAGTCCGTGAGTTGCCCTGCCCCAATGCTGGCACCGGACGGAACGATGACGTGCAGTTCGACGCATGTTGTGACGCAGGCCGATGTCGACGCAGGAGCGGTCTTGAGCCAAGCACGCGTTGCCGGAACCGACGCAGCCGGGGTGAACGTCTCTGATGATGGCGACGTTGCCGTCAGGGTTGAGCAGCGGCCTTCGGTGTCCCTCATCAAGTTGGGCTCGGTCGACTCGACGGTGGTGACACCCGACTCACGGCCCGATGTGGGCGACGTCATCACATACGAGTTTGCTGTTGCCAACACGGGCAACGTGACGCTCGAAGCAATCGCCGTTGACGATGCCTTGGCACCCGTCACATGCCCTCAGGGGAGCCCCGCGCCCGCCACAGACATGACATGCTCTGCGGCATACCCGATCAACCAGACCGACATCGATACCGGCGGAGTGGACAACTCGGCCACGGTCACGGCGACATCGCCCGTGGGCGACGAGGTAGTCGCTGAGGATTCGATATCGACGGATCTCGACCAGGAGACCTCGCTTTCCGTCGCCAAGACAGCCGACGTGAGCACCTTCTCCACACCCGGCGACGAGTTGGACTACTCGATCGTCGTGACCAACACCGGGAATGTGAGCGTGGCCGACGTTCACGTGGCCGATGACACCGCGGACGCCGGCTCCCTCGCATGCGACGGGGCCCTGCCCGCTGCTCTCCTGCCGGGCGAGAGTGTTAATTGCACTGCTGTTCGCACCGTCACCCAATCAGACATCGACCATGGCAACGTGTCGAACACTGCGACCGCCAACGGTCAAGACCCCAACGAACGGGCGGTAGTGGCACAGGACACGGTTGCGGTGAGCGCTGACCAATCACCTTCGATGGTGATCGACAAGGTGGCCGTC
>CAWEEG010000015.1:0-20266 GCA_963808015.1 uncultured Actinomycetota bacterium
CGCACCCGCTTCGGATTTCCCCGCCAACGGACCGACCCGTGGTTGTGCATCGCCGACTTCTTCCGACCGATCCAGAGTGACGAGGTTGACTACGCCGCGTTCCACATCGTCACGATGGGCCATGAGGTGTCGCAGCGGGCCGAGACGCTGTTCGAGACCGACCGATACCGCGACTACCTCCTCCTCCATGGTCTCGGGGTCGAGATGGCGGAGGCGCTGGCTGAGTTGTGGCACCGCAGGATTCGTGTGGAGTGGGGCTACGGCGATGAGGATGGACCGACCGTTTCCGGGTTGTTCCGTCAGCAGTACCGAGGCGGCCGCTACTCGTGGGGCTACCCGGCCTGCCCCGATCTCGAAGACAACGAACGTGTTGCCCACCTCCTCGAAGCCGACCGGATCGGCGTGATCGTGAACGAACACACGGGGTATCAGTACCAGCCGGAGCAGACGACGTCGGCGCTCATCGTCCACCATCCCCAGGCGAAGTACTTCGTGGCGCGCGCGGCGAAGGAGTCGCGAGGCGTCGACGAAGCAGGTGGACCGGCGGAGCCGGCGGGGTCTGATCCGTCAATGCGTCGTGGTGACGCAGAACTCGTTGCCCTCCGGATCCGCACACACGGTCCAGCGGAACCCCGCGATCTCATGATCCTCGAGGCGCTGGCCGCCGAGTTCCTCGACGTGGGAGACGAGTGATTCAGGGTCGTCGGTGCTGAGGTCGAGATGGAGGCGGTTCTTGGCGGCCTTCTCCTCGGTGACCTGCTGGAAGGCGAGCGCCGGTCCGCCCCGTGAGACCCGCGTCATCCACACGTAGTTCGGGAAACGGTTCTTCACCTTGACGTCGAGGATCGCACCCCAGAACGCGACCATGTTGTCGAGGTTGTTGCAGTCGAGCATGATGGAAGCGACGCGTGGCCACTTCAGGTCTGGCCATCGTCCCCCTCCTTGAAATCTCGGTGCATGCGGCTCGCCGTAGGTCCGGTCTGGCCCTGGTACTTCGAACCGAGGGCTGCGGAACCATATGGGTGTTCGGCGGCGGTTGTCATCTGGTAGAAGCTGACCTGCCCGATCTTCATCTCGGGATAGATGGCGATCGGTAGGTTGGCCACGTTCGAGAGCTCCAGCGTCACCTGGCCGTGGAACCCGGGGTCGATGAACCCGGCGGTGGAGTGGATGAGAAGGCCGAGGCGCCCGAGGGACGACTTTCCTTCGAGACGGGCAACGACGTCATCGCCGAGCCGGATCGCCTCGAGTGTTGTTCCGAGGACGAATTCGCCCGGGTGGAGGATGAAAGGGCTGTCCTCGGACGCCCGAACCTCCTTCGTCAGGTCGCTTTGGACGGCTTTCGGATCGATCAGCGGATACCGATGGTTCTCGAAGACCCGGAAGTGGTGGTCGCAGCGGACGTCGACGCTGGAGGGTTGAACGAGGTCACTGTCGAACGGATCAATCGAAATGCGGCCGTCGCGGATGGCCTCGCGGATCGTTCGGTCGGAGAAGATCATGGCCGCGGATGTTAGTTGTCGGCTGAATCGGTCAGTCCGTGGTCGGTATGTGCTCGTCTGGGTGCCCGACGCGAACCCACTTGGCGATGGCGAACAACCACACGGCTGAGAGAATCACGACAAGTCCGAGCGACAGCAGCCAGGGGGCTGGTCGGAGCCAGCCGACAACAAGTGACGCAACTGCAGCAGCCGCCATTGCCCAACCGATCGGCTGGTAGACGCCGGGTAGGCGATCGTAGACGTCCAGCATTCGCACGATCACGATCAGGGAGATGAGTCCGAGCGCGACCGAACCGGTAAGCAACCACGCTGTTGCTTCCGGCGCCCGATCGTCGGCTGCGTGCTCAACGAGGCTCACCATCGCGGCCCCGGTTGCGGCGATCGACATCGTTGCCGGGAGATGACCGAACATCCATTTCGTGAGCCCGCCGCGGTCGGTGCGCGGATGCCGGTCGCCGACGAAGTCGAAGTACGTCCACCAATAGGCAAACCCGATCATCAACCCGATCATGCCGGTGATGATGCTCAGGGCCGTGCGTTCGGCATCCGAGATCCCTTCGACGACGCCGACGACGACCTCGCCGAGCACGATGATGGTGAAAAGGCCGAATCGCTCCACCAACGAGTCGGTCGGGGTGAGGCCGAGGTCTGTGCCCTCAATCTGGAACCGTGTGAGAAGGATCCCACCGACGACCCATCCAACCACCACGATGGCCCAAACGATCGTGCGGGCTTCCGACGACAGGGCGGCACTCGCGGCGACCACCGCGACCGATGCGATCATGCCGGCCAGGTACCAGCCCGTGACTGAGGAGTACTCGGCCGAGTCCTGACGGCGGACGGAGTACCAGAGCCACGTCAGGACGAGGAGGAATGCTGCATAGGTGAGCGCGAACGGCGGGCCGTCGGCGCCGGTCGCTTCGCTCGTGAACACCGCGAGGAGGGCAAGGAGCGCCATTTGGAGGAACACGAAGGTCCTGGTCCGGCCATCCTCGCGGCCGTGGAGGTCGTGATACATCGTTCCGTTCAGCCATGCGATCCAGATCAGGCCGAAGACGACCGCGAAGTCGGCGACGCCCCGCCACGACACGTGTTCGGCCAGCGTGTGAGCGGCCCGGGCGATGACAACGACGTAGACGAGGTCGTAGAACAGTTCGAGGAAGCTGACGCTGCGGTCCTCGATCACTTCGCCGTGGGCCCTGGGCGGTTTCCAGAAGTGGCGACGGAAGAGGGTGAAGACTCCGGTTGACGAACTGCCGGAGCTCACGCGGGGACTCCCAAGCCGGTGTCCGCAGCCCACGGTCACTCGACCGGTCAAGGCGTCGCGGCTAGAGGGCATCGATCTTCTTCAGCCAGGCCTCGAGTTCGGGGGCGCTTGTGAAGAGGTGAGCCTGGTATCCGAGGGCGGCGGCGGCGTCGACGTTCTTCGGCGAGTCGTCGATGAAGACCGTCTTCGACGGTTCGAGGTCGAAGCGGCTGCTCAGGATCTCGAATATACGCGGATCCGGCTTGGTCACACCTTCCTGACCTGATACGACGATGCCGTCGAAGATCCGACCAAGGAAGGGGAATTCGGCGACGCCGAGTTCCCACGTCTGTGCGTTCCAGTTCGTAAGGGCGTAGATCGGCATCCCGGATTCCCTGAGTTCTTCGGCGATCTCCCGAGTTCCCGGGGTCTCGTCCCCGAGCATCTCGCTCCACCGATCCCACCACGGGTTGATGAGGTCGGCGTACTCGGGCCTTTCGGCTGCGAGCTTCGGCCACCTCGTCACTCACGGAGATCCCCGCGTCCATGGCGAAGTTCCACTCGGGTGTGCAGATCTCGCTGAGGAACCAGCGCCGCTCGTCAGGGTCGGGAATGACTTTCGCGTAGAGGTACTCGGGGTTCCAGTCGACCAGCACGGCCCCGATATCGAAGACAACGGCGGTGACGGGGGTGTGGTTCATTGGGAAGCCATTTCGTTGCGTGGTTGGGCGGGGTGTGACGGATGCACGACTGGACCGACGGGCGGACCACCTGCGACCGGAAGCCTAGGACGGTTCGGACCACCGAGTGTGGTCTTGCGCGAGTGCCGGGATGCCGCCAAGTATCGGTGTGTGCGAGCGTCGAGGATCAGGTCGATGCGTCACTCAAACCCGGCAGCGCATCGTTCTGCTCACCTGGTCCACATGACGTTGTCAATCTGCATCACGACTCCATCCTGGCTGCCCCATGCCGGGAGGATCGCGAACGGGATGTTGACCTGTGTCAGGTCCAGCGACGAGCGTGCGCCGGCCAGGAGTTCGGAGATGGGCACGGCGTAGTGTGTCCACTCCCCGGCCACGGGATCGTCAATAGGGAAGTCACCGGAGCTGCAGGGGTGTTGGCAGTCGACCTTCATCACGAAACCGGCGGTGCTGGATCCGAAGTCAATCACTCGCAGGTCGAATTCGACAACTCCGTCCGACCAATCGCCGAGGTCGTACGGCGTTGATGCGTGGAAATGGACGATTGCCTCATCGGTGTTGAACGTGGTTTCGATGACGGTTTCGTGGTCCTCGTCGTCGGTTTCGACGAGATCGAAGTCCAGAGAGCCTCCGGCGATGTAGGAGCCGAGTTTCCAGGGGAAGACTTGGTCGTTCTCAAACACCGTCATGACGTCGCCAAGGGCGGCGGGGTCGAAGTCGCCGGTGAACGGGCCGACGAAGATGCTTTCTGGCAACTCCGGTGGTTGGTTCCCTGCGATCTGGTTCGCTGCAGGACCGTCTGTGCCACATCCCGTGCCATCTTCGGGCGAGATGCCGCATTGGTAGACGCGGACGTAGTCGACCAGCATCTCCTGGGGAAACACCGTTGTGTCGTCGGGCAGACCCGGCCACGTGCCCCCGACGGCGACATTGAGAATCAGGTGGAAGGGCTGGTCGAACGGGGCCGTTCCCTCAGCGATCGCCGCCGCGCCGTTCGGAGCTTCTACCTGTGAGTACCAACCGTCGGCGGTCTGTGTGGCGTAGTGAGTGTCGTCCACGTACCAGCGGATTTCGTCCTCCTCCCACTCGATGGCGTACACGTGGAAAGCGTCGGCGGGGTTGTCATCGCCTGAGAAGTCGGAGGCTTGCTCCAGACGTCGCATAGGAGGGCCAATCCGCGCCGTAGTGAAGCGTTCCATGCACTGTGTTGGTGTCCGGCACCGAGACAGTCTTGAGGTTGACAGCCTCCATGATGTCGATCTCGCCGCTGGATACTCCCTGACCGTAGGCGTAGTCAGTGGGCAGCATCCAGATGGCCGGCCACAAACCTTGACCAAAGGGAAGTTGGGCGCGGATCTCGAACCGACCGTAGACCCAATCGCCCTTGTCTTTCGTGCGGATTCGCCCCGAGGTGTAGGGCAGTGTGGCGGTGCCCAGCTCGTCGGCGTTGGCCCAGTCCGTCGAGCCGTCCAAACCGGTGGACTGCTCTTCGATCGCTCTGATGTGGAGGATGCCGTCGCTCAGGTACGTGTTGTTGACCCGGTCGGTGTAGCACTGCTGCTCTTCGTTGCCGCCACCCCAGCAGTTCTCCTCGAATTCCCACTTGGTCTCGTCAAGGTCGCCGCCGTTGAACTCATCAGACCAAACCAAGTCCCAACCCATTCCCCGGGGGTGGAAGGTCTCGACTGCCGGAATGGTGGTTGTGGTGGTGGTCGGGGTGCTGGTCGGGGTGGGTGTGGTGGTTGTGGTGCTGGTCGCGGACGTCGTCGGGGCGGCTGTGGCCTCGGTGGTGTCGGTGGTGTCGGTGGGGGATTCGGTGCAGGACTGCGACCACCAGCGCGAGGGCTCCCAGGAGCCACGCGAGCCTGAGATATGTACGTTGGGGCATGGAGATTCCCTGGCCGGGGTATCCGAGATTGCGCTCGAGCCACGACACATGTCAAGGGTCGTCGCATCTCTCGTGACGGAGGAGAGATGATACGGAGATCCCAAGTTTCCGTAGCGTTCCCGCCCTGTTTAGGGGTGGGTGGAGCCTCCGCTTGGCGTTCCTGGAGCGGGTGAGGAGAATCGAACTCCCGTATTCAGCTTGGGAAGCTGATGTTCTGCCATTGAACTACACCCGCAGGCGATTGCGATTGTAGCGACCACGTGCCTCTCCCGTTCTTGCGTAGATAGTGGAAGCCGGCGTCCACTCGTTACCCAGGAACGGGATCGCTAGAGGGACAGCAGCCCCCAGGTGGTCATCACGAGTCCGACGCCGACGAGCCAGTAGGCCCGTGGCCCGCGAAACTCGCCCTCCTCGCCCTTTGGCTTGTTGCCGCGATGGTGTTGCCAGATGGCGTACCCGTTCCCAAGGACCATGGCGAGGCCCATGGCGAGGACCATGAGGACCAGGAGCCGGTCTAGATCGAGGATCTCAACGAGGTCGACATCGTTCACGGGCGGCACGCTAGTCAGCAGCCGGGGTGGTCTAGTTCGTGTGCTCGATACCCTGACGGAAGACCCCCGTATGCGATCCGGGGGTTTTGCTCATGAATCGACCAATCGAACCCACTTCTCCTTCCAGTCGATGGCTCGCGCCGCGCCGTCTTTCGCTGCCGTGGGTGTTGTGGGTGTTTGGGCTGTCGACCACGCTGCTCCTCGTCGGGCTCTGGGGCCGAGCGGTGACAATCGACCAGACAACGATCGCACAGTCGACCGAAGCTGCACTCTCGGCCGACCTGGTGAACGATCGGGTGTGGGATTGGATCGGCGAAGGGTTGTCGGCCACCGAAGGCATCAGCCCCGTCGAAGCCGACCAGGTACTCGACGAGGTGAGGGATCGCCCCGAGGCGCTGGGAGCCGTCGACGCTCTCGTTGACCAGGTGGTCGAAGCACTGGTGGCGCCGCCGGGGACCGAGACGACGATCGATGTCGCAGCGGCGCTCACCCCGCTCGTTCCGGAAGTGATATCCGGGCTCGCAGCGCAGGGCGTGGACTGTACCGGCCGAGTCAGTCGAAGCCACCGTTGACTCCCTCGATCCGGTCGCGTTGGATACAGGAGAAGCTATCTCGGTTGGAGTTGTCACTGAACAGGCGAGGGGACTCTTGACGCTCGGCGTGCTCGCAGCTGCCGGGATGCTGCTCCTTTTCGGCTCGATCGCCGTCGCCATCTCCGAAGACCGATGGCCGATGGTGCGAGGACTCGCGACCCGTATCGCCTTCTCAGCAGCATCGTTCGCCGTGCTTTTCCGGTTCGGCGGATGGGTGCTCGATCCCGACGGTGGTGGATCACCACTCCGGCGGAGCGGGGCAATCCTTGTCGCTAGCAACCTTCACGTGTTTGTCTTTATTGGGTGCGTTGCTGGGCTGATCGCCGCCGCGATCTGGATTGTGCGCCGCCCTCCAGAGAAGAGCAACAGCACTCCCGTCACTCACGAGCAGATCACCGACGACACGTCAACCCAAGAACTCGTCTCCGTCTGAAGATGTCCCCTCACGAAGCCTGAATCCACGGACTTGGGGGTACGCATCACAGCGGAGGCCTTGTTGAGACTGGCTTGTCGCCCTTTTGGCGTGTCACTCAGACTGTGACCCGTTCAATCCGATTCCTCCCCCTCAGGGGGAGGTGGCGCCGCCAGGCGGCGGAGGGGGTCAGAAGGTTCCACGGCCCACGAAGGCCTGCTGCGCCTGGACGGCTCTCGCACTGGAGCTCTTTGACCCCCTCCGTCAGCGGCTCCGCCCGGGTTTCCGACTTGATCCGACACGGGGAACCGTTGCGTCTCGCACCCAGAGGCTCCGCCGCTGCCACCTCCCCCTGAGGGTGAGGAATAGGACCGAGTCCCATGTGGCGGAGAGTTGGAGCCCGCCCGTCGCCGCCGACAAACCGTGGATTCAGGCGAAGTGGGGGAACGCGGATTCGCTCCCGCGGATCCGCAGGGGGGCTCTGGGAGCCTGGACCGAGAAGCCGAGGTCTGTCGCGTTTTTGGCTACCGGCGCCCGAGCCGCTACCCCGAGACTGGCGCAAAGAGATCCACACCGTTCCCATCGGGGTCGAGAACGGTGGCGTACCGCTGGCCCCAGAACGCGTCGAACGGTGCACGCTCGGCCTGGTACCCGGCTTCGCAGACGGCGTCGTACACGCGGTCGACTTCGTCGGGGCCCGCACACAGGAAGGCAAGTCCGATTCGTCCCGCGCCCGCTGGCTGCTCGAACGTCGGATCGAACGAGCGCACCATGTCTTCGGTGTCGAGCATCAGCCGGGGTCCGCCGGGTAGTTCCGCTTCGACGTGGCCCTCGCCCTCCGCGCCATCGGGGAACGTGAGACCCAGAAGGCGGTAGAACGCCACAGACGCCGTCATGTCGGAGACAACAATTCCGATTGCATCAAATTGTGGAGACATGGTGCCGATTCTGTCACATCTGCGTGACAGGATGGAACCGTGCACACATCAAGCGAGGCCACCATTCTCCATGCCGACCTCGATGCCTTCTATGCGTCGGTCGTCCTTCTCAGCCGCCCGGACTTGGTCGGCAAGCCGGTCGCTGTGGGCGGCGGGGTGGTTCTCTCGGCAACGTATGAGGCCAGGGCGATGGGCGTCCGGGGCGCCATGCGGATCGGCGAGGCGCGCAAGCTCTGCCCCGGGTTGATCGTGGTCGACGGTGCGTTCGGTGACTACGTCGACTTCAGCGACCGGGTCTTCGACGTCTTCCGGGACTTCAGCCCGCTCGTTGAGCCGATCTCCATCGACGAGGCGTTCATCGACGTCGGCGGCGCCATCCACCTCTTTGGGCCGCCGGCCACGATTGCGGAGGCGATCAGAGAGCGTGTGCGGGAGGAGACCAGTCTTCCGGTGTCTGTGGGAGGAGCGCAGACGAAGTTCCTGGCGAAGATCGCGAGCCGTGTGGCGAAGCCGGATGGCTCTCTCATCGTCACCCCCGGTACTGAGGTCGACTTCCTCCATGCACTGCCGGTCGGGCACCTCTGGGGTGTTGGGCCCGTGACGCTTGCCCAGCTTTCCGACCTTGGTATCTCGTTGATCGGAGAGCTGGCTGAGGCACCGGTTTCGCTCCTCGCAACGCGCGTCGGCAGGCACCGGGCTCGGCACCTGCACGCGCTCGCTTGGAATCGTGACCCGAGAGGTGTCGTTCCGGGTCGGCGATCCTCGTCGGTCGGGGCACAACGGGCGTTTGGCGGCGATCACCGAGATCCCGAGTTCCTGCGTGGTGTCCTTTCGCGGCTCGCCTCGCGCGTCGGGGCGAGGCTTCGACGCGGGGGCCGCGCCGGGCGGACGCTCACCGTCCGAGCCCGCTTTCGCGACTTCCAGGCGATCACAAGAGCGACCACCATGCGCACGGCGACGGCTTCGAGCGCTGTGCTCTACCGGACCGCACTCGATCTCGCGACGGGGGTGCTCGACGAATTCCCGGACCGCGGCCTCAGTCTTCTTGGCATCTCGATGTCGCACCTGGTGCCGGCGTCGCCGCTCCAACTCGAACTCCCACTCTTCGACGACGACTTCATCGGTGGGAGTCCTCGCGAGCTGGAACTCCAGGCGCTCGATGCAGCCGTCGACGACCTACGGGAGAGGTTTGGAAAGGGAACCGTTGGACCCGCGTCCGACGTGCTTGGCGCGAGGTCACCCTTCAGCGAGGGCTTGTCCGACATCATGACGAGAGAGCGACGCAGCGAGTAGATCGAAGGATGGGCGCCGATCCGCTGTCGATTCGGATCGCTGCCCGGTCCAGATGTGCTTCCGGTCGTTGTTGCGCCGGGTCGGTCGCGACCGTTGTCGCCACTACGCTTCCGTCAATGGCAATGGAATCGAAGCGCCTCGTCATTCTCGCACTTGTCGCGAACGCCGCGATTGCGGTCACGAAGTTCATCGCTGCCGGGATTTCGGGCAGCAGCGCGATGCTGTCGGAAGCTATCCACTCGGTGGCGGATTCAGGCAATCAGCTGTTTCTGCTGCGAGGGCATGCAGCGTCTCGTTTCGACGCCAGCGTGCAGCACCCCTACGGACGCGGCAAGGAGATCTACTTCTGGAGCTTCATGGTCGCCGTGTTCCTCTTCGTGGGCGGCTCGGTGCTGTCGATCGTGTCGGGTGTTGGGAAGATCAGAGACCCCCACGGCCACGGCGACGAGGGGTTCTGGCTGTCGTTGGCCGTTCTCGGCGCAGCGGCGCTCTTCGAAGGCGTGATTGCCTTGAGGCCCGCCGTCAAGGAGTTCAACCGGCAGCGAGCCGGGCGGACTTTCCGCAAGACGATCAAGGAGGCGAAGGATCCGGCGCTTCTGGTAGTGCTGTTCGAGGACACCGCAGCGCTCGTTGGTCTCGCGATTGCTGCCGCCGGCCTGATCACTGCCAAGTTGACTGAGAACGCGATCTGGGACGGAGTCGCTTCGGTGCTCATCGGCCTGTTGCTCGCCGGAGTGGCGTGGGTGCTCGCTGTTGAGATGAAGTCGCTTCTGATTGGCGAATCCGCAACGCGAGAAGAGCGAGCCAAGATTCGGGCAGCGGCATTGTCGGTCGGAGCCGCGCGGACCGTCGATCGCCTCCTCACCATGCAACTTGCACCCGACGAGATACTCGTCACGATGGACATTGAGTTCGACGAGGGTATCGATGGTGATCTGATGGAATCGGCGATCGTCGAGATGGAGGGAAGGATCGCCGAGGCTGTTCCCCAAGCGACTCGCATCTTCATCGAACCGGTCGACCGATGAGCGTGCCTGAAGTTGCCCTGGCTTCCGCCCCGGCGTCGTCCGGAAACCTCGGGCCCGGTTTTGATGTACTTGGTCTGGCCCTTGACCTGCGGTGTGTTGTTGGGGCACGGCCGGCAGATCGGATGACGGTCGACGACGGCGACGGGCCGGTCGATCTCGAACCTCAAGACATGTTGTTCGGCGCCGTCGTGGCAGTGGTCGACCGACCGATGGCCCTCACCGTCGACAACGCAATCCCGAGAACGCGGGGCCTCGGCTCGTCTTCGGCCGTGACCGCTGCGGCAGCGGCTGCAGCAGCGCGGGCGGCGGGACGGGAACCCGAACGTGAGGAGATCTACGAACTCGTTGCGGGGATCGAGGGACATGGCGACAACGCCGCTCCGGCCGTGTACGGCGGGCTCATGGCCGTTGGTTCGAACGGACCTCACAGGCTCGAATTCGATGCCGGCATCCTCCCGATCGTTGGCATTCCCGAAACCAGGCTTGCCACCCGACAGGCGCGACAGGCGGTACCGAGCGAGGTGCCAGTGGCCGCGGCTTCGCGCAATGTTGGGCGAGCCGTCCTGCTGGTCGAGGCGCTCCGTACCGGCGACCCTTTCGCATTTGCCGCAGCAGCAGGCGACGAGTTCCATGAGGAAGCCAGGGGACCGCTGTCACCGATCACAACGGCGATGATCGCTGCCGCGCTGTCGGCCGGTGCGCTCCACGCCGCGTGGTCCGGCGCAGGTCCAACAGCGCTTGCCTTCGCTACAGCCGAATCACAGTCGGCAGTGATCGAAGCGCTCGAGCTGGTCGTCGGCACTTCGGGAGTGGTCCGATCACTCTCCGTCGACTTCGACGGGCTCCGCTAGAACTGGGTCCTGGTCTCGTTGGCAGCCGTGGTCGCGCTCAGGCCGACCGCACCGAGTCGACGAAGCCTTCGAATAGCCGATGGGACACCTCGTCGGAGTTCTCGCTGAGGTATTCGGGGTGCCACTGCACGGCAAGGAGCGGCCATCTCTCATCTTCGTGTTCGATACCCTCGATGATGCCGTCGTTGGCCCATGCGACGGCCCGGAAACGGGGTGCGAGGTCCTTGACCGCTTGGTGATGGATGGAGTTGACCATCAAGTTGGTTGCACCGGTCGCTTTTGCGATGAGGGAGTTGCTCTCCACGGTGACCGGCTGATGGCCGTCGTAGACGGCATGGCCGATGACGGTGTGGTCGATCGACCCGAGTTCGGAGGGTATGTCCTGAATGAGCGTTCCACCGAACGCCACATTCACGACCTGGAGGCCTCGGCAGATCGCCAGTACCGGGAGGCGGCGCGCCAGTGCCTCGCGGGCGAGCGCAATCTCGAACTCATCCCGCGCCGCACTTGTGCGATCGAGGGTCGGATGTGGCTCCTCGCCGTAGCGTTGCGGTTCGACGTCACCGCCACCGGAAAGGAGCAGCCCGTCGAGACGGTCGACGATGGCTGGAACGTCCTCGTTGGAAACGGGAGCGAGGATGACCGGGAGCCCGCCGGCGCGTTTCACCGCATCGGTGTACGTGTGACCGATCACGTGTGAGTTGAGGTCGCCGGCCGAGCCCTTTGTCGATTTCGGCTCGGATGTGACGCCGATGATGGGATGCATCACGGGATTCTAGGAGGGTCGCCGACTGCCGGAACGGGGGTCGGAGTGACACCTGTTTGCGTAGCGGCCTATCCTCCGCGAACCTTATGGGCTCCGGCCCGGCCTCGCCGCCGCCGGATCCGGTCCCCGAAATCGTTGAGATGAGGTCTCCTGAATGGGTTCGCTGATCAAGAAGCGTCGGAAGAAGATGAGCAAGCACAAGTACCGCAAGCGCATCAAGGCGAATCGTCACAAGACGAAGAAGTAGCTGTCATCACTGCCCACGGTCACCGTGGGCAGTGATCGTTTCCCGACGAATTGGTGAACCTCTGAGCACGGACGGATCGGACCTCTCCCATTCCGCGGGCTCACAGCGCCGTATACGGGGTGGAGAACCCTGGGCGGTCTCAAGTGGTGGTCGCGACGAGTTGGTTGAATCGTTCGGCTGGTGTGTCCCAGTCAAGCGTCTTTCTCGGTCGTCCGTTTAAGAGTCGTGCAATGTGGTCGAGGTCGTCTTGGGTATGGACGGACAGGTCGGTTCCTTTGGGGAGGAACTGGCGGACGAGACCGTTCCAGTTCTCATTCGAACCGTGTTGCCATGGCGAGTGCGGGTCACAGAAGTAGACGGGGATGTTGGTCTCGATAGTGAAATCGGCATGGTCAGCGAGTTCGGTGCCCTGATCCCACGTCAATGACCTCACCAGATGGTCGGGCAGTGTCGTGATGTGCTGCGCGATGCGTTCGGTGACATGCTCGCTGGTCTTGTTCTCGAGACGGATCAGCATCCCGAACCGGGTCGAACGCTCCACAAGGGTCGACACCGCAGACTTGCCCTGTTTCCCGTTGACGAGATCGCCTTCCCAATGACCGGGGATGGCACGATCCTCGACCTCGGCAGGCCGCTGCGAGATCATCACCTTGTTGCGGATCTTGCCCTCTTTCGCAGCAGCGCTCCGACCGTGCGCCCGGCGTCGGGTCCGCCCAGAACGCAGCGCAGCCGCGAGTTCGGAACGCAGCTCGCCTTTGGCTTGGACATAGATCGCTTGATAGATCGTCTCGTGCGACACCCACCATGATGGATCATCAGGATGGTCTCTGCGCAACCGGGCAGCGATCTGCTGCGGTGACCACGTCAACTCCCGCAACTCGTCAACAACGATGTCCCACAGCCACGGCCTCGTCTCAACCCAACACGGCCGCTGTCTACGTGCCGCATCGTCAGCGTGTTCATCAGCCCGCCCAGCGCGATACGCACCCCGGCCGCCATTGCTACGGATCTCTCGCCACACCGTGGAACGATGCCGCCCAATCCGGCCGCCGATCACCGCATCCGACTCACCACGATCAATCCCGACACGGATCTCCTCACGCTCACCAAGCGTCAACGCGTCACGGCGCCGCTGTGTCTGTCGTTTCCTCATCGCACGATGATCGTCGATCAGGCGATCCACCGACCGTGGGCCGATCCCCGCCGCCACAGCAGCCTCATCAATCGTCGCACCGCCAGCCAACGCCAACAACGCACAACGCGCCACACGTAACGGGATCCTCGGCGGAGCCATAACTCACCTCCATGAGTCACCCCGTCGCGACCACCACTTGAGAACAACCAGGGTTCGCAGCGCCACCCGTTCCGCGGGCTCACAGCGCCGTATAGGGGGTGGAGAACCCTGGGTTCGGGGATCTACACGTCTTTGAGGAAACGCTCGATCTCGTCGAACAGTTCGCCGCTTCTGCCCGGGTCGAGCGACCGATCGTTCTCTGCGATCTCACGCACATACTCCGCGAGGTCGTCTGACTCGGCGACGGCTTCATCGACCTGGAGAATGAAGTCTGCCTCCAGGGCGCGGAGCTGCTCGCTGTCGCCCGCGAAGCCGACGATTTGGCCGGCCTTGCGCAGCAGGGCCCGCATAGCCATCGGATTCGCATTCGCAGCGAGGTAGTGGGGGGTCGCGGCCCAGATGCTCGTGGCCTGGATCCCCGCCTCTTTGCATGCCTCGCCGAGTACTGCAACGATTCCGGTTGGGCCCTCGTAGTCGGTGGGTGGGAGCCCTGTTCCGTCGAGATTCGAGAGATCGGTTGCCACGCCGGACAGCGGGACCGGCATCGAATGTGTCACCGATCCGATGTATGCGCCGAGCATCGTGGCCGACTCGACCCCGCAGTCGGCGAGCACGGCGATAACGGTCCTGGCGAAGGTCTTCCATCGGAACGTCGGCTCGTCTCCGACGACCACAATGATGTCGTGGTCGAGGTCGGGCCGGCTGATGGCGTAGAAGCGGGTCTCGGGCCAGGTCATCGACTGGACCGTGCCGTCAAGTACGGACACCGAGGGACGGTGCTCCTGGAAGTCGAAGAACTCCTCGGGCTCGATTGCGGCGAACGGCCGATCGACATCCCAGCGTTCAAGGAGGTGCCGCAGCGCCCCGGACGCGGCATCACAAGCGTCGTTCCATCCCTCGAAAGCTACGACGGCGCGCGGCCGGCGAAGGGTGGGTCGTTCAAAGCGTCGTACGGGGTCCACCCGTGGAAGGCTATCGGGCAGGTGTCGTAGCGCCCATCGAGTTTCTGATAGGGCCGAACGGCCCACGGCCCGAGGCTTCCGGCCCTAGATGCGGTCGGTGTCGGTTCTTACCGTGTCGGGAAGCATCCCAGGATGGAGACGTGAAAGAATCACTCGTCATCGAACGTGAGGGTGTCGACGCCCTCATTAGCGCGCTCGCCGATCGAGGTTACGAAGTCGTCGGACCGACCGTTCGCGGTCAAACGATCATGTACGACACGATCACCTCGACCGACGACCTCCCTGTTGGCCTCCGCGATCGTCAGGAGGCCGGCACCTACCGGCTTGAGGAACGAGGCGACGGCGCCCTCTTCGGGTATGTCGTCGGGCCCCAGTCGTTCCGGAAGTTCACCACTCCGCCGGGAACGGTCTTTTGGAAAGGCATCCGTACCGATGGAGGTTTCGAGACGGTCGCTCCGGAAGAGCCCCCTCGGTACGCGTTCTTCGGCGCGAGACCCTGCGAGGTCGCAGCGTTGAAGGTTCAGGACAACGTCTACGGCTCGGTCCGAGACCCCGTCTACGCCGGGCGACGCAACCAGTCGTTCACGGTCGCAGTGAACTGCACGGAACCGGCGCCGACCTGCTTCTGCGACTCGCTGGATACCGGGCCTGGAGTATCGGATGGCTACGACATTGCGCTGACCGAGGTCCTCGACGGAAACACCCACTACTTCCTGGCCGAGGCTGGGAGCGACGAGGGATCCGAAGTCCTTGCGTCGCTGACCTCCCGGGACGCACTCGATGAGGAGCTCGTTGGCGCCCGCCGGATGGTGGTTCGTGCCGCCGAAAACATGGGTCGTTTCCTGGAGACCGATGGATTGAAAGAGGTGCTCCTGGGCAACCTCGAGAACCCCTATTGGGACGAGATCGCGAAACGCTGTCTTTCCTGTACGAACTGCACGTTGGTCTGTCCGACATGCTTCTGTTCGAGCATCGAGGACCACTTGTCTCTCGATGGCACCGAAACCGAACGTGTACGGACGTGGGACTCGTGTTTCACACTCGACTTCTCCTACGTCAACGGCGGCCCGGTGAGGCCGTCCCCCGGTCCTCGCTACCGGCAGTGGCTCACCCACAAACTGGCGTCTTGGCAGGACCAGTTCGGGGAGATCGGGTGTGTTGGCTGCGGCCGTTGCATCACCTGGTGCCCGGTTGGGATCGACATCACGAAGGAGGCGGCCGAGATTCGGGAACGAGACGTTCGTCGGGTCGCGGTCGGCACACCAAGCGTCAAGGAGGCAGCCGAATGAGCGAAGTGTTCGACATACTCATCGATCAACCGTTTTTCAAGAGCATGACGGACGAACAGCTCCGGGCCGTTTCAGAGACGGCGAGGCTCGTGACGTTCGAAGAAGGCGCCGTGATGTTCGTCGAAGGTGGTCCGGCCAGGCGGTCGTACCTCATCCTCGACGGCGACGTGGCGCTCTCGCTCCGGACCCAGGAACACGGAGCGAAGACGATTCAAACCCTGCACCGCGGTGATTTCGTCGGCTGGTCGTGGATGTATCCGCCTTATCGGTGGAACTTCGATGCCAATGTCCGAAGCGAAGTCACAGCGGTCCAGTTCGATGGGCCACAGCTGAAGAAGATCTCGTTGGCCGACCCGGAGCTCGGGTACGAGCTCCTGAGACGGTTCACCGAGGTCATCGTCACCCGCATGCAAGCACTCAGGATCCAATTGCTCGATGTCTACTCAACTTTCCGTTAAGGCCGACGCCCACGTGATGAGCCCGGCACCATGCCGGATCCTCAGCGTGGAGCAGGAACTGCAAGACACCTACACGCTCGAAGTCGAGCCGCCGGGAGACGATTGGAGCTTCCTCCCCGGCCAATACACGATGCTCTACGCGTTCGGCATCGGCGAAGTCCCGATCTCGATCAGCGGCGATCCCGAAGACTCCACGAAGATCGTCCAGACGATCCGGGCGGTTGGGGCCGTCACCGACGCCCTTGTTGGGCTGCGGCCGGGCGACTACGTCGGCGTTCGGGGACCATTCGGCACCGCGTGGGACACCAAGGCGGCAGAAGGCCGGGATGTGTTGATCGTGGCCGGTGGTGTGGGTCTGGCGCCGCTGCGGCCGGTGGTGTTCGACGTGCTCAATCATCGCGAGCGGTATGAGAACGTGACGCTGATGTATGGCGCTCGATCACCGAGCGACCTGCTCTTCGCGTCGCAGATTCACGAGTGGCGTGGTCGGTTCGACCTCGAGGTCCTCATCACCGTCGACCAGGCCGATGACTCGTGGCGTGGGCCGGTCGGTGTCGTGACCTCGCTGGTTGGACGCTCATCGTTCGACGGGGACACTGCCATCGCGTTCGTTTGTGGACCGGAAGTGATGATGCGCTTCACGATCCAAGCGCTCGAACGGGGCGGGCTCACTGATGACCGCCTCTACGTTTCGATGGAGCGCAACATGAAATGCGGGGTCGGGTTGTGCGGCCACTGTCAACTCGGGAAGTTCTTCCTCTGCAAAGACGGGCCTGTGATGACATGCGCCCAGATGGCTGGCTCGTGCTGGATCAGGGAGGTTTGACGTGGCGCTACCAACACTCGCCGTCCACAAGTTCGCGTCCTGTGACGGGTGTCAGCTGAGCCTGCTCGACCTCGAGGATGAGTTGCTCGCCGTCGCCGGTGTTGTGCAGATCGCCAACTTCATGGAAGCATCTCGCGAGGTTCTGCCGCCGCCCTACGACGTCACACTGGTCGAGGGGTCGATCACAACCCCACACGACCGGGATCGGATCCAGCAGATCCGCGACGAGACGACCGTGCTGATCACGATCGGCGCGTGTGCAACCGCCGGCGGGATCCAGGCGTTGCGGAACTGGAAGGACGTCGACGACTTCAACGCCTATGTGTACGCCCACCCGGAGTTCATCGATACGTTGCAGGAGTCGACGCCGATCGCCGACTACGTACCGGTCGACTTCGAACTCCGTGGTTGCCCAATCTCGAAGTACCAGTTGCTCGAGGTGCTCGTTGCGTTCCTGCAGGGACGCAAGCCGAACATCCCGACCTACAGCGTGTGTGTGGAATGCAAGGCAAAGGGCAATCCGTGTGTGATGGTGTCACACGGCACCGTATGCCTCGGTCCAATCACGCAGGCCGGCTGCAATGCCCTGTGCCCCACCTACGACCGCGGCTGCTACGGCTGCTTCGGCCCAATGGAGAGCGCAAACGCAGCCTCGCTGGCCAAGAACTGGGAGATGATGGGACTGTCGGATCGGGAGATCGTCGATTCCCTGCGCGGCTTCAACGCATGGTCGGAGGCATTCCGCGTGGAGAGCGACCGTCGAGAGACATCGATCGAGATCGGAGGTGCGCGATGACGAACGCGAGAGAGATCTCTGTCGAGTACCTGGCGCGAGTTGAGGGTGAAGGCTCGATGCGGGTCAAGGTCGTTGATGACAAGATCGAGGACGTCGAGTTCTCGATCTTCGAGCCACCCCGGTTCTTCGAAGCGTTCCTGCGCGGCCGCCCGCACACCGATGCGCCGGACATCACCGCACGTATCTGCGGGATCTGCCCGATCGCGTATCAAATGAGTTCCGTCCATGCGATGGAGGACGCCTTCGACGTCACCGTCGGCGGTTCCCTGCGTGAGTTGCGCCGGCTCATCTACTGCGGTGAGTGGATCGAGAGCCACGTGCTCCACGTGTACCTACTGCACGCACCCGACTTCCTTGGCTACCAGAGCGGCATCCACATGGCTGCGGATCATCGAGAGGTGGTCGAGCGGGGCCTCCGGTTGAAGAAGGCCGGGAACGACATCGTCGCACTCCTCGGCGGTCGGGAGATTCACCCGATCAATGTTCGCGTCGGCGGGTTCTATCGCGCTCCGACGAAGAAGGAGTTGCAGGCGCTTGTCCCCGAACTCGAGTGGGCGAAAGACGCTGCTGTCGAGACGATCAACTGGACGGCCGGGTTCACGTTCCCGGAGGCGGAACTCGACTTCGAGTATGTCTCGGTGTGCCATCCCGACGAGTACCCGTTCAACGAGGGCAACATCGTTTCGAACAAGGGCATCGACATCCCGGTGTCTCAGTTCAACGAGTTCTTCACTGAAGAGCACGTAGAGCGTTCGAACGCGCTCCACAGCAGAGTGCGCGGGCGCGGTGCCTATCACGTGGGTCCGTTGGCTCGGTATGCGATCAACTTCGACAAGCTGACACCGCTCGCGCAGCAGTCCGCGCTTGATGCGGGGCTGGAACCGGTGTGCAACAACCCGTTCAAGAGCATCATCGTGCGGAGTGTGGAAACGCTCTACGCGATCGAAGAGGCGCTGCGGATCATCGACGAGTATGAGGAACCTGCTGAGCCGTACATCGCCTACACACCGAAGGCGGGAGTGGGCCACGGCGCAACGGAAGCGCCACGCGGCATGCTCTACCACCAGTATCGGCTCCACGAGGATGGCCGGATCGCAGACGCTCAGATCACGCCACCTACGGCACAGAATCAGCTGACGATCGAGTCGGATTTGAGATTCGTACTCGAGCAGCATCTGGATCTCCCTGATCCCGAGCTGTCGTGGGTCCTGGAGCAGTCGATCCGCAACTACGACCCGTGTATCTCGTGTGCGACACACTTCCTCGACCTTACGGTCGAACGTGTCTGAAGTTGTCGTCATCGGCGTCGGAAACCGAGTGATGGGAGACGATGGGGCCGGGCCGGTCGTGATTGACCGGCTCGCGGATCGTGTCCCCGAATCCGTCGTGCTGGTCGAATCTGTTGGGGATGCCACCCACCTTCTCGAGACGTGGCGCGATGCCGGCCTGGCCGTCATCGTGGATGCCGTTGTCTCTGGCGGTGTGGCGGGTTCGATCCAACGTATCGACGGGATGCAGGGGTTCCCCTCGGCCTGGCGATCGGCGTCGACCCACCTCGTCGGCCTCGCAGAGGCGATCGATCTTGGAGACGCCGTTGGAGTGCTCCCCGCGGCCATGGTCATCTACGGCATTGAGATCGACAAGGTTGAACCGGGCGTTGGTCTCAGCTCCGCGGCCGACAAGGCAGTGGACGAGGTTGCGGCAAGCATCGTGCAACTCTGTGAGGACTACGCCTGATCGTCTGCCAGCACCTCTGCGACTCCACCGCCCGTCACGACGATGGGTTCGAATCCGCCTGCTTCGAGGTAGCGGACGGCCATTTGTGATCGGTAGCCGCCGCCGCAGATCACCCAGACCGGCCGATCTGGATCAAGGCCCTCCGGGAGTTGGGTACGGAGGTCGGGAACGTAGCGCAGGAACGAGCCGGGGATCGTCGATACCTCCCAATCACCCGGCGCTCGAACGTCGAGAACCTGCGGAGAGGCGCCATCTAGCTCCGATCTGAGGTCGGCGAGTGATGCCAGGCGGTATGTAGAGAGGTCGTCCCGATCCCCGAGATTGGTGATAACACCGACGACGCGGTCGTAGCCGATCCGTGCCAGCTGGACGGTGGCTGCCGTTGTGTCTTGGTTGGTGTTGGCAACGAGCACGATCGAGTCGTTGAACGGCACAAGCCAGCCGGCCCACACTCCCATCTGATCTTCGAATTCGAGACCATACGAGCCAGGGAGATGCCCGGCGGCGTAGTCGGCCTGTGGGCGGATATCGACGATGTGGGCACCGGCGGGAACATCATCGACGGCAATCAGGGGTGCCGAGACAGCCGGCATCGGCTCGGGTCCTGCGAGGTTGATTGGACCCATATAGGCGTAGTAATCCGGGTAGGGCTGGAGTCCGGTCAGGGCTTTCTGCACGAACGAGGAGGCCGTTCCATGTGCGAGCACAGGGTTGGACCGCTTCTCGTTGCCGATGGTCGATGCGGCGGTTTCCGCGACCGATGATGTGCAGAACGATCCTGCTCCGTGGGTCGGGTAGAGCCCCACGTGGTCCGGCAACTGGCTGAGGCGTGACACCGATCCGAATTGGAGTTTGGCCAGTGACTCGGCGCGGGCCATGCCGAGGAGA